>CAWCIJ010000001.1:0-447296 GCA_963795615.1 uncultured Nitrospiraceae bacterium
ACGAGGCAGCCTGCGAGCACCTGAGCGTGCCGTGACGCTGAACGCCGGAAGATGCCAAACACTCCCATCAACGCACTGCCATGATGCGACGCGAGGCTCGGCGCGACTATGCATATTCGGCAGCCGAAGCCTCACGCTGCTTGATTTCGAGTGAACGCAGCGTCTAGAGCGTTTTTCGTTTGCGTGTATTAACGCCGAGCCGCCGAGTCGCCGGGAAATCGCGAAGGATTCCTCAGTCTTGTCTCGGCGTCCCGGCGTCCCGGCGTTGAAAAACGGCTTTAACGCTGGACACTACGTATTACACGGAAGCGAAAACTGCTCTAGAACCGGATCCGCAGGCCGCCGTTGACGTTGCGTCCCTCGAGAGGCGCCCATGCGTCGACCGTCCATCGGCCGTCGGCTGCTCGCGCAGGTCGAAGCAGCGGGTCCCATCGCGTCTGCCTGACACCCGTGAGGTTCTCGCCGTTCACGAACAGCCGGACTCGCCCGAACTGCTTCTCTGCCAGGAGCCCAAAATCATGTACGCCTCACTGACGGTTCGGTAGGGATTCTCTTCGAGGGTCTGGCGGCCGGTGTAGTACCGCTCGATTCCAACCCGCCCGACGTCCTCCGCCTCCCACATTCCGACGACTCCTGCGCTGTGGCGCGGGGTCAGCGGAACGTCTTGTTCGGGGCGTTGACGGTCTCGCGGGCTCGCACGTAGGTGTAGCTCGCAGTGACCGAGAACGGTGCTTTGCGCAACGTCCCCAGAAGCTCCAGTCCCACATTGGTCGTCGGGTCCGGCAGCGTGCCGATTACGTACGACGGCGATCGCTCGACATGAAGGGATCGTTAATGCGAGATGCGAACACTGTCGCCGTGTACGACAGCGGTCCGTCAGTGCGGGACAGATCGAACGACGCGCTCAGTCCGCGCTCGGCCTCGACAGGCTGATGGACTTCGAGACGTGTCAGGCCCGCGGCTTCGGTCTCTTCGGTGATCGGTGTGGGTCCAAAGAACCCGGTGCCGACCGAGAATCTGCTCGTCCAGCGACCCGCACGCGCCAGCGCCGACAGACGAGGACTGAAGAACGTGCCGTACTCGCTGTGAACATCCACACGGGCGCTCGCAGAGAGCGACAGAAGTCGTGACACGGTGACGTCGTACTGGGCGAATGCGCCTGGCACGGTGAAGGTGTAGTCGAACCGAGGCACGTCGCGTGCCCTGTACGCAACCCGTTCGATGGCGAACCCGCCCACCCACGTCTGACGCCCTGTCGTGCCACGCACCGCCACTTCGCCAAAGACCGTGTCATGGCGATCGCGTTCTATCGCTTCGCCAAACTGGTGGTCGTGGCTCTGCCGCGCCACCGCGGCCCGCGAGGTCATCACTTACCGGCCTTTGAACAAGAACTGGGCAAGGGCGCCGGCATCGTAGCGGTGCGTCTCGAGTGCTTCAGCGTACGGCTGGCCGGTGGCTGCCAGCACCTGTCCCTCCAGAGTGCCGCCTTTCCGGTCCTCGAGTCAACCCCGTCGTTGCGAAGAAGGTCCGACCGCTGCCGCCATCCCAGAAACCCGAGGCCGCACGACGGCTCGCGAATATCCTGGCAGATCTGCCCACGAGTCATCATTGACGTCGTTCGTTTCCTGCCAGTGTCCGCCACCCAACAGGGACGCGCTCCATCCACGAGACAGCGGGCCGGAAAGGAAGGCCACGGCATCCGTCGCACCACGGGTGGAGCGATTGAACAGGAATTCCTGCTCATCCTCGGTTCCTGGACGTCGAGACAGGAGGTTGACGACGCCGCCCATCGCGCCCGCGCCGTACAACGCTGACGCCACGCCTTTGATGACCTCGACCTGCCCGAGATCCATCGGCGGGATCTGCAGAAGTCCAAGGCCACCGACCTCACCAAACAAAGGCAACCCGTCCGAGAGCACACGCGTGTACCGGCCTCGCATGCCCTGAATGCGGACGCTCGCGGCACCGAGCGACGGAGACGTCGCTTGCACCCGCATCCCGCCCATTTCGTTCAGCATCATGACGATGTCTCCCGGGGTCATGAGCATCTTTTCTTCGATCTCTTCGCGAGCAAGGACCTCTACCCGCATGGGCTGATCCTCGAGTCTCTTGTCGGTGCGGGTCGACGCCACGACCGTGACGGTCTCCTCGACGGTCGGCTGTACCTGCAACTCCACCACTACTTCTTGAATGACGCCGGCCGCCACCTGCACCGACGCCGACGTCGGAGCGAAGCCCGACTTCAGCACGGTGACTTCGACTGTACCCGGGACGGTGATAATCGTGTGGTCCCAGGTCGCATCGGTCCGATGGGTTGTGCCAGCGACGACTACCTCCGCGTCCTCGACAGGCTTTTCGGAGGCACGAACCTGAACACGAACAGTCGCGGTCTGATTCTGGGCTCCGATCGTGCCAGCAGAAAGACGCCCACCGAGGACCACGATCGTCAACACAAGTTTCCGGGTCCGCTGGGTCCTTCATATTTTCCTCACAAGAGCTTGTCGCGTTCAACAGTACAGCTGCGCCCTTGGTTTATGATGTGCCTGCCTGGAGTTGACCAACGCCTAATCGATCCGCGGCTGGTCGGAGCAGCCTTCGCGCCCGAACTGAATGGGGCGTATCGCCATGAGGGGCGACCGGATGTTCGAGCGCCACTTCGTTGCGTACGGCGTGCGGATCGGACTCCGCGTCGACTGTCGGGCGCTACTCGACACGCTCGAACAGGATCCGGAACGCATGCACCTGCCGTTCGGCTGGCGCGCGGTTGAAGACCACGAGCCTGATGCTCCCGTGTCCGTCCGGTACGAGCTTCTTACCGGTGTATCGGGTGGAGCGTGGCCGTCATACCGTGTGTATGCCGGAACGAACCTTGTCGCGGACGTGCGCCGGTTGACGGATGCAGGGTGGGCGCTGGCCGCACACGCGGAGCCCTTCGTCGCGGAGCGCGCGCCGGACCACCTCTTCGTTCACGCTGGTGTTGTCGGCTGGGAAGGCCGCGCCATCGTCATGCCCGGCGCCAGCTTCGCCGGCAAGACGACGCTCGTCCAGGCATGGCTCGAGGCGGGTGCGACGTACTACTCCGATGAGTTCGCGGTTCTCGACCGCGCCGGAAGCGTGCATCCGTTCGCCCGTCCGCTGGCGGTCCGGGACGGCTCGACAGCGTTGACTCGCCGCGTGCCGGTCGCGGCACTGGGCGCCGAGACCGGGACGACGCCCCTGCCCATAGGACTCGTCCTCGTGACCTCGTACCGGGCCGGCGCTCGCTGGCGACCGCGCCGCTTGACGGCGGCCCCGACGCTGCTCGCGCTGATGCGCCACACCGTCGCCGCGCGCGGGAACCCGGAGCACTCGATGCCCATCCTGAAGCAGGCGGTGAGCGGTGGCATTGCGTTCGCCGGTCTACGCGGCGAGGCTCGCCCGCTGGTGTCCGCGGTTCTCAGGCACGTCCGAACGCCATCTGTCCACGCTGCCACGACGAGGAGCGATCTGATGTATCCACGACAGTCTCCCACCACCCACACGGAGCAGCTGGGCGACGAAGCGTCGGTCTACGATTGGGCGCGCGCGCAGGTGCACGCCCTCAACCCGACCGCGGCGCGCGTGTGGCGGCAGTGTGACGGTGCCACGAGCCCTGACGCGATCGCGGCGGCCTTGCGCGTGGAGATGGGCATCCCCGAGGCCGAGGCGGTCGTCGACCTGACACTCAGGCAACTCGCGCGCCTTCACCTGCTGGAGCTGCCGGTCGAGTCGCGCGGCGATCGACCGGCCACGACCCGGCGGTGGCTGCTCGGTCGTGGCGTGGCCGCGGCGATGCTGCCGGCGATCTACTCGATCGTGGCGCCGTCTCCCGTGGAAGCGCAGTCGCCGGGGCTGGGCGCGCCGACGCTGACGAGCGTCTCGCCGAATCAGGGCATCCAGGGCACCACGGTGGCGGTCACGCTGACCGGCACCAATTTCGTCGTCGGCGCCACGACGGTGGCCGTCAGCGGTGGCGGCGTGACGGTCAGCCAACGTCGATCGTGAGCAGCGCGACGTCGCTGACCGCCAACTTCGTGATCGATCCACGGCCGCGCCGGGTGCCCGCACGGTGACGGTCACGACGGCCGCGCGGGACCAGCGGCGCGCAAACCTTCACGGTCAGTGCCGCCGGCGCCGGGCGGCGCCGACGCTGACGAGCGTCGCGCCGAATCAAGGCATCCAGGGCGCGACGGTGGCGGTCACGCTGACGGGCACCAATTTCGTCGTCGGCGCCACGACGGTGACCGTCAGCGGTAGCGGCGTGACGGTCAACACCGTCGTCGTGGGCAGCACGACGTCGCTGACCGCCAACTTCGTGCTCGATCCGGCCGCCGCCGCCGGTGCCCGCACGGTGACGGTCACGACGGCCGGCGGGACGAGCGGCGCGCAAACCTTCACGGTCAATGCTGCCGGCGCCGGGCGCGCCGACGCTGACCAGCGTCGCGCCGAATCAGGGCATCCAGGGCACGCACGGTGCGGTCACGCTGACGGGCACCAACTTCGTCGTCGGCGCCACGACGGTGGCCGTCAGCGGCGGCGGCGTGACGGTCAACAACGTCGTCGTCGGCAGCGCGACGTCGCTGACCGCCAACTTCGTGCTCGATCCGGCCGCAGCAGCCGGTGCCCGCACGGTGACGGTCACGACGGCCGGCGGCACGAGCGGAGCGCAAACTTTCACAATCAATCTGCCGGCGCCGGGCGCGCCGACGCTGACGAGCGTCGCGCCGAATCAAGGCATTCAGGGCGCGACGGTGGCGGTCACGCTGACGGGCACCAACTTCGTCGTCGGCGCCACGACGGTGAACGTCAGCGGCGCCGGCGTGACGGTCAACAACGTCGTCGTCGGCAGCACGACGTCGCTGACCGCCAACTTCGTGCTCGATGCGGCCGCAGCAACCGGTGCCCGCACGGTGACGGTGACGACGGCCGGCGGGACGAGCGGCGGGCAAACCTTCACGATCAATCTGCCGGCGTCCGACGCTGACGAGCGTCTCGCCGAATCAAGGCATCCAGGGCACCACGGTCGCGGTCACGCTGACCGGCACCAATTTCGTCGTCGGCGCCACGACGGTGAACGTCAGCGGTGCCGGCGTGACGGTCAACAACGTCGTCGTGGGCAGCAGCACGTCGCTGACCGCGAACTTCGTGCTCGATCCGGCTGCAGCCGTCTGGTGCCCGCACGGTGACGGTGACGACGGCCGGCGGGACGAGCGGCGCGCAAACCTTCACGATCAATCTGCCGCCGGCGCCGACGCTGACGAGCGTCTCGCCGAATCAAGGAATCCGGGGCACCACAGTGGCGGTCACGCTGACGGGCACCAATTTCATCGTCGGCGCCACGACGGTGACCGTCGCGGTGCGCGGCGTGACGGTCAACAGCGTCGTCGTGGGCAGCACCACATCGCTGACCGCCAACTTCGTGCTCGATCCGGCCGCACTGCTGGTGCCCGCACGGTGACGGTGACGACGGCCGGCGGGACAAGCGGCGCGCAAACCTTCACGATCATGCCTGGTTCCGCAGACGTTCACCTTTACGGGCGGTCCGCAGACCTTTACGGTCCCCGCCGGCGTCGTCAGCATCACGATTCTGGCCACCGGCGCGCAAGGCGGCCATGGATTCGGGCGCTCTCGGCGGCGCGGGTGGCCTGGGCGGTCGGACGAGGCGACGTGTCCGTCACGCCGGGCGCGTCGCTCACCGTGCGTGTCGGTGGCCGGTCCCAATGGCCACACCGCTGTCTACGACGGCCGGCGGCTTCAACGGCGGCGGCGGAAGCACGGGAGACGGTGGCGGGGGCGGGGGGGCGCTCGAGCGTGCATGATGGCGCCATTCCGCTCGTGATCGCCGGCGGCGGCGGCGGCGGCGGTGGCGCAGGCGGCGCGACTGTCGGCGGACGGGGAAGGCGGCGCACGGCGGTGGTCTCATCGGGAGACTGCTGGCCAAATCCGTGCATCGGCGGCGGTGGCGGGGGCGGCGGGGGCGACACAAGCCACGGGCGGCGCCGGGGGCGTCGAGGGCAGCCGTGACGGGCACCGATGGACCGCCGGCGTGGCGGATCAGGGTGGAAACGGTGGCGCAGTCACAGGAGTCGTGGTGGCGGCGGCGGGGGCGGGGGCTACTTTGGGGGCGGCGGTGGGGCGCTGGACTCGAGACTCGGCGGCGGCGGCGGGGGCGGCGGGGGCGGCTCGTCGTTCACTGCGTCCGGCGCGACTGACGTCGTGCATGAGCAAGGGGTCAAGCGCGCGACGATTTCGTGTGACATCCTGATCATCCCTGACGTGGTTGATGGCGACGCTGTCTGACGGCGCGTTCCGGTTCTTGTCGCTGCGTGCGCAGCAGCCCGGAACTACGGCGGTCGCACAACGGCTCCCGCCTGCACTGTCGGTGGTTCCGTCGTTTGACGAGCTCGTGATTGCTGCGGAACAGCACGGCATGGACCGCTCGTGCTGCCACGACAAGGAGCGATGTGATGTATCCACGACAGTCTCCCACCACTCACACGGAGCAGCTGGGCGAGGAAGCGTCGGTCTACGATTGGGCGCGTGCGCAGGTGCACGCCCTCAACCCGACCGCGGCGCGCGTGTGGCGGCAGTGTGACGGTGCCACGAGCCCGGACGCGATCGCGGCTGCCTTGCGCGTGGAGATGGGCATCCCCGAGGCGGATGCGGTCGTCGACCTGACACTCAGGCAACTCGCGCGCCTTCACCTGCTGGAGCTGCCGGTCGAGCTCGCGCGGCGATCGACCGGCAACGACCCGGCGTTGGCTGCTCGGTCGTGGCGTGGCCGCGGCGATGCTGCCGGCGATCTCCTTGATCGTGGCGCCGTCTCCCGTGGAAGCGCAGTCGCCGGGCTGGGCGCGCCGACGCTGACGCAGCCTCTCGCCGAACCAGGGCAGCCTGGGCACCACGGTGGCGGTCACGCTGACCGGCACCAACTTCGTCATCGGCGCGACGACGGTCACGGTCAACAGTGGCGGCGTGACGGCCGCCAACGTGATCGTGAGCAGCGCGACGACGCTGACCGCCAACATTGTGATCGAGACGACGGCCACGCCCGGTGCCCACTCGGTGACGGTCACGACGGCCCGCGGGACCAGCGCCCGCAAACCTTCACGGTCGGTCCAGCGGCGCCAACGCCGGCGCCGACGCTGACGAGCATCGCGCCGAATCAGGGCAGTCCAGGGCACGACGGTGCCGGTCACACTGACGGGCACCAACTTCGTCGTCGGCGCCACGACGGTCGCCGTCAGCGGTAGCGGCGTGACGGTCAACAACATCGTCGTCGGCAGCGCCACGTCGCTGACCGCCAACATCGTGATCGACCCGGCCGCAGCCGCCGGTGCCCGCACGGTGACGGTGACGACGGCCGGCGGCACGAGCGGCGGGCAGACCTTCACGATCAATGCGCCGGCGCCGCAGCGCGCCGACACTGACGAGCGTCGCGCCGAATCAGGGAATCCAGGGAGCGACGGTGGCGGTCACGTTGACGGGCACCAACTTCGTCGTCGGCGCCACGACGGTGACCGTCAGCGGTGGCGGGGTGACGGTCAACAACGTCGTCGTGGGCAGCACGACGTCGCTGACCGCCAACATCGTGATCGATCCGGCCGCAGCGACGGGTGCCCGCACGGTGACGGTCACGACGGCCGGCGGCACAAGCGGCGGGCAAACCTTCACGATCAATCTGCCGGCGCCCGGCGCGCCGACGCTGACGAGCGTATCGCCGAATCAAGGCATCCAGGGCACCACGGTGGCGGTCACGCTGACGGGCACCAATTTCGTCGTCGGCGCCACGACGGTGAACGTCAGCGGCGCCGGCGTGACGGTCAACAACGTCGTCGTCGGCAGCGCACGTCGCTGACCGCGAACTTCGTGATCGATCCGGCCGCAGCGATGGGCGCTCGAACGGTGACGGTCACGACGGCCGGCGGCACCAGCGGCGCGGCAAACCTTCACGATCAATCCCCGCCGGCCGCCGACGCTGACGAGCGTCGCGCCGAATCAAGGCATCAGGGCACCACGGTGGCGGTCACGCTGACGGGCACCAACTTCGTCGTCGGCGCCACGACGGTGACCGTCAGCGGTGGCGGCGTGACGGTCAACAACGTCGTCGTGGGCAGCAGCACGTCGCTGACCGCAACTTCGTGCTCGATCTGGCCGCGGCAACTGGTGCGCGCACGGTGACGGTCACGACGGCCGGCGGCACAAGCGGCGGGCAAACCTTCACGATCAATCTGCCGCCGCCCGGTTCCACGACGTTCAACTTCACGGGCGCTCCGGAGACCTTTACTGTACCCGCCGGCGTCGTCAGCATCACGATGGTGGCCGCAGGCGCGCCGGGCGGTAGTGGGCATCTGGCTGCTCGGCGGCGCGGGTGGCTTGGGCGGTCGGACGACAGCGACCGTGTCCGTCACGCCGGGCGCGTCCCTCACCGTGCGTGTCGGTGGCCGTCCTAGATGATTCCGGAGCTCTGTGGCGGACGGTGGCTTCAACGGAGGCGGCGGCGGAGCGGCATCCCGGAGTCGGTGGCGGCGGCGGCGGCGCTTCGAGTGTGCGAAACGGCGGCACCCGAATGGTCGGTGGCCGGCGGCGGAGGTGGCGGGGGCGCTAAGCGAGTTCGCGACTGGTTGTGGCGGACGGCGGGGCCGGCGGCGCCGGCGGTGGTATCAATCGCCAATCCTGGCCAGACCTCTGGAAGCGGCAGGCGGTGGCGGGGGAGGCGGACACAATCGCGTGGTGGCCTCGGGGGCGCCAAGGCAGCCGGCTAGCAGCACCGACGGAACCGTGGCGCGGCGCAATTAGGGTGGAGTCGGTGGCGACGGTCGCCAGGTCTGTCGGTGGCGGCGGCGGTGGCGGGGGCTACTTCGGCGGCGGCGGTGGCGGCGGTGGATCTCCGGCACGCGGGCGGCGGGGGCGGCGGGGGCGGCTCGTCGTTCACGGCGCCCGGCGCGACCGGCGTCGTGCATCAGCAAGGGGTCACCAGCGGCACCGGTTCGGTGACGATTACGTGGTAGTTCCCTGAATGGTCGGATCACCTGCGTGCGATGTGGTCGATGGCGACGCTGTCCGACGGCGCGTTCCGGTTCTTGTCGCTGTGTGCGCAGCGGCCGGGATCGCGTCGGTCGCGCAACGGCTCGCGTCTCGCTCTCGAAGGTCCCGTCACTTGACGAGCTCGCGACCGCTGCGGAACAGCACGGCATGGAGCCGCTCGTGCTGCCACGACAAGGAGCGATCTGATGTATCCACGACAGTCTCCCACCACGCACACGGAGCAGCTGGGCGACGAAGCGTCGGTCTACGACTGGGCGCGCGCGCAGGTGCACGCCCTCAACCCGACCGCGGCGCGCGTGTGGCGGCAGTGTGACGGTGCCACGAGCCCTGACGCGATCGCGGCGGCCTTGCGCGTGGAGATGGGCATCCCCGAGGCCGAGGCGGTCGTCGACCTGACCCTCACGCAACTCGCGCGCCTTCACCTGCTGGAGCTGCCGGTCGAGTCGCGCGGCGATCGACCGGCAACGACCCGGCGGTGGCTGCTCAGTCGTGGCGTGGCGGCGGCGATGCTGCCGGCGATCTACTCGATCGTGGCGCCGTCTCCCGTGGAAGCGCAGTCGCCGGGGCCGGGCGCGCCGACGCTGACGAGCGTCTCGCCGAATCAAGGACATCCGGGCACCACGGTGGCGGTCACGCTGACGGGCACCGATTTCATCGTCGGCGCCACGACGGTGACCGTCGCGGTGCCGGCGTGACGGTCGCCAACGTGGTCGTGGGCAGCACGACGTCGCTGACCGCCCTCTTCGTGCTCGATCCGGCCGCCGCTGTGGGCCCCGCACGGTGACGGTCACGACCGCCGGCGGGACGAGCGGCGCGCAAACCTTCACGGTCAGTCTGCCGGCGCCGGGCGCGCCGACGCTGACCAGCGTCGCGCCGAATCAGGGCATCCAGGGCACCACGGTGGCGGTCACGCTGACGGGCACCAATTTCGTCGTCGGCGCCACGACGGTGACCGTCAGCCGGTGCCGGCGTGACGGTCACCACCGTCGTCGTGGGCAGCACGACGTCGCTGACCGCCAACTTCGTGCTCGATGCGGCCGCCGCTGACGGTGCCCGCACCGTGACGGTCACGACGGCCGGCGGGACCAGCGGACGCGCAGACCTTCACGATCAGTCTGCCGGCGCCGGGCGCGCCGACGCTGACGAGCGTCGCGCCGAATCAAGGCATCCGGGGCACCACGGTGGCGGTCACGCTGACGGGCACCAATTTCGTCGTCGGCGCCACGACGGTGGCCGTCAGCCGGTGCCGGCGTGACGGTCAACACCGTCGTCGTGAGCAGCAGCACGTCGCTGACCGCCAATTTCGTGCTCGATCCGGCCGCCGCTGCTGGTGCCCGCATCGTGACGGTCACGACCGCCGGCGGGACAAGCGGCTCGCAAACCTTCACGGTCAGTCTGCCGCGCGCCGACGCTGACGAGCGTCGCGCCGAATCAAGGCATCCGGGGCACCACGGTGGCCGTCACGCTGACGGGCACCAATTTCGTCGTCGGCGCCACGACGGTGGACGTCAGCCGGTGGCGGCGTGACGGTCAACAACGTCGTCGTGGGCAGCAGCGACGTCGCTGACCGCCAACTTCGTGCTCGATGTGACCGCAGCGACTGGTGCCCGCACGGTGACGGTCACGACCGCCGGCGGGACAAGCGGACCGCAAACCTTCACCGTCGATCTGCTCGCGCCGACGCTGACGAACGTCGCGCCGAATCAAGGCATCCGGGCGACCACGGTAGCCGTCACCTTGACGGGCACGAACTTCGTCGTCGGCGCCACGACGGTGGCCGTAGCGGTACCGGCGTGACGGTCACCAACGTCGTCGTGGGCAGCAGCACGTCGCTGACCGCCAACTTCGTGCTCGATCTGGCCGCGGCGGCTGGTGCCCGCACGGTGACGGTCACGACGGCCTGCGGGACAAGCGGCGGGCAAACCTTCACGATCAATGCCGCCGGTACCGCGACGTTCACCTTTACCCTCCGGGCGGTCCGCAGACCTTCACAGTCCCGCCGGGCGTGACGACGCTGACGGTGACCGCGCAGGGTGCACAAGGAGGTTTTGGGTCCCCTGGCGGCCTGGGAGGAAGCGTGACAGCGACGCTCACCGTCGTCCCGGGTGAGATCTTGAATGTCTTCGTCGGAGGCCAGGGCGGATTGGGTGCGGCTCGGTGGGTTGGGCGGCTTCAATGGCGGCGGGGCAGGCGGCACAGGTCCAGTTTCTACGACGGCGGCGGAGGCGGGGCGTCCGACATCCGACGCGGCGGTATTGCACTGTCAAATCGCGTCGTTGTCGCAGGGGGCGGTGGTGGCGGCTCCTTCAGTGGCTTCGGCGGCGCAGGAGGGGGCACAACGGGTGGCGCTGGCAGCGCCGCCGCCCAACGTGACCGCCGCTGGCGGTGGCACGCAGTCGGCCGGTGGATTGGGGGGAGTGAACTCCTTGAACACTGCCAACAATGGTCTGCCCGGGGCTTCCGGCACCGGCGGCGCGGGCGGACCCGACGTGTTAAGTGGGTCAGCCGGCGGCGGAGGAGGTGGCGGCTACTTCGGAGGCGGCGGAGGCGCTGGCGGCACCCTTCCAGGCTCCGGGACTGGTGGCGGTGGATCGTCGTTCCCGTCCGGGTGCGACGCACACGCAAGGCGTCCGCGCTGGCAACGGCGAGGTCACCATCACCTGGTAGGTTCTGGCATGACGCTGCCCGACGGCACGTTTCGGTTCCTGTCGCTCTGTACACAGCGGCCAGGATCCGTTGCGGTCGTCGCGACAACTGCTCGTCCGCGTTGGCGACCGTTCCATCGTTCGGCGAGCTCGCGCTCGCTGCGGAACAGCACGGCAGTCGAGCCGCTCGTGCTGCCACGACAAGGAGCGATCTGATGTATCCACGACAGTCTCCCACCACGCACACGGAGCAGCTGGGCGACGAAGCGTCGGTCTACGATTGGGCGCGTGCGCAGGTGCACGCCCTCAACCCGACCGCGGCGCGCGTGTGGCGGCAGTGTGACGGTACCACGAGCCCGGACGCGATCGCGGCGGCCTTGCGCGTGGAGATGGGCATCCCCGAGGCCGATGCGGTCGTCGACCTGACGCTCAGGCAACTCGCGCGCCTCCACCTGCTGGAGCTGCCGGTCGAGTCGCGCGGCGATCGACCGGCAACGACCCGGCGCTGGCTGCTCGGTCGCGGCGTGGCCGCGGCGATGCTGCCGGCGATCTACTCGATCGTGGCGCCGTCTCCCGTGGAAGCTCAGTCGCCGGGGGCGGGCGCGCCGACGCTGACGAGCCTCTCGCCGAATCAAGGCATCCGGGGCACGACGGTGGCGGTCACGCTGACGGGCACCAATTTCGTCGTCGGCGCCACGACGGTGACAGTCGGCGGCGACGGCGTGACGGTCAACACCGTCGTCGTGGGCAGCGGGACGTCGCTGACCGCCAACTTCGTGCTCGATGCGGCCGCACGCCGGTGGGCCCGCACGGTGACGGTCACGACGGCCGGCGGCACGAGCGGCGCGCAGACCTTCACGGTCACTCTGCCGGCGCCGGTCGCGCCGACGCTGACCAGCGTCTCGCCGAATAAGGCATCCGGGGCACGACGGTCGCGGTCACCCTGACGGGCACCAACTTCGTCGTCGGCGCCACGACGGTGACCGTCACCGGTGGCGGCGTGACCGTCAACACCGTCGTCGTCGAGCAGCAGCGACCGTCGCTGACCGCCAGTTTCGTGCTCGAGGGGCCGCCGCCACTGGGCCCGCAACGTCACAGTGACGACCCCCGGTGGAACGAGCGGACGCCCAGACCTTTACCGTCAATCCGCCGGTGCCGACACTGACGAGCGTCGCGCCGAATGTAGGCATCCGGGGCACCACGGTAGCCGTCACCTTCGACGGGCACTCAATTCCGTCGTCGGCCCCCCACGACGGTGGCCGTCGCCGGTGGCGGCGTGACGGTCAACACCGTCGTCGTGAGCAGCAGCACCACGCTGACGGCCAACTTCGTGCTCGATGTGACCGCAACGACCGGTGGCCGCGCGGTGACGGTCACGACCGCCGCCGGGACCAGCGGATTGCAAACCTTCACCGTCAGCCTGCTCGCGCCGACGCTGACGAACGTCGCGCCGAATCAAGGAACCCGGGTGACCACGATAGCCGTCACCTTGTTTAACAGGCACGAATTTCGTCGTCAACGCCACGACCGTGACCGTCAGCGGTACCGGCGTGACAGTCAACACCATCGTCGTGGGCAGCAGTACGTCGAGGCCTGACCGCCAACTTCGTGTTCGAATCCAGACGCGGCAGTTGGTCCTCGCACGGTGACAGTCACGACGGCCTTCGGGACGAGCGGCGAGCAAACCTTCACCATCAATCCCGGTACCGCGACGTTCATCTTTACGGGCGGTCCGCAGACCTTCACAGTGCCGCCGCTCGTGACGACGCTGACGGTGACCGCGCAGGGTGCACAAGGAGGTTTTGGGTCCCCTGGCGGCCGCGGAGGAAGCGTGACAGCGACGCTCACCGTCGTCCCGGGTGAGATCTTGAATGTCTTCGTCGGAGGCCAGGGCGGAATCGGCGCGGCTCGGTGGGTTGGGCGGCTTCAATGGCGGCGGGGCAGGCGGCACAGGTCCAGTTTCTTCGACGGCGGCGGAGGCGGGGCGTCCGACATCCGACGCGGCGGTAATGCACTGTCAAATCGCGTAGTTGTCGCAGGGGGCGGTGGGGGCGGCTCCTTCAGTGGCTTCGGCGGCGCAGGAGGGGGCACAACGGGTGGCGCTGGCACCGCCCCCGCCCAACGTGACCGCCGCTGGCGGTGGCACGCAGTCGGACGGTGGAGCGGGGGGATCAACTCCTCGAACCCTGCCACAATGGTCAGCCCGGGGCCTCCGGCACCGGCGGCCAAGGCGGACCCGACGCGTTAAGTGGGTCAGCCGGCGGCGGAGGAGGTGGCGGCTACTTCGGAGGCGGCGGAGGCGCTGGCGGCACCCTTCTACGCCGGGACTGGTGGCGGTGGATCGTCGTTCGCGGATCCGGGGGCGACGCACACGCAAGGCGTCCGCGCTGGCAACGGCGAGGTCATCATCACTTGGTAGGTTCAGGCATGACCCTGCCCGACGCCGAACAGCACGGCATGGAGCCGCTCGTGCTGCCACAAACAAGGGAAAGATCGGATGTATCCACGACAGTCTCCCACCACGCACACCGAGCCGCTGGGCGAGGAAGCGTCAGTCTACGATGGGGCACGTACGCAGGTGCACGCCCTCAACCCAACCGCGGCGCGCGTGTGGCGGCAGTGTGACGGTGCGACGAGCCCGGACGCGATCGCGGCTGCCTTGCGCGTGGAGATGGTATCCCCGAGGCCGATGCGGTCGTCGACCTGACCCTCAAGCAACTCGCACAGGTTCACCTACTGGAGTTGCCAGTCGAGTCGCTCAGCGATCGACGGGCAACCACACGGCGTTGGTTGCTCGGGCGTGGCGTGGCGGCGGCGTTGCTGCCGGCGGTCTACTCAATCGTGACGCCGTCACCCCTGGAAGCGCAGTCGCCGGCGCCGGGTGCGCCGACCTTGTCGAGCGTCGCGCCAATCAAGGCGCGCGGGCACCACGGTGGCGGTCACGCTGACAGGCACGAACTTCGTCGCGGCGCGACGACGGTCGCGGTCAGCGGTGGCGGCGTGACGGCCGCCAACGTGATTGTGAGCAGCGGCGACGACGCTGACCGCCAACATTGTGATCGAGACGACGGCCACGCCCGGTGCCCACACGGTGACGGTCACGACGGCCCGCGGGCCAGCCCCGCAAACCTTCACGGTCGGTCCGGCGGCGCCAACGCCGGCGCCGACGCTGACGAGCATCGCGCCGAATCAGGGAGTCCGGGGCGGCGTGGTGAACGACCCGCACTGGCATTCTAGTCCAGGTGTTTCGATCCTAATCCATCACTTTGCTGGTGCCTCGCTCACTGTCTCAAAAAACCAACACTGCTGAATTTTAGAGACATAGCCAGCTCCATTGCTAGTCAGAATCCCACAGTGAAGCTCACTTATGTGAGCACTTTCCCCGGCCCATGCCTTGCTTTCTCTACCGTTGGTGAGGAGGCCTGGCACGATGACAAAAGGCACGCACTCCGTTTCAGTAGTGATGATGCTCAGCGGAATGATCATTCTGCTGTCAGGTTGCCTCGTGGGAGTAGGGGTAGACAAGACCCATTTAGATAACAGCCATTTCATGACCTCATGGACGACGTATACTCATTGCCTAAACTCAATGGATCTAGACACTACCCAATTTGATGCGGAAAAACTGCGCGAATTGAGTAAGAATGTGACCACCAAAAACAATTGGGAAATCCCTCTCGCTAGACAATTTGCGGGGCTGGTTTCTCAACCCACGGATCGGTTCGCTGTCGACGTGAACGCTATGAGCGCCTCGTGTACCCTCCATTCTGGTAAGACAGCGGCTAGTGGGGGTCATAATGATCTCGCGAGAGAATTATTTCGCCGAGTGATCCACGACCATCCTCACCCCACTTACTCCTATTACACTCTACAGGCTCGCGTTCATTTGACTAAACTGGACATGGAACTGCAAGCCTTACTGCACTAGGCTGACAGTTATTTGTCCTTCAATTTCTCTGACATTTCAAAGTCTTGACGCGCAAGATGAGCAAACAGGTCTGCATACGCGGTAGCTGAACGTTTCCATGAGTTATCAGTATTCATTCCTGCTTGCATTATCACCTGCCAGTTAGATTGTCTCTCATAAAACATAGAGGCCAACATCACAGCGTTCAAGAGCGATTCAGACACCGCATCAGTAAAAACAAACCCTGTTGCGCGCTGCTTCTGAATGTTACGTGGCGTGCAGGGCAGGACAGTATCAGCTAGCCCTCCTGTTTTTCGAACAACCGGAACGGTGCCATAGCGCAAACTATACATTTGACTGAGGCCACATGGCTCGTACCTGGACGGCATAAGGAGTAGGTCTGCTCCCGCTTCTATACGGTGCGCCAACCCCTCGTCGAAGCCCTCACGAAATCCGATGCGTCCTGAATATTGCCGAGCTATGGCGTCGAGGCGGTTCACATAATCCTCGTCTCCTGCCCCCAAAATGACGAGCTGAACCTCCATTTCCATCAAGTCAGGAATAATGTCAAGGACAAGGTCAATTCCCTTCTGGGCCGTCAAGCGAGCGAT
Organism: uncultured Nitrospiraceae bacterium; assembly: GCA_963795615.1. GTDB lineage: Bacteria > Nitrospirota > Nitrospiria > Nitrospirales > Nitrospiraceae > DASSBQ01. Next base: position 16,230 of record CAWCIJ010000001.1, read on the forward strand.
GATTCCAATAAGCAGTGTGTCGCCCTGCCTGAGTTGAAACTCTCTCTGAAGATGAATCTTACATATCCCTTTCCCTGCAAGTTCTGTTGCCGAATAATGACTAGAGAGGTACCGGTCCGTGGCAGGATTCCATGCGTCGATGTCAATACCATTAAGAATTCCATGAAGTATTTCTTTTTTTTCTGCTAGAACCCCTTCCAGCCCTAATCCGTACTCTGCGGTCTGGATCTCTTGACTGTAGGTCGGACTGACCGTGGTGAGAAGGTCGGCGAACACGATTCCCCCTTTCAATAAATTCACCGATCCATAGTATTCCAATGAGGGTGTCGAGAATAACGCATGCGGCAATCCGGTCTTTGGAAACTCGCCAGCAGGAAAAATCCCCTGATAACCGACATTGTGAAGGGTCAGGACGCTGCGGACTTGACGCAATTCCGGATATGAGGCATACAATGTCTTCAAGTACACCGCGCAAAGCGCCGCCTGCCAATCATGAAGATGGAGAACAGCTGATCTCCAGCGGTTCTGCCTAACTAAAATCAGCAATATTTCCATCACCGCACGACAGAAGTAGCTAAACCGCTCCAGGTTGTCCGGGTAGTCCCGACCAGCCTCCTGGTACAGACCGACCCGATCAAAGTATCGATCACACCGAATGGTTAAAATTGTAAGTTTTCCACGAGTACCACGACCCGGACCATTCTTGACGAGTTCCACCACAGTTTCGATCTCTCCCATAGCAGTCGGAACCGTCAAGCGATCAAATTCCTCAAAGGGGACGGTTTTTGCTTCAGTCAATCGATACTGGGGGATAATTAAATGGACATCGTGTCCGAGCTTCGCAAGCTCGGGTGCGAGAGCCCCAACGACGTCTGCAAGACCGCCGGTTTTGGCAAAAGGCACCGCCTCCGATGACACCATAACAATGTGAAGGGGGTGATCCGCTTCTTCAGAAGGCATAACAGAATAAATTATCGGCTGGAGTCTAACGGTGTTTCGAGTCGAGTCTTGAATTGATCTTCGTACTTCCACGTTCTGCCCAGGTCATGGATCTTTGCGGATGACATCGATTCCTTGTACACAAGCCGCTCTTCAAAAAAGACCAGGAGCCACCCTCTATCCACATATCCCATAAACAGGGCTTCACCAGCTTCGAGTCCTGTTTCCCATCCTTGAGGTGAGTCACCAAGGGACAACCTCGATTGAGGAATGAAGCTCCCGTCTTTCATGACAAAAAACTGAGAGAATTGATGACGGGCATAGGTGGGTTTTCCCCAAACCTCCACGAACGCCCGTGGCGTGAGGTCATGCAGTCGAATTTCATTCCGTGTAACGAAGCGCTTCTGTTCTTCAAGGGAGGGCATGCTGGAACAGGCCACGAATACCACACTTAACGGAAGAGCAATCAATGTGTGCCGCATGCCCCACGCAAGAGGAACGATCTTGGACCATATCATTGACATCTCGAATTGGAGAACACGCGAGTCGTCACATGAGTCGCCGTGACCTATTGGCCTCCGGTTTTACCGGCTGGCAAAGATCGCACTGACATAATCGTCGCAACAATGCGTACGAATAGATGCCTGTATCATGCCCGTCACTCCACTTAAACTGTAGAGCATATCGACCCACCGGTTCAGCATCCTGTAACATGATCAAGAGCGGAACATCATCTGGTTGCAAGCGCAACTCCCCGGTCCATTCATCCGTGCAAGCTGCGCAGGGACATTGCTGTCGAAGGAATCGTACGGGATATACGCTTTTGTGCCCATCATTCCAGGTGATTCCAAGAATCCCCTTATCCACCCATTCCATATCCGCCGGTTCGAGAACCCTCGTACTCATTGGTCAATACCGCGCCAAGACTTCGGTGATGTATGTTCGGAATTGGGAGAGAACCACCGTTAAAAGGTCCGGAAACAATTGGAAGGCAGACGCTTTCCTGTCACAGCGATGACATAACCTTCGATAGCGGTCTCCACTTCCGAGCGTACCTGTCCTCCCGCATTCAAACGCGACACCAGAGCTGAAGTCAACTGAAGCGCTTGCTGCAGGAAGGCCACGCTTCCCCGTGATAATGGAACGCACTCAATGGCCTGCCGGCGAGCACAGACATGACAGACCACCCCCCCCGCCGAAGGAGAAAACTGCGGTGCCGCATCGGGACAGCTTCGGCCGCACGATGCACAGTGATGCGTCTGAGGTTTGAAACCCGTTACTCCGAGTACACGGATTTGAAACAGCAACACCGTCAGACCCGGATCACGACTCGTCACAAGCGAGCGTAATCCCTGTTCGAGAACCTCAAACATGCGAGGATCAGGATCGCCTTCTGCCACAACCGCAGCGACGAGATTGACCATCCGCGCGGCAGCCGTCATCAGCGTCAGATCCTCCCGGAAGGCCAAAAAGGACTCCTGCATGGCCACCTGAGAAAGCCGATAGAGAGAATCGCCGGGCTTTTCAAAAAGGTCCATCTGACACAGCACAAACGGTTCGATCGAGCCTCCCAGTCGACTCTTCATCCTTCTCGCACCTCGAGCGACCGCGCGAATCTTGCCGAATCGAAGTGTGTAACACGTCACAATTCGGTCAGCGTCTCCCCATCGTCGACTTTTGAGGATAATGGCACTAGTCTTTACCAAAGGCATGTCAGTCCTGACCTGAAGCATGACGTTTCATTGGCATCAGAGTCCATGGTCTTATCGCAAATGCTCTAAAAATATCGTGGCGAGCGTGAGATAGATGGCAATCCCGGTGATGTCATTGGCCGTCGTCACGAAAGGGCCAGCCGCAACCGCCGGGTCTACACCGATGCGCTTCAAGGCAATGGGCATGACCGTGGCCATACTGGTCGACACCAAAAAGGCAGTGATCAGTGATACGCCGACGACCATACCGAGAAACACTTGATGCCATAACCACCCCACCGCGGTAAGGAGCAAACTGCAGGCGATCCCCATCATAAACGCAATTTTGACTTCTCGGAAGAAAATCTTCCAGACGTCGGTCATCTCCACCATACCGGTCGCCAGACCGCGGATAATCAAGGTTGACGATTGCAAGCCCACATTTCCTCCCATCGCCGCGATGACAGGAATGAAGCTGACAATGGCCACGACTTCCTGAATGGTATAGCGAAATACCCATAAGATCATCCCGGACAGCAAACTACCGATAAGATTGGTGAACAGCCACGGCAACCGGACGCGAGCCGCCGCCATACTCGAGGATTTCGAAACCGCTTCCTCCTCAATTGCGCCGGCCATTTTGAGCATGTCCTCGGTGGCTTCCTCTCGGATGACGTCCACAACGTCATCGACCGTAATAATGCCGACGAGCTTCCCGTCCTTCTCGACAACCGGAATGGCCAAGAGGTTATAACTGGCCACCTGCCGCGACACTTCCTCTTGATCCATATCCACGGCAACGCTGATGAGATCGCGCGTCATGATATTCTTGAGCGGTGTCGCCGGAGGCACAGTCAATAGTTGTCGCAACGAAAGCACGCCGACAAGCCGGTCGTCCTTGTCGGTCACGTAAATATAGAACACCATTTCAGCGTCGGTCGCTTGCTGCAGACGACGGATCGCCTCCTGCGCCGTAGAATCCTCCGACATGGAAAAAAATTCGGTGGTCATGATTGCGCCCGCGGTTCCCTTTGGATACCTCAGCAGGTCGGCAATTTCGGTGGAGTCCTCCGTCCGCATCAAGGACAGAACTTCCTTGGCACGATCCGTGGGCAGCACGCTGAGAATGTAGGCGATATCGTCCGAGCCCAGGTCCTTTAAGAGCCAGGCCACATCGGAGGGAAGCAAATCGGAGAGAACGTGCGTGATACTGTCGCCGTCCAGTTCGCTCAGTACCTGGCCGCGCTTGGCTTCTCCGCGAACCAGCTCAAATATCTCCCGTTTTTCCTTCGGAGATGACAGATGATCGATCACGGTGGCGATATCGGCGGGATGCATGCGAGCAAGCATTTTTGCGAGGTTGGTAATCGCCCCCCGACGGAGGAGTCGTTGAATAGATACCAAGCGAATATCGGACTTTGCGTGTCCCCGTTCGCCTGGTTCCCGGGATGCTTCCTTCGCGGGATCCTTTTCACCGATGCGTGATCGGTCCAACGGTTGCATCACACCCTCGCTAGTATCCCAACTCCATCAAGACTCGCTCGTCCTCGCGCCACGCTTCTCGAACCTTGACCCACATCTCCAAAAATACTTTCATGCCGAACAGACGCTCCATATCCTTTCGTGCCGCGGAGCCGACCTGCTTCAACCGCTCTCCGTGCTTTCCGATCACGATGGCCTTCTGGGATTCCTTTTCTACGAGGATGGCGGCGCTAATGCGGGCCAACTTTCCGGTTTCTTGAAATTGTTCGATCTCAACAGCGACCGCGTGTGGAATTTCCTCATACGTTTGCGCAAGGATTTTTTCCCGAATCAGCTCGGCAGCTAAGGTACGCATAGACTGGTCCGTGACCATATCCTCCTCGTAGGGCCCAGAGCCTTCAGGAAGAAGAGCGACGGTAATATCGAGCAAGCGCTTGACGTTATCGCCGGACCGAGCGGACACGGGAACGACCTCCGTCCATGGAAATAGTCGACTGTAATTCTGAAGGACCGGCAGCAATTTCGACTTGTTCACCAAATCCACTTTATTGACCGCAAGAAAGATAGGGCGGCTGTGTTTGGTCACGGCGTTCTGGATATGATGCACGACGATGCGATCACCCGGCCCCGGTTGCGCTGTGGCATCCACCACCACATACATGACATCGGCATCTTCGAAGGTCTCGAGGGTGGTTCGGACCATTCGGCGATTCAACAAATGTTGTGGTTCATGCAATCCGGGCGTATCTAGAAAGGCGATTTGGGCGTCACGGACATGGGCAATACCTAGGATTCGCGTGCGCGTCGTTTGCGGCTTGTCCGAGACGATCGCAACTTTTTCATTCAGGAGTCTATTCAGGAGCGTCGACTTCCCGACGTTGGACCGTCCAATGATGGCAACCGTTCCCCACTTCATCGGGACCCTCAACGGTCGGAAGCATCGAGCTCTCGCACGGGAGCCAGTTGATACACAGTTTCGCCTTTGCGCACATAACCCAATCGCTCGCGGGCAAGCTCTTCGATCCGTACCGAATCGTACTGCACACGATCGATATCTGTTCGGAGTTCGGCATTGAGATGTTGCAAGTCCGTGAGTTCTCGGCCAAGTTGCTCCATATGTGCCCGCATGCTGAGATATCGCGGCACGCCCATCTCCCCGGCTAACAGGGACCCGGCCATGAGGACCAGCGTGGCCAGCCCGGTCCACTTCGCCGCAATGAACAGCTTCCGCTGCCAATCCAGCCAATCGCGCCCCCGGTTTGGTTTCACCATGGTTGTGTTCAGGCTCTCATCGGAATTGCCCGTAGTCCTGGATATAAGGCCGAGGCTCCCAGTTCCTCTTCAATTCGCAAGAGTTGATTATATTTGGCCACGCGATCCGTGCGCGATAAGGATCCCGTCTTGATGAGTCCGGTGTTCAGGGCGACAGCCACATCCGCAATCGTCGTATCTTCGGTCTCTCCAGACCGATGGGAAACAATCGCCGTATAGCCCGATCGCTTTGCCAGTTCAATCGCCTCCAAGGTTTCCGTCAGAGAGCCGATTTGATTGAGCTTGATGAGAATTGAATTGCCGATACCTTCCCGAATCCCTTTCCCAAAGATTTCGACATTCGTCACGAAGATATCATCACCCACTAACTGCACCCGTGCGCCTAATTTTCTGGTGAGCAGTTCCCAGCCTTTCCAATCCACCTCGCTCAGGCCATCTTCAATCGAAAGAATCGGATAGCGGTCGAGCAATTTCCCGTAATAGGTCACCATCTCTTCCGAGGAGCGTTGTGGTTGCTTCTCCGCTTCGAGAAAATACTGGCCCTTGTCATACAGTTCGCTCGCGGCACAGTCGAGCGCCAACGCAATGTCCCGACCTGGGCGGTATCCGGCTTCCTCAATGGCCTGCACGATCAGCGCAAGGGCCTCTTCATTGGACTGAAGATCAGGGGCAAATCCACCTTCATCACCCACTGCCGTGCTCAGCCCCTTTTTCTTGAGTAAGGCTTTGAGCACATGAAAGACCTCGGTCGCCATCCGCAAAGCATCGGAGAACCGGGAGGCCCCGACCGGCATGATCATGAACTCCTGCAGATCCAGGCGATTGTCGGCATGAGCGCCACCATTGATGATGTTCATCAGCGGGACCGGGAGCGTCCTGGCTCCGGTCCCCCCAAGGTATCGATACAAGGGTTGACCAGTCTCGGCCGCAGCGGCCTTGGCCACAGCCAGCGACACACCTAGAATGGCATTGGCTCCAAGTTTGGCTTTGGTCTTGGTACCATCCAATTCGATCATGGCACGGTCGACCGCAGACTGGTTGTATGCATCCATACCGAGCAACTTAGGAGCAATTGCCTTACTCACGTTCGCGACAGCCTTCGAGACACCTTTACCCATCCATCGCTTTTTGTCGCCGTCCCGCAATTCAATGGCTTCCTTCTCCCCTGTCGATGCGCCGGAGGGGACAGCCGCCCGCCCGTTCGCACCACTTTCCAAGGTCACCTCCACCTCAACGGTAGGATTGCCCCGCGAATCCAAAATTTGTCGTGCTCGAATGTCCAGAATCGCGCTCATACTTCCTGTACCCCCCTCAGACAGTCTCTCCGGTTACGATGACAGTCGTCGCTTCAGCAGCTCATTGACTTTTCCCGGATTGGCCTTTCCACCGGATTCTTTCATGATCTGTCCGACCAAGAAGCCAAGAACTTGTTGCTTGCCAGACTTTGTACTGTTCGACTTGCGCCGGATTCTTTGCCAAGACTTCATCAAGAATCTTCTCCAGGACACTTTCATCCGATACTTGAGTGAGCCCTTTAGCTGCAACGATCTCGGCGGCGGTCCGACCCGTCCTGAACATTTCTTCCAGGACTGATTTGGCCGTCGGTCCGCTGATCTCGCCCTTGCGCTTCATAAGGAGAAGCTCAGCCAGTTTAGGCGGGGAGAGAGGGCTATCAGCAATGGCTAGCGCATCGTCTGCTGCCTGATCACCATTCGGCACGCCTTTCTTGAGCAACGCCAGCACTTCGACCATGATCCAGTTGCCTGTTTCCTTTCCCAAGACTTCTCCCGACACGCCAATAGACTCTCGTTGCTTGGCAATGGTCTCTTCAAACAGGTCAGCAGTATCCTTATCAGCCGTCAACACTCCCGCATCATATTCGGTGAGCCGGTAGTCCTTTACAAAACGATGTCGTCTCACCGACGGCAATTCTGGGACTGTCGGACGTAACCGTTCGATCCGCTCATCAGTCATCACAACCGGCACCAGATCCGGATCCGGAAAGTACCGATAATCGTGCGCGTCTTCCTTACTGCGCATCACTACAGTTTCGCCGCGATCGATATTCCAGAGCCGCGTTTCCTGCCGAACCTGGCCACCATCCCTGAGCACCTTCGTCTGCCGTTGAATCTCAAACTCCACCGCATCCTTCACGAATTTAAAGGAGTTGATATTCTTCAACTCGACCTTCGTCCCGAATGCCTTCTGGCCGACGGGTCTGAGAGAAAGGTTCGGTTCACACCTCAAGCTGCCTTCTTCCATGTTCCCGTCACAGACACGAAGGTACATCAGCACCTCACGCAGCGTCTTGAGATAGGCGACGACTTCTTCGGAAGAGTGCAAATCGGGTTCGGTGACGATTTCGAGAAGAGGTGTCCCCGCCCGATTGAAATCCACGCCGCTGCCCATCGCAGGCTCGTGGACGTTCTTTCCGGCGTCTTCCTCCAAATGCGCGCGGTGGATACGGATTCGCTTTCGGTTAGTCCCCACCTGGATTTCAATCCATCCCTGCTCACAAATCGGGGCTTCGTACTGGGAGATCTGATATCCTTTCGGCAAATCGGGATAGAAATAATTTTTCCGGGCGAACTGATTCCGGGATCGGATGGTGCAATTCAACGCGAGACCCGTACGCACAGCCATTTCTACGGCCTTCTGATTCAAGACCGGTAAAGCACCCGGCATCCCCAGGCAAACTGGACAGGTCTGAGAATTCGCATTCAGCCCAAACAACGTCCCGCACGCACAAAACATCTTGGACTGCGTGCGTAATTGAGCATGCACTTCCACTCCGATGACGACCTCGTACGTCACGATTCCCCCTGATCTCCCTTGGCTAGATGCTCGCGTTCGCGGCGGAGGGCTTCCCGGCCGGCGTCAAACGCTTCACGCAGGACAGATTTCTTCGATTCGATGAAATCCCGACCCTGTTCAACTGCTTCCTCGAACGAATGACCTGCCTCTCCGGCGAGATCGCGCAACCTATCCTCTGCACGTTTTGCATACCCGCGGAGCATCTCACGCGATTCACGCCCGGCCCGTGGTGTCAGCAATATCGCTGCCATCGCTCCGAGCGCCGCTCCACTCAGAAATCCCAAGAGTACCGCTGCTGATGACGGTCCGTGATCATCCCCCATTGTGTTTCCCTCCTTCTCTAAAACGCTCTTTCATGACGTCCCTGGCCGCTCGCAAGCCCGCCACTATGCCGGCCATATTGGCGAGTAAGGAGCCACCGGATCCTTTGACGAGCTTATGAACTACCTGAACCGATTCTCCCAACTGTCCCGCAGCGTGCAGAAGCACCGACGCGTGTTCTACCCCACTTCTCGCTTGCTCCGTCAGATCATTGAGATTCTGGCTCATGGCTCTGAGCTCCGCGATCAGAGAGGGGAGTTCGCTGTTCATTCGGGCCATCAACTGTTCCGATTCGGCTACTGTCCTGCGTACTTGGATCAAAAGCGGAACAAGGTACCCGACAAGAACTGCGAAGGCCACTGCCACGAGTATTGCCGCAATTTCAACGACCATGGGGCCCTCCGGCAGCAGATGCAGGCATCAGCTTCAGACGCTCATACCGCGCGCATATCCTCGTCATCGAATGATCGCCCGCTTCGTACACCATTGCGTCGCCTGCTCATAGGCATATGCAGCGCGCAGGATTATTGATTCCTCGAATGCCCGTCCGATCAGTTGCATTCCTATCGGCAAGCCGGTTTGTGAAAACCCGCATGGCACGGCAATCGCCGGCAGACCGGCGAGATTGACGGAAATTGTGAAGATGTCGGAGAGATACATTTGCAAGGGGTCCTGCACCTTCTCGCCAAGCTTGAACGCCGGGGTCGGTGTCACGGGCGTCACGATGAAATCCACGTCCTGGAAGGCCACGTCAAAGTCGCGCCGGATCAAAGTCCGGACGCTTTGCGCCTTTCCGTAGTAGGCATCGTAGTACCCCGCACTCAATACATACGTACCTAACACGATGCGTCGTTTAACCTCTGCGCCAAATCCTTCTTCCCGCGTTTTCATGTACATGTTGAGCAGATCGGTGGTTTCCTTGGTCCTCAGACCATATTTGACTCCGTCGTACCGGGCCAGGTTCGAACTCGCCTCTGCAGTCGCAATCACGTAATAGGTGGCGACAGCGGCATCGGTCGTGGGCAAGGTGATCTCCTTCACCTCGGCTCCTAAATTTCGGAACTCCTCGATGGCTGCACGCACGGCCCGTTCCACATCCGGATCCAAGCCCGATGCGAAGTATTCCACGGGCACACCCAGCTTGAGCTTCTTTACATCCCGCTTCTTGAACGCCTTGGTATAGTCCGGAACGGGCACGTCTGCAGAGGTTGAATCGCGTGGGTCGTGACCGGCAATCGCACCCAGGAGAATAGCGGCATCCGTCACATTCTTCGTGATCGGCCCGATTTGGTCGAGAGAAGACGCAAAGGCGATGAGGCCGTAACGGGACACTCGTCCATACGTCGGCTTGAGTCCGACCACGCCACAGAAGGATGCCGGCTGCCGAATTGATCCTCCGGTGTCCGACCCCAATGCGGCCACACATTCATCCGCGGCCACCGCGGCAGCCGAACCACCGCTGGACCCGCCGGGGACCATGTGAGCATTCCATGGGTTGCGGGTTGGACCGAACGCGGAGTTCTCCGTTGACGAACCCATCGCGAACTCGTCCAGATTGGTCTTTCCAACAAGCAAATACCCTTGTTCCTGCAACTTCGTGATCACCGTTGCGTTGTAGGGCGGCGTGAAATGTTCGAGCATGCGGGAGGCACAAGTGGTCTTCACGTCCTGTGTGCAAATGTTGTCCTTCACCGCGAGTGGCATCGCCATCATGGGAAGCGTCTTGCGCCATCCCTTGAGTTTGCGATCAAGAGCCTCGGCCTGATCCATCGTCGCCTGCTTGCATTGCGTCACAAATGCCCGCACGCGAGGTTCAACCTGGTTGATGCGCAGGAAATAGGCGCGCGTGATATCCGAAGCGGTAACCTCTCCTGCCGTAAATTTGTGCTGTAGCTCCGCCAGCGTCAGCTTATGTAACATCAGCGGTTGACCGGCTTACCGGTGATCCGGTTTTTGGAATCCACCTGAATAATCTTGGGGGTGTGTCGCTTGATCTCTTCCTCGCCGTAATACTCGTAACAGAAGATGATGATCTGATCTCCCAGCGCCCCTTTTCGAGCGGTCGGGCCGTTCAGGATGACTTCGCCGGCGCCGCGCTTGCCTTTCATGGCATAGGTCATGAAACGTTCCCCATTATTCAGATTGGAACAGACGACGGCTTCATACGGAAGAATGCCGGCCGCCTCGAGGAGTTCTTCATCGACCGTCAAGCTCCCTTCATACTCCAGACACGTCTCTGTCACGGTGGCACGGTGTATCTTGGATCGTAACATCTGTCGAAACATGAGTGATTCCCTCGTCAAGGCCTCGGTGTTGGTGGTCTCTACATCGACTGGAGCAGACCGAACTCGATTCCGGTCCAGTCAGTACCGTCTCAAGCACTCACGATTCCTGAATGATTCGCGGGACCTGAAAATAGCTCTCCTGGGTCACCGGCGCATTGGCCAGAGCCTCATCCACAGACAGGGACGGACGCACTTCATCCGGACGAAACACATTCACCTGCTCCAACACGGTGGAGGTCGCTTCCACACCCTCCGTATCGAACGTCTTGAGCTTTTGCACATACAGCAGAATCTGGTCGAGCTGTTTCCCGAATGCCTCTTGCTCGCTATCCGCAAGTTCCAGCCGTGCTAACTGTGCCACTCGCAGCACTTCCGCTCTGGTAATTGCCATGGGTCTCGGTTGTCCTTCCGTGAAGATGAACGGCTATACTCAACAAGCCCTACTCGACTGTGACGCTCTTGGCTAAATTCCTCGGCTGATCCACGTCGGCTCCCCGAAGGACCGCGATGTGATACGCCAGAAGCTGCAATGGAATGGTAAAGAGAATGGGCGATAACAGTGGATGCACATCGGGTACGGTAAAGACCGCATCGGCAATCTTGCCCAATTCGCGCTCGCCTTCAGCAACCAGGGCGATCACCGGAGCACGCCGGGCCTTGACCTCCATCAAGTTGCTCACCGTCTTCTCGTAGAGGCGATCGCGCGGAGCGAGCACTACGACAGGCATCTCTTTGTCGATCAATGCGATGGGGCCATGCTTCATCTCCCCAGCCGCGTAGCCTTCGGCGTGGATATAGGAAATTTCCTTGAGCTTCAGTGCCCCCTCGAGCGCCACCGGGTAGTTGATGCCTCGACCCAGATAGAGGAAATTTTTCTTCTTGTAATATCGTTTGGCAATCGCAAGGATTTCCGCCTCGCGGCCGAGGACATGCTTCACGAGGGTAGGCAATGTCACCAAACGATCCAGCCAGGCCTTTCCGTCGGCCCCCGAAAGAGCGCCCCGCACCCGTCCCAAATGCAGCGCCAACAGATAGAGCGCAGCCAGCTGACCCGTAAAAGCCTTGGTCGAGGCCACTCCGATTTCCGGTCCACAATGGGTGTACAGCACGCCTTCGGATTCACGAGCCAATGTGCTGCCCACGACGTTGACGATCGAGACGACATGAGCGCCCTTTTCTCGCGCTTCCCGCGCCGCCGCCAAAGTATCGGCCGTCTCGCCGGACTGAGAGATGGTAATAAAAAGATCGTCCTTCTCGATGAGCGGATCGCGATACCGAAACTCGGACCCGATATCGACCTGGACCGGTGTCCGGACCATCTCTTCGAATAGATATTTCCCGATCAGCCCGGCATGCCAACTGGTCCCGCAGGCCACGATCCAAATTCGTCCCACCTGGACGAATTGCTTGGGAGTCAAGCCGATATCGGGAAGATCCGCCTCACCGGAGTCATAGGAATACCGACCACGCATCGTATCGAGAATCGTCTGCGGCTGCTCGTGGATCTCTTTCAACATGTAGTGGGGATAGCCGCTCTTTTCCGCTGCCGAGGCATCCCATGTGACGGTGGTCTTTTTTCGCGCGACCGGCCGCCCCTCCAAGTCCGTGATCGTGATCTGTTTCGCGGTCACGACCGCGACATCTCCTTCATCTAGAAAAGTGACATCGCGTGTGTGGGCAAGCATGGCCATGACGTCCGAGCCTACAAAAGACGACTCTTCCGTCCGCCCGATCACTAACGGGCATCCTGAGCGGGCGGCGACCAATGTGCCGGGTTCCCGCTCAGAAATGACGGTAATGGCATAACTGCCGCGGATGTCTTTCGCTGCGGCACGGACCGCATCTGCCAACTGCATGCCCTTTGTCTTGAGGTGCTTGTCGATCAAATGCGCGACGACTTCGGTATCGGTCTCAGAGCCGAACTTGTACCCGTCCTTCTGCAATTGCTGCTTGAGCGGAACATAGTTTTCGATAATACCGTTGTGGACCAGGACACACCCGTCGGACCGGTGCGGATGGGCATTCTGCTCGGATGGTTTGCCGTGCGTGGCCCATCGCGTGTGGCCGATTCCGCATGTCCCGCTGAGGTTTTTTTGCGAGAGTGATTTTTGCAAATTGACCAGCTTGCCGACACTGCGCCGGATTTCTATCTTCTGACCCTGCTGAATCGCAACGCCCGCGGAATCGTACCCCCGATATTCAAGCCTCTGCAGACCATCCAACAGTATGGGAACTGCTTCCTCGTTGCCCACATACCCGACGATCCCGCACATATGGACTCTCCCTACCTCTGTTTCTTGTGTGGTGTGTTGCGTCCAGACACTGTCTTCTTCGTTGCCTCCGGTTCCGACTCCTGCTGTCTAAGCGCCCGCCTGCGCGCCGCCCATCCTGGGCGATTGACTTGTGGAACACGGGTGATCGCTAGAGCGTCTGTCGGCACATCCTCTGTGACGGTCGCCCCGGCCGCTATTATCGCACCCTCGCCGATGGTCACGGGCGCGATCAATTGTGTATCGCTTCCAAGAAAGACATTGTCACCGATGACGGTCTGATACTTCTTCCAACCGTCATAATTGCAGGTAATCGTCCCGGCGCCGATGTTGACGCCTTTCCCCACTCGCGCGTCACCGAGGTAACTTAGATGGTTTGCCTTTGACCCTTCCCCCAGTTCGGTCTTTTTCATTTCAACGAAGTTGCCGACCTTCGACTTTCGGCGAAGCACGACACCCGGCCTCAGGTGGGCGAAAGGTCCTATAGCCGTCTCATCTTCCACCAGGGAATTCTTCAGAACGCAGTGATCGAGAATTTCGACACGATTTCCGATGACGCAGCGCGTGATTCTGCAACCGGCATGAATCACGGTGTCCTCACCGATGATGGTCGTTCCTTCGAGGGTAACGTTCGGGTACAACACTGTGTCGCGGCCGATCGTCACTTCGGCATCGATCCAGGTGGACGCGGGATCGCGCATCGTCACTCCTGCATCAAGCCAGCGTTCCCGAATGCGTTGCCGAAGGATCCGTTCAGCCTCCGCCAATTGGGCCCTGGTATTGATCCCCAGTCCTTCCTCCACACGAACAAGCGGTGCGGCCGAGACCCTGAACCCTTGATCGACCGCCATCTGAACGATATCCGTCAGATAGTATTCGCCCTGTGCATTGCGTGGATCGAGCTTGTCCAGCGCCGAAAATAAGAACGAGCCTTCCACGACATACGTCCCGACATTAGTTTCTCGAACCTGCCGCTCGTCGGAAGACGCATCCTTATCCTCGACGATCTTCAACACCGGCTGCCGGCTCGAACCTGAGTGGCCTGCAACACTTCCTGATCGGATCACACGCCCATACCCAGACGCGTCGTCAAGGACAGCGGTCAACACCGTCACGGCTGCATTCTGCTCTTCGTGAACGCGCAACAATTCCCACACCGTCCCCTCAGATAGCAAAGGCGTATCACCGTTCAGAATGAGATAGCGAGTCGGAAGCGCCCTGGCCTTCAGCTGAAACACCGGGCGGGCTTGCAGCACGGCATGCCCCGTTCCTAACTGTCGAGGTTGCTCCACAACCACAATCGCTGGGTCTTTTTCCGTCATGGCCGGAAACTGTCGCTCGAGCGCCGCGCGAACGTCCGCACCTTGATAGCCCACCACCACTGCAACTCTATGACCGGCAAGGCGCCCGGCCAGCTCAACGATATGATTGACCATTGGCTTCCCGGCGACAGGATGCAGCACCTTGGCCAGTTTAGATTGCATGCGTTTACCAAGACCGGCCGCCATGACGATCACGCCAAGACCGGGCACGCTGGAGGAATTCCGATGTGCAGGAGTCATCGGCTTGTCCTGAGGTGACCGTGGTGCAAAGAGGTCATGCGATGGGAACCTCTGCCTGAGGCTGCTTGATCGGGGAACGTGCACGTTCCGGATTGAGCAATGGCTCCATGGCGGGGCTTGGGGTATAGAGTCCACCGGATACGATCAGTTTCATGGCTTCTTCCACGGAAATGTTGACCGCAATGACGTCCCCCTCCGGAACCAGCAGGAAATACCCCGATGTCGGGTTAGGCGAGGTCGGTACGTAGACATGCACGAGCGGACCCGATAGATCCTGCATGCCACCCTTCGTGACGCCCGTCACAAAGGCGAAACAGTAATGCCCGTTCTTTGGAAATTGAATGAGCACCACGCGACGATAGCTGTCGCGTTCGGCGAAAGAGAGGATATCCATCATGGATTTCAGGGTCGAATAAATTCCGCGGACCACCGGAACCCGGTTCAGGAGTCCTTCCCAATACCTGACGATGTGATGGCCGATGACATTGGCGGCAAACAGACCGGTAAAAAACATCAGCAGAATCAGCGCCACGATGCCCAGCCCAGGAACGTAACGGCCATGCGTGATGAAACGGGCCGCGACATCACCCAGAATTCCGTCGAGACTGATGAAGAGGGTCTTCAAAATTAGAACAGTACCCCAGATGGGAACTATGACGAGTAACCCCGTCAAAAAGTAGCGCTTGAGAGAGGCTTTGAGCATCAGATCCGCGGGGCCCAGAGGTAGAGGTTGATGATACAGATATGCCATAGGTTGTCGCAAGCCTTTTCTTGCTATTTTCAATAACTTGGACTAGGATGCCGCCCCAGTTATCCACAGGGATAGAGAGGCGGGATTTGGGCCACACTCGGAGGGGACATAGGGGACTATTCATCACCTTCGAAGGGGTCGAGGGAAGCGGAAAAACGACCCAGATTTCCCGGCTCGCAGAATGGTTGGAGCAGCAGGGACGAATCGTGCTTCGAACTCGAGAGCCGGGAGGAACGCCGGCCGGAGAACAAATCCGACAGGTACTGCTTGACCACAGGAATACGACGTTGACCGCACACACGGAGGCATTTCTTGTGTTGGCCGCTCGCGTGCAACATCTTCACGAAGTCATCCGGCCCGCATTGGCGCAAGGGGCTATCGTCTTGTGCGATCGATTCGTCGATTCGACGCTGGCCTATCAGGGATATGGACGGGGCCTGAATATCGCCTCGCTAAGGCGCCTGAATAGAGTAGCCACACAAGGGCTCGAGGCGGACCTGACGATCCTTTTTGATGTCCCGGTTGCAACCGGCCTGGCCCGTCGTCGGAGCCACCGTTACAATAATCGCTTGGATGTGGAATCGGACGCGTTTCATATCAAGATCAGAAAGGGATTTTTACAGCTGGCAAAACGCGAGCCCGACCGCATCAAAGTTGTCGATGCGGGTGTTTCTCCCGTCCGTGTGTCTGACGCGGTTATCCAGCTCGTCACCCCCTTGATACGACGACGTCCTACTCCGAAAAACCTCCTCGCAAACCAGGGTACAGGCCGGAAATCGTCGATGATGCAGGTCGGGTAATGCCCTTCGCAGACGTGATCGGCCATAACCGACCCAAGAAGCTGATGCAAGCTGCCATGTCCAGCAACCGCTTGGCGCATGCCTATCTGTTTCACGGCGAGAATCGCATCGGAAAGCGTCTCCTGGCCATTCGTGTCGCGCAGGCGTTGCTCTGCGACGTCGTCACGAATCCGGCTGATGGTTGCGGCGCCTGTCGCAGTTGCGTACAGATTGAATCGCGGACTCACCCCGATTTCAGCGTGATCCATCCGGACCCTGAGCAGACGACTCTGCAAATCAAGATTGAACAGATTCGCGACCTGGAACAGCAGATCATTTATCGACCGCTCATCGGCGATCGAAAAGTCTGCGTGATCGACGACGCCGACCGCATGACCATCGGCGCGGCAAATGCCTTGCTAAAAACCCTTGAGGAACCTCCCGACCACAGCCTTTTCCTGGTCGTTTCCAGTAGAGCCTTCGCCTTGCCTGCCACGATCCGTTCGCGATGCCAGACGTTGCGTTTCGCGGCGCCTGCGCAAACGCAGATCGAAGCCGCGCTGATTCTTCGCCGGAACCTTCCCCCGGCGGACGCACGGTTTCTTGCCATCCTCACTGAAGGCAGAATCGGCGAGGCACTGGACTCTGATGTTGACGCAATGAAATCCCGCCAACACGAATATTTGACGCTCCTGGCTCCGTCTGCGTTGCGTTCCATCTCCAATCTGCTCAATACGGCTGAAACATTGTCCAAGACGGACCGCGCCGGTGAGGCCTTCGAATGGCTTCAGCGCTGGTTGCGCGATATCCTTACTGTTGCGGTGGGGGGTACTATCGACCACGTGCTCGACCTCGACCGCCAGGAGACGTTTACGGCCCTGGCGGAGACGGTTCATGTCGACGCTCTCATTGACCTGCTCCAAGAAATTGATACTCTCCAAGGACAGAGCACCCGAAACCTCAATCCGCAGATCGCGCTCGAAAATGTTTTGATCCGGTTTCGGGATCTTTTTTCCTCATCCGACGATGCCTTGTCACGGCGATAGTCTAGCTTTCCCCGCGATCAACCTGATATCGTGACTTTCCAGCCATGAAGCGTGCTGACACGTTTTACATCACGACTCCCATCTACTACGTCAACGACGTGCCGCATATCGGTCACGCGTACACGACCGTCGCGGCAGATGTGCTGGCGCGCTACTGGCGACTGCGAGGACGCGATGTTTTCTTCCTGACCGGCCTGGACGAACACGGCCAGAAAGTTCAGCAAGCGGCGGCCAAAGCTGGAGTCGATCCTCAGATGCATTGTGATCGGCTGGCGCCTCAATTCAAAAATCTCTGGCAGCGCTTGAATATTTCCAACGACGCCTTTATCCGCACCACCGACCCCCAGCATAAATCTGTAGTTCAACGGTATCTGAAACAGCTCTTTGATCAGCAACTGATTTACAAGAATGACTATACCGGCTGGTATTGCACATTCGACGAACGATTCTGGACGGAGAAGGATGTCGAGAACAGGCTATGCCCGGATTGTAAACGTCCGGTCGAGCACCTGAGCGAAAGCAACTACTTTTTTGAGATGGGGGAGTATCAGACCCGGCTCATTGAATACATTAACGCCCATCCTGACTTCATTCAGCCTGAATCGCGGCGGAATGAAGTGTTGGGTTTCTTGCAGACTCAGAAACTGGGCGACCTTTCCATCTCTCGACCGAAAACCAGACTTGCATGGGGCATCGAGCTGCCGTTCGATACCAACTACGTCACCTACGTGTGGTTTGATGCGCTGGTGAACTACATCTCCGCCCTGGAATACCTCCCGCTGGAGAAACCGGCCGGCAAGCGTTTCTGGCCCGCCGATGTGCATCTCATCGGCAAGGATATTCTCACCACCCATGCCGTCTATTGGTCGACCATGTTGATGGCACTCGGCTTGGACCTGCCTCATACGATATTTGCCCACGGCTGGTGGACGGTGGACGGCGAAAAAATGTCCAAGAGTCGAGGCAACGTCGTCGACCCTAACAAAGTAATGAGCGACCTCAACGCGGCTGGGACCCACGCGGATGCCGCAGTTGATGCCTTTCGGTATTTTTTGCTGAGGGAGGTGCCTTTTGGTCAGGATGGGGATTTTTCAGTGCGGGCGCTTAAGAAAAGGATGGATAGCGATCTTGCCAACGGAATCGGGAACTTGTTGAGCCGCACATTGACCATGATCGATCGCAATTGTTCAGGCGCCATCCCTGATGTGCCTAAAGATTACCTTGATGGAGAAGTCGCAAACGAAAAGTATCCTCTGCTCGTTCACGCGAAAGAATCGCTCCGCACTTTGGGACATGAACTCGATCGGTTTTTCAACGACCTCGAGTTCAATAATCTCCTTCTACACATCACCAGCCGAGCATCTGATGTAGATACTTTCATCGAAAAACACCAACCCTGGAAACTAGCCAAAGACCCCGGCAAACAAGATGAACTCCAAGCGGTTTTATACACGGCAGCAGAATGCTTGAGAATCTTGAGCCTCTACATCTATCCCGTGATGCCGGATACCGCGAAGAATATCGCGAACCAATTGGGGATTTCCGTTGATTTCGACTCACCGTTGTTGAGCCAGACAGTTGTATGGGGCACACTCCCGCCCGGCACGAAAATCCGAAAAGGACATCCTTTGTTCCCAAGAATCTTGCATGCAGAACCCGGCTCAATTTCAATCAAAGGTCATGAAGCCAACTTGTCCGTATCCAAAGGAGCGAAAACCGTGAGCGACACGACTACCTCCCCGCAACCCCCTCCGGCCGGCTCAACCCCAACCACTGCAGTCCCGGCGGCCTCGTCCCCGGCAGTAACCCAACCGGCTGCTGCTGTCCCTCCCCAAATCACCATCGACGAGTTCACGAAGATTCAGCTCAAGACGGCGACGGTGCTGACCGCCGAGCGTGTGCCCAAATCCGAAAAGCTGATCAAACTTCACGTTGATCTCGGCGCCGAGCAACGACAGATCGTTGCGGGCATCGGCAAGAAATATGAACCGGAAGCGTTGGTCGGCAAACGTATCGTCATCGTCGCCAATTTGAAACCAGCCAAACTCATGGGGATAGAATCGCAAGGCATGGTCCTGGCGGCCGGCGACAAAGAGGTAGGCGGTCTCGTGACCGTACTGGAGGACGTGGAGCCCGGCACGAAGGTCAAATGATCGGGTTGCTATTGGTTCGGCTCATAGGCACAGTGTCGGTTCTCCTGTTGTGCGGCGTCAGTTCTGCCTATGTCGCGGAGCAACTCTCCGAGTCGGACACGGAGCAGCGGCAACATCTCAATGATCCTCTTCCAACTCACGTCCTCGTGCGTGTCGTGGCCCACGGAGCAATGGTGCTCGGTCGTGAAGTCGGCGGGGCAAGGGTGACCATTACAGACGTCGCGACTGGTCGCATCCTTGCGTCAGGGCTTCAACAGGGCGAATCCGGTGATCAGAATCAAATCATGAAAACACCACGCATCATGGAAGAACCCCGCTATAGTTCACGACCCGCAGCTTCCTTTCAAGCCACCCTGGAATTACTCCGTCCGACGTTGGTCGAAATTACCGCGGAGGGACCTCTGGCTTATCCAGCCTCTGCTCAGAAGGCCCAGAAAACGGTGCTCTTGATTCCGGGCCACGACTTGACGGCCGATGGGATCGTCATTGATCTGTCTGGATACCTGGTTCAAATCGAACATCCGAAGCCCGGCGAGGCATTGATTTCAAAAGAAGATGTGCTGCTCCGAGCATCGGTACGAACCCTCTCCGGCGCACCCGTGCGTCCGCACGGAGATTGGGATTCCAGAAAAATGCACATTTACGGGGAAGTCCTGATCGGCGATCGGGTGATAGACCGGCTTCAGATGTTCTATTCGGGTGACAAGAGCACGTTTGAAGCTCCGTTCTTCGTCCCGATTTCCAAAGATGCTCCCGATGGAATCACCCTCCGCGTCATTGCTGCCGATACCTCGGCAGGCAATTTCGGGATGGGTGAGGCCAAATACCCGGTGCTCAGCGAGCGATTGAGATCCACCAACAAGCCACGCTGATTTTTTCGAATGGGTCTGCATGTGTCCGCTCATCGTTGCCTTGGTATGCCTTGCCGCCAAGGACCTACGGCTGCTGAATTCCAACTCGCGCACGAACGCGAGCTTGTTCCTTGATGCGCACGCATCGGCGCGCACTCTCGAACCGGCCCCTGACCAAATTCTCCGTCCGATCCGCGTCCCACCTTGCCCTCTCGACCGAGGCATGAGAAACTGATTCGTATGCCCAGCGCTTCCTACGCGGAACTCTACTCGCGATTGCGTATCGCCCTGGCCGTCAATGCGGTCATCATCCTTGCCGAATTCGCGGGAGGATTCTGGGCAAACAGCATCGGGCTCATCGGCGATGCGGGTCACAACCTGATCGATCAGGGCTCATTGTTCCTTGCCCTCTATGCACATATTCTGACCGCGCGGCCCGCCACTGAGAACCGCACGTTCGGCTATCACCGTGCCGGAATCGTTGCTGCATTCCTCAATTCGTTCATCCTGCTGCTCACGGCCTTCGGCCTGACGTTTATAGGCATAGGTCGACTCCTCTCACCTGTTTCGGTACCGGGTGGATGGATCATGACCATTGCCCTGATCAGCTTTGCAGCGAATCTGTCCATCGCTTTGCTGCTTCAACGTGGCGCTGAAGATGATCTCAATATTCGAAGCGCTTTCTGGCACATGCTCGCGGATGCCTGGGTGTCGCTCGGCGTCGTGGTGAGCGGCGGGGCGATCATGCTGACCGGTTGGTCATTCCTCGATCCTCTTGTCAGTCTCTTTGTCGTCATCGCGATTGTCAGAGGCGCATGGCCTCTGTTTAAAGAGTCCCTTGAAGTGTTGCTCGAGTCCACTCCGCCCCATATCAGCGCCTCCAATCTTACCGCGGCCGTTGAATCGATCCCCGGAGTGAAGAACGTGCACGATCTGCACATTTGGGCGGTGGAACCCCGACTGATAATGCTCACATGCCATGTGCAGGTTGAGGAGGACGATTCGTCATTGACGGATGCCCTGCTGCATGCGATCCGCAGCCGGATCGTGAATGATTTTGGCATCAAACATCTCACGATCCAGCTGGAGATGCAGTGTTGTCACACGGACGCCGTGCATTGCGATCTCGCTCAGCTGGCCGGACATGGTCCTCAACTTGAAACGTTACATACGCACCACTGATTCGGCCCGCCGGATCGACCGGTGGTCCGGCATCTTCTGACAATCCGATGATGGTCCCCACGCTGCCGGTCCCCTTCTACATCCTGTGCGGGTCGCTCGGCGCGGGGAAGACCACGCTGCTCGCACGTCTCCTGGAATATTGGAATGCACAGGGACATCGAGTGGGCGTGCTGATGAATGAAGCCGGTGAAGTGAGTATCGACGGGCCGCGCGTAGGAGCCATTGCCGAACAGGTGATGAATCTTGCCGGCGGCTGCGTCTGCTGCGATACAAAAGAAGACCTCTCCTGGGGCATCGCTCAGTTGGTCGGCGAATTTCATTCCACTCTCATCGTGCTTGAGTGTTCGGGAATGGCAGATCCGGCCGAAGTGGTGGACGCAGTGACGGATGTCTACGTATCACGCCTCACGAAGCTCGAGCGCATCCTGGCCTTGCTACACCCTGGACCTCTCCCCGAAACAGGGCTTGCCGAAGTGGTCACGATCAATGCAATCCGCTACGCGGACGATCTCATTTTGAACAAGCGGGATCTGTATATCCCCGGCCACTGGGAGCAATTTCGAGACGGCATCACAGGGCACAACCCTTACGGACGCGTGTGGGAAACCAGCCATGCCCGCCTGGATATTCCCACCTTACTCTCCGGCGGGACCATGCGATTGCCTACGAAGAGGACCAACGTGAATTTTGGCAGACCTTCAGAAGTCCATCCCCCATTCAGTCTGGATAGCACCGTTCATCCGATGGTCATGACCGTGCGTCTACCCAAGCCCCTGAGCCGCCTCAGGTTTATGGAATGGGTCCGGACGTTGCCGGACGGTATTGAACGGGCAAAAGGATTTTTTCGGTTTGCAAGCGAACCGGAGCTACAGGAATTTCAGTTCTATGCTCCACGCACCAACACGGTGGCGCCGGTCATATTGCTTGACGAACCGGAGCACGCCGTCGTGCTGATCGGAAGAGGGTACGACTCGGACGCGCTGCGCACCCGTCTCATCGACTGTCTCGACCGTTCCGAATAGTCACGCAGATGACCGCCCATCGAGTCGTGATCTCATCACGCGGAACCGGTCACCGGCGCCTTGATGGATTGAAAACGAGACCAGCGGCGTAGCATCCAGGCCAGGGTTCCGCCGATCACGGCACCGAGAAGCCACCCACCCGCCACATCCGTGACATAATGAGCCCCGACATAGACGCGAGACAGACCGATTGCCGCAACCAGAGGCCAACCGACCCACCCTGATTTTGGGTAGAGCACTTGGAAGAAGGCTGCTGCTGCTGCCGTGTTGGCAGCGTGGTTGGAAGGGAAAGAGAAGGCGCCGCCGCACCCCAGCAGTTCATGGATGGCTTGAAGGCGCAAGCAAGGACGCGGACGTTGGATGAGTTCCTTGAGTTGGGTTCCGAGCGCATCGGTGAGACCGATGACGCCGGCCAACACCGTGGACGCGATCAACCACTCACGCCAGTTCTTCCATATCCAGTACCCGGTCACAAGCAGGATCGGATAGAGCAGATTGCCGGGCTTGGCCAATTCGACCATGATCCAGTCCATGGTGGAAGACTGACCGGCAAGACCGTTGACTGCGCGGAAGAGACTCTCATCCCAGCTCATCGCAGCGACGATAAAGTGTCACGCGTCATTCGTCAAACGTTTCCTGACGACTAGATCATCAAGCAGGACATTCATCGAACCGCACGGCAGATGACATGGGCGATGGACACACTTCACTGTGTGCGGAAGTGGATGCGGACCGTCAGCTCTCCGTCGATCGGCTCATCACCACGCATCTGGGGATCAAACGTCCACTTCTTCAACGCGGAGAGACCTGCCGTGGTCAACTCACGATGTTTGGCCGGTTCGAGGACGACGACCGTCACTCGCGCGTCCTTTGAAACAAGCATCCGGGCCTTCATCCAATCGTCCAGGGGTTTGCCGTCCAGCGACGAGGGAATCGCCGGCCAGGGCGTGGACTTGGGAACGGGGCCCAATTGTTGATCCTTGTTCAGGGGAAGGCCGTGAACGTGGATCTCCGGCAGCTCAATCACATCCTGTTCATGGTCGGATTCATGGGTGGCATCGTCACCCGTTGCGGCGGAGGCCGGAATCGGCGAGAGCCAGAGAAGTAGCGAGAGACAGATACTTGTTCGTGTGCATCCAGGCATGCTGATTTTCCTTCTGATCGACACCTACAGATTTACATGACACCGGCCATGTCTTGCACGCTCGCTGATCACTCCACGAGGCCGGCGAAAGGGATCAGACCATCGAGAAGTCGGTCGGCTGCCCGAATCGCTAAAAGAACCATTGGGCGCGGAAGAAGAACGACCTCGGCATGCCCGCATGCGCAATCCCGAGACCGATGCTGCCTTCCCCGGAATTGTAAAAGTATTTCTCGTTGAACAAGTTGATGATATCGAACCCGAGCAACATCTTCTGGTTGTCCCAGGGCAGTGGAATCACATGAGTGATCGACGCATTATAGACCGTATAGGAAGGCTCGTGAGAGGAATTTGTCTTCGCCCCTTCCTCCGCCGTCCTCAGCCCGTAGCCGTATAACATCTGGCCCGAGATATTCGTTCGCTCCAGCAGCTGATAGTTGACCACGGCAGAACTGGTCACGAATTGGGAGTGATCGCAGAAGACGCCGCCTTTCGAGTTGATATCGTCGATTTCTCCCTGGTCGAGCAGAAATTGACCGGACTGCAACCCGTAGCCTTTGCACTGGCCCCAGCCCACATTGCCGCGGCCGGTCAACTTATCGTTGAGTTGCAACTTTATGCCTCCATCGACGCCGCCCGCCCACCCTCGCTCAAAGGAAAAAAAGTTCAACAGCGGAGTCGAGCCGAACTGTCCCGCATCCGATAGATAGTTGGCCAACTTGTAGTAGCCCGTCACCTGCAACGTCGCATATCGGCTGATGGCATGATAGCTACCCACTTCGAAATAGTGGGCCCGTTCCGCGCGGGGACGGAACCCGGTGGGGTCATCTGGTGCAGCGGTGGTGTTCTGGGTATTGAGATTCACGAACGCGACCTGTTCGATGTTCGGCGGCGTGAACTGCCGGCCGTAGTAGGCGTGAAAGACGTTCGATTTATTGTATTTGTAGGTCACGCCGACACGTGGACTGACCTGGCCTTCATTGTAAAATCCTTGGATCGCATCACCCCGCACACCCAGGTTGAATGTCCAGTGGTCGTCGAGAGTCCACTGGTCCTGCAGCCAGAATTCCTGTCGCGTTTGGATGTTTTGATTGGGCGCTTCTCGGCTGATGACCGGGCCAGCCGGCGCCCCACCGCTGGTATCGAATGCAAAGATCTGCGTGCCATTGTTCGCCCGGCTATAGTCAAACTGCACGCCCCCCTTCACCAGATGTTTGGTGTTGGGCACCCAGGTATGGTCCAGGCGGAAGCCTCCGGAGTACGCCGTCCGTTTCTGGTTCGAAGCCTGTGCGGAATTGACATCGTCGGCGTAGGACAACGCGTTCAAGGGGTCGGTCTGGAAATTGGCCACTCCACGCCGGAAATAGAATCCCACGTTGAAGAAATTGCTCGAATTCACATCATGCCGCCAGACTAACTGGCTGTACTGATTGTTTTCCTTTTGAAACTCGTTGACCGACTGAGAGGCATTGGGCACGAACCCAGCCGGCAGCAATGCGAGGACGTCAACATTCGCTTCCAGATTGGGAATGGTCGGAATCTGATATTTCGCCACTGAGCCGAGGAAGATCCAGCTGAAGTTGTTGCGATTGTCGTGCTGATAGTCGCCGCGCAGATACGTATTGTTCTTCTCACTCTGGTTATGGTTGTTCGTCTTGCCGAGCGTCGGCGGCTCGAGCCCCCGGTTGGTGGTGACGTAGCTGTTCAAGATGTAGAACCGGAATTTCTCGCCGATCGTTCCTCCGTATTCAAACGAGGGATTCACCGTCTCGTTCGACCCGCCGAAGACCTGGGCCGATCCGAATCCGGGTTTTGTACCGCTCTTGCTCGTGATATCGACCACGACAGCGGTCTTATTCCCATATTGTGCCTCCATGCCGCCCACAATGATGTCCGCCCGCTCCCAGGCACGCGGCGGGACGATATCCGCAAAAGCGCCGGTGACCGTATCGGGGATCGGAATGCCGTCGATTCGGTACTGCTGATTGGCATGATCCTGGCGGATATGTGTCTGTTTGAGCGCCCCGTAAGCGACACTGGGCACGGTCAGGAGGACGTCGGGGACGTCGATGTTGTTACCGCGCGGAATGGCCTCAATATCTTTCCGGCTCAACTGGTAGACGGAACTTGAGGCCTTGTACTGGATCGCCGGCAACGGAGACACGATCTCCAAGGCAATTTCCTGTGTCACCGCCAGCGTGAGCGTCAGCGGAGCCGGCTGCTCGGCGCCGACCTTGACCACCACGAATTCGCTCTTGTAGGTGTCCTGGACGGCGCTGACGGAATAGATGCCCTCTTGCGGCACCGTTACGGTAAATTCACCGGCCTGGTTTGTCACTCCTTGCGCGATCACGTTGCCTTCCTGATCACGCACCTGCACGATCGCTTGATCGACCCGGCGAAGGTCCTGATTCTGGACCGACCCGGTGAGTGTTCTTCCGGTAAGTGCGCTATTACCTTCGCTGTCTGCCGCATGCAGAACGAAGTGCGTACCTTGGCCTATAACTGCACAGACCGTGAGCAAGAAAATGATCACTCTTTGAATGGTTACTACGCGTCGCATCGCAACTTCCTGAATCGCACGCTGATAAATCCAAATACATGTAGAAATCGGCGGGCCCGGACGAGCCACGCCAATATCCAGCGAGATGACCAGCGATGCTAGGTTCGAGGAGGCGCGCGAGAGGGACCGACAGAAGAAAACTCAGCCGAGAGAAGGATCGATTGAGCAGGGACTTCATATTGACCGACCGCTTGCCAGACAGACAAGATCGGCCCGCCAAGATCGAGAGAACCAGAGGTATGGTATTGAACCCACTGGCACACATCTGTGTCGGAATGCTCGTGGCCGTCATGATCGGCCGCTGCGAAATCATGGTGGATGGCCAGTGCGGTGGAAAACGGGGCCAACGCCAGTAGTAGGAGCACCATTCCGAGCGCAACGGCGGCTCCTATCCGCATTTTTGTAGTGGCTTTTTGGATCAGCCGTGCCATAGAGTAGGCTGTCTTTTAACAAAGCCCTTAAAAGATAGCAAGATGACAGGCGAGTACCCGATAGACTTTTGACTATTCATTCGCTATTTTAACGAGCCCTTATCCTTACTTCCCCCAGTGTAGGACACCCCCATGAACCGGCCTATCGACAACCAACACGTTATTGAAATCAAACCCTTGCCCTCACCTCGGGAAGTCAAGACCCGTCTGCCGATTACGGAAACGATCAGCGAGGTCGTGTTTCAAACCCGGCAAGCCATTCGCAATATCCTGTACGGACGCGACACAGAGCGCTTAATCGTCATTGTCGGGCCCTGCTCTATCCATGACCCTGCCGCGGCCTATGAATATGCCGACCGGCTGAGACCTGTTGCGGAAGCCGTCCGAGACAAGCTCCTTATCGTCATGCGCACCTACTTTGAAAAGCCCAGGACGACCGTGGGATGGAAGGGCCTGATCAATGACCCTCACCTGGACGGCACCTGCGACATTGCCCAAGGGATGCAACTGGCCCGAACCATTTTGCTCAACATCAATGGAAAAGGCATGCCCTGCGCGACCGAATTGCTGGATCCCGTCACTCCTCAATACCTCGCCGACCTGTTGAGTTGGACCGCTATCGGAGCCAGGACCACCGAGAGTCAAACCCATCGTGAGATGGCGAGCGGACTTTCCATGCCTGTCGGCTTCAAGAACGGTACCGAAGGAAGTCTGCAGGTCGCGATCAATGCGATGGTCACCAGTAGAACCCCGCATCATTTCGTCGGCGTGAACTCGGATGGTGTGACTTCGATCATTAAGACGACCGGGAATCCTGATCGGCATATCGTACTGCGTGGCGGTGGCGGGCGAACCAACTACAGCGTCGAGGATATCGGCCGCGCGGAAACCGCGGTCGCCGGGGAAGGAATAGCCCGAGCCATCATGGTGGATTGTTCACACGACAACTCCGAAAAGAACCACCAACGCCAGGTCGAGGTCGCACACGCAGTGTTGAGACAGTTCGCCGAAGGTCGCCGGTCCATCATGGGCCTGATGCTTG
The DNA here is from genome assembly GCA_963795615.1 of uncultured Nitrospiraceae bacterium. Lineage (GTDB taxonomy): Bacteria > Nitrospirota > Nitrospiria > Nitrospirales > Nitrospiraceae > DASSBQ01. The sequence continues at coordinate 43,827 of CAWCIJ010000001.1, forward strand.
AAAGCCACCTTGAAGCCGGTCGGCAAGCCTGGGAGCCGGACAAGGCGCTGACCTATGGCATGTCGATCACCGATCCCTGTCTCTCTTGGAACGACACGGAAACCCTGCTCTACGAGGTTGCCGATTCCTTGGCCGCGAAAGCTGTCTAGACACCCACCTGCAACCTTATCTTCTAGGCCTCACTCTTCGTCACGTTACCGACCACGCCATTACCGGCGCGTCATGATGATCGGCTCGACCTGGTCACACGACCAGACTTCCTGATCAAATCGTGGCCATGCTAGGATAGCCCGATGCTCATCGATACTCACACGCATCTGGATGACGCCCGCTATGAGTCGGATCGCGAGGCCGTCATTGCGCGAGCCCGCGAGACCGGCATCGACAGCATGATCACGATCGGATGCGACCTCTCCACCAGCCAAGCAGCCGTGGCGCTCGCCAATCGATACCCTTTCGTATATGCCACTGTCGGGGTCCATCCCCATGAAGTCAAACATATCGAAGATGGCTGGTACAACGAGTTTCGACGATTGGCGGAGAATAAGAAGGTCGTCGCATTTGGCGAGGTCGGCCTCGACTACCATTACAACTACTCGTCGCCGAAAGAGCAACGCGATCGCTTCCGCGAGCAGATTCAATTGGCGCGCGAACTCGGCCTCCCCCTCGTCATTCACACCAGAGAGGCACAGGAGGACACGATTCAGATTCTCAAGGATGAGCGATCAACAGAGGTAGGCGGTGTCTTTCATTGCTTTTCCGGTGACGCCTGGCTGGCGAAAGATGCGCTGGATCTCGGATTCTATCTGTCCTTCTCCGGCATTCTGACGTTTCAGAACGCCGGGATGCTGAGAGACATCGCGAAAACGGTCCCATTGGACCGGATACTGATTGAAACGGATTGTCCCTATCTGACCCCCGTTCCACATCGTGGCAAGCGAAACGAGCCGGCATTTGTACGACACGTGGCGGAAATCCTGGCAGCCGTTGCCTCCGTCTCAGATCTCGACGAAATCTATCGGCTGACGACCGAAAATGCGCGCCGGCTCTTTAGAATCCCTTAAGCTGTTGACGCCGTTTCCGTTCAGACTTGGGAAGTTTACGCGGATTGCCTTTTTTCTCGGTTCGTGGGCTGAAGGGCCCATCTCTTTCTGAATCAAGTTCTTTGAACCGTTGCCTGTCTCGGTCGGATGGGAATGCGCACAGTCTGCTCCAAAATTCTGTTGCCGAAATGACAAAGGCTCCGGCAAGCCGGGCTGAATCGACAACCTCATGATCCGAGGACACCACGGCGCACGAGGTCCCGTAGTCCCGTACAAGCCGCTGAATGACTTGATCTGCCCGTTCCCCTCGGCGCGAATATACAACATCGATTCCCGAACGATGTTCGTGTTGTTCCAGAGTTGAGCCTGTCCGCCATCCGTCGAAGACCACCAGAATGGCATGCCCCTTTCGTTGGCGATACGCCGCTAACATGCGTAGTAAGTCTTCTCGTCCCGACTGGGATAGGGTATTCCCCTTGTGCTGGATAGGGTGGCGCGCACCCAAAAGATTGTACCCGTCGATAATCAATGTCGTCGCCATGTTGTCTCAATCATTCATTCATTGATTATTTAAGCGCTTTTCTTGACAATACCATAGGCATCTGAGAAAACGCTTTATCGGTCCAAGCGTCAAGGAGTATCCGCTTGACCCATTACCCCCGTTGTATCACCGTCATCGTCTGTCTCTTCATCAGCCTTTCTCTTAATCCATTCAAAGAGTTGGATACGGCTCGAGCTGATATCACCATGGCAGCAACATGGTCGGCAAGTGACGGACTCCAACGAGTAAGCGGGGCGGGTTCTGCCCGGCCGACCAAGCAGGAATCGTCATCCGCTGCACGATATCCTACAATCGTGCGTGATATCCGGACCTGGTCCTCAGCCGAGGTCACAAGATTGGTGTTCGACCTGAACCGTACTGCCGCCTATAGCCAGCACATACACTCCAATCCCGACCGCATTATCATTGAAGTCAAAAATACGATACTCGGAAAATCCTCTCGGCTACGCGTATCAGGAGGGACAATACCAAGGCCGTTTATGGTCAGCCAAAGTCATCCGCGTACCGTCGCAATCACATTGCAACCGAATCCTCTGAACACATACAACGTATTTGCCCTGGCGAATCCTGATCGCCTCGTCGTCGATGTCTATCATCGTCCACAAGATCAGTTCCGTCAGATAGGCGATGTGACTCGGCCGTCGACTCCAACCGTTGCCGCGACGACCACGCCCGCCGCGCCTGTGATTCCAAGTCCTACGGTCTCGGAACCCACGGTCATTGCCTTGCCAAAGATGTCCGATGGCGTGAGGACGATCGTGATTGACCCCGGCCATGGCGGAAAGGATCCGGGAACAATCGGCCGTCATGGCACGACTGAAAAGGACATCACCCTCAAGGTTGCGTCGCAGGTGAAAGACATGCTCGGCAAGGTGCCCAATACCCGAGTTCTCATGACCAGGGAACGGGATGTCTTCATCGAATTGGAAGATCGCGCGAAGTTCGCCAACAGCAAAGGTGCGGATCTATTCCTGTCGATTCATGTGAATTCCCACCCGCATAAGGGCGTAAGAGGCTTGGAGATCTACCATTTTGGTGAAGCCAAGGATCAACGGGCTCTGGAGGTCGCCGCACGGGAAAATGGAACGCCATTGAACAATACGGGGGTTGGCTGGGAATACCTGGTTGCAGATCTGCTCACCAGCAAAAAAATCGAGGATTCATTGGAACTCGCATGGACTGCGAAACAAGCCATGGTCACCCGACTGAACGGTCGCTATAGCACCATCGACCACGGAGTCAAAACGGCCCCTTTCTATGTGCTTCGCTTCACCACGATGCCCAGTATCCTGGCTGAGATCGCGTTCATGTCCAATCCGGCCGAGGAAGAACAGATGCGCACTCAAGCGTTTCTCACGCATATCGCCGAATCGATTGTGGACGGCGTAAGAACCTACCTTCAACCCAGCCGCTTGTCTGCCAAATGACTGTTCGGTCTCGGTGACACAAGTCGGCCTTTCACTCCCCGCCTGTCCTTGCCATGCCGACGTTCAAACTGACGCTGGAATATGACGGCAGCAACTACGCGGGATGGCAACGACAGCCCGGCCACCCTACCATCCAAGCGGCCATCGAAGAAGTGCTGGAACGCATCGCGCAGATCCGTATCCCGATCGTCGGCGCAGGTCGCACCGATGCGGGTGTTCATGCCCTCGGTCAAGTCGCAAGCTTTAAAACGACTCGTGAGCTTGCTCCATACCAATGGCTGCGCGCGTCAAATTCGTACCTCCCTAAAGACATCAGCGTCAGGTCGGTCGAACAGGTGCCTGATAGTTTTCATGCGAGGTACTCCGCCCGTGGCAAACAGTACGATTATCACATTCTGAATCGGTCGGAGCATTCGCCTCTTCAACGACATCGCGCGTGGACGATCTATAGGTCATTGGACGTTGCGCGTATGTCCGAGGCGGCGGCTCGGCTGGTCGGCACACACGACTTTTCCAGTTTTGAAGGGTCTTCCACCGACAATGAGAATCCTCATTGCCATCTGCAACACTTGGACGTGAAACAGCTCGGCGAAACCATTGTGATCGCAGCCTACGCGGATCGATTTCTCAAGCAGATGGTCCGTGCCATCATCGGGACGCTCGTGGAAGTCGGGCTGCAAAAGCGCACGGTCGAAAGCATGGAGACGATTCTCGATGCCCGCCATCGGTCAGCTGCAGGACAAACTGCGCCACCTCACGGATTGTATTTGATGCGGGTCGAGTACTGAAGTGTGGAGGCGGGATGTTGAAAAGCTGCCAGATTTGTTCTCGCGATGCTCAGAAGACACTGGGCGCTCACCGACTCACGCCCGTGCGCAAACTGGAGGCGACTTCTTCGTCGCCTCGCGCACCTCACGCTGCTGAAGACATCGCGCGATCGCTGTTTGTTTCCCGGCTGCCGAATTGCCCAGGGTACTTTCCATCTACATAGCCGAAGAGGTAGGCGGCAACCACGATGGTAAACACGCCGACAAACCTGGCATAGTCTTCCTCATCGAACGCGACAAGAAGTCCTTCATCCGGGTAGTCCGTCCCGAACATCGCCACCGCGACCAAGAAGCCGAGCAGCAGCACGACGCTGCGCCATGACTTGATCCGTAGTCCCTTTTCCCTCGCGCAGTTCAGGCCAAAGCGATACACGAGGTACAGAATGCCTCCGCTGAACATCCAATTCATGCCGGTCCACAGTGCAAGATACCAATCCATGACGCCTCCCTGGTGCCCAGTCAAGTATAGCCCCGATGGCCTTCCTGTCAATGGGAGGGAGACCTGCGCGAACAACGGATCGCATCGGCAACATACGGCGATTTCAACCACTGAATGGAGGCCCCACCTCTTGAGAAGGCCACCACCGGGATCACCAGGTGAGATCATCCCCCCACACAGGCATTCCCTATCTCGCACTTAGTGAGGACCGGCGTCCCGGTTCTCCACCTTCTTCCGAAGCTCGATGAGCTCCTGCTCGAGGGAGGAGAAGCGATCAGCGATAGGGTCCGGCATATTCGTATGATCCATCATCAAATCCGGGAGCCGTTCGCCTTCCGACTTGATAATACGAGCGGGCACTCCGATCACCGTTGAGTTTGCCGGAACGGATTTCAGCACCACAGAATTGGCGCCGATTTTCACATTGTCACCGACCCTAATGCCTCCGAGGATCTTTGCTCCGGCTCCAACCACCACATGGTTTCCCAATGTCGGATGGCGTTTACCCCGTTCCTTTCCGGTCCCTCCCAATGTGACACCCTGAAAGAGCGTTACGAAATCCCCGATCTCGGCCGTTTCTCCAATCACCACACCCATGCCGTGGTCGATGAAAAATCCTACGCCGATTCTGGCGGACGGGTGAATCTCAATTCCGGTCAACCAGCGAGCCAGCTGAGAAATAGCCCGAGGCAGGAACGGTACGTGGTGCTCCTTCAGCCAATGGGAGACTCGATAGGCCAAAAGGGCATGGAAGCCCGCATAGGTCAGGATCACTTCCAACTTGCCGGTCGCGGCCGGATCTCGATCAAAAACCGCCTGAAGGTCCTGGCGAATCATCCTGACCATCGTGTTCCGTCCCGCAACTGGGCGATCGCTCATTGCGCGATCAAACACATAGCTTGAGCGGCGATGGCTTCCTCCCGTCCCACGGCATCCAATCCTTCTCCGCTTTTCACTTTGACATTGACGACATCCGGATCCACTTTCAGGACGCCGGCTATCTGTTTTTGCATTGCGGCCAAATGAGAGCTGAGCCTGGGGGCTTGCGCAATAATCACCGTGTCCACGTTCACAATCTGATAACCCTTACGCTCAAGTTTGGTCATGACGTCTTCCAGAAGCCTCAGGCTGGATATGTCCTTGTACCGCTGATCACTACTGGGATAGTGACGACCGAGATCCCCTTCTCCCATCGCTCCCAACAACGCATCGCAGACCGCATGCACGAGCGCATCGGAATCGGAGTGGCCGAGCAAACCCTTGGAATGGGGAATCTCAATCCCCCCTAGGATAAGCGGTCTTCCCGGCACTAAGGCATGAATATCGTATCCACAGCCGACTCTGATATTGCGCATCAAACATGACTCCTGTGCCATTCAGGCCTGGCCGCCAAAATTGCCTCACCGATGACAAGATCTTCCGGTCTGGTCACTTTGATATTTTCACCGCTTCCTTCAACCACCATAACCGGTCGCCCCAACAATTCCACCAAATGCGCATCATCCGTTGCGTGAGTCCTGTTCGTTCGAGCCTTGGAATGCGCCTCTTCAAGCCAGTCCCGCCTGAAGGCTTGAGGAGTTTGCGACAACCACAACGGACTACGATCAACCGTACGCTCGACGAGACCCTCTTGGTTGACCTGTTTCACGGTATCTCGCATTGGAAGAGCCACGATCGCTGCACCATGGACCCTGGCCTGATCGACGACCTGTTCGATCATGTCCTCCGTCAGAAACGGTCTGACCGCGTCGTGAACCAAGACAATTTCGGTGTCAGCACGGACTTCCGCCAACGCATGTCGTACGGAATCCTGCCGTCGTTCACCCCCGGACACGATGGTCGTCACCTTGGTAAAACCGTGTGGGGCTACGATGTGATCGAGACAGTACTGTCGATCCGGTGCTGGGACCGCAAGGATGATTTCCTCTATCACGCGCGACGATTGCAGCACACGCAGCGCATGAACGATCAAGGGTAGGCCCGCGAGCGACAGAAACTGTTTGGCGATAGGGCCTCCCATTCGGAGGCCTCGTCCGGCAGCTGGAACCAGCGCCACGACCCTGGAATTCACATGTGGCCCTGCTGGCGTAACGGAAAGCTGTGTCATGGTTCTGCGCGGATCAATCAAACCCGTATGGCGCCAAAGAACGACTCATGTCGGCAGAAGACTCTCGCGCGGGCAGGCAACAGTGCAACCCCTTCTCCGCCGGATCATCAGCCGCGCGCCACCTGATATTCCTCCCGCTCTGCGTCCTCTTTCAGCCGGGTGAAAATCATACGTCCCGCAGTTGTCTGCAGAACGCTGGTCACAATGACATCCACGTTGCGCCCGATACAGCGACGCGCATTGTCGACGACGATCATCGTCCCGTCGTCCAAATACGCCACCCCTTGGCCCGCCTCCTTTCCTTCCTTGAGCACGAAGACGCGGATCGTCTCCCCCGGCAGCACCACCGGACGCAAGGCATTGCACAGCTCATTGATGTTCAATACACGGACGCCCTGCAGTTCGGCGACCTTGTTTAAGTTGAGATCGTTGGTAATGATGCGGCCGCCGACCTTTTTGGCCAGTACGACCAGCTTGGCGTCGACCTCTTTCACGTGAGGAAAGTCTTCGTCAATGATTCGCACGTCCAAATCCGCCATCTTTTGAATCTTATTGAGAATATCGAGACCTCGACGTCCCCGCGCCCGCTTCAAGGAATCGGAAGAATCGGCGATATGCTGAAGTTCGTTCAAGATGAAGTGGGGAACGAGAAAAGGACCTTCAAGAAATCCGGTTTCGCACAGGTCCGACACACGCCCGTCAATGATGACGCTGGTATCCAATAGTTTAGCGTTCGTCCTCGAGCCGGCCGAACCATTCCCGCTGAGGCGACCTTCCGTAAATCGTTCCTTTCCGAACTGAGCGCCGAGCACCAGCCCGAGATACGGTAACCCCAGGAGAAAGACGAGACCGCCGATATGGAACAGGAACGTCTCGACGTCGAACACGGCACTGCCGACCCACTCAACCAGACCCGTGAGAAGCAGGCCGGCAGCCATCCCCGTAGTCCCCCCGACAATGATGCCGAATGACAATCTTCGTAGTGCATACTCACCCGCTATGATCAGTGCTCCGGTTACTGCCCCAATGCCGAAGCCGGTGAACAGAAACTCCGTACTTGCATCCTTTGCACGGAGAAACAAGGCCATGCCGGCTAGGGCACTGAGAAGGACAAATATGGCGCGTTGTACCATACTTCCACCTCCTCCAACATGACGTCCGTCAGCCCACACATGATACTCGACGTCACGGCCGCAGCGTGAGATAGATCGTCCGCCCCTGCCGTTTCAGCAAGAGTAAGACGGACTGATCCTTGGATAAATTTGACGCAAGACGCTCGTAGGATTTCAACGATGTCACAGGCTTTCTATTCACTTCTATGATGACGTCTCCTTCCCGCACCCCGACTTCGTCAGCGGGGCTGCCCGATTTGACACGCACAACGATCACGCCGCGTTCCGTCGACTTCAGATTGTGTCGGCCGGCCAGCTCGTCGGTCAATTCCTTGACTTCGATATCCGAGAGAAGACCGGCGGGAGCCGCCGATTCCCCAGATTCCTCCTGGCCGGCTTGCGTCAAATTCTTCGGTTGCTCACCGATCGTCAATTCGGCGGTTTTCGGCTTCTTCTCACGGATGAACTTAATCGAGACTTTCTTTCCGACGACGGTCTGAGCAACTGCGTTGCGGAGCTGAGTCGGAGAATCCATGGACCTGCCGTCGTATTCCAGAATAACATCACCCCGTTCAAAGCCGCTCTTTTTCGCCGGACTATCGTCCATCACGTCGCTGACCAAGACTCCCTTGGTCTCTTTCGGCACGCCGAACTGCGTAGCCAGTTCAGGAGTCAATTCCTGAATGGACACACCCAGCCATCCGCGCACCACTTTTCCGTGCTGAACCAACTGCGTCATGATGGAGTGCGCCATATTGCTTGGCACGGCGAAGCCGATCCCCATGTTTCCGCCGCTCTGGCTGTATATTGCCGTGTTGATCCCCACCAACTCGCCCCGCACGTTGACGAGCGCACCGCCTGAGTTCCCCGGATTGATCGCGGCATCGGTCTGTATGAAATCCTCGTACTCTGCAATTCCTGCAGAACGCCCAAGGGCGCTGACAATGCCTAATGTGACCGTTTGGGTGAGACCGAATGGATTACCGACGGCCAGAACGAATTCGCCGACTTCAAGCTTATCGGAATCGGCCCAGGGGACCGTCGCCAGACCGCTCGCGTCAATTTTCAATACGGCCACATCGGTCTTTGCGTCGGTCCCGATCAACTTGGCCTTAAATTCCCGCTTATCGGAGAGAAACACCTTGATTTCGTCTGCCTTGCTCACGACATGGTTGTTCGTGATGATCACCCCGCCGGCATCGACGATGATGCCCGACCCCATTCCCCGTTCTTTGCGTTCGCGAGGCGCTTCGAACCGCTTATTGAATTCTTCTCCAAAGAAACGGCGAAAGAACGGATCATCGAAGGGCAGGCCCTGCATTCCACCCTCTCCCTTCCCGTTTCTTGTCGCGAAGATATTCACGACGGCGGGCTTGACCGCTTTCGCAATATCGACGAAGTTTTGTCCCCCCGATCCCGGTAAGGTGGGCTGGATGGCGGTCGCAACAGGTCGTGCAGGAACCACCGGAGCGATCTGCGGCACGGCACGGCCGTTCGGCAGCCATTCGAACTCCGACACCGCAATAAGGCCAATCAGGATGCCTGAGATGATCAACAGCCCCGGAAGCATCCAGGATCGTTGAGATGGCGCCTCTCTCACTCCCCCTCCACGTCCCAGTCCTGTTGCCGGAAGAGTGAGCGTCCGAGTCCCCTGTTCACTGAATTTCTCCGGCGTAAATTCCCATGATCGTCTGAAGGAACTTCACCGCATCCGCCTTCGGCCGCTGAAAAGAATTACGCCCGATGATGGAGCCAAACCCTCCCCCATCGCGAATGGCGCGGGCTTCTTCGTACACCGACTTCTCGTCGCTCTTGGCTCCCCCCGAGAAAATGACGATGCGCCGGCCGTCGAACGCACTCTGCACCACATGCTTCACGCGTTCCGGCAACGTCTTGATCGGGATCTGTTCCGCCTCATAGACTTTCTTTGCGGCAGCCTGTTCCAAGTGCGCCGTGGGCAGCTTGACCTTGATGACGTGCGCGCCCAACTGGGCGGCGATTTGAGCGGCATAGGCCACCACATCCATTCCGGTCTCGCCTTCCTTGCTCAGCGCGGAACCGCGGGGATAGGACCACACCACCACCGCCAGGCCGCAACTCTTCGCCTCCTCTGCAATCGCGCGGAGCTGCTCGTACATGGCGGTGCAATGGGCGGATCCGGGATAGATCGTGTACCCAACCGCGCAACATCCAAGCCGAAGCGCGTCACGCACACTCCCGGTGACGGATGGAAGCGGATCTTTGTCATCGTGCAGCACATCGTGGTTGTTGAGCTTGAGGATCAACGGAATGCGACCGGCGAACCGGCCGGCTCCAGCTTCCAAGAAACCCAATGGTGCGGCGTAGGCGTTGCAACCGGCGTCGATCGCCAGCTGAAAATGATACTGCGGGTTATATCCGACAGGATTCGGAGCAAAGCTGCGGGCAGGTCCATGCTCGAACCCCTGGTCGACTGGGAGAATGACCAGTTTTCCGCTGCCTCCCAATTTGCCGCCGTTGAGGAGTCTGGCCAGACTGGTTTTCGTGCCAGGATTATCGCTTTCGTACCAACCGAGAATTTCTTGTACTCGATCTCCCATGATCAACCTCCAGACAAATCTTCATACACCTTCATCATGCCGTCCCTGTCACTACTGTCCTTGCATACAGGCCGCCGCCTCGTTCACATCTTCCACACTACCGATCACCAAGGGAACCCGCTGGTGGAGAGCAGTAGGCTCAACGTCCAGAATGCGCATCGATCCGGTCGTGGCTTTCCCTCCGGCCTGTTCCACGACCAAGGCCATCGGATTGGCTTCATACAAGAGACGAAGCTTTCCTTCCGGCTTGTTCTTTTCCCCGGGATACAAGTAAATACCGCCGTTGAGCAAGATACGATGGACGTCGGCGACCAGACAGCCCGAGTAACGCGCACTGTAGGGTCGGCCGGTGGACTTATCCTGAACCTTGAGCGAGTCCAGGTAGCGCTGAGTTCCCTGCGGCCACTTGTGGTAGTTCCCTTCATTCGCGGCATAGATCTTCCCTCTCGTCGGAATCTTCATCTGTTCGTGCGACAGCAGATACTCTCCGATGGACGGTTCGAGGGTGAACCCGTGAACCCCCTGCCCTGCGGAAAACACCAGCATAGTACTTGCCCCGTACAACAGATATCCTGCAGCCACTTGCTCGGTCCCTTTGCGCAACAGTTCCCTTTCAAGCGGTACTCGTTCCGTCCCCTTGTATTTCAGTATCGAGAAAATGGCGCCTAACGGCATATTGACGTCCGTGTTCGAAGACCCGTCCAGTGGATCGAAGAGGAGCATGTATTTTCCCCGGGGGACGTGCTGGGACAGCTCCAACGGCTTTTCCATTTCCTCGGACGCGAGCACGCAGACCCAATCGCTATGCTCGAATACTCGGATGAAGGTGTCGTTGGCGATGGCATCCAACCTTTTGACCACCTCGCCCTGCACGTTGGTTTCACCGGTCACGCCTAGAATGGGAAGCAGTCCTGCGCGTTGAAGATCCCGCGCGATGAATTTTCCGACCAGACCGATTTGCGTCAACAAGATCGAAAGCTCCGAGATAACCTCGGCGTGCCCTACCTGCTTCTTGATGATAAACCGGCTTAAGTTAACTGGAAATCTGCCCATCCGCGGTCCTCGACTGGGTGCACTGGGTCACGGCATGCACCCCGACCCTGCCGAACAATATCGGCAATGCCAAAGCGCCCGAGGCGATTATAACGGTTTTGAAGGGCACGAGCAATCGAACGGGGGCACTATTTGCGGCCGTCAGGCGAGTGCAATCCGCTCACGAGTTCCGCCACTATGGATCCGATCATAACCTTGGCCTTCATCCTGACAGGAAGATGACGTGGGTCTGTCGTGAGCCAGACACGAATGTTCCCTTCGTTCAAAAAAATGCCTTGGAACGGCATGATCACCAACACACGTGCAGTCGGGGTTTTACCCCAGGGTCCTTCTATCGTTTCCAATCCCTCAACGCGAACCTCCAGCTTATAGTTCTTCTTGTCATGGTGGACGTTCAGGGTCAAGGCGGACCCCGGGACAAGAGGGAGCGACTTTCGCGCAAAATACAGGCAAGAGATGGCATCTTGGGCATCTGCCGGGATGGTCAGCTCTTCCACCTTCCCATCCTTTACAGCGGTGACGGTCCCCGACCCATGACGGAACGTATACTCGAAGTCATTCTTCCGCTTTCCCTCTCTCCGGTTGAAAACCATCCGCAGCGGCAAAAAGCGTTCGGTATCGATGAACGACTCGACCTGGTTGAGAACCGGATAAAACTTGGTGATGGTCGGGCTCGATCGGGCGATGGTGTGCAACTTGAAGGTCTGACGACCATTGATCGGCGCCGAGTCCTCCACGGCCATCACCGCAGTCCCCGCCTTCACATACGTCCAGGAGAGATCGTAGGTAAGTCGTTCTCCGATGGCAAAAGGCAATGTGACGGGTGGAGACTCCTGTCCGACATCTGCAACGAGGGAGAGCGGAGCCGCTGTCCAGACCAGCAGAATGACCGGCAGGACCCAGTGGAAGGACGTCGAGTGGACGAGCGGCACGAGCTTACGACGCAAGAGGTCTGCGGGCTTGCTCCAATTCGACTTCAATAGCCGAACGGATCTTCGACAAATGACCTGGCGAGATGGCCTCGAACCTCAGCACCAATGCCGGTTGCGTGTTCGATGCTCTGATCAGACCCCACCCCTCTTCGAAAATAGCGCGAACTCCATCGATGGTCACCAGTTGCCTGAGACGAAGGCCGGAATGCCCGACCGGTCGTCCGTTCTCGGCATACCCTCTGAGGCGGGTCAACACCTGTTCGACGAGATCAAACTTCAGGGCATCGGGGCAATCCACTCTGATCTCCGGGGTTACGGACGTCGACGGGAGATCTGCGACCAGGCTCGAAAGAGTCTTCTTGGATTTTGCCAGGATCTCGATGAGACGGCACGACGCATACACGGCATCGTCATATCCAAAATAGCGATCTGCAAAGAACATATGCCCTGACATTTCTCCCGCCAAGACGGCCTGTTCCACTTTCATTTTTGCCTTGATGAGAGAGTGTCCGGTCTTCCACATGATGGGCCGGCCGCCGCGTTGGGCAATATCGTCATACAAACATTGTGAGGCCTTCACTTCCGAAATGAAGGTACTCCCCGGCCGTTCCGCGAGAATATCGCGCGCGTAGACCACCATGAGCCGATCGCCCCACAGAATATTGCCTTGCTCGTCCACGGTCCCGATACGGTCGGCATCACCATCGTATCCGATGCCCACATCCGCTTTAAGGTCCCGCACGGCTTGCCTCAAATCCTGAAGATTTTCGACGACGGTGGGATCCGGATGATGATTCGGAAATGTTCCATCCAGGTCGCAATAGAGTCCCGTCACCCGGCAGCCCAGCAGCTCGATCGCTTGTTTCGCCACGAGAGAGGCCGCGCCGTTCCCGCAATCGATGACGACGTGCAAGTGGTCGGCGCGCACACCGGCGAAACTCTTTGTGAGATAGTCGAGGTACTGCGGGATAATCGTGTGATTCGACAGGGTGCCTGAGCCCGACGCAAACCGTCCTGCCTCCATCACCCTACGAAGCGCTTGAATCTCCTCCCCGTGTATCGCTTCCTTTCCGATGCAGATCTTGAAACCATTGTACTCGGCGGAATTATGACTTCCTGTAATCATAATCCCACCGTCCACCGGCAACTGAAAGAGCGAGAAATACAACAGCGGGGACGTACAGACACCGACATCGATGACGTCCAGTCCCCCGAACAACAGCCCCCGCACCAAACTCGCATGCAATCCGGGTGAACTCAACCGCCCGTCACGGCCCAGACTGACGGTCTTCACGCCTTTGCCGCCGGCCATCGAGGCATAGGCGCGACCGATTCGTTCGGCCGTGTCCTCGGTGAGTTCTTCGCCCACAATACCCCGGATATCGTACTCCCGAAACAATCCCATCGTGTCCCCTCAATGCTCTTCGGTGGTCCGCCCGTAATCGTCCTGGAACCGGACAATATCATCCTCTCCCACATAGGGACCGTTCTGGACTTCGATAATATGAAGGATGTCCGATCCAGGATTCTCAAGCCGATGGGGTGTTTCAACCGGAATCGCCGTGCTCTGCCCGACGGCCAGATCGAAAATCTCCTTCCCGCGGGTGACGCGGGCCGTTCCGGCGATCACCACCCAGTGTTCGCTCCGCTTGTGATGCATTTGCAGGGACAGCCGGCCGCCAGGACTCACGGTCACCCGTTTGACCTTATAGCCCTGCCCCTCCTCCAACACCGTATACGAACCCCATGGCCGATGGACCGTGAGATGCTCGAGGTGTTCAGGCGCTCCTTGTTGTTTGAGAATTTCGACTACCTTCTTGACGTCCTGGGACTTGTTCTTCGGGCAGACCAGGGTCGCGTCCGGCGTGTCCACCACCACCATGTCTTCCAAGCCGATGGTCGCAACAACGCGCCGGTCCGCATACATGACGGAGTTCCGGCTGCCGAGATCGACGACCCGTCCGGTCACCACATTTCCCGACTTGTCCCGCGGAGCCACCTCTTCCAAGCTGCTCCAGTTGCCGACATCCGACCACTGAAATCCCACCGGAATCATGACTGCATGATCGGATCGCTCCATCACCCCCGTGTCGATGGAAACAGCCGGTACTTTTCGATAGCTGTCTTCAACCATGCGGGACTGTTGACCGGAGACGATCATGTGATGGATATCAGGCATCATCCTACTCAGGACAGGCTGGTAGCTGTTGAGTTCCTTGAGAATAGTCGCGGCTTTCCAGACAAACATGCCGCTATTCCAATAGTAATTCCCGCTTCGCAAGTATTGCGCAGCCTTCGCGGCATTGGGTTTCTCGACAAACCGTGCCACTGGATGACCCGTCAGTTTCCCCTTTGTCATCAAGCGAATCCGCCGGTTCGGCTGGATATACCCATAGCCGGTTTCAGGTCTCGTCGGCGTGATACCGAACGTCACCAGATAGTCTTTCATCGCCAGCTCTGCGCCCAACGCCACTGCCGCTCGAAAGGCTTTCTCTCCTGTCACCACATGATCAGCCGGCAGGACGACCATGATCGCTTCCGGGTCCCTGCGGATCAGGTCGAGGGCGACCAGCGCAATGGCCGGCGCCGTGTTGCGTCCGACAGGTTCAACCACGAAATTCTCCTGTAACGCATCCTTCCAGTCACTCAACTGCACGCGAATCGAATCGGCCTGGCCTGGAGTCGTGGAAATCAATACCCGGCTGGCATCCGCACAGCCAAGCACCCGGCGCATCGTCTGCTGGATCAACGTATGATCGCCCATGATGCGCAGCAGCTGCTTCGGATAGAGATGACGGCTCAACGGCCAGAACCGAGTGCCGCTCCCGCCGGCCAAGATGACAGGATAGAGATGCTGACGTGCCGTCATGGGATTTCTTTCATTCGACTCGAGGGCTCCTCTCACGAACCGGTCGCGGAATCTGAACGGAAAGTATCAGGTCGGCGACCTCTCGAACCGCGCCTTCCCCGCCTTTTTTTTGACAGACATAGTCCACCGCTGACAGCGCCGGAAGCTGGCTGTCGGCAGGGGCGGCCGAAAAACCGACCGCCTTGAGTGCTTGCACATCATTGACGTCATCACCGATGTAGGCGACGTGCTTCATCGTCAACCCATATCGATTGATGAGATCCTGCAAGACCGAAAGCTTGTCCCAGGCACCCTGGTGGACTTCGGGAATGGCCAACTTCTGGGCGCGACGACTCACCAACTTCGTGGATTCCTGCGTGATGATCGCGGTCACAAGTCCCGCCTTCTGGAGCAGCTTGATGCCCATCCCGTCCCTGGTATTGAATTTTTTCCATTCGTCGCCGGATTCGGCATAGTACATGCCTCCGTCGGTCAGCACTCCATCCACGTCCGTTGCGAATAGCCGGATATTACGGAGAATTGTGCGGAGAGATGGTCCGAGGCGATGCCGGTGCTTTCTGGGGAGTCTCGTCTTGGCCATGCGGCATACTCAGGGACGATGGTAGCAAGCCAACGCCGGAAACTCAAGAAAACAGATGGTTGAGGTGGGACGGGATACGACATCGAACAAAGAGAAACGAGGCCGATATCCTGCAAGGATGCCTGTCATCAGTACGCATGCCGGTGCACGAATCCACGCCAGATGGTCAGGAACATGATCTTCACATCAAACCAGATCGACCAGTGCTCGATATAATACAGATCACATTCGATACGTTTCTCGAGTGACGTATTCCCCCGCCAGCCGTTCACCTGAGCCCACCCGGTGATGCCGGCCTTCATCTTATGCTTGAGCATGTAGAGAGGAATCTGTTTTCGGACTTCTTCGACGACCCAGGAACGTTCCGGTCGAGGTCCCACAATGCTCATGTGACCCCTCAGTACATTCCAGAATTGCGGAAGTTCGTCCAAACTCATGCGACGAAGGAAACGACCCACGTGGGTGACACGCGGATCGTGTTCTTGAGTAAGGAGTTCGATATCCCCCGTTTGATCCACACTCATCGTTCGGAATTTCAGCATTTGAAAAGGCCTTCCATCCAAGCCCATACGCTCCTGTCGATAGAAGATCGGCCCTGCAGACGTCGCCTTGACGAGAAGAGCGACGAGGATCACGAGTGGAGCGGTCGCCGCGAGTGCGATGGCCGCACCCAAGATATCCATGGCCCTTTTTGCGACACCGTTCCATCCATAGAGAGGAGACCCCTGAAGGGTGATGAGAGGAAGCCCGTCGAACATCTCGGCCTCTGCTCTTAACGTGATGAACTCATAGATGGAAGGAATCACCTTGACCTCAATCGTCGTTGTAGCCAGATATCCAAGAATCTTTTCCGCATTCTGCTCGGCATCGGGAGGCAAGCAGAGGAACACAATGTCAAGTCTGGACGCGTGTTTTTTCAGCTCTTCGTAACGTCCCACGACGCGTATGCCTTCATAGACCTTGCCGACCTTATGGGGATGACGCGTGAGAAATCCGTTGATCCGGATTCCAAATTCGGAGTGGATGGCCAATGACCGGACGACGCGTTGTCCTAACTTTCCGGCTCCTACGATCAAGCAATATCGTTGATTGTGGCCCTGCTTCCGGATAAACCGCAATACTTCACGAAACGCCATGCGAGAAAACCCCAGGGCCACGAGGTTCAGTATCCAAAAGTAGAGGAACACGAGGCGAGAGTATTCGAATTGACGGATGAAGAACGTCAGAGCCACTAAGATCAGCACCGATAACGTATTCGCCTTGGCAAGATCCAGAAATTCGGCGAGATGAGTCCCCATTCGCCGTGGACGATAGAGGTTAAACGCTCGAAAGGAGAGACCCCACACGAAGATAATCGGAAGAAGTACCCACAGATACACTTCGAGAGAGGGAATCCCTTTTTCCACGGGGGCTAAGCCCTCTTGAAACCGGATGTGATAAGCCATGATCCAGCAAATACAGATCACGGTGAGATCGAAGATGAAAAGGAGGCTCTGGAGGAATTGCGAGTGGCGCTTGAGCATATCGAGAACATCCGGCCGTTGGCGCCTATTCTGTCATCCTGCGCCAATCAAGTCGAGTGCATACTCAGCCGCTTCATTATCGAGCGGGGTAACGACCTGTGTACCTGGCCGAGGCGGTAACCCAACCATTTGGCGCCCGCACGCGCGATGCTGGCCGGAACAAGATGAGAGAGTCCTTGGTCCCGCAGATAAGCCAGTTCTGAACGCACAAAGCGAAGTCCCTCTCCCTCGGCTTTCCCGAAGGTATCGAGAATCCAGTGCTCTTTTTCGAGGAACACGCCCAGGTCGAAATACCGTTTGAACTCCTGCTTCATGGAATAATTGTGGGAGTGGAGAACGGCGGCATCCGCCGAGTAGGCCACTTTATACCCCTTCAGAAGCATACTGGCACAGGCGTGCATATCTTCTCCCATCAGAAGACCACCTTTGAACCACCCGACCTCTTCCAATGCACTCTTGCGGTAGGCGGCAAAGGAGTTGGAGCAGAATGCACCCCGGATTCCATGACCTGCGCAATCCGATAACGATCGCCTATATGATGTGGCTGGATAGTTGAACAGGCGCAAATGTTGTCCGAACGGCGTGGCATCACCGCGAGGGAGCTGCCGACCGAACGTGACTCCAACCTGGCGATCGGCATCGAACGGCGCCACCAATTTTGCCAATGATCTCTCATCGACCGGCAGCGCGTCCTGAGTCAAGTAGACTAGAATTTCTCCCTGAGCCTGCTGCGCCCCCATTGTTCTCGTCAACCCGTGATCGAACTCATGTTTTAGGATAGACAGTGTCCGAACACCGTGAGATCGGGCAATCTCAACTGTATTGTCGAGGGAGGAGGAATCGATTACGACAACCTCTGCATCGGTGAGAATTTGTTGTTCAAGCGCCTCTAGCAGAATAGCAAGATAGGGAACTGCGTTGTACGTAGGAATGATAATACTGATCACAGGAATGACTTATCAGGCTGTTGAAAAACAATTTCGGAGGCCCCTGAAAAGCAATCGTTCGATTGTGTGGAAACACGAGGAAAACCCCGCAGGATGTTCAAAATGGCCGTCCAGCGCGGCCGCAGCAAGCGAAGAGGCGAATCGTACTCTTTCCCGTACGGTGAGCCTCTGAGTGTCGCGAGAACAAAGCTGGCGGACTTTTTCAACATCCTGTTATTCGAACCAGCCTTCTACTGCCACAATCAGGACGTCACACGGACATAGATTTCTTCGAGGCGTTGGAGATGCACTTCTAGATCTGAAGGATCTGACCAGTAGTGCTCATATGCTGCTAGGCCTAGCCGTTTGGCAAGATCGCGGTCTTCAAACATGGCCATCTTTTTTGAAAGATCGTGATGATCTCCGCTTCGGAACCAGAATCCTGTTTTACCATCAACAACCGTATCTCTCGCTGCAGAAGCGTCTGAAACAATGGCCGCGACACCTAATGCAGCCGCTTCCAGAACGACCAGAGGCTGAGCCTCATACCAAAGAGAGGGAAAGACCAAAGCCCGAGCCTGTCGCAAGTAACCAACGACTTCCGCTATTGGGCACCATCCGGTAATCTTTGCCGAAGGACAGGCCCTCTCGACTTCGTGCCGGCATTCGCCATCCCCCACAAAGATTGCCCGGCATCCCCTTGCAACAGCAGCTTGAGCAAATATGTCTGGCCCTTTGCCGGCAGTCAATCGCCCCACCATTACAAAATAGTCGTTCCTCTCGACCTGCACAGGTTCGGATTTCCGCACATTGATCACGTTGGAATTCCAATACAGGTTGGAGCCGGTTGGCAAGAATGGAATCAGAATCGACCGGCTGAAGCGGGAAACACAAATGAAGTTCCTGATCCCGCCCGGGACTAGTCCCCATCGCTGCTGAACAATCTGCCGCCCGACACGCCACAGTTTCTGTAGATATCCCCTCCGATCGCAAGCCGACAGTATGCAGGCGGCCGATAGAGGAGTCAGCGTACAGATCTTCTTGCTTGGATGATGAAAGAATCCTCCGGTCGGACATGCAGTAAAATAATCGTGTAATGTACAAATGACCTTGAACCCTCTTACAACAGCTTCCCGAACCACGCTGGAAGAAAGAGATTTGGTCCATCCATGGAGATGAACAATGGTCCGCGCAGGATCGAGCGGACGAAGGACATCTCCCATGGTCCGAGCTGCCTTGGGGTTCCATATTCCCTGCAGGCTCGCACGGAAACGATTTGGGTCCCGAGCGATATCATATTGATGCGTGCACACCACACGCACATTCGAATTCTGCAACTCCAACGTAATCGGAAGCACTGCACAGACCAGCGTCACATGATGACCTCGCGTAGCAAGCCCGATTGCGCTGGACAATGCCACCTGGCTTGAACCCCCTTCTACGTATCCAAAATCATTGACGACTATAATATCCATCGTATCAGTTTTCAGCAGCTTTCCCGGTCACAATTCCAAGAAGCACTCTCTCAAGTTGTCTCGTCTGATCTTCGCGTGACAGTCCCACTCCTGCACCCAAAGGAACCGAAGGTATTGCACCATTGACTTGCTTTTGGACGATCCATTTGTGAAGCTGCTCCGATATATCTGCCGGATCCTGAAACACCACCCCAATATTTCGCTCCCAAATCAAATCAGCGGCGACATTATCAGAAGGACCTATTGCTAGAATGGGGCGACCCGCACCAATGTACTCAAACAACTTGCCCGTATAGACCCCTTTCTCGCGGGGATCATTCCACAACAATAATAGCAACACATCAGCTTGCCGCTGAGCCCTTAATGCTTCCTTATAGGGAATGGATTCGTTTACCTGAACAATGGATTGAATGTCATATTGGGCAGCTAGTCGACGGACATGTTGCAGATATCTCCCATACAGTTTCACCCGAAAGCTATCGCGAGAACCCATCTTGGCCAAAGACTGAAACAGAGGCGCGATATCCTGCTTGCCTTCATAAATTATCCCGGTATAAATCATGTTCAACGTCCGACCAGGACTCGTCATTTCATCGTCACTCGGGTAATCATTGTGATCAAACCCATTGAGTACGATTGAGACAGATCTCCCGTATTTCTTCCTCAACACATCTGCTAGGGGCTCTGAAACCGTGACCAGCCCCGCCGCAGAAGACAGAATCCGTCGTTCCACTTTCTCCTCAACTATTCGCCTCCATCCACTGTACTTATAGTTGTGGTTATCAACCCACAGGTCCCGCAGGTCCCCTACCCAGGGAATCGAATATCTGGCAGAAAGCTTTTGTGCGACCAAGAGAGAGGTGAACGGCATCGCACTGGCATAGATCACATGTGGCTTCCAATTTTCCAGCAATTGAGAGGCTGCCCTGTATGCAAATGGAAACCACCCGATTTGATCGTCAGGAAAGCTCACAAAACGCTTGTACAGGTTTCGATAGAGTCGCCTTAGATATTTCTCCCCTGATTGAAGATGTCCGTGAGATTCAAGCCCTCTCATTGACACTGAGCGCCGTCCGCCAAAGATTATTTCGGCTGGCTTATTGACGTTGATCCAACGGGTGTAGGATACCCGCTCAGAAGGGACTTCGGTTTGAAGTGTCGGTGGAAAGGGTTGATCCTTGGCTGTGACTACTCGGACATCATGACCAAACTTCAGGAGATACTTTGCCAACTTCCCAACGCGGACATGACCGACATCGTTGTAAGGAGGGAAACAAAATGAAATGAACAGCACTCGCACGACTTGCTCAACTGGACATCAACAAGATCCCGGCGATCCGCTCGGCAGCATGACCATCTCCATAGAGATCACCGGGATCGATTCGACATGCACGCGTGCCCGTGCTTGAATCCGACAAGACCTTCGCAACCGCCTCGGAATCAGTGGGAGAGACGAGTCGATTCCAGCCGAGTTCCACAAGCTCCACCCATTCAGTTTCCTCCCGCAAGGTCACACAGGGAACCCGGTAGAAAAACGCCTCTTTCTGAACGCCTCCTGAATCGGTAGCGATGCAGCAGGAATTCTTTTCCAGCATGACCATATCTAAGTATCCGACCGGTTCAATCACCCGCACACATCTCGAGAGGTCCTCAAGTAAGCTATCGCGCATCAGGGCAGTCCTGGTACGTGGGTGCACCGGGAATACCCACTGCATGTGGCCCGACGCCTGGCACAAGCCTTTGGCCACAGCGTATAGTCGGGCAGGAGTGTCAGTCGTTTCCGCACGATGGACCGTCACCAACGAATAGTGGTTCGCCTTGAGCCCGAGTCGGCTGAGAATTCGGCTGGTCGCCTCAGCCTTGGCGCCATGATACAGCGCGGCATCATACATCACATCCCCAACGTGATGGATCTTTTCTGTAGAAATGCCTTCCCGCCGGAGATTCACCACAGCCGCGTCTGTCGGGGCAAAGAGCAGCGTCGACGCATGATCTGTCAGAATGCGATTGGTCTCTTCCGCCATCCGACGATTAAAGGATCGTAGCCCAGCCTCAATATGAGCCACGGGGATATGGAGCTTGGCCGCGGCTAATGCACCGGCAAGCGTGGAATTCGTGTCTCCGTAAACCAATACTTGGTCTGGTTTCTCTTTGATCAAGACTTGTTCGAGAGCCTCCAGCATCCGTCCTGTCTGTGCACCATGACTGTCTGATCCTATTCCCAAATGATGATCCGCCCTCGGAATCTCGAGCTCTTGGAAAAAGACCTCCGACATGTTGGCATCGTAATGTTGTCCGGTGTGGATGATCACCTCTTGGACGTCTCCGACACTTCGCAACGCGCGTGATACGGCCGCAGCCTTGATAAATTGCGGGCGGGCTCCGACAACTGTTCCAACTTTCACCGGACACCTCTCACTCAAGTGAAACTTCACCAGCGGCGTCTTGCCTTCGCCGCCAAACACCTAGCGTGGTCCGTGCAAAGAAGAGCTCCCGCCCGCTTCCTTCGCATCACATCGTCACGGCGAATATTCTTCCCCAGATCCCGACGTTCACAATTCTCCAGAGAGAGAAGTCTAGAGGCCGCCGCCCGTTGAGCATATCCTTGACGTGCTCACGAACTTCCACTGGGTTCAATAAATCAGGAAAGCGTCGCAAAGTGTCTTCGACGCCCGGTTCGATAACACCGCGAAGGGGTCCTCGGAACCATGTCTCTTCCGGGGTGCCGAAGCCGAGCTTATCGCGCCGCCCGCAGACTGTTTCCGGGAGAATGTCGGCCATCCCCCGTCGGAGGACCCTCTTCGTATCGCTGCCGACGATCTTATGCTCTTCTCCGAGGCCAATGCAAAACTCCACCAGGCGATGATCCAAGAACGGAACGCGCGCTTCGACACTGTGGGCCATACTATTTCGATCTTCGTAATGCAACAGCATCTTGAGATTCGTGACATCGGTGAGAGCCACACACCAATCTCCGATATCCTTGATCGGACCGATTCCCTCGCGCGACACTGCCGCATCGAAAGGGTTCAGTGCAAAGGCCCCTCCGCTGAAGACCTTCGATCCGAGCCAGTCATGATTGACCAGCGCTTGTCGTTTGCTGGCCACGAAACGCTTCAGCCTTCCCGGCAACAGACGGGGGACTATCGTTTCAGCCTGCGTCAGCAGCGGAATCCCGTGGAAACGTCGCCGCTCAAACATCGTACACAGCAAAGCGAAGTACCTCGCCCGACGCAAGAGACTGGCATAATAGTAACCGAACCCCGCGTGGTAGCCGGCCAACTGTTCGTCCGCCCCCTGCCCATCCAGCATGACCTTAATCTTCTCTTGATGGGCCCTGGCGAACACGCACCATTGCGCAAAAATGCTGGTGCTGCCATACGGTTCATCTTGATGCCATGTGATCTGCTCAGCCAAGGCAAGGGAGTCCTCAGCGCGTGGAAACACATAGTGCGGCTGGGTATTCGTCGCCGCAGAGATTGCCTCGATGAACGGACGCTCGTCGACGCTTTTCTCCTCGTAGCAGGCGCTGATTGTGTTGAGCCGATTCCCATTACCCTCTGCACGAAGTTGCCGGTCGATCAGGCATACGATGGACGAACTGTCGAGACCTCCGGAGAGACAAGAGCCGACCGGTACATCAGAACGGAGATGTAAACGAACTGATTCGGCAAGCAATTCGCGAAACCGTGCAGCCGCCTGGTCCTCAGACATCCTGAGGGAACCGGAGGGAGGTAACCAATACCACCGTCGAATCGGGAGCGGATGGCCAAGAGTAAACCGTGACAGATCAATGGTGACACACTCCCTGTTGCGGAGCTGCATCACATCATTGAACATCGTTTCCCCCGTATGGTCGGTCATCCCTGCTGACAAATAATCATACATGCGCGCCACGTTCATCCTAGCCGTCACATCTGGCAGCCGGAGGAGCTGTTTGATTTCGGACGCAAAGGCAAGACCATTCCTATGACTGACATAGTAGAGGGGCTTGATTCCGAACCGATCTCGCGCGGCAAAGAATCGTTCCGCGCCTGGCTCATAAATGACGAAAGCAAACATCCCCATAAATCGATCCAGACAGGACTCTCCCCATTGATCGTAGGCCGCCAGAATCACTTCGCTATCGGAGCGTGTCAAAAAAGTATGGCCCAATGATTCAAGTTCTGTCCGCAGCTCGACATGGTTATAAATTTCCCCGTTATAGACCAACCAAAGTCGCCCGCCGGCATAGGCCATCGGCTGGCCAGCAGCCTCACTCGTGTCGATGATCGCTAGTCGGCGGTGTCCTAAAGCGACTGGTCCACAGGAACTCTTGAAGACACGCCATCCACGACCATCTGGGCCCCGGTGAGCCACCACGTCCATGTGTTTTGCGTCAGGGGGAAACCCGGCAGAAAACCAGATACCGCACACAACATGTACCTTTCATTTCGCGTCTTTGAACTCTGACTCGTAGGCTCTCATCATCTTTTGAGATTCATTGTCCCAATTCAATTCAAGAGCGGCCTTGAGGGAGTTTCGCTTATACACGTCAATCGTTTTCGGTTCCACACTATTAATGGCTGTTGCGATAGCGTCAGGGTCGACCCTCGCAATGATAGTTCCCAGATTATATGCACGGAGCAGGTTCGTCATCTCCGGCAGGTCGCTGATACAGAGGGCCAGACCAGCCATGATGTATTCGAAGAATTTGTTGGGCAAGGCAAACATATTGTGTAATGAATGCCCAGGTAACGCAAACAGGCCGATATCGAACGGCATGGCCGCCCTTACCAGTTCAGTCATAGGAACCGAGGGCGCAATCTGCACTCGTCCTTGAAGACCTAATCTGTCAATGCGGTCCTGAATCGAGGCCATGTAACTGGCTCTTCCAATACCTCGAATGGTTAAGCTGAAATCCCTTCGCCAAGCGGGAACACTTTCTATGGCTTGTTCGAGTCCGCGCTCGGGAGCAATGATTCCGTGATAGAGGATACGTATATCGTTACCTGTCGGTCGAAAGGTAGCTGCAGAGTACGTGGGGATGTTCCTGATCACGAGTGGAGTTCTCTGCAGCCCATAGAGTTCTTGTATTCGCACTGCGATTCCGTGGGATACGCATGAAACATGCTTAGCACCGCGGATAAACTGATCCTCGATTGCCTTCACAAAGGGCCTTCTGATCAGACGCCATCTCAGACGTTCAGAGTACTCATCTATCGCCAACTCATGCGTATCATAGACATAGATCCCTCCCCTCTCTTTTGCCAGCCGTGCTGCGACAGGCAACATCACCCAATCGTTCGCCAACCAAACATCGGCCGTGATAGAGGTGGCCAGGTCATAGATCTGCCTTACATGTGGCCAAGGCCAATACCAAGCCCAGTACGCAGAAATCGCATGTTCTGGCCGT
This sequence comes from uncultured Nitrospiraceae bacterium, assembly GCA_963795615.1. Lineage (GTDB taxonomy): Bacteria > Nitrospirota > Nitrospiria > Nitrospirales > Nitrospiraceae > DASSBQ01. The sequence goes on from CAWCIJ010000001.1 coordinate 68,676, forward strand.
AGTCTCACCTTGAGCGAGGCCAACATATGAAAAATCCTGGCGACCTGTTTTCTGCTCCACCTTACGGCGGGGTACTGCCCCAGTCGTTCTCCGAACTTGTTATGACTTCTCTTTCTTGGCGGACTTGGCGGAACTTCAGACAGGATGGACCACGGCGGGCAATTTTCAGCAGGACCGGAAAGTCCGACGCCTACCACCGACCAACCAGCCATATGCAGAGCATCACCTTGGCGACGGACCCGGGGATCGTTTGCAATATCAGACCATGAGAGGAGACATATCTTCCTCCGTGAGGACACGCCATTCTCAGGATACTGTTCGAACACAGTGACCTTGGAATCCACCGATCCACGCAGCGTCACGTCTTAGGTTTCCGCCTTCTCGTTTATCTCTCCAGGGTTCGCTCGTACCATGTTTCGCGAAGAAGAGCGCTGTTCGACCGACGATAATTTTGGCTTCCACCGGCGGTTGGCAATAGCATGGTATTCATGAGCCAACTCATGCGCGATTTGGACAGGATCATGCCACCTTTCAACATAGGCTCTGCCCCGCCGCCCTATTTCGACAAGTTCGGTCCTGCGAATCGTCAACAAGTCTTTCAATACTTCATAGAGGTTGGTTTGGTTCGCATTGACAATAGGCAACTCGGCACGCATGAGAGGAGGGAGAAAATTGAGATCTTCATCACGCAAGTAACAGACCACAGGTTTTTGCAAAGCCATGAATTCTACTGCAAGCCCCCCATACCATCCGAGCAATAGTTGATCCACGAGCACATCTGCACGCTCATACAACTGGCGTGCTTCCGTATGGAGGAGGTTTTCGATGAGTTGAAACTGAAAAGGTATCCCTTCGGAATGAAGACGCCGAACAGCTTCCATGACAAACTCCGTTCCTTTAACCCCTCGGTGCGTAGGAGCATGTACGACAACCGGGATCGCGTTGTGTGTCGGCTGTGGGGGTGTCCACTCTCGGGGATCCACGTTGGCATAAGGCAGAAAGCGGGCCTGCGGGGGAAGAACATGCAGCAAATCGGGGTTCAGGGCGTAGATGCGATCGGCATAACGGGCGACTTTCGCGATAGCTTTTCGTTTCCAGGTATCGGTCATCGGATTATAGTAGTCGGTCCCAACGTAATTAGCCGCAGTGACCGCAAAACGCCGCCGACATTCATCTCCTTGGCGAGCATCATCTCCCTGATAAGTCATCACGATCCCTTTGCCCAGGACCTTGAGCAATGGAAGATCTGCCATCCACAACTGACGTTGGAAGAACAATTTGCATTTTCCCCACAGTCGCCTGCCTTGCGACAACTGTGGATCAGGATATCGTTCCGTCATTAAGATTGTTTGACCGAAATTGAAATGGATCACATCGAAATGTCGCATGGCTCGCCACAGCAGATGCCAGCGTTGAAGTTCCTTTCCCAATGCCCCCATGGCAGATACGCCTAACGTCTCGTCGGCCTTGAATTCATATTCGTTTAGGACGATTTCGATGCAGTGACTGTCAACTCCCAATTGACGCTCCGCACGCGCCAGTGCGCCGGGATTGCCGGCCACATTCCAGGGACAGTGGAGCACACGAAGCGGCCGCGAATCTTTCGAAGTCGCAGCTCTCATCGTGATTCAATTCCTTCGTCCAGCACTTCCTTGCAAAGATCGATCACCCCTCGCGCGAATGGAACGGTCGGGCGAATAAGAAGGCGTGACATTTTGTCGATATCGCCGACCAAGTGCTTGGGATGCTCGTTCGCCTCGATCGTATATCGGGGTGTCCTGCCGACACTTGTACCGATCAGGTCGCACATGGACTTGAGCGTGAGGACCTCCGGCCCGGCCACGTTGATCTTATGGCTCTCTCGTAAGCTCAGTGTTGCCGCGACGGCATGGGCCGCATCACTGACATGGATGGGATTGAGGTGCATCCCTTCCGGGCCGGACAATGTCACGTGGCGCCCGGTTGCGACGGACCGAACCAGACGAGGAACCAGCATTGCCGGGCGTTGCCCTGCGCCGTAGATAAAAAATGGACGAAGTATCACGACGTTGAAGCATGCGGCATAATTCTCGATCAACAGTTCCGCGCATTGCTTTGCCGAAAAGTAGAATCCCAGAGGCCCTTTAGGACTGACCAAATTGTCGTCTTCCTTGAACCCTTGCTCGCCATGTCCGTAAATTCCTCCCGAGGAGGCATAGACGAATGTGGTGACGCCGGACGATCGAGCCCAATCGAGAAGCTGTAGGGTGCTCCCAACACTGACTTCGTAGATCTCCCGCGCGCGTTCAGGAAATTCACGAAAGTAGGGTGATTGGGCCAGATGAACGACGGCATCCATTCTCGCCGGCAATTCATCCGGCAAACAAGGGTGCGTAAGATCGTGCCTCAACCAGGCCACATTGCTGATGGTGGGAGAGTCGGCACGCCTTGTGATGGCATAGAGGCGATGCGACGTGCTGAGACACTGCACGACGACGCGCCCCAGCAACCCCTCAGATCCTGTCACCAGAATATCCATCAGTGCCGCCCCGATAGGCTCATATCCAGCGAGGAGGTTGGACCTCGGACGCCGGCGATGCACCGCCTACCGTTCAGGCTTTCGTAAAACTGCACCAGACGCCGTGTCAACGCCCCGTTGTCATGAAGCCTATCGACGGATGCTTTGGCCGACCGTGATTTTTGTTCGAGTTTTTCGGGATGATCGATATAGTCCGCGATCACGGTTTCCAAGTCCTCCAGTGAGGCCAGAATCAAGCCGCTCTCCTGGATTTCTTTCGTTAAAAACTCCGGCCTCACATAGGTCACCGCCGGAACACCGCACGCCAAACTCTCGATCTGAGCGTTGGCATAGTAGCCCATTTTCATCTTCCCGATACTCAGATCGGCATCCGCATATTCGCCGAGCACACGATCATGGCTGACTCCCTTAAGAAAAACAAAATCGATGGGATACCCGCGTGCTCGCAGTCGATTGATGACCATCAGGATGTCCTCGGTCCCTTCAATGCCGGGATGATTCGTCGCATGAACGACCTTGAAGCGGCCGCGCTCAGGCCAACGACGCGTCGTACGATGAGGCAGAGTCTCCTCCACCGGGGAGAAGAAAGGAAAGTGGAGGGCGCTTGGAACAAAATCCAGCAGGTCCGGGGTCGTCACAAGGCGCAAGTCCGCATATTGAGAGGCTGCATCGCGTCTGACCCTATTCAGCGGAATACCGCAGACCTGTGGTTGGTAATCACACTGTTGGCAAATATTTATCGACGGGTGCAAAACCATATTCTTCTCACGATCTCGCCCCTCGCACCCCCGGTAGTGAGCCACGATCTTCCGGCCCAGCGATTTCAGAACCGGCAATTCCCAGCAGGTGGCCGACGGCGTGATCAGGAAATGGAGATGGATAATCTCATAGCGGGCCATGACCGTCCAAAACCACCAGAGTTCAAACAGAGGTCTGAGGAATCGCCATCTGGGCCCCTCAAAACAGTAATCGGCCTTGTCCCACGTCGGCGACCGTCCGATGGCAAGATAGTCCGCGCGGTAGCCATGCTCGCGTAACAGCCTGACCGTATAATAGGGAATATGGACCATATATGAAATGTGAAGGACGGACCGGGGCCATACTCGATGGCGCAACAGGGGGACAAGCGCCCAATTCAGCAGCAAGCGCAACAAAGCGATGACCGGCCTTTTGATTACAGAATAACGTCCCATGCCTGCCGATTTGACGTCTAGTTTGATACCCCCGTTGCAGTCGTGCGCAGCGCCCCATCAGCCCACAGTTTGAACATGAGCAATAACCAAACTTTCGCCGCATGTCCCTGATGACCGCGGTAGAACTCGAGGACCACCTGTTCGACAACCTCCCGGCGCAGATGATCAAAGATCGGTTGATTCGGTCCGGCAAAGCTGTCCCGCACGAACGCCTCCAAATCATGGGTCAGCCACTGGACAACGGGAATTCCAAATCCCATCTTCCGTCGATTCAAGAACGCCGGGGAGAAAAACCGTTCAGCCGATCGCTTCAACAAATGCTTGGTTCTGACTATGCCCGCGTGATCGGAGATCTTCATGGATAGGGGAAGGGAAAAGGCAAATTCCACGACCTTGTGATCGAGGAGCGGAACCCGAACCTCCAGCGAGTTGGCCATGCTCATTCGATCCACTTTTGTGAGCACGTCATCCGGCAAGTACGTGCACAGGTCCTGGTATTGAAAGCCGGTGATGAGATCCCGGCTATCATAACCGGAATCCTGCGATGAGTCTTGCAAGTCGACCTCGCCCATGAGAAGCGCCGACAGGCTTTCCCCACGAAATATTTCCCGTTGCGAGTCATGCAAATTCTGGAGGGAATTCGCAGCTCTACCCCATCGCATCGGAGCCAGCCACGAAAGAGAGTCCCGCATCATGCGACGTAACCGCCCAGAGCTCCCCTGAGCGCGTCCTATCATCCTCAAATATGTCATGGGGTAACTGTCGTACCCCGCGAAAAGCTCGTCCCCTCCGTCCCCGGACAGGACCATTCGTACTTTGGCTGCGGCCGCCTGGGATACATAGTAGGTCGGTATCGCGGAAGAATCGCCGAACGGTTCGCCGAACTGACCGGCAAGAGATGGGAGAAGGCTCTGCAACATTCCGGACGACACGATGGTTTCTGAATGATCGCTCTGTAGCCGTTCCGCCGCCAGACGCGCATGCGGCAGCTCTGAATGTTGTTCTTCCCGAAACCCGATCGAGAAGGTGTGCACCGGTTCCGTCAATTCGGTCGTCATGAGCGCTGAGACAATACTGGAATCGACACCTCCGCTCAAGAACGAACCGAAAGGCACATCGCTTCGCAAAGACAACCGGACCGCATCGGCGAGGATAGTATTCAGCCGGTCCAGGGCCTCGGCTTCGCTCACGCAAGAGATATCGGGAGATAGTGTCCAATAACGCTGAAGCGTTGTCTGCCCGGAGTTTAAATCCACAACGAGATAATGCGCCGGAAGTAACTTCTTCACGTCCGCATAGATACTTCGTGGAGTGGGAACGTAACCATACCGAAAATACGAGGCAATCGTTCCTGCCTCCAAGCCAGTCGGAACGCATCCCGATTGCAGTAACGCGTTCAACTCCGAGGCAAATACAATCCGCTCAGGAGTCACGCTGTAAAATAGCGGCTTCACCCCTATCCGATCGCGGACAAGGAACAGCCGATTCTGTTGCCGATCGTGCAGCGCGAATGCAAACATCCCCCGAAAGCTGCCGAGACAATCGATGCCGCGTTCACGATAAGCAGCCAGGACCACTTCGGTATCAGACTCGGTTCGCAGACGATGGCGATCGACCAAATCTTGTCGGATTTCCTTGTAGTTATACACCTCCCCGTTATAGGTCAGGGCCAGTCCGGATGCTTCGTCGACGAAGGGTTGCCGACCACCTGCAGGATCGATAATCGCAAGGCGGCGGTGAGCAAACCCGACCCGGCCGTTCATATAGATTCCCTCGCCGTCAGGGCCTCTATGACGTAAGGCATCGGCCATTCGTTGAAGCATGCCGCGCTCTATCGGTGCACGATCAAAACGCGCGATACCGGCAATACCACACATGAATCCGTCCCTCTATCGAGTATGGAGTCGCAGCCTACCAACGTCTTATTCCCAAGATCTGAAAACCAGCCATCTCTCCTCGACGACGCTCCACAGATTGAGTCAGGCGTCGCAGGTTCCGGTATCTATGCACAAGGATACGTTTGACTTTTCGTTTCCAACTCAGCCCTCTCCACTCGATCGGCCCTGTTCCATCAAGAAGTTGCCCGGCCTCAACACCGTAACATCGAAGGGCCAACTCCACCTGTTGGGGATAGAATCCTCGTTCCATCACGACACCACTGGTGATCGGACAGGTTGGATACATCCCCTGTCGATACGGTCGCTCCACGAACCCACGACCCTGAATGTAGTCATCGACGACCCGTTGAAACTGTTTCCCGAACAAACCCGACGTATTGACAGCCAGATACTCGACGGTACTTGACGGTATCTCAGGACACAGTTCTCGAATCAATCGCCGGCGCGCATCGAGATACGGTTCAGTCACAACATCACGGTCGGTCTTTACTCCGGCGGGGCCATTCTCCCATGATTGATAGAGGGGTACCAAAGCCCGCTGGCACGGCTGATTGGCCAGATTGTTGCCGTCGGAGATGAGGATGCTGCCTCCAATCCTAAGAATGCGGGATGCTTCCGCGTAAAATGTCTCGAGAAACATGGGATTGATATGACTGATAACTTCATTCGCCAAAAGACAGTCGGTGCTGTTCGAGGGAAGCGGAATAAGACATTCATCTGTTCGATAGAAGCTTGCATGTGGAAAGCGTGGGCCGAACACGCGTGTCGCGGTACTGACATAGTCATCCATCACATCGATGCCAACGGCTGACCGCGCGCCCATGGCGATCGCCTGAGGGATAACATGTCCGATACTTACAGCCAAAATCCACGAAGTCCTTGCCGACCAGCGAGCCCGGAAACTTCACCAATAATGCCTCGTAGTCCTTCCACAGGCCCTCCGCCATTGATTTGGTGAAGTAATGAAAGTATTCCGGCGCGTTCAGGTCATCCCGACTTTGATAAAGATCCTGGAACAGGTTTTGGATGTCAGTGTCGGATCGCATAGTGTGGCACTCTGGTGCTGAAGATGCTCTCGGCGCTCTTGTGTATTCCCCTTGCTTCAACTTTGCATCACTTGCTTCAATGCCGCATCGAGTTCTTGAACACATGTAGTGAGTTCATGATTCTCGACGACATATCGAGTCACGGCCTTCGAGCATGCCTGCCACAACGCACGGTCCTCACGCAGGCGGCGAAGTGACCTCCGTAGCACGGTTGTATCATTCTGGCAAACCAATCCGCACCCGGTCTGCGTGATGAACTCATCCGGGTCGACGCTCAAAGAGAGAACGGGCACGCCGTACTTACCCGCCTGCAGAAAAGTATTCGGAAACCCTTCAAATTCTGAAGTGTTGAGCAAGACTAACGCTCCTTCGAACAATTTATCCGACCCCGAAAATGGAATCTTCTCTAAAAGTCGTACATTTGCGGGCAATTGCTGAACCACGGATTCCCAGACTTTTGGTACCGAACGGTTCATAACCATGACAAATGGTAGATCGGCCATCGATCTGGCAAGCTCCAGAACTAGCTCTGGCCGCTTCGTATTATCTGCTTTTCCAATCCACAGGACATAGCTAGCCATCGTTGGATCTCCAGGGGCCGGCCGTTTATTCGTCAGATCAATCGCATTCGCAATCCGAGAACCAGATTTTCCGAACCGTTCTAACAACAAACCACTTTGATGCCTTGTCTGAGTAATTACCAGATCGGCGTTCGACATCGCCCTCCATGCTCCCTCCCCGGACACTCCGTAGGCATTACGTACCGCCGAGTGTTGCAAGTGGATTGGCCAAAAATCGCTATCGCTGCCGCAGAAGAGTACGAACCTACCGCCCAACGCTTTACAGCAATCCCCGAGAGATGCGGTAAAGTCGCTGGCCCCGAAGCCGCAATAAATGTCTGCCGGTAGTTGATACAAGTGCTCCTGCAATGGATCCATTCGCCGAAAACCCAGAATTGCTCTGGTCATACGCTTGACCATACTCGACTTGGGAGGAGTTGAGGTATATGTGTATACCTCGGTTTTTCCGTATACCGCACGACGTTCTGGGCCAGGCTCTGATACAAGAAAACTAATCCTGTAGTCCGGTAAATTGGCCAGCGCTGTCCCGAACGTCCAAGCGCGAACCTCTGAACCACCGAACACACTGGTTGAGGTGGCATCGAACAAGGGAAACGCATGTGGAACTACCAAACAGATCTTCACTGTTTGACGATCTCGAGCTGGGTGACAATTCCCTTCACAGGATTCTTGTGGCAATTACGTGATGGTTGGGATTGTCGATTGTCCGTTGAATGTTTCCGAAACCGCTGGCCAACAACCACTCTTCGATTTCTTCATATGAGTAGGTGTCGTTGATGCGCGGAGATATGGCGTCAAACCAGCCATGAACGTCCGTTACCATCGGCTCTGTCTGAAGAGTCGTCAGTCGTTGCTGGAGGGATAGATTTCTAGTGGAATGTCGTAACCGCCCATATTCTGCATATTCTGCGAATTCGTGCGGTTTATCAATCCTCGGTTCTCCGTATACCATCAAGAACAAGAATCCTTTCGGCTTGACCATTCGTGCGACGTTTCTGAAAGCCAAGAACGTATTACCGGTATGGTGAAGTACGCCATAGCACCACACCAGGTCATAGACCGGCTCCAATGGCAATGGCTTGAGCAAATCCACTTGTTTCGTGACGACTCTCTCACCAAACTCACGCGTGAAGGTCTCGGTCACCGACAACCCGTTGGCAGAAACATCAACGGCGTCCACTCGTGCCCCTAATTTAGCCAGACCGTATGTAAACCTGCCTGAACCGCACCCTGCATCAAGCACCCATTTGCCCGAAAACCACTCGCGAGGAAGGCGAGTAAAATTGACCACGACCTCTGACACGTTTTGCCTATAGGAAGCATTCGTAATCAAATACGGAGCCTCGTTGGCATTTCCCCATTGATAATCAAAGCTTGCCTTTGTCTTTGCAGCGAGACCTCGATCTCCTCGCTCCGCCAACAGATGTCGAACCGCTTCTCTAAGCTCGCTGACTTCGTAGTACAAATATCGTATGGTATGTTCATGATCGACGGGTACCCGCAATAATCTGGCGATGAACCGGCGGAGTTGGCCTAACATGGTCCCTACTAACCCCTCACTTGCCATATATCTGCATTCAAGCGTCACGATACTACTGTGACGTCAGCCGCGTCGAAAAAAGAGTCAAATCCCCAATTGTTATGATTTTCCTGAATCGTCCTTCCGAAAACGGCCGATCGTTCATCAGCCTTTCGTAGTAGTCGACGCTGGCCTGTTTCCCTACCACATAGTCGATGTCATACCGATGTATGACCTCGTTCATCGGCTTGCCGGGAAAGGGGAAGTTGCCGAATGGTATGAACCAGTCTTCCTTAGATAGTAACCGCTCGCCGAAGTTCGCTCCATGGATCAAAATCGATGCCTGCCTCGTAAAAAATAACAACGGCCAGAAGAGATGGCCTGCCCAGAAGATCTTGGTTCCCTCTGTATCGACCGCCTGTATCAGAAGCGGGAGATCTCGTTTGATTTTTTCGAAATCGGCATAGATGCGAAGATAGTTTTCCATATTGACCCAATACGCCACCAACGAATAGATCAGAACAATCCACAGAAGCGCGTCCCAGTGGGCGACGCGACGAGCAGTACAAACATCATGACCTGCAACACGACTGTGTGCTCGGCGTACCGCGTCGTTTCTCCCAAAAACATGAGCGGTTTCAAGGATATCAAACCCGACAGGACAAAACTGATCCCGACCATCCATATGACAAACCGGAAAGGCGCACTGGAGAGAAAGGGATCCATGAACTCGATGCGGCTCCGGTAATCATGAGACCGGCTGAAAGAATCGCATGGGGAAATTCGCCACAAGGACGTGCCATACATAAGATTCGTGAAAAGTACCACCTGACAAAATCCGCATGGGTGGCTATTCCCTTCCGGCCCTGCGACAGGAGCCGCCGAAAATATTGCGGAAACCGATGACGGTCCTGATGCAAAAACGGTTTCTGCAAGATGCTTAAAATAAAATATGGAGTGATTGATCTGGCCTTGCAGCACTTTGATGATGTGACCTCTCGTCAGGGCTATGGCGACTCAGGCATATCGCACAGACAGCCGTGGCGAGCGGAAGCCAATATCCTATGACAGCCATCCCAGTAGCAATAAAGACGACTGCCTGATTTCCGAACTTGGTTGTGATGGAGACAGCCGCTACAGCGACCGACGAGAGGGCTACCCATACCCATAGGTGGGTGACCTGGAAAAGAATGTTGGCGCCCACGAAGACCAGAAAAAACAGTTGGCCCAGTGTCCTGGGCGTGGCGCCATAGGCACGAGGTCCCGGGCCCACGCTGAGGAAGGCAGGGCTTAGGCCGACGAGAGCCGCGCACCAGAGTGCCGTTGACACGGGATCTGCGGTAAAGGCGGTCCGGCGGTCTATCTCGAACACAAAGACAAAGGTGAGGAGCACATAGCAGGTATCGATCAGCGGACTGGCCAAGCGTTCCGCCGACATCGTGAATTGTTCAGGCACGAAGGAGAGCAGCCAATGGAAAAAAAATGGGTAGGTATACGGACGACAAACCAAAACCCGGGGAACATGTTCCGGAATTCGATGATGATTCTCTCGAATGGTTCGAGCCATGGTGAGATGAAAGTAGGCATCGCTGCCAATGGAATCGGGAAGCCGCAGTCGTGGGAACCAACGTATCACGAATGTCGCCCCTAGGATCAGGGCAAGGATTACGCTCGACATTAATTGTGGCTAGATCGCGGCGGCAATTATTGGTGACGGTCGGCAACATGTGGCTGCAGAATGAAGCCACGCGCATCTCGAACAAATTCCTGTAGGAGCGGATGTTCGTTGACTTGGTCATAGTTGACGTGCCAGCGTGGAGGCCACACTGTCCAATGGTCCGGATGCGCGAGGACCCCAAGTACCAGCCCCGGTGTCGCCGGCTTATCAATCCAGCTCATCGGTAAATATGCGAACTCGCCGCCCATGCCGGAATCTTCGATCCATTCGTCCACCCCGCTAAAGTTATGGGATCCCTCGAAGCCGAATGACGACATTCGTGATCGAATTTTCGCGATGAAATGCTCGCGGATTTCGATCCAATTGGCAGGCCGCTCCGGAAAAGCCGACGGTCCATGGATAGTGAAGTATCGCGGAGCGAACCCGAACAACTGGGTGAATGTCGCCGCCTCGCAACGCAGGACGGTATAAAAATCGTCGTGGACGGGAGCCAACGTATGGAGTGCAACGACAAATCCTTCCGCGGCGAGTTTCTTCAAGAGATCGACATAGGGCAGGATATCGTAATGTTTCGCATCGAGTATGACGTAAATATCCGACCTCACGTCCAGCGCCTTTTCAAGATCAGTGAACAAGTACAGCTGTTCCGGTGTGTAGTCGATATCATGCCTGAGTAACACACGCGGGCTCCCGGCATGCGACGAGGGAACGCCGTAAAGATCACGGGAGGTTATGAATGCTGCCCCACGTTTCAGATGCCGCCGGATAAAATACTCATACAAGCGAATGTTATGCGGTGCGACTGACAAGATCGCCTGCCGGCTCAATCCGTGACGTTCCAGCGATTTCAGCGAAGCCTCAACTGCCGATTTGACTTCATCGAGAAGATGCAAGCGAGAAAGCGCGTTCACACTGCGCCCCATCACCCGATCGCCGATCCTGCGAGCAACTTGTCCTCTCGAGAGACGCAGCAACCACCGCGCCATACCCTGCACATATCGCTTAGCGGATTTCTTCAACAGCAGGATGAACTGATAACATATCGCTCTCGGATATTTGAGCAAGCAGGACTTCAGCGTGGAACCAGGCGTCAAGGTTTCAACGCCCGGTCACGAATAGTAGGCTGCAACGAGGCGAGACCGCCATTCGACAATTTGCGGGATTGACAGGTGATGGGTCGCGAGAGACCGGCTCATCTCTCGACTTGTAAAGTTCTCGATAGGTCAATGGTTTCTCAAGGAGCCCTAATTTGCTCATTTCAGTGGCTGACCGGCCGTGCCCGGAAGTGGACGCAGGAACTGGATGCCAATGAGCCGGACCTTCTGTGGCGAGACCCGTCCGCAGGAAACTTTCTGTGGCCGACAATGTTTCACTGGATTCCAGAGGATGCCCAATCATCATATTGATACCCGGGGTAATGCCGACGGCATTCAGATTTTCGATGCCCCGATCGATTTGTTCAAGCCGATACCCTTCTTAATCGCCTTCAAGATTTGAGGATTATAACTCTCCAAGTCCCATGGCCAGTTCGATACACCCGGACCGTTTGAACAGTTTGAGCAAGTCCAGATCAGTCAGCCAATTGAATCGTGAATCCGTTTCCCATCGAACATCGATACGACGGGAATATCCCTTCGGCGAACGTGCGGCACCACGGGGCATCTTGGAGCATGTCCGAAGACAGGATTCGGACAAAACTGCCAGGCCGGCAATGACTCCAATTCATCTAGTACATCCTCCACCCGTCGGAAACGATTGTCACGATCGGCGATATGGCAGAACGTGCACTTAAACGGGCAGCCGGACGAAACACGAACGGCAAATTCTTGATAGGTCTTCGGATTGAGGGACTCCAACCACCTCCGCGCGCTGCTCAAATGCTCCAAATTATCCTGATACTGAATCAGTTCACCCCCATCAATTACCTGTCCCTCTCGGCGGTACACGAGGCCCGATCCCTCGCATGACTGACCAGTCAGTACGGATGAGAGCAGTCGATCAAGCGACACCTCAACATCCCAACGGCGAATACCAAAATCGACGAACTCATAGTCCCGAAGCACCTGTTCCTGCATTCCAGCCCAATCATCGAAGAGGACAAGCACCGTCCGACAACCGTTCAGCTTCGCCATTCGAAGATAGTCAAGACCTTCATACAAACCGTCGGCAATTGAAATCCAGGCCGCAGCAACATCGTAGCTGCGAAAGAAATCGTCTTCGTAGGTTGCTCGATCCTCCACATCGACGGTAAAGCCCCGCTTTTCCAGGTAGGCAGCGGTCGTGAGAATATTCGACGGCATCTCGGCCCATTCACGATAGCCGAAACGATTCTCTTCAGTGATATACCGTCTGATTTTGAATAATAGCGTTCGCATATACGGGGGCCGGACCACGACCGAACACTCGGCAGGGTTCTAAGTCTCGATCACTATACCTATAAACCTAACCCGCTGAGAAAATCAATCAAGACTCTCGTGGATGGAATATTTTTCAAGACTCGGCTCTTAAAACACCCTCAACTTCAGCAGCTTAGGGTTTGGTGGCGCTGCACAACAACGTCAATCCTCCCGGCCGCGTTCGATCGGGACGATCGAGTAACTTCAATGGCCATAGGAAGATGGCCTGCCCCTCCCCCAAGACCGGTCTACCCGTACGGTACATGCGGAGTACCATGAGAAAACAATAAAACAGTTGGGCACGCCGGTACATGGTCCAAGTCGATTCAAGATTTCGAAATCCTGCTTCCGTCAACAGATCAATGACGAACCGGTCGCGATGTTGGAAAAACTCCGCCCGGGTGCCATGGAGCGCACAATACTGGCGTTCAAAATCCGCATACGTGGTTGGTGTTCCCCATCGAATGTTGGCTTTCGCAAGCAGCCATTTGGCCACAGGCCACTCATACATCTGCTCCATGGTACGGAACATGTCTCCATGCACGGTCACAATACGGCCACCGGGTTTGAGGACACGCAGGACTTCTTTGACGCAGGCACGGGCATCGGGCAGCACTGAAAAGACTTCGGATATGAAGACCTTGTCGAAGGTGGAACTTGCAAACGGTAAGGCTTGCGCGTCCCCTCTCATCACTTTTAATGCGTCTGGAAATTGAAAGGTGCGCAGGGGGTGCCCGACTGCATCGGTGTAATCCAATGCGACCGTGCGCCGAACCCTGCGGGAAATTTCTCCGGCATAATAGAGGCCACCTGCGCCTATCTCCAGCAGTTCATCACGCGAGTCTAGCTTGAGGTGGCGGAACGTGTCGCGAACATGAGCCCGCTTCAGCAGATTGTCCTGACCCAAGACCCACCGACGAAGCTCTGCGAGCGGATGAGACAGAATGCGGCGCTTCTGCTTGAGCGGGAAGTAACCAAAGGCCATGTCAGAACGTTCGATCAGGCTGGAACATAGCCTGGCAGCTTCTCTCCTCGAGGCATTTTCTCTACGACAAAATTCCCGAGGACGACGACATCGATTCCCGACGTGAGATACGTCCTTAAGGCATCATCTGGGCTCTCGACAATCGGTTCACCATTCAGATTGAAGGACGTATTGAGCAACACTGGAACGCCGGTTTCTTCTCCGAATTTCTGAATCAGGCGGTAAAAAAGCTCATTGTCCTCGCGACGAACGATCTGCAATCGCCCCGTTCCATCCTTATGGACCACAGCCGGGATCACATGCCGTTTGTTGGGCCGAATCGCAAATACCTTGTCCATGTATCGGGATTCTCCGCCGGGCGGCAGTTCGAAATACGCGTCAACCGCTTCAGCCACAATGCTCGGAGCAAAAGGACGGAAGGATTCGCGATATTTCACAGATCGATTGATCTTGTCTTTCATACCCTCATCGCGCGGGTCGGCCAGAATTGAACGGTTCCCTAATGCACGTTCTCCGAATTCCATCCGACCCTGGAACCAACCGACAATCATTCCACGAGACAATAGGCCTACTATATCGGCACAGACATCCATCGACTCCCTGTAGTGAAGCTTGTATCGCTCCAGGAGCGATCGGATGTGTTCGTGATCATAGGATGGTCCTGTGTACGGCGAAATGGGTATCCGGAAACTGGTTCCTTTTTTCGCTAATGAATGCAGCAACCACAACGGACCGCCGATGCAAGCCCCATTATCGGCCGGGGCTGGAGAAACAAACACTTCCTCGAATGGGGTCTGCAAGGTAACCTTCCCGTTGGCAAGCGAGTTCATACAACATCCGCCGTTCATGACCAGACGAGGCATACGGACCCGTTCATGCAGCCACGTGAGGATAGAGAAGAGCACGTGCTCGAAAACTGCCTGGCATGCTGCAGCCATATCATAATGCTTTTGGAGAAGCGGTTCATCAGGCGTGCGCGGCGCGAATTCTAAATGACGGGGCAGACCCTGGCTATAGTAACCGGCGAACCTGGTATTGGCGAACTCAAAATAATCCTGATCCAGCCAGACCCCGCCATCGTGACACCGTATCAATTGTTGAATCTTCGAACGATATCGCTGCGGATCTCCATAGGCGGCGGCACCCATGACCTTCCACTCATCAGAATTCGGCATGAAACCCAGCAATTGCGTGAATGTGGCGTAGAACACCCCGAGCGAATGCGGAAAGGGCAACTCTTTTTCGATCGAGACGTCGTTTCCACGCACACTACCAAGGGTAAACGAGGTCGACTCACCGTATTCATCGATAATAGCCACTGCCGCTTCTTCAAATGGGGATGCGAACGCCCACCCGATGTGAGCCTGGTGATGGTTGACGTACACGATCTTGCTTTTTCCCCGCTGGGTGAGATCCAGCACCGTGGCGGCGGCGTCAGGAACGTCGAGAAACTCCATTAACTGATTGGGAACAATGTACAGCCATTCGGGATCGTACCGGCGCCAATTGGTAAACCCTGACATGTTGATGCGCTTCATGTGGGCCGTCGGATTCCACGGAACGACGATATAGTCGACATCGTCCAGCGAGTTCAATTTGGCGGATTCGAGACAATAGCGGATCGCTTTCTTCGGAAACGAACGGCTTCTCTTTTGTCTGTTGAGGCGCTCCTCGGCCACAGCCGCGACCAGTTGTCCCTCTCGGAACACAGCCGCAGCGGTCTGATCCCCGGTCACGTGCAAGCCGAGAATACTGACGTCAGAACGGATAGAGGTAGAAACCATAATATTCCTTTTTTAAAACCTCCCTGTCGCCCCCCTTGAATGCTTCAAGCCCCCCGAGATCAAGAATGTAATACTGATAGGGTTTGCTCTGCGCACCCCAGGATTCTTTAAACTTCATAAGGCCTTCCTGCTCTCGCCACGTCCCTCCGAAGTTCCACCACCGATACCCTTCAACGGCGGCATCCAACATCGCCTGGAATACAAGGGCTGACAAGGGCTGACACGCACGCGCGTGATCCTTGAAGACCGGGGTGATATACTCCACATACTCACGCCAGAGTAGGAGCAGCAAGCCGGCCACCACCTCCCCATCGATCTCACCAAGATAAAGCCTGTACGACACCGCTCCCTGTCGAAGATGCGCGATGTGCTCGAAGAAGGATCTGGGTTTCGGATTTCCGCCGGGTTTGGCTCCCATCTCTTGGACATGCATGGCATGGAGAGAGTCCAGAGCGGCTGGACTTTCATCCCGATAGATCTTCATGCCGGACCGCCAGGCCTTCCGATTCAAATTACTCCGCGTGAGACCGCCCACACTTCCCAACAGGGTATCACGGTCGGAGATGGGGCTCAGGTCCTTGAACTGCCCGATCCGATGATCCATGGCGCTCACAGGAAGCGCGCGCTCATATTGATTCCTCGCGGATTCAAAGAGCGGTTCGATCACATTCATCAACATGACACGTCGTTCAATCAGAAACTCATGCAAGCCGCGCGCAAGGCCTTGAAAGCTTTCATCGTCGGCCGCCAGGATCCCTCCATGGCTTCCGAAGAAGGGCGATGAATTTGCGACGGCACCGAATGCACCGTTTTTCAAACAAAGGGGAACAATCCCCTTGGTGTGCCCTGTTCCGCCGTCGCTCAGGACAAGGTAAAACAGTTCAGACGAAGTGAGCGTCGCGACAATCCGGAGCCACTCAGGCAGATGATAGAGCATCGCGTGCCTGTGCATGACCAAAAATGTTTGGGCCGCTTCAGGCAAATCATCGGAGTGTATATCCAGCTTCGCGCTCATATCCTTCCAATCGGCTCACAGAATCCTACCGGGATGAATGAAATACCCCCCTCGATCAATCGCATTGTCCTTTCGCGAGACAAAAAATGGACGGATGCCCTTATACTCGCAGTAGACGACCCCGTCACAGTAAAGGATGACCCATAAGGCATAATCATTGGTCGTGAGGAACAGTTGGTCAAAATGCACGGTCAGCACGCCGGCTGCGCCCTCACCCGCCGGCAGGACGGGTGATTCGATTCCATCTTGGACCGATGAGTTGAAGAACCCGACATAAGTCAACCTCGCAGACTGCAAGAATCCGATAAAAATTGAGACTCGAGTGTTCTCGGGCAGGAAGCTTCGATAGTGAATGTCCACCTGCAAACTGTCTCCCGTATAGAAACCGTTCGTACTGACACCGTGCTTGTCTCTTAGCTTGACATCATGCACAAGCACGTCACCGGTCCCATCCATCAGCACAAGATCAGGATTGACCCATTGCTTGAGCCGCTCGCGTTCCTCATGGAAAATCAAATCATTGTAGTCGCTGATGACTTTACCCGGCACTCCCTCGCTGATCATGTGCCCCTTCGACATCAAATAGGCTCGGTCGCACAATTCCACGATTTGATGCAGATTGTGCGAGACGAACAAGATGGTCGTTCCTCCGCTCACCAGGTCTCGAATTCTCCTTGCGCACTTCTTCACAAAATAGGTATCACCGGTCGCAAGCGCCTCATCCACGATCATAATGTCGGGTGCGACACTCATCGAGATAGCGAAGAGAAGACGTGCCTTCATCCCGGACGAATACGTTCGAAACGGTTGGTTGATGAACTCTCCGATCTCCGCGAAATCAATGATATCCGGAGTCTTTCGTAGTACTTCCTCTTTTGTCAATCCCAGCAGGATACCATTAAACAGAATATTTTCTCGTCCGCTGAATTCAGGATTTACGCCAACCCCGAGCGCCAGCAACGCAGTGACCTTCCCGTGCACCTCGACGTGTCCGCTGTTCACCGGCAATAACCCAGCAATGACCTTGAGTAAAGTGGTCTTGCCGGATCCATTCGGTCCGAGAATGCCGACGACTTCACCCCTCTTCACGCAGAAACTCACGTCACTGACCGCCTTGAATTCCCGATAGTAGCGATGCTTGTTCCAAAAGAAGAGCAGCGATTTGAGCGGACCCTTGATCGGATCATCGTACAATCGAAATACCTTCGTCACGCCCTCCACCCGAATGGCGACCGCCGATGACGGTGCCGTCGGCGGCTGGATAAGACTATTGTCGAGGGAATGACCGGCGCTCATATGTGTTCGTTGATCAAGGTCTTCGCGCGGCCCATGATGAGGGCCCCCAGTGTAAGCGTACCGAGCGCCATCGCGACAAAGAGTATCCAACTTGTCATGTCGAGTTCAGCGTAGAAGACATTCCGGAAGCAGATGACGATATGCGAAAGCGGGTTGTACAAAATCAGTTGCCACATACTGTCGCCCACTATGGATCGGCTCAGGACGACCGGAGAGAGATAGACCAACAATCCTAGCAGGGTCGACAGGACCTCGCGAAGATCCTTAATGATCACACCGGCTATTGAAAACATCCATGCAAGGCCGAGCAGCAGCAGGCCGAGTAAGGCGAGAGGAATGGGCAGCAGCAACCATGACGGCTTCACATGACCCGTCGCTGCGCTCATCGCAAGAAACACCGTGAAACTCACCAGTGCGCTCACTCCCCCGACCATCATACTTGTAATCGGCAAAGTCTCGATCGGGTAAATGACTTGCTTGAGGACTTCCTGACGGTCCCTGATGAGACTCGGCGATTCCTCAATCACCCTTGTCATGATCTGCCAGGGAATCATCCCCGACAACACATAAAGCGCGTAGTCGAAGATACCGGCTTCCGGTGAAAGACGTTGACCAAATATCACGGACACGATCACCACGTAGGTGGCCACCTTGATGAGGGGACTCAGCACTTGCCATCCAAGCCCGAGCACGGCCCCCGCGTGCTGACCACGCAAATCACGCACGGCCATGACGGCAATAAATTCTCGATAGCGGACGATTGAGGATAATAGCGTGTAGAGCACTGAAGCGTCGCGTCTTCTGCGGTTCTCTTCCAGGGTGGCCCTGGTCACTCGTGTCATGAATCCAGCGAACGGGTTCGACTTGCGGGAATATCCGACGCCATGAGAAACGTTCTGCACCATTGTTCGAGGTTCAGCAACGACCAGATCAACAACCGCCGATTTTGCTTGCCTTCAAGATGATCCGTCACCAGGCGCCCAATCGCCTCTCGATCCAAAAACTCGTACACACACGCGTCACGCGCAAAAAGCACCCGACGAACGTAATCCATGCTTTCGCCCTTGAACCAGCTCCCGTCGGGGGCTGTAAAACCCTGCTTGATACCGGTCGCAATCTCGGCGGGAACGTAGCGTTCCATCATGTAGCGAAGCAGCAACTTGCCGTCACGGGTTTTTTCGAAATAGGCCCTTGTCTTGTCGCCCGGTTCATTCTCGTTTAGTCGGACAACGTCGCCCAGGTTCCCTAATTTCACGCTGACCGGCAGGCGCATGGCAAATTCCACCAGGTCGTTGTCGAGAAACGGGACACGTGTCTCAAGACCATGCGCCATACTGAGCTTGTCCTCGACCACGAGGAGACCGTGCAGGAAAGTTTTGGCTTCGAAATACAGCGAGTGATTGATGTAATCCTCCGGCCTTGTCAAGGCATGGGCATGTTTTGTGAAGACGTCGCGAAAGATGTCTCTCGTCCAAACCGCTCTCACGTCCGCCTCGATCAAACGACTCACTTGCTTGATGTCCTTATTGGGAATCAAGCGCTGCCAGTAGAGATAGTACTTGTCGACATAGTGTTCAAAATCATCGTTGACGACGGCACGGTAGTATCGCCAAGGATAGCCGCCGAACAGTTCGTCTCCCCCTCCTCCCGATAGGACGACCTTGACAAACTTGCTCGCCAGTTGCGCAACGTAATAATTTGGATAGCTTTGGCCGACCCTGGGCTCTTCCAAATGCCATGTGAGACTTGGAAGAACGCGTTCCATGTCTCCGGCTTTCAAGACCATTTCGTAGTGTTCAGTCTTGAATAGGTAAGACATGAATTCGGCCTTTTCACGTTCATCGTAGGCCATCTCCAGACCGGAGGCAGAATGCAGGTCGAAACCGCACGTAAAGGTTCGCAGGTTGGGGAAATGCTTTGCTGCGACGGCAGTAATCGCACCGGAGTCCATCCCGCCGCTGAGATAGGCGCCGACGTCCACGTCACTCACGAGTTGGCGATTTACCGCCTGGAAGAACAACCGATCCAGTTCTTCCAGGTATTCCCGTGAGTCACCAGCTTGCCCCGGTTCATGGAAATCATAGTCCCAATAGCGATGAATTGTGTTAATGGCCGCGGATCCCAAGGTCAGCCGCCCCCAACAACCCGGCGGCAACAATTTCACACCGTGGAACAGTGTCCGATCGGTAAAGAAGTTCTGAAACGTGAGATACTCGAGGAGCGCTTCCTTGTCCATACGGGTCTTGTACAGAGGATGCACAAGAATGGCTTTCACTTCCGAGCCGAACAGAAAAGTCTTTCCCTGCATGGTGTAATAGAAGGGTTTTATTCCGTACCGATCCCGTGCGAAAAACATTTCCTGGCGCCGTCTGTCCCAGATGGCGAATGCAAACATGCCGTTCAGACGCTCGAGTGCTTTCTCACCCCATTCTGAGTACGCATACAATAGGACCTCGGTATCGGTTCGAGATCGGAACCGGTATCCCAGTGCCTCAAGCTCGGTCCTGAGTTCGCGAAAGTTATAAATCTCGCCGTTATAACTGATTACCAGTTGCCCATCGGGCGTTGCCATGGGTTGATGACCGGCAGAGGACAGATCGATGATGGCCAGACGGCGATGTCCAAGACCTATGAAACTGTCAACGTAGAATCCCTCTCCATCGGGTCCTCGATGCGCGATCGCATCCGTCATGGTCCGCAACACGCCGGGAGAGACGGGAACTCCGTTGAGATTGAAGATTCCGGCGATACCACACATGGAGATGAGCTACCGTTTCCTTGCAATGACAGAAATGCCTGATTCTTGAACATGTTCCCGCTCGATCACCAGTCCGGCGTCGAGACACCAGGACCGCACCTGTTCTGGCGTCTGCCGATGTGCATTGACCGGGGCATACCAGTCGACATTTACATGATTCAACTCATCAAGGCTCATGGTTGTACTGTAGAAAGCTTTGAACACGTGCCAGTAAAAGAATCGTTGGAGACTGATTTTCCCGGAAGGAATGTCAAGTAGATCAATGTTCTCCGGCACGTCGATCTCGGTATTGAGATCGCCCAAGTACTTGCCGAACTTGGTTATCGGCATCATCGCCTGCCACACCTCATCAGACGCAACGGTTTGCAACTTTGCACGCACGTAATCATCCGTGAATTCGCGGACCGGCCCCTTTTTTCGATAGACGTAAAACAGGAACCTGCCACCAGATCTGAGCTTCTGCGTCGCGGCTCGAAGGGCGCTTTCCGTCGAATCCGTATGATGCAAGACGCCTTGCGCATAGATGACGTCGATGCTCGAGTCCGGGAACGGCAGGGTCATAAGGCTGGTTTGGATGAAAATAGCCTCCAGACCGCGATCGACAAAACGGTTCCGAGCCGCATCGATAGCCGTCGAGACATCGATCCCGACATATCGCATACGCCTGAGTCGGTCGCCGAACAAGCCGAGGGCAGATATCCCCGCTCCGCAGCCTATATCGAGTACGAGCGGTGGATCGCCATACTCCGACCACCATTCAGCGAGCGCGACGTCCCCGTAGTTGGTCTTGTACCAATCGGCGAGCATACCGAGACTGGCATCAGATTGGAATCGATCTTCCCCGCTCCAAATAAAGCCGAACGTGTCCTTGGTTTGCGCCTGTGCAGGGCTCAAGATGTCCAGAGAACGTGGGATCCCCGCTCGCATCACATACGGCGCATTCGAAATGCTAAAGCTTTTCCCGTCCTCGGGGAATTGCACGCCGAGCAACTGACTCAACCAAACCGGCTGTGAAGAGGTCATAACGCGTTCGGCCTTCTGAACACCCAAAGCCTGCGTCGGTCATGTGCTTCGATCCGACGCCGACCATTTCAGCACTTACGAAGGTTCCGTGTAGTCCGCTGGTTTCATTCGAAAGCACTTTGCAACCGACCTACTACGGCATCCTGCTCAATATCGGTCAATTGAGCATAGAGAGGAAGCGCAAGCGTGAGCTTTTCCGCGAGAAGCGCATTGGGAAACTGATGGTCGGAAAATCCATACTTGCCTTTGTAGTATCCGGTCAGGACTGGAGCATGAGTGCCTTGACGGGTCGAGATGCCCTGCTCCTCAAGTTGCTGCATGAGCTTGTTGCGTCTCTTGTGAAGGAGATCGACATTTCGAAGTGAGGGCGCCTCCGGGCAAAAGAGGCAGACATAGGCCTGATACCCATGCACATGTCCTTCTAGAACAACCGGCGTTTGAAGCCATCCTGCATGTTTCAAGAGCTCATCATAGCGTTGCGCCCATCGCGTCCGTTCATCGAGGATCCATGAAGCGCGGCGCATCTGTGCGCATCCCAACGCCCCTTGAATATCCGTCATACGATAGTTGTATCCAAGATGGTTGTAGTCGGCCAACAGAAACGCGGCCTGCTGGGAGTGACGCTCGAAATCCGTGCGTGATGCGCCATGATCTCTCAGTGATCTCACACTTCGGTCGAGATCCTCCCTCTGAGTCGTAATCATCCCGCCTTCGCCCGTGGTGATGGACTTGCGAGGATGAAAACTGAAACAACCCATGTCGCCAAACGTGCCTGCATGCCGGCCCTGATAGCGAGCACCAAAAGCGCACGCGGCGTCTTCCACAACCCAAAGATGCCGTCGAGCGGCGATCTCCATGAGCGCGGTCATATCGGCACACAATCCAAACAGATGTACCGGAATCAATCCTACTGTTCGGGCGGTAATCAATCCTTCTACCTGATCGACATCAATATTGTACGTTGTGAGGTCGATGTCGCAGAATACCGGCCGTGCCCCCATGTATTCGACGACGTTGGCAGTCGATATCCATGTAAAAGCGGGCACAATTACCTCGTCGCCTGGCTTCAGGCCAAGCGCGGCGACGGCAAGATGCAGGGCCGTGGTACAGGATGTGGTAGCAGCACAGTATCGGGCAGCGGTAAAGGCAGAAAACTCCGCCTCGAATGCCTCCACGAATGGGCCCTGAACTACCCAGCCGGTCTCAAGAGGCTTCACGATCGCGGCACAGTCGGAGTCATCGAAAAACGGCCTGGTAATAGGGATCTTGCTCATGCGAGTAGACGTTGTTTGGCGACCAGCTCCTTGTGAGTATTCCTCCACTCGATGAGCCTTTTGAGGCCGTCACGAAGATCAATTTCAGATCTGAACCCGAGTTCACGGGCGGCTTTGACGGGATCACCGATGCGTTTCGTGACAAAGGTCTGTCCGGCGGGCTCGTACTGGATGGACAACTGTGAGCCGGTCAACTCCAGGAGCAGTTCGGTGACGGCTTGAATCGTGGTGCCGGTTCCGGATCCGACGTTGTAAAAAGCATCCGTCGCAAGGGCCTGCATGGCCTTCACATTGGCACGCGCCACATCCTCGACATAGATGAAGTCATATTCCTGAGACCCGTCTCCATACACAATCGGTGAGAGGCCTTGGTCGATACGGTCGAGGATCTTCATGATGACCGCGATGTAGGTGCCCTTGTAATCTTGTCGCGGACCATAGACGTTCATATAGCGCAGGCCGACGTAATTCAAGCCGTAGCGTTCGCAAAACGCCCGACACATGTGTTCGCCCGCAATCTTGGTCGCCCCATAGAAGGTTCGGTTATTGTAGACATGTTCCTCGGTCATGGGAGTGTTCACGGCATTTCCGTAGACGGATGCCGATGATGAATAGACCACCCGCTTCACCTTGTTGGCCACACAGGCTTCAATGACATTGAACGTCCCGCGGATGTTCACTTCAAACGCAGATCGCGGATATTCATGACAATGAAGAAGCCAGAGCGCCGCCAAATGAAAGACGCCGTCGATCCCTTTCGTCGCTTCATAGAGAATGTCGGTTTGGGTGATATCGCCGCCGAGGGGAAAGACCTTGACCCTGGGATCGCGACATGCGTCGAGAAGATTCTCACGGGTTCCGCGACTGAAATTGTCATAGATGACAATCTCGGCTGCATCTGATTTGACCAACTCATCGGCGATATGGGACCCGATGAATCCGCCCCCGCCGATGACTAGGAACTTGCCTCCGCGCAGGTCCACTGTTCGTCTCCTTTTTTCATAATGTTTCCTACTGGAATAGACGATCGGCTCTCAATTGCCTTGCGAGACCGGGTGGGCCGCATGAAACCGAGCGATGCTGTTGACGACTGCCGCTTGCTGATCGGCCTCGAGCTCCGGATAGATGGGCAAGGCAAGGGTTTCCCCGGCTGCGCGCTCTGCTTCCGGAAAGTCACCCTGACGATAGCCCAACGCGCGAAAGCATTCTTGCAGATGGAACGGCACCGGATAATACACTTCGGTCCCGATGCCCTCTCCCTTTAAAAATGTCATGAGCTGGTCCCGGTGCGGGGTGCGAATCACAAACTGGTTGTAAATGTGATAATGGGCCACCCCCGACGAACGGTATACGGCTTCCGGTAATCCGATACCTGACCGCTCCAACAACCCGCTGCTTGCGAACAGTTCTTCATATCGCCTCGCATTGGCTTGACGTCTTCGCGTCCACGCATCCAAATAATTCAGCTTCACATTCAAGACCGCGGCTTGAATGGTATCAAGACGAAAATTCCCTCCCACGACCCGATGATGATATTTCGGCTTGCCCCCGTGCACCCTCAGCACTCGTATACGGTCGGCCAACTCCGGATCACCAGTAACCACCATTCCTCCGTCACCCAAGGCTCCAAGATTCTTACTGGGGAAGAAGGACAGGCAGCCGACCGTACCCATACTACAGGCTCTGCGACCATCGACGTATTCGGCACCGATCGCTTGTGCGGCATCCTCGATGATCTTCAGATTATGATGCTGCGCGATACGGAGAATAGGATTCATGTCTGCGCATTGACCGTACAGATGGACGGGGAGAATGGCTCTGGTCTTGCGTGTGATTGCGGCTTCAATGTTATCAGGGTTGAGGTTGTACGTAACTGGATCGATATCGACCAGGACCGGCTTCGCCCCTAGCCGGACTATAGCTCCGGCCGTGGCAAAGAAGGAATACGGCGTTGTGATGACTTCATCTCCGTGCCCTATTCCAAGAGCCATCAGAGCCACCAACAGCGCGTCGGTCCCGGAAGAGACTCCGATACCAAAATGCGAATGGCTGTAGGAGGCGACGCGCTCCTCAAGCCTAGTCACTTCCGGACCTAAAATGAATGCCTGACTGCGCAATGTCTGATCGAGAGCTTTTAAAATCTCATCATGGATGGGACTATGCTGAGCATGGAGGTCCAGAAGCGGAATTCTCATAGTTTCTTGCCTTAGGCGGGTCGCATGCCGCCACGTTCTTTCCTATACCGTACACCGCATGCCTCGCAGGCGGCCCGCACACCCTTTTGCTTGAGTCTCTCCCCGCACCTACACATCCACCCGGCGAGCCGCGCCGGATTCCCAATCATCAGCGCATAATCGGGGACATCCTTGGTCACCACTGCACCGGCGCCGATGAACGCATATTGCCCGATTGTGTTCCCGCAAATGATCGTGCAATTGGCTCCCAGCGTCGCTCCCCGCTTCACTAAAGTCGGTTTGAGTTCCTTCATTCGAGGAATCTCGCTTCGGGGGTTAAAGACATTGGTGAATACCATGGACGGTCCGCAGAAGACATAGTCTTCCAGAGTCACGCCTTCATAAACGGACACGTTATTCTGCAGCTTCACGCTCTCACCGACCATCACGTTCGGACCGACCACCACGTTTTGACCGATCTTGCAATTCTTCCCAATGCTGGACCCTTTCAAGATATGCGACGCATGCCAAATACTCGTCCCTTGACCTATCGTCACCCCATCGTCGACAAAGGCTGATTCGTGGGCGAAATAGGGTCTTTCCGAAACCGCACGAACAGCGGGCGCAGAACCGTCAAATCTAGCCAGGGCGTCTTGGCACCGTTGCAATACGGTCAAGACCCGAAGCCCTTCCTCCCCGTCCGTCCGAGGACGCGTTCTTCGACGAACACAATCGAGAAAGTGCGAGCACTCCTCACGTAAGGGTTCATAGGCGTCAATCTCAATCACCTGGGCCTCGGCTCGATTGGCCATGGGGACATTATTTTTCCAATCGATCGAATGGGGATACAAGACGAGCTTGTCCTTCTTCTCCAAATCGTTGAAAACGGCCATCCTACGATCTCCAACGACCACCAGCTTTTGTTCCTTGAACGGATGCAACCACGACACAAACACATGTGCTTTCACACCGCTGGGAAAGGAAAGCATGCTGACCGTGACATCCGCAATCTGTTGGTGCAGGTAGTTCCCGCCCTGCGCCTGGATGGTTTCCGGCATTTCGTCCAACAGTCCTAAAATGACCGAAATATCATGCGGGGCGAAGGACCACAGTATATTTTCCTCGCGCCTGATCTTGCCCAAATTGAGTCGATTCGAATAGATGTACTGAATGCGTCCCAACTCTCCGGCCTGAACCAATTCTTTGAGCCTGACAATCGCCGGATGGTACCAAAGCAGATGCCCGATCATGAGAATCCGTCCACTACGGCGCGCCAACTCGACGAGTTGGTTCCCTTGATCAACGCTCAAGCAGAGCGGCTTTTCGACAAAGACATCCTTCTCTGCCAGGAGGGCTTCCCTCACGAGCGCCGCATGAGTCTCCGCAGGTGAGGAGATCGCGACAGCCCTCACGGAGTCATCGCACAGAACATCACTGAAAGAGGAGAACGTGCGACAACCTGGATATTGTGCTTGCAAGGCACGTAACGTGCTTTCATCGGTGTCACACACTGCAGCCAGGGATTTCAGCGCAGAAAAATTCCGAACCAAATTCTTGCCCCAATACCCACCCCCCACTACCGCGACGGACTCAGTGATAAGGGTGTTTGGCTCTGAGTTCATGACACATTCATCCTACCGGCTGGCGCTTCTGCGTCGAGAATCCAATCGCCAGGAGAATCCAAAACAAGCTCGCGAGGCTGCCGGTAAACATATAATCAAACGTGTTTCTTGTAATGAATCCTACTACTACTACTGCAACGCCTAGTAAAAGTCCACCCGATTCCGGGTGCGACGTAGAGTTTCGAAGTTTCACTAAAAAGGAGAACATCCTGACGAGTACCCACAGAAAAAGAACAAACGCGGGGAGCCCACTTCCCATCGCCACCATCAGAAAGGTGTTGTGCATCGCAGGGAGCACCTGTTCCTCGAGGCGCCGGCCTTGTTGGGCTTGTATCGAATACTCTGGATGTAGCTTCGTGAAGGTATCGTTCCCATAACCGACGCCGACGAGGGGGTGAGCCGCAATGTGCTCCATTCCTAATTTCCAAGTCCCGAGTCTCTGATCGAGCGTGAGCGGGTTGATCGTTTCCCGTTGAAATCCAACCTGGGACAGTGCCGCCAACAACAGCACAATTGAGCCGGTCCCTCCAGCTATCCACAAGACCAGACGCCGCCGTCCGGTAAGGAGTCCAAATGTCATCCCCTGGGCGACATGGGCAACCCACCCCGCCCGTGTATAGGATGCAGTCTGTGCCAGGATTGCCAAAGGAAGAGCCAGACCGGCGGAGAAACGCAACCAGCGATCACGACTCACGAAAAACACCGCGACAAGCATGGGGATGACGAGCACCATATAGGTCGTCAACCAATTGTAATCCGAATGGGGAGCGCCGGCGCGAATGAGGCGGTCCCACCACGTTCCGCCGCGGATCAGAAAATCGATCAAGGCATAGCTTGATAACACTATGCTTCCAAGGACAACAGCCGACAGCACGTAACGCGGGAGAGGCTCGATGAATTCTCCTCGCAGGACGAATACCGCCCAATAGAATACGAGGGTCAGGGCGATAAATTTCCGCCATTCACCGAAGCTGTAATTCGGGTCGATTGCAAAGGGGATGGTCACCAATACCCATGCGGAAAAACACACGAGAGGAAGGTCGAGCGGAGTGCGAACCCATGGATTGTATTTGTCTATCCAGCTCACAACGAGAGCCGAGATCAGGAGGATGAAAAATACATACTCCTGGATATGAAACAGCCTGGGGAAAAAGCTTGAGAAGGTGATCAGAACAAGGCCTATGGCTTGGCAACTCCAAAACGCCGTCCTCATACCGCCGTTGGAGGTAATCTTCTGGAGAGATACCGACTCCTGGGATACATGCGAAATGTTAGGACCTGGGGTCACCGGGAGATCTGATTGCCTCGACTGCTGAGCCAGCGCAGATCCGCCTCAACCATTTCATGAACGAGATCGGTGAACGTCAACTGATAGGACCAACCCAGCTTCTTCTTAGCCTTTGCAGGGTTTCCTAGCAACGTATCCACTTCGGCTGGTCGTAGAAATTGGGAATCAACCTTGGCAAACTCTCGATAGTCGAGTCCTACATGCCCAAAGGCCGCTTCGGCAAACTCTCGAACGGTATGTTGCTCGCCGGTCGCAATCACGAAATCATCCGCATCGCTCTGTTGAAGCATGATCCACATGGCCTTGACATACTCACGCGCATGGCCCCAATCTCGCTTCGCGTCGAGGTTTCCAAGCCTCACTTCCTTGGCCAATCCCAGTTTGATTTTCGCCGCATGCGAGGTGATTTTCCTCGTTACGAATTCATACCCTCGTCGAGGCGATTCATGGTTGTAGAGGATCCCGGAACACGCGAACAATCCGTAGGCTTCCCGATAGTTTCGCGTTAGGTCAAATCCCGCGACTTTGGAAATGCCATAGGCGGACCGTGGATGAAAGGACGTACGCTCCGTTTGCGGAACTTCCTCTACCTTGCCGAACATCTCGCTCGAAGCCGCGAAATAAAAGCGGCAGCGCGGAGCGACTTCGCGAACGGCGGCCAGCATGTGATGCGTGCCGTTGATATTGGCATTCAGAGTTGAAAATTCATCCTCGAATGAATACGCGACAAAACTCTGTGCGCCTAAATGGTAACACTCGTCCGGAGCGACAGCGTGTAAGACACGATAGAGGCTCGGCAGGCTTTCCAGCGAGGCGGCGTGGAGGTGCAATTGATCTCGTAGAGGCAAAATCCGCCACAGCCGGTGCTCCGGATCTTCCATCGCCACCCGACGGATGATGCCATGGACTTCGTATCCTTTTCCTAATAGGAATTCGGCCAAATACGATCCATCTTGTCCTGTAATGCCCGTGATAAGCGCACGCTTCTTCATCGGTCACCATCTCCTCACAGTCGTTCTGCCATCGCCGGGAGTTCGGACTGTAAGAATCTCTCGAGGGAATCCCGCCAGGCCGGTGTCTGTAGACCAAGCTGATGCATGCGATCCAGCGAGAGAATGGAATGGGCGGGTCGCCGTGCCTGCCGTTCCGTCTCAACGGTCGTGATGGGTTCCACCGGCACATGATGCCCTGAGGCCGCGACGATTGCTTGTGCGAACTCGAACCAGCTACACGAACCCTCGTTGGTCACGTGCAAAATCCCGGACAGCGGCCGAGGAAGCAACACTGTGATCACCTCCGCCAGATCCCTGGCGGAGGTCGGGCAACCATACTGATCCGCCACCACTTTGAGCACGGGCCGTTCAGAGGCCATTTGTACGATGGTCTTCACAAAGTTTTTTCCGTGCGCTCCATAGAGCCAGGCTGTCCGAAGCACCAACGCAGACGCACAGATCGACAACGCTCGTTGTTCGCCGATTCTCTTGGACCTGCCATACGCATTGATCGGATTGGGCTCGTCCTGTTCGAAGTACGGACTGGTCTTTGACCCGTCGAACACATAATCCGTAGAAATGTAGATCAGTCTCGCGCCGATGTCTTGACTTGCCTGTGCGACGTATCCTGTGCCGTCGGCATTGATCCTCATCGCGCGGTCCGGATCGCGCTCTGCGCCATCGACATCCGTGTAGGCTCCCGCGTGAATCACGACGTCCGGACGCGCATCGATAATGTGCTGACGACAGGACGGATGCGTCAGGTCGAACCCGGGGAGATCCATCGGCACAATCCCATGCCCGCATAGCGCGCGCTGAAGTTCCGTGCCCAATTGGCCGTGAGCCCCGGTGATTACGATGCGCATGCCGTGCCTTCCTCGAGTCGTTTGAGGTATTGTTGCCGGTAGTATTCGCGGAATTCGCCGGATTTGATTTTTCTCCACCATCCCTCATGAGTCTTGTACCATTCGACCGTTGCTTTCAGGCCCTGCTCAAAAGGAACCTCGGAAGCCCACCCGATGCTGCGCGCGCGGGCGCAATCGATCGAATAGCGACGATCGTGTCCGGGACGGTCCTGAACGAACCGAATGAGCGACCTCGATTTGCCTGCCATCTGCACGATTGATTCGGCAACGGATAAATTGTCCCGCTCATTCCCCCCGCCGAGATTGTAAATGGTCCCCGGATCTCCGTGCCGGAAGACATGCTCGATTCCGGCGGCATGATCGAACACGGACAGCCAGTCGCGGCGATTCGCTCCATCCCCGTAAAGAGGCAGTGGCTCATCATCCAGCGCATTGGTCACGAAGAGCGGAATGAATTTTTCGGGATACTGGTTGGGTCCATAGGTATTGCTTCCCCTGGTAATCACCACGGGGAAATGATAGGTGGTCCAATAGCTGAGGACCAACAGATCTCCACCGGCCTTGCTTGCGGAATAGGGACTTCGGGGATTCAGCGGGTCCCCTTCACGCGAACTCCCGTGCTCCACACTGCCGTAGACCTCATCCGTGCTCACTTGCAGGAAACGTTGCACTCCCGTCCGACGGCCCTCCTCCAATAGAATGCCGGTGCCGACGACGTCTGTCCGGGCAAACGTCCCCGGATCCAAAATCGATCGATCCACATGCGTTTCTGCGGCGCAGTTGATGATCCCTTCGATCGCTTGTTCCTCCATCACCTCGCGGACGCGCTTCTGGTCACAGATATCCGCCTGCACAAAACCATACTGAGGATGCCCGGCCACGTCGCTCAGATTGTCCAGATTGCCCGAATATTTCAGCGCATCCAGGTTGATGACGCGGTGGCCTTGCGTCAACAGTCGACGCACCAGGTGTGATCCGATGAACCCCGCTCCGCCGGTCACGAGAATCCGCATTCAGCTCTCCACCGAGGTGGCTCCGGTCCGCGCGACCAATTGATTCGCCAAAAACAGGGACTCGATCGTGCCCGCATCGGTCCACCAGCCATCCAGGACATCCCAGGTCAGTTCTCCCGCATTGATGTAGGCATTGTTCACATCGGTAATCTCCAGTTCGCCCCGGCCCGACGGTCTGAGCGTTTTGATGATGTCGAACACCCGGCCGTCATAGAAATAAATGCCCGTCACGGCGTAGGGAGACTGCGGGACGGCCGGCTTTTCTTGGATGTTCACCACGCGGTTCCCCTCGAGGACGGGCACTCCAAACCGCTGCGGGTCTTTGACCTCCTTCAACAAGATTTTTGCGCCCTTTTTCTGCGCCAGAAATGCCTGCGCGGCCTGCGCGATGTTTCCTTCGATCAGATTATCGCCGAGGACCACACAGATGGGCTTGCGATCGGCGAAATACTCTGCCAATCGCAAGGCATCGGCAATGCCGCCCTCTCCTTGCTGATACGTATAATCGAGATGTTTGAGACCGAACTCTTTTCCGTTCCCGAGCAGCCTCAGGAAATCCCCCGCATTGTTCCCGCCTGTGACCAGCATGATTTCTTGGATCCCTGCTCTGACCAGGGTCTGAATCGGATAATAGATCATCGGCCGGTCATACACCGGCAGCAAATGCTTATTCGTCACCTTCGTCAGAGGCAACAATCTCGTGCCGAGACCTCCGGCAAGCACGACCCCCTTCATGGCGATACCTCGATTCGTAATGCTGATGCATCCATCAGCAGTGTCTCGCTCCTCCCTAGCGCTCGGTGACCCGCGCGCTCGTCATCGTCGAGATGACAAGGGATTTCCTGATATACCCAATCAACGGTTCAGCGGATGAAGAATGACGCCGCAAGGTGAGCAAGCCCCGACCGAGAACGATCGTGCCATTCAAGCATCTGCCCCCTATGGGCATGATATTTGACATGTCGAGGGATGGAATGTGGGAACCAGTTTTTGTAAGTTCGTGATGATCCGATCATTCTCGCCGTCGTGCAGAGAAGCTTCCAAATCTTTAAGGAAATCATCGTCGAAAGAGACGGGAAGCGGAGACGCTGTGACCGCCCGCTTGACCTTATGATGTGCTGTCCCTTCAACCCGCTCGTTTTCCTCGAACAGTTCCTCGCAGAGCTTTTCACCCGGCCTGAGCCCGATATACTCGATCTTAATATCCTTGTCGGGCACGAGACCAGCTAATTCAATCATGGTGCGGGCGAGATCCACAATCCGGATCTGCTCGCCCATATCCAGCGCGAATACCTCGCCCCCAGTTCCCATCATACTGGCCCTCAGCACCAGTTCGACCGCCTGCGGAATCGTCATGAAGTACCGTCGGATGTCGGGATGAGTGACGGTGACCGGACCACCTTTGCGAATCTGTTCCGCGAACAACGGCACGACACTCCCGTTGCTTCCCAACACATTGCCGAATCGGACCGCCGAAAAACAGGTTGCCCCGAGGCCGTTCATACCTTGAATGACGCATTCGGCGATGCGTTTCGTGGCCCCCATCACGCTGGAGGGATTGACGGCCTTGTCGGTGGAAAGAAATGCGAAGCGGGCGGCTCCCGATAGGAGCGCGGCTTCCGCCACGACTCGCGTTCCCAGCAGGTTGTTCTTCACTGCCTCACCGGGGAATTGTTCCATCAATGGTACATGCTTGTGGGCGGCCGCGTGAAAAACAATATCGGGATTGGCCGTGCGAAAGGCGGATGAGACTCGTTCAACCTGTGTGATGTCGCCTACGACAGGCATGACCTTGATGTGCGGGAACCGTCGCCTCAGCTCAAGGTCGAGCAGATACAAACTGTTCTCATATCGCTCGAATAATAGAAGCAGCGCCGGATCATGCCATGCGATTTGCCGACACAGTTCACCGCCGATGGAGCCGCCGGCACCTGTCACGAGAACTCTTTTGCCCTTCAGAAATGAGGACAAGGCGAGTTCGTGTTCTCGTCCTGCGACCGGAAGATCGTGGTGAAACTCGGGAGACTGGAGGCGGTGGAGAATGGTTTGACTGTCGAACACGCTCTTGAGCAAAGACATCAGGACAGTATCCAGGATATAACCTCTTCGTGACGGCCGGCGGGCTCTCCTCACACCAGGCCATCAGGCCGCAGACCTGGGTTACTCCTCTAGCAGATAGCCAAGGAAAACTCAACTCCTTGAAATTCTATCAAGCGACCGCGTCCGGGGTGAGCAACGAGAAGAGGAGAGCACAATTGACGGCGGGATAAAACTCTACGATTCGAGCCACGACTGGAACATCAGCACATTCCACAGGTGGTAGTGCCAATCCGCTGTTCCGGAAAGATGTTCGGCCCATTTCCGCCGGATCGGATCCGGATGAAAGAAACCTTCACGGCGGAGACGGTGTTCATCGAGCAACGCCTCGGCCCACTCCCGTAGCGGCCCACGCAGCCAGGAACCCAGAGGAACACCGAATCCCATTTTCGGACGTTCAAATAGATGCGCCGGCGCGTAACGCGCCAAGAGGCGGCGCAAGATCCATTTCCCCTGATCATGCCGACGGATCTTCATCGAGAGCGGAAGGCGCCAGGCAAATTCGACGATCTGATGGTCTAGGAACGGGATACGGGCTTCCAGAGCCACGGCCATGCTGGCGCGATCGACCTTGACCAGTAGATCGTCGGGGAGATAGGTCACGGCATCCAGGAACATCATCCGCGTCGTAAAGTCCCGGAGCTTGGGCCAGGCGGAGCGGTCGGACAACAGCGTGGGAGGTTCCTTTCCGCCGACGACGACCTCATGAGGATTCTTCCAATGTGAGACAAACTCAAAATAGGCATCATCCAGATCGCCGTGATCCAGCATATCGGCGACCTTATAGAGCTTCTCTCCGGGAACTCGAACCGACGGCAGGAGGCCTCCGCACACGTTGAACAGCCCATTCCAAACTGAGGGTGGAAGCTGCCGAATCGATCGTGCGACCACCGGCCGCAGAGACGAGGGAATCCACCCGATTCGCCGTCTCAACGTCCTTCCCCAGAAATATCGATTGTATCCACCGAATAACTCATCCCCGCCGTCTCCTGACAAGGCCACCGTCACATGGCGTCTGGCCATCTGGGATACCAGGAAGGTAGGGATCTGGGAAGAGTCGGCGAACGGCTCGTCGTACAGACCCGCCAGGCGAGGGATCACGGCCAGGGCCTGCTCCGGTGTGACGTACAGTTCCGTGTGGTCCGTCTGGAGATGACCCGCCACTTGTTTGGCAAACCCGGCTTCATTGTGCTCAGCCTCATGAAAACCGATGGTAAACGTTCGCACCGGTGTTGCGCTTTCAGCCTGCATGAGCGCCGCCACGGTCGAGGAATCGATGCCGCCGGAGAGAAAGGCGCCGAGCGGAACATCCGACGCCATGCGAAGCCTGATGGCTTTGCGCAACAGCTGATCCAAAAGGTCCACCGCCTCCTCTTCCGTACCGGTAAAAGGGGTGGCGATTCCCTCCTCGACCTGTTTACTCAAAGACCAATAACCGACAGGACGAGGCAATCGTCCGGAAACGACCTCGGCGGCAGAGAACCGGACATAGGTCGCCGGAGGAAGTTTTGCGACATCCCGATAGATGGAATATGGCGCCGGGATGCAGTTATGCCGCAACAACAAGGACAATGCCTGCCGATCGACCTCCGCCCCGAAGCGGGGACAAGCCTTGAACGCTTTCAATTCAGAGGCAAACATCAATACGTTCCCTATCCATCCATAATACAGCGGCTTCTCGCCGAGTCGGTCTCGAAGCAGAATCAAGGTCCGCGCTTGTCGATCCCAGAGCGCGCAGGCAAACATCCCATTCAACCGTGCCAGCGACGCCTCAAACCCCCAGTGTTCGACCGCCTCGAGGAAGACCTCCGTGTCGGATCGTCCGCGAAACATCCGACCGTAGGATTGCAGCTCGTCACGAAGTTCAAGAAAGTTGTAAATCTCGCCGTTGTACGTGGTTACATATCGACCGGACGAGGACACCATGGGTTGATGTCCCGCGGGAGACAGATCATGGATGGAGAGACGAGCATGGCCGAATGCCATGCCGGCAGGCTCATCGGACCAGATGCCGGTATCATCAGGTCCGCGATACCGGATCCTCCGGATCATATCGGAGACAAGTGCCCGTAGGTCTCTTGTCTCCCGACTGATCGCGCCTGCTATTCCACACATAGAGTGAGGAGGTTCTGTGGCGGGATGACGGCTGGGCGGAAACCGATGATCGCCATGGTCCGGTTAGTCGAGTTTCATCGTCTCGACGACATGCTCCGCAAAGGGCAGTGATGAGGTAAAGGCAGGAGACACCGCATTGAGCACATGGGTCGAACGGGGTCCCGGTTCGATCACGAAATCATTGAGTAGTTCAGCCGTACTCGTATTGATCAATTGTGCCCGGATCCCCGGTTCCTTGCCCGGCAACAGATCAATCTTCTCAAACCCGACTCCGAGCGCTTCCGCTTCGCGATAAAACCCGGTGCGAGTCATCTTGACCAGTTCTTTCATGGCAATCGACCGGAAATGGTCCCGATTCCGACCGAACAATCGCAGCAGGTAGGACATCATGGTAACACCGTCTCTCATGGTAGCTCCGGCCAGTCCGCGATACTGTTCTCGTCCCAATAGAGGCAATGCCGAAGGACCGATCGTCACCTCCCCTTCAGGCCGTCTGGTGAAATGTACTCCCAGAAACGGGTTGCGCAGATCAGGGACCGGATAGATATTGCCACGTACTTGAAATCTTGACTCAGGTCTGAGCCGGTGAAAATGTCCACGAAACGGCAGTATCCCGAACTGCATGCCGACTCCGTATGCATGCGCGACGCGATCGGCAAACAATCCGGCACAGTTCACGATGTGTCCATAGGTGATCGAGCCGGCCGATGTTCGGACACCGGTATCGCTGTCGCGGGCCTGCCAGGGACAGCCGAAACGAAAGAGTACCCCTTCCCGTCTGGCATCCTCTACCATGGCTTCCATGACGCGCTGCGGGTTGACGACCGCGGTATCCTTGACATACAAGGCGCGCTCGACCGTCCGCGCGCAGGGTTCTATTTCCTTCAGGGTCGCGCAATCGACCAGGTCGACCCGCACTCCATTGGCTAGAGATCGTTCATGCAACTCCTTCAACGACGGTAGTTCGGCGGAAGTTCTTGCGACAATCACTTTCCCATACTCGTTGAGCGGGATGGATTTCTCGCGGCAATACTGCCGGAGCCGGCGATTCCCTTCGACACACAATTTTGCCTTCAACGTGCCGGCTTTATAGTAGACCCCGGCATGGAGCACCCCGCTGTTGCGCCCGCTCGCATGGCGTCCGGCGGACGGTTCCTTCTCAATCACGAGTACAGTGGCTCGATGGCGCCGGCGCAATTCACGGGCAATCGCCACTCCGATCACCCCGGCCCCGACGATCAACACATCACAGGTATCTTGATTCATGTTGTGAGCTCACTGTGGCAAGCATGGGCGCAGTGGCGATCAGATCATAGGGGCGCGGGACTGTCAAGAATTCACTCCTTCTCAAGGATTCAGCAGCGGGTGGTAGGCAGCAGCGATGCAGTACCGTCACGAATTGACGACGCGCCGATACACGTCGATCGTTTCCCTCGCCGTGCGCTCCCAGGGAAAATCCAGTGCGCGCGCACGTCCCCGTTCTTTCATATCGGCGCGCACGAGAGGGGATTCCAACACATGCGCCAATTGAGCCGAGATGTGTTCAACATTGCGTGGATCGACCAGAACGGCCGCATCACCGGCTACTTCGGGAAGCGACGACGTGTCGGAGCAAATCACGGGGCATCCACAGGCCATGGCTTCGAGGACCGGCAACCCAAACCCCTCATAGAGAGACGGAAACACGAAGACGGTCGCACCCTGATAGAGACGTATCAACGCATCATCTGGAACGACACCTGCCAATCTCGTCCGCGACGCGATCCCCTCCCGCTCTATCGCTGTGCACACGTCTTCTCGTTTGGACACGTCTCCGACCAACACCAAATCATAGGTTCGTCGGAGATGCTCCGGCACGACGGCAAATGCTCGGACCAGGTTCACGATATTCTTGGTCGGGTCCGACCCAGCCAAGGACATCACATAGGGCCTTCCTGCGTCTGCCTGTGCCGGCGATACAGGATGAAAGCGGGAGCTGTCGATCCCAAGCGGTACTGCGGTAATGCGGCCCGTGGGCAATTCGAGTTGCTGAATGAGGTCTCGCCGCGAGGAGTCCGAACTCGTGATAACGTGATCGATTTTAGCCCGTCGATCTCCGACCAGCAGTTGCTCGATTCTGGCGTTCAGGTTTACCTTCGATCGAAGCTCCGGAAACAGCAGGGGTTTCGCATCATGAATAGTCGTCACAAATTTTCCGCGCGTCCAGGCCGCACAGGAATCATAGGGGAAGTGCAGAAGATCGTAGGGTCCGGTACGGAGATGCGCGACCTGCTCCCAGAACCGCCGCCTGAACAAGGGAAAGCGAATCAGCTTGTAGCGCATGTTCGGTCGAGGCGGGAATTGATGCTCCGCCTCCGGCATCAGGATTTCATACTCGTTCGCGGAATCAACGCGGCCGATCGCCTCGATCAATTCTCTGGCATACCGACCGAGACCGACGGTCGGATTTTTGAGATGCCAGGCGGCGATGACGATTTTCACAGGCAAGCCATAGCCGCCGTCCCGGATCGATACGCGCGGATGGGCCCCGAGGGTACGCCTGGCAGCCAACCAGGCTCGCATTCGATCCGCCGCCTGTTCATGAAGCAATCTTCTCGACGAGGGTATGACCGAATCGCCGCAATTCGCTCCGTTTGATCCACTTCTCTCTCAAATCGGTCCACCGCCTCTCAAACCAGTTTCCCCGAATCGTTCTTCCCCACTTCTTCTGGAAATGGGCCATGTTCTGATTCCAATACTGATCCGTTTCCGATTTTTTGACGGCTTTCTGGGTCACCATTGAAAAATGGTGAATGAGCACGGAACCCGTCATCGCCACCGCAAAATCTGCCGTTTCAGTTCGCCAGCGGAAATCCGTGTCTTCACAGCCGCCGTAGGAAAACCCTTCATCGAAGAGCCCGATACGATCGAACACGGACCGGTCGATCACCATACAGGGCGCATACAGATCGCGTCGAACCGCTGCGCGACATGCCCGTGTGAAGGTGCCGGCGTAGGCATCGAGATCGTAACTCAGCGGTCCCTCCCGAGCGGACGGACACACGATTCCATAGGACCCGCTTTCCATGAAGGCAATGAGGTGTTCGACCCATCCCGGAGTGACCACGATGTCGTTGTTGAGAATGCCGACAACCTCTCCATGACTGGCACGAATACCCTGATTCCAGGCCTTGGCGCATCCGAGATTCTTCTCGTTGGTGATGACCGTCGCATGCACTGTCTTCAACAGTTCTGTGGTCCCATCCACACTGCCGTTGTCGACAAGGATCAATTCATAGGGAATCCGAGTGCACCGGACGATCGAGTCGATGCACCGTCGGGTGTAGTCGACCTGATTATAGAGCGCGATGACCAGGCTCACCGATTTCACTCGGTCCTCACAGCAATCTTCGGCACGTGTTCAACAGATAAGTCGCGCGCCGTTCCGAGGTGTGAAATGCGGTCAGATGCTCGAACGCAGCGTTGACCATTCGTCCTCTGGCTGCGTCGTCGTCCCGTAGACGCCGGACCAATGCAGGAAGGTCACGCAGGTCCGATCGACAAAACATGGCGTGAACCCCGTGCTCGAAGTTGTTCGGAATCAGGATATCCGGCGGCTCAGAAACGAGCAGTGTCTTGGACGCAACGATTTCCCAGTATCGAAGGGTGTCGAAGCCTCCGCCACGAATCGAGAGCGCCATTTTCGACCGATGAAGGAGCGCCTGATACTCTTCGGTATCAAGCCTGCATCCCCGTTCCGTCACCGGCACCAGGAGATCCCCGCACAACTTGGCCCTGACGATATCGAACAAAGAATCCCCTAACTTCGATCGTCGATCCCCCGAATCGACATAGACGCCGCCTTCGAAACGAATATCCGCCGAACGACGCAAGAGATTGACTGCGCGCACTCGTTTTCGATGCGACGCGCGTCCCACAAACGAGATGTCGATATCCGGGGGCTTTGCTACCGGGGAGTGGACAGGAACTTCCGTCACCGAAAACGGCAAGGGATGAATACGGCTGAATTGATCCGAGTCACCTTGAGAGACTGTCCACCTGGACCGGAGTTCGGAACGCCTTGCTTCAACCGAAGGCTTTAATTCACGCTTGAAATACAACCCTGCCCCGACTGAGCGATAGACATCGGCTCGGATACGGCTGTCATCTTCGCCATCAAGCAATACCGTGGGTGGAAACGCGACATGCTTGGCCAACAGGTGATACGCCTCCAACGTTCCGCGCCGGGGCGATGATACGAGCACCAGATCTACCCGATGGTCCCGAATCCTGCGGACAAGGTCATCAACGCTCGCGTCGTGTCCGGGATTTTGCGGGAGGTAGGCCACGCGCGCTGCAGGATCGTGATACGCAGCTTTTTTGGGAAAGTCAAAAATATTCTGCCAGCCCAGAACTTTGCAGAGACCGGTATAGATCTGGTCGGCCAGATAGTCGAGTGCCGGGTCTGTCAGATATAAGACCTTCATGAAAGTCTGCCGACTGTCAATCGTCAACCGTGGCTCGTCGTCCGTCGGCTCGTGAAGACAGAGCGAAGTCAAAGAGACTGCCGCCTCACATCTCGGCGGCGTCCACAAACGTGACGCTCATTATTCTTCGCGTCGTGGACCTTCACGCTTCACGACACGAAGCGTGACGTACATATTGTCGGCCACATTCCACAGATAACGCCGGAAGCGCTTCTGCAGATATTCGGGACAATGGCGAAACGGTCTCCTCATGTCATACCTGATCGCCTCGATCCGAAAATTAGTGCGGACGCCGTAGTCGGTCGGCTGTTCAAAATATTGAAACGTATCTTCGGTGATATACCGAACGTGTGTCGGATCTCGGAAGGCGCCGCGCGAGGTGTAATAGGGCACGGCCACGCGAACCTCCGCTCCCGGCTTGCACACTCGGTACACCTCCTCCATAAATGCGATCAAGTCCCGTATATGTTCCATCACGTGACTGAGCTGCACGAGATCCACGGAATCGTTTTTGAGCGGCAATGGTCGTTCGATGTCGCAGAGCGTATTCACCCCCGGTTCTACCCGGCAGTCAAATCCGAACGTATTGGGCAGCCTATTCTTTCCGCATCCCAGATCGATCATGACCGGCTTCACTTGATTCTCCCGATAGCCCTCATCCTGCATTCGTTGCGTTCTGTACATTAAACATTAACATTAATTTTTATTCCTAACTCCTTGTAACAATCGATTGCAAGCTTCAAACACTTCGTCCACTGAAATCATCCGCATACAATTCTCCTCACCTCGAATGCATGTCGGATGGTAGCATGCGCGACAATCCAGCCCTTTGTAGAGCACCTCACTCACCCTTCCTCGGGGACCCCAGCGATGAGGATACGTCGGCCCGAACAAGGCCACCACCGGCACATCGACCGCGGCCGCTATGTGCATGGCTCCTCCGTCGTTCCCAACGAAGAGCGCACAATGTTTCAGCAGGGCGGCGAATTGCAGAAGAGAAAGCCGTCCGGCAATGATCGTTGGCTCGCAAGCGGCTTGTCGGCGAACCGATTCGGCCACGTCACGTTCTTTGCCGTCGCCGCCCAGGAGGATCCGGCAATTGAACGCTGTTGCGAGTCGATCCGCCAACTCCGCGAATCGTTCGGACGGCCACACTTTCAGCGGATACCGTGCTCCCGGCTGAATGACGACGAGCATCCGTGACGATCCGTCTCGATCTACATCAAGATCGCGTAACGTCTGCTCGGCGACCGCGCCGTCATCCGACGACATATACAAGGTGGGTTGAGTCAGGCGCGGCATCAGCCCGAGAGGTCGCAATGCAGCCACATCATACTCTACCCGATGCAGGTCCTCAGGCAGCGGCGTGGCCACATGGCTATAGAGCAGTCCTCTCCACCGATGCTCCGCATTAAACCCAATCCGCAAGGGTGATCCGGTGACCACGCTTATCCATGCGGATCGGTCGCCGTCAGTCAGATCCACCACGCAGTCGAAGCCCTTGCGACGAAGCATGACAAGAAAACGCAGTTGAGCGCCGATCGCGCCTTTTTCCGCAATGATCAACTCATCGATGGCCGGATGGTGAGCAAGGATTTCTTCCGTTCCACGATTGATGAGGATGCTCAGCTTGGCATCGGGGTAGGCCTCGCGAAGTGACGTGAAGACAGGAGTGGCAAGCAACACATCTCCAATGTGCCGGAGCTTGATCACGAGAATATTCGTGACCTTCATGCGAAACAGCGGGGAGAAGAGGCCGGCACGGCGATATATCTCCGTGAGATCGATCCGCGTATCATGGGCGGGTAGTCATCACATCGAAATAGAGTCGTTCCAACTTCTTCGTGAGTGCCGCAGCGTCAAACTGTTCTCTCGCCTTCTCGTAACTGCGTCGGCCAAATGTCT
The DNA here is from genome assembly GCA_963795615.1 of uncultured Nitrospiraceae bacterium. GTDB lineage: Bacteria > Nitrospirota > Nitrospiria > Nitrospirales > Nitrospiraceae > DASSBQ01. The sequence goes on from CAWCIJ010000001.1 coordinate 110,178, forward strand.
TCCGCAATTCCGCATTCTTGAGCAATTCAATCACAGCACCGGCATATTGCCATTGCCAGCGGCACACAAAGCCGGTCACATTGTGTTCGACGAGTTCCGCCTGGGCATTCGCCTTCTTGCGCTGGGGCGTACTGAGCGTCACCACTGGAATGCCGTTGGCCATCGCCTCTGCGATGACGCACCCGAACGTCTCTCCGATCCGGGAGCCGTGAATGAAGACGTCCAGTCGCCGGTAAAAGTCGCGGACATTCACTGACGGCTCCAATAATTCAACCCGCCCGTTCAACGAAAGAGCCGCGAGTTTATCCCGAACCCGTTCCGTCGCGCCTTGAATCAGACAGCGTGCGTCGGGCACCTTTCGAAATATTCTCGGGAGACTGTTCACACACACATCGTGCCATTTCTGATCATCCGCTCGGCTGCACCGTCCGATGGTGGAACGAAACGGTTTGTCGTTTGCATCAAACTCGGAGAAATCGACGGGATTATAGAGCACTTCATATCGTCGAGCCGCCCGTTGCCCATAGCGACGAATATACGTGGCCTTCGAGCTCTCCGACACAAAGCAATGGCAGTCGATATTGTCGTCTTCTCGATCGTCGAACGCATGGAATACGTTCGTCTCGACGACGCGCGGACGACCGTGCCTTCTACCGGGTAGCGTTCCCGCCTCATACGTCCCGGCTCGATGGACATGGCAGATGTCGATGTCGTACTCATGAACCAATTCGCTCAAATTGGACGGCTGGATGAAGACCGGAATGCCGGCTCGTTCCAGTTCGAGCCGCACGAACGCCTCCACCCAACCGTCCACAGACGAATACCTCAAAGCGGGACTTGTCCAAATACTGACAGAAAATCTGAAGGGTCTTCTCGGTTCCACCGAGCTCGAGTCTGTTGGTCACGTGGAGGACGCGGATCTTGGACGACATATGCGCTCTTATCTCATGACAAAAAACATCATCGGGTTCGCCTCGCCCTGATGAATAGGCGTTTCAAAATCCGGATCCAGCTTCCGTCGTTCCACCAGCAGTTCGATTGTCTCCGTTGCATTGAGGGCGGATGCAACCGACCAGTAGGACAAGTTTCTTTTCTTCAGCCACTCGGCGACTACCTCTCCTTCCTCCGACAAGTGCGCCTGGTGAAAGACATCATGCACGCTGACCACGACACCGGGTTTCACCCTCGGCAGCAGCTCTTCGCTGTACCACCGGGCAAATGAAGCGCTGTGATCAGAGTCGATGAACAGGTAGTCGAATTCCGGCGCCTTTGGAATGGTGTGGGTCGCGTCACCCAGCACGAAATGCCACCGCCCCGCCGCGAGATCTTGAGGCACAAGCTTGGTGGATGTGTCGTGCAGATCGTAGGACCACAATTGTCCATTGTTGCCGTTGTCCCGAAGAGCGCTCAGGATCCATGTCGTGGACCATCCCGTATTCGGAGACATTTCCACCACAACGTTCGGAGCTCGATCTCTCACCAGCAGGTATGTGATTTCAGCCTCAAGATCATCCAACATCGGCCTCAACAGATAGCGGCGCAGCCGCATGCGGTATAACCTCCGCAGCACCGTATTGTTGTTCCATCTAAGGAATCTGCGTTGCTGGTCTCGGACGGACCGGAGGTCCTTCAGGTAGCGGCGATAGAGGCCGGCGATGTACTGTGTATCGATCACGAATACCTCCTAGATGCCGGGTCTATTCCACCACAGGCTCAAGAGATCTCATCTGACTTACGCGCACAAACGGCGATAGAGCGACAGCGTGCGGGCGGCGGCATCAACCCAGCTGAACGATTTCGTTCGAGCAAACCCGCGGCTTCTTGCCTGTTCGCGTGCTTGTGGATCGTCAAGCAATCTCACCATAGCCCGGCCCAACTCTTCCGGATCCTCCGGATTCACCAGAATCGCCGCATCCCCCGCCACTTCGGGAAGGGCTGATGTCGTCGAGGTGATCACAGGAGCTCCGCAGGCCATCGCTTCAAGAACCGGCATCCCGAAACCTTCGTATAGAGATGGAAATACAAACACATCGGCGTAGGAATACAACACCCGTAGTTGTTGCCGGCTCATACGACCTGGACAACGAAGGTGCGCGTCGATGCCAAGCTGCCGCGCGGTCTCCCGATAATCGCCGAACGGATGGACCGCATCGCCGACCAGCACCACAGCCCGGCCGCGCAAGGCGGGCAGACACTGTTGCACGCTCTTCAGAAACGTCCGGTGATTCTTCCGTGGATCGGCGCCCCCGACGAACAGGATAAAGCCTGACGCCGGCAACGAGAGTTCCCGGGCCAACGAGCCGATGGCGGCCTCATCGATGATCGGCTGGAAGTCTGCTGAGACGCCATTATGAATCACCGCGATCCGGTCTGCTGGCACACCATAGATGTCGGCAATCTCGCGAGCTGAAAAATCAGACACGGTGACCACCGTGCGCGCGCGATGGACCGTCGCCTTGGCGCGTCGGGACGAGGCCTTCTGGCCGAACACTTTCTTGGAGTATTCCGGATACCGTTCGAGCCACAAATCATGGACGGTCACCACGCCGCCATACCGACCCGTCGTATGCATTTTAAAATTCGGCCCATGGTAGAGGTCGAGCCTATCCCTCAGACCTCGCCATCGCATCAGCCAGCGTGCAGCCTCTATCCATCGGATGTCTGTCTCCTCTGTAAAACCATCCGGCTGTCCCTGGTGCAATGTTCCGGGTCGCACATACCCGACAAAATCGACTCCCCCATGCTCTTGGAGAAGCAACTCATGGAGCAAATGGTAGGTGTGCCACCCGACACCACCACGGTCCCCACTCACAGAGGACGCATCAATGCCGATCCGCATAGTTACCGTCAGACGTGAGGGGAAACCCTCTCTTCTTGCTCACTCCTTAGGACTCACGCCTTCCATCTCACCCGCCCCCCGGCAGCGCAAAGACGCTGCCTTTTCCGGTCACCCGCCCTCCCGGCAGTGTCTTTCTCACCCGCCCATACCCCCGGTCGCTTCACGACCGATCTCCCGGGACGCTGCCTTTTCCCGGGTCACGCTTCACGTTCAGCGCTTCCCATGCCTTGGCATACTTGACGAAGGTGTGCAAGCCGGCAAACATCGCCACGATCAGGCCGTGAACTCCATCGCGGTAGCCATGTCGGGCAAAGAAGGTTTTCAGAATCGTGCCTAGGTGATGCGTGCCGATGGTCCAGGCGGTGACGGAAGACACATGCTTGAGTTTCTCTTGTGCGCCAAGGGTCGAATACCGCATCATCTTGCGCAGATGATGACCGATGGTGGGCATGCTGTGATGATCGAGCGGTTCCTGCAGCCGCCGGGTCGCTCCCGTGAGCCTGAAGTTCTCATGCAGCAGGACGTCATCATAGCGACCGGCCGTCCGTCTGAAAAGACGCAATTGATGGTCGGGATACATACCGCCACCCTGTATCCATCTGCCGTAAAAATAGTTGCGCCGAGGAATTTCATATCCACCCACTTCATGACCGGGCTCGTCGCACAGCACGCCGGCGATCTCGTCGCGCAACCTCTCCGGCACGCGCTCATCCGCATCCACAATGAGAATCCATTCCGCCCTCGCCTGATCGATACCGAAGTTCTTTTGGGGGCCATACCCGGGCCATGGCCGCACGAACACTCTTTCGGTGTGGGGTTTGGCCAGCTCGACGGTGCGATCCCGACTCTCCGCATCCACCACGATGATTTCATCGGCCCATTCGACCGACTGCAGGCAGGCAGCGATGTTCTGCTCCTCATCCTTGGTAATGATAACCGCCGCGATTGACATCCTTGTTCCCGTCACTTTGTCATCTCGACTCGCGCCGCAACAGATCCGCGTAGAGGGCTTCCGTGAGATCGAGCATGTGTTCGAGGTCGTACTCTTTCTCGATGAGATCACGCCCTGCTCGCGCGAGTCGAACCCGAGTGGCAGGTTCATGTATCAGTTTCAGGACGTATCCGGCAAGACTGTGATGGTCCCCAGGAACCGTCAAGAATCCCGTTACGTCATGCCGCACCACTTCCGGTACACTTCCGACCATGGTTGCGACCACCGGCCGTTCCATCGCCATCGCTTGGGTGAGCGCCTGCGGCAACCCCTCTCCCCGGACGGACGAGAGGACAAAGATATCCATCAGAGCCATGAGTTGCGGCACATCCTCTCGAAAGCCGGTGAGCAAGACACGGTCCGTTAATTTGAGATCGTGGACCATTTGCGCGATTTTTGGGCGTTGCGGGCCATCACCGACAACCAAGAACCGAACGTCAGGACGTTGCTGCAAGACTATTTGGGCTACCAGCAGGAAATTGTCCAAGGCCTTGTATCGACGCATGAATGCGACGGTTCCGACCACGATCTGATCAGGAGCCAACCCCAACTCCGACCTGAGTGGGCCGAACCCACTTGAGGGCTGAAAAACCCCTAGATCCACCCCCGAGGGAATCGATACGATACGCGAGGCTGCGATTCCAAGGGTCTGCATCAGTTCTACTCGCAACGCCTCACCGGTCGTGACGACCGCATGGGGCAACCTACGGTAGAGCAGCCGGTGGCGGAGTCCTCTACGCACAGGGATAGAGATATGTCGGGTTCGCACGATGACGGGTTTTCGACGGGACAACCGAGCGCCGATGGATGCCGACCAGCTATCGACAGAACCATGGGTATTCACGACATCTGTCTGATAGCGTCGGAAGAGATGGAGAAATTCGAAAACCAGCGGCAGATAGCGACTCTTGTTCATCGAGAGGGGAACGACTAGGAGTCCCCGCTGTTCCGCATACCGTTTCAGTCGGCTGTCCAGCGGGACGGCAAGGGTGACGGCATGTCCACGCCGAACCATGCCGGATGCTTCTGACAATATCCGCAACTCCTCTCCCCCGAGATCACTGGACGGCTCCGTGTGCAAGATGTGGAGCGGCTTCATCGACCGGCACGCATAGGAGAAGTAAGTTCCCAGAACCGCGCATACTTGATGAAGGTATAGTAAGCATAGAGGCCGGAAAGGATCAAACCGGGAACGCCATCCAGGCAGCCTTTCCTACCGATATACATCTTCAAAAAGGTGAAGCATGGATGGGTGACGAGCTGGCTTGGCGCAAACCGACGGTCCTGCTCCACCATCCGTCTGGCCATCAAGTCCGAGTAGCGCTCCTGCTTCATGAGATAGTGATCGATGTCTCTGAACGGATACTGCAAGGCCGGGCTCTTGAGGTAGCCGATCGTTCCCTCGACGTCAAAGCTCTCATGGACCAGTTCCTCCCGATAGCGAAGGCGATCTTTGCGGAAGAGCTGGGGTTGGCGATAGTCCGGATACCAGCCGCAATGTTTGATCCATCGCCCGAGAAAATAGTTCTTACGAGGCACAAAATAGGCATCCGCCTCCGGTCCCGCCGTAAGCGTCCGGTGAATCTCAGCGTGCAACTCCGCGGTCGCACGTTCATCTGTGTCCAAACTGAAGATCCAGTCATGGGTCGCGTGGGCAATGGCCTCGTTACGCAATCTGCCGAACCCCTGAAAGGCATGCTGGTATACCTTGTCGGTGAACCGGCGACTGATGCGCTCGGTCGCATCGGTACTGAAGGAATCGACCACGATGATCTCATCCGCCCATGTGACCGATTCAAGGCAGGCCTGCATGTTCGGCTCATCATTATAGGCAATGATGACGGCGGAGATCGGAACACGGCTCATTATCACAGGTCCTTCTTGAATTGTTTCCACGACCGGATGCGATGTGTCTCCAACAGAAAATGAGCCGTCACCAACAGTGCCTTCCTGGATCCGAGCCGCGGAGCAGCAGCGATGTCATCTTTGACAGGAGGACACAGAGAACGACCACGAGAGTTGTCCGCATCGCATGGATTCACCGGCTCAACTCCTCCTCCATGTAGGGAATCATCCGCGCCCGAATCTCCCGCCACCACCACCCTCGGTCATGACGGCCCCTGAACGAACAATAGTGCTCAAGGAACGTTGCCGCATCGGATGGGGAAAGGGTGGCCAACTCGATCATGCGTCTGGCAAGTTTGGACAAGTCGCCAACGGCTTGAGCATCGGACACTTCCCCCATCGTTCGAAGCCCTTCCAGATCGATCAGATAGGCTCGCCCCTCCGGATCAAACAACAGATTTGTCGGTTTCAGATCTCGATGGGTGAACCCGGTGTCATGCAGCCGCCCAAGCAGGCGAGCGACCTCGTAGATCACCTTGTTGTTACGCCCTCGCTGCTCGGCCAGATGAGAGGCCGCTCTGATCCCCTCCATAAGATAGTAGCTCGACCGAAGAATGCCGCACGTCCGACGGTCTCCGGCGGCAAGTGGAACCGCCGTCGAAATGCCGGACGACTGCAACCGGCAGGCTTTGCTGAACGCCCGATGAGCATATGACTTACGGAAAATATCCTTCACGAGGGCGCGGACGGTTCTGGGTGCCCACCTCTTGAGGACGAATGGCCCGTCACGCCATACCGTGACGGCGGAGGTGGATTTGAGGATTTCGCCTCGGTGCTGAAGAGCATGGTCCGGATTTTCCAGAATAGCCTTGAGGCGTGGCACCATGGCATCGCCGCGGAGCGTCCAGACCATGTCACCGAACCGTTGCCTGTGCATAGGGATTTCTCAGTCACGGTGATCGACACGAAAACACATGGCCGCTCACCCGAGTGCTCATCCGACCGAGAACCAGCACAGGCGCTCAGTACCGGAGGTCATCGATGCCTCTGAATGGCATCCAGTCGTCTCGATCGGTTGCACGACGGTACGAATCCTTGGGCAATCTTCCACAACCCCCACGAGAGACCCCTATGCGGAGCCGGCCCGATTGTGAAGAGACCGACGAGCTGCGATGTCCCGATACAGGTCGAACACTTCTGTGGCGTGCCGGCGCATGGATAGGAATGATCCCAGCGCTGTAGCCTGCTCCGACATATACCGGCGGGTGGAGGCGTCACTGAGTTTTTCCAGCGCGTTGGCGAGGGCATCGATCGATTCCGGCGAGTCAATGACGAAGCCGTGTTCTCCGTCGCGGATGCACTCGGACGATCCGTCATAGGCCGTCGTGATGCACGGCAGGCCTAGAGAGAGCGCCTCGAGGATCGTACGGGAACAGGGGTCGTTATAGGTGGGAAGGACGCAGACGTCGGCTGCGCAATAGAGTTCCCACACATCGGGCCTGCTGCCTACGAACCGGATCCGGTCAGAGACCCCAAGCTGTTCCGCATATCGTTCGTACTGCGCGACGGCTCCCCGTCCCACGACAAGCAAATGCCAGGCTTGCGCAGCCGGTCTGGCCAAGGATTCGATCATGCGAGCCAAGCCTTTTCTTCGAAAATTGTGTCCCACAAAGATCGCCACCAATTTCGGTTCCGGCAGACTGAATGTCTCGCGCAAACGTTGACGCGCCTGTTCCCGGACGACCTGTTCAGGCACTTCCACACGAACGCCATTGAACACGCGCCTGACATGTTCGTCCGGGAGCGAGTATCGCTCTTCGAGTTGTCTCCTGACGTACTCGCTCGGAACAATGACAAGGGGTGGAATCGTGTTCTTCAAAAGACGGTGTTCGAGCGAAACCAGGAGACGCTCTTTCCCATCGAACAAGAGCCCTAATCTCCGGAATATCTTGAAGAGTCCGCTCCGCCGCGTCGCAATCGTACGGTCTTGCCCCGTCTTCACCAATCCGCCGCGAGGCTGGTAGACATCACATGACACGCAGGGCCTGATCGCATGGACCACGTCCCACTGTTGACTCGTCACAAACGCCTGCGCACGGAGCACAAAATTCTTGTACTGGCTCTCGTCGGTCCAGCCCGCCGCACCGAGCAAGTGGACGTGGATACCGGGAAAGCTCCAGGCACTGGTCTGCGTCACCACATGCACTTCCGCACCAGACCTGGTCAACTCGCTCAGGAAATCCACGACGGACCGCTCCATGCCGCCACGGTTGGGGTCAAGATGTTCGACAATGAACGCAATCTTCATGATCTGGACCTCATCGCAAGCTAAAGACGATGAGCGAATTCCTTCCATGACTAGATTCGATTCTGACCGGCTGCTGTTCTGGTGGTTCTCTTTGTGACGCTTCAACCGGGCAAGCGGATTTTCCTCTTGCGGGATGCCGTGGCTGTCGGTCGCATCATGTGCTCACCACCCGTGCATACACCCGTTCCAACTGATCCAGCATCCGGTCGATCGAATAGGATTGTTCGACCGTGAGGCGGCCACGTTGTCCCATGGTGGTTCTGAGAGCGGGATCCCGAAGGAGGTCTCCGATACGCGCGGCCAGTGCTTCGGCGTTACGAGGTGGAACGATGAAGCCGGAGTGGCCGTCACGAATCACATCGGGGATGGAACCCGTCGTCGTCGACACCACCGGCAACCCGACAGCCAGGGCCTGCATCAGTACTTGCGGGATGGTATCCCCCTCAATCGTCGGCATGGCAAAGATATCCAGCGATCGAAACACATTCAGCAGATCTTCGCGGAACCCGAGGAGAAGCACGTCGCGTCCCAGACCGAGTTGCTCGATGTGGGCTCTGATGAGCGGCTCTTCCGGTCCTTCACCGACGATCAGAAAGGTGACGCCCCGGTGTTGCTTCAACACGTGGGCTGCCGCCTCCACAAAATAATGGTGTCCTTTGTAGTCCCGCAGATAAGAAATCAATCCCACGAGTCTCTGTTCACCAGGCAATCCCAACTCCTTGCGAATGTCCTGGTCCGGGACCGCGGGGGAGAAATGGGACACATCCAACCCGATCGGAAACGCTTCGACACGGTCGGCAGAGAGGCCGTCCCGTTCGATCAAATCCCGTTTCGTCCGTTCACCGCCTGTTACGATGACCAGGTCCAAAAGACGTCGATAGAGCAGCCTGGTTGCGCCATTGCTATTGAGAGGCGCGGAGATGTGCCTGGTGCGGATCACCCTTGGTCGAGGACGAACCAGCCTCGCCGCCAGACTTCCAATCCAGCTGTCCCGGGAACTGTTGACATGAAGGATCGCCGGTCTCTCGTGTTGTAAGACCGATCTGAAGCCGAGAATGGCCGAGGGATACTGCCGGTGCTGCATCCCGACCGGCTCGACGGGCAAGTTGCGCAGGAGGGCCATCCGGTGAATGGGGCTGTGGGGTTCGAGAATCAAGCGCAGCTGATGCCCGCGTTTGACGAGCCCTTCGGCGTGGATCAACACCGCGAGCTCCTGCCCGCCGACGGTCGTACTCGATTCTGCGATCAGGATGTTCACGTGGTGGAGACAGTCGCTTTCTTCTGCATGCTCTCACGAACGGCCCGGACCACACGATCCGCATGCACACCGGAGAGGCAGGCTAGTGGAATGGTGTAATGACAGTGCCGGCTCAAACATGGCCGGCAGGGTACATCGTGGGTCAGCACTGTATGACCGTGACCATACGGGCCGGTACGCACCGGATCGGTCGGACCGAACAGCGCGACAACAGGCGTGCCGACAGCAGCCGCAATATGCATAGGTCCGGAGTCGTTCGTGACCAGCGCTACGGCCTTTTGCAGCAGGCTTGGAAGAAGTCCTACCGTAGTCTGTCCTGTGAAATCAACCGCCTTGGTGTGCATCTGGCGCATCACGCGTCCTGCATCCTCACGCTCCAACACCCCGCCAATGAAGACAACGGGGCCCAATCCGTCCTGTGACAAACGGTCCGCGGTGTGGGCAAAATGTTCAGCCGGCCAACGTTTGGTCACCCATCGAGCCGAGACGTTCATGGCAATCCACGGCTTGTGCGGGTTCAGGCCGTGTTTCTTCAAGAGCGCGACAACCTCCTGCCTATCCTCCTCTCGTTGCTGAAACCGGAACTGAGGCGGGTCCGACGTATCGGCGCCCAGAGCCGCCGCAACCAGAAGGTAGCGATCGACCGCGTGCATCGCGACGGTGGGAACGGCTACGCGATGCGTATAAAAGAAAGGACTACCCTCACGGGCATTCGCCAATCCGACCCGCCAGGCGCAGCCGCTGAGCCAGGCCATGACACCGCTGCGGAAGAGGCCTTGCAAGTCGATGACGAGATCGAAATGCCCCGCTCGAAGCTGGGGAACCTGCGCGAGCCAGCCACTCAGCCCTCCGTCTACAGAACAAATCTGATCCACTCCCTCCACACGTTCGACGAGGTCCGCCCATTGTCGCTTGACGAGCCAGGTGACAGCCGCGTGGGGAAATCGCTGCTTCAGCGCATTCAAGGTAGGAAGCGTATGGACGATGTCTCCCAGCGAACTCGGCTTGATCAGAAGGAGTCGGTGGACAGGTGGGTTCATTCCCATAACCGGATCATGTCCCGGCTGTCATGGCGTCATATGCAGCTGAAGAGAGATTCGCTGCCCGTCCGCGACATCCTCGTAAATCCAATCGACCCCGGCCGACAGAGAAGGCACTACCGTGGTCGGCGCCAACCCCTCCGCGTGCAATCTCTCCAGAGGCTGCAGGCCCGACGGCCCTGTCGTCACCAATACACTCTTCATACCGGCACGATGCGCGAGTTCCATGTCACGGGCCTGGTCTCCGACAAGATACGATCGGGACAGGTCCACGTGAAGTTCCGCTGTCGCCCGATCCACCATTCCGCGCTTCGGTTTCCGGCAGACACAATCGTCGTTTGGATGATGAGGGCAGAAATAGATGGCGTCCAGGACGACCCCCTCTTGAGCCAGTCGGTCCCGCAATTTGGCATGGATCGACTCCAGATCCTGCAAGGAAATGAGGCCGCGCCCGACCGCGGATTGATTCGTGACCACAATCAGCCGGGCACCACCTCGTTTCAATCGTGACAGAGCGGCTGGAACGCCGGGAAGAATATGCAACTCCTCCGGGGATTTCACAAACCCCGTATCTTCATTCAACGTCCCGTCTCGATCGAGAAAGATGGTGACATCTTTCAGGGGAGAAAGGCTTTCAGGCGTCTGCGGTAATGAGTGGGCCGGCTGGCCGGGCGTCTGCACGCCGTGACCATATCGCGCAAGGTGTTCCTGCGCCGCTTGTGTCACATCTTCTACAGTGACGCCGGTCATGCATCGATGATCGATCGGACATTCCCTCAGGAGACAGGGTGCGCATGGGACGGCCTGCCTCACCAACCTGGCGCCTGGCCCGAACGGCGCCGTGGTTTGCCAATCAGTCGGTCCGAAGACGGCGACGGTCGGCACGTTGAATGCGGTCGCGATATGCATCGGGCCGGTGTCGTTCGTCAGAAACAACTGACAGCGTTTGGTCAGCACCATCAATTCGCGCACGGTCGTTTGCCCCGAACAGACGACCGTGCGGGTATTGATCCGCTCGGCAATCGATTGACCGAGCCGTTCCTCGCCTTTTCCGCCGAGAATCGCCACTCCGATCCGGACCCTTTTCGATCGATGCTCATCCACGAGCCGATTGACTGTGTCGGCATATCGCTCAGGCAACCAGCGTTTGGCAGACCCATAGGTGGAACCGGGATTGACGCCGATGAGAAGATCCGAAGCCGAAATGCCGGCCTCGGCCAGGCGGGCCTCAATCGAGATCTCCTCTTCTCTGGTCACAAACAGCCGGGGAGCTGCCGGAGTGCCCTGCGCTCCGAATGGTTTGACAAGATTCCAGTAGTAGTCGACTTGATGCGTGATCGATCCGCGCGCTGGAACCGCCAGCGGGTCCGTAAGCAGCAAGCCGCGTCCGTCTGTTCCATATCCATAGCGGCGTGGGATCCCGGCCAGGAATGCAATGAATGCCGCCTCGAAGGCATTTTGCAACAGAATGGCCAGGTCGAACCGGTGACGGCGCAGGACGCGCGCAAGCGTCCATTTCCCGGACAGTCCGGCATGGCGCCCGCGATCGTCGTACACCAGGGTGCGATGGATGCCCGGATGTTGTGCGAACAATTCCGCGATGATCGGCTTGGCGAGCAGCGTGACCTCCGCCGTAGGAAGGAGCATCCGCACCATGCTCATGGTCGGCTCGCTCATCACTGCGTCCCCGATCCAGTTGGGAGCGCGGATCACGATCCGTCGAATAGTGTCCTTACGCACAGGCCTCCATTGCAGAACCCACGGCCGGAGACACGATCAGCCGCTCCAACCGCTCACGTCCCGAGAGGATATCCGTCTGCAGACGTACGGCCCAGCACGAATCATCGGAATTCAGAAACGTCGCGACCTTGCCGGCATCTTTTTCAGTAGTCAGAACGACCTCCGCGCCGCACCGTCGCGCCCGTTCGCGAATGGTTTCTATCACGGCGGGATCGTACCGGGCGTGATCCTTCATCACGAAAGTATCCAACACCGTCACACCGAGGCTTTCCACCAGTTCATGGAATGAGCGGGCATTCCCGATACCGCTGAACACGATGGCTTTCTGTCCCTGAAAATCCAATGGGGATCGACGCTCACCCGTCGCAATGCAAGTCCATCCCTCCGCTTTGAATGCGATCGTCATCGGATCCGGCAGCGGACCGCATGCCTGTGTGACGCTCTGCCAAATCCGCTTTGTCTGCGCGTTGGTGTCCACCCGCGTGAAGAGGATTGCAGAGGCTCGCGCTGCCGCCGACAGCGGCTCTCGCAGTCGTCCAACCGGCACCATGGCTTGTATGCCTGCGACGTCCGTCGCGTCCAGCAACAATAAGTTAATCGTACGATGAAGGGAGAGATGCTGAAAGCCGTCGTCCAAGACAAAGTAATCCACCGGAAACCGTTCGAGTACCCACTGGCCAAGACGAAACCGATCGGCCCCGACGGCCACGATCGCCTGGGGACACCGCCGGGCAATCAGATAGGGTTCGTCGCCGGCATCATCCGAGGTGACTAACACACGCTCGCCGTCGGACACCAATAATTGCGGGCTCGAACTGCGCCGGCCGTAGCCTCGACTGAGGACCGCGACCCGCTTTCCTTCGGCCAGCAACCATTCGGTCAGGAAGATGACGACCGGCGTCTTGCCTGTTCCCCCGACCGTCAGATTTCCCACGCTGATGACCGGACGAGCGAGGATCTTCGTGTGCAGCCACTGGCGACGATACAACAGGGCACGAAACCTGGCCGCCCATTCATATGGCCAGGCCAGCCACCGGAACGATCGGATCAACGCCGGATCATCGGAAAGGCTCATCATGACCGGCTGCCCGACAACCCGCATGCCAGCGCCTGCGCAGCGGGGGGCACAGGACGTTTAGAGCCGGGTAAAAACTCGGCAATGACGTCCAGGCTTCGTTGCAGCGCGCCCTGGTTCTGCAAGACGACCTGTTGAGCAGCAGCCCCCATCTCCTTGATTCGGCATGGATCACAGAGCAGCCGGGCGAATTCGCCGGCCAACTCTTCGGCATCGTGCGCGCGAAACCCGCCCTTCGCATCAATCAGCAACCCCGCCACCTCTGCACAGTGATCGGTATAGGGCCCGAACAATACCGGTTTCCCCCATACCGCCGGCTCGAGCAGATTGTGCCCGCCGATCGGCACCAACGTACCGCCGACAAACGCCACAGTCGCCTCCCTATAGAGCAACGCCAGCTCTCCTCTGCTATCCAGAATGATCACCCGCGGCCCTGTCGTTCGTGCGGCCCCGGCTCCTATTGTACTCCGACGCGCAACGGGAATCCCCGACGCCTGCACCATGGCCTCAACCTGTGCCGCCCGCTCGATATGTCGGGGAGCGAGGATCAGGACGAGGGATGGAAATTTCTGGACCAACCGTTGATAGCACGCCAGCAGCTGCTCTTCCTCTTCCGGGTGCGTGCTGCCGGCGATGAGCATCGGCTCACCCTCCGCTATGCCGAGGAGCGGGCGCGAGAGCATCACCCCCTGCGTTGCCGGCTGTGGCAGCGGTTGATCGAACTTGATATTGCCGGTACGTCGCACCCGCGAGGGATCAGCTCCGAGCTCGACAATGCGTTGCACGTCGCGGTCGGATTGCATCAAACACATGCTCACGGTCCGGAGCATCGTGCGGTAGAAGTGTCGCACCGGCCCCACGCGTTGCCGCTCATAGGATCTGGTCGACAGCCGTCCGTTGACAAGGATCGAGGGAATGCCGTTCCGTTGCAATGCCCGCAGCACATTGGGCCAGAGTTCGGTCTCGACGAACAGGTACAGAGCCGGCCTCCATCGACGGATGACCCGCGATACCGCCCAGGGAAAATCCAGCGGCGCATACCGGTGGTCCGCCACTCCGGCCAATCGCTGCTCCACTGCTTCCCGGCCCGTCTCAGTGACCGTTGAGACAATCAGCCGGTAACCGGGATGGCGCAGGTGCAGTTCGCAGGCCAGCGGCGCGACCGCCACGACCTCTCCAAGAGACACGGCATGAATCCAAATCACCTGCTCCGGTCCGGAGGGGACATCAAGAACGCCGGCTCGCTCCAATCCTAGCCGCTCCGGCAACCCCCGGCGACAGCGACGTTTCGCCGCCAGGATGCAGAGAATAATGGGAGAGGAGAGCACCAGCAACACATTGTAGAGGACATACCACATCAGGCGTGCTTTCGACGGACGGCAGCATCCGCTTCGCCGGTCATCCGGTTGAGGGTATTCTCGAGCTCGACGCGCTTGTGCTCCAACGCAGAGGCCGTCGCTTCGTGTGACACATGAATCGGCTCTCCCCAGAGAAAGATGCCTCGCGAGAACGGATAGGGCACGATGAAGCGATCCCAACTCGCGAAGATTTTTTTTTTGAGCAGCCGAAGGCCAGCGGGACGATCGGCAGCCCTGTGGCTTTGGCCAGCTGGACCACACCCATTTTGGCCACCTGGCGAGGCCCCTTGGGACCGTCCGGGGTGATCACCAGGTCGACACCGGATCGTCCGAGTCTGATGAGTTCTCGCAAAGCTTCGACCCCTCCCCTGGTGCTCGATCCTCGCACAGCCTGTAACCCGAACCGCGCGATAATGCGTTGGATGAGCTCGCCGTCCCCGTGCTGGCTTATCAACACATGGGCTTCGGTACCGCGATACGCCAACGGCATCATCAATTGTTGCGCATGCCAGAAGGCGATAATCATCCGTTGACCCTGCGCAAGCAACCGATCCACGCTCTGCGCTCCTTCGACGCGCATGCGCATAGTGCGGCCTAGAAACCGAATGGTTTGACACCCGAGCGGAGGCACCACGACAAATTTGGCCCGTGAGAGAAATGTGTTCGACGGCATGCGGCCTGTGCCTTCGGGCACTACTCCTGTTCGCTGAGGACGTCGTCTTCCTCTACCCTCTGACCGTTACAGCTCCTCGGGGGCAGTATCAGCGAATTGCATGGAATGCAGGCGTTTGTAGATTCCACCCCGGCGCAACAGCTCTTCATGCGACCCGATCTCCATGATCCGGCCTCGCTCCATGACCACAATGCGATCGGCATTCTGGACGGTCGAGAGACGGTGGGCGATCACCAAGGTCGTCCGGTTCTGCATCAAATTGACCAAGGCGAGCTGCACCACCCGTTCGGATTCGGTATCGAGCGCAGAAGTCGCCTCGTCCAGAATGAGAATCGGCGGGTCGCGCAGAATGGCCCGAGCAATGGCCAGTCGCTGACGTTCGCCTCCTGAGAGCTTGAGTCCCCGTTCGCCGATCAACGTACGATAGCCATTGGGAAGCCTGGTGATAAAATCGTCGGCATACGCCAATCGGGCGGCCCGGACGATGTCGTCATCCGGTGCGCCGCTCCGTCCATACCTGATGTTGTTCAGGACGGTATCATCAAAGAGCACGACCTCTTGGGAGACGATGCCGATTTGCGCGCGTACGGAGCGCAGGGTACAGTCCCGAAGATCCACGCCGTCGATCAGAATCTGCCCCGCAGTGGGCTCGTAAAATCTCGGAAGCAGGCTGACAAGCGTCGTTTTTCCGCTCCCGCTGCTGCCGACAAACGCAGTCATCTCGCCGGCCCGGATCGTCAGATCGACCCCGTTCAAGGCGGTCAACGTATGGCCTTCGTAGCGGAAGCATACATCCCTGAACTCCAATGAACGGGTAATCGCCGGTATGTCCCTGGATCCGGTATTGGTTTCCTGCTCGGTTTCCAGATCGAGCACGCCGAATACCCGCTCGGCTGCCGCCAATGCCTGCTGGACCGTATTGTTGGCGCCCGAGAGGCGCCGGAGCGGCGCATAGGCCATGAATATCGCCGCGAGGAATGAAAAGAACGCCCCGGGCGTCATCTCATCATGAATGACCAGGTAGCCGCCATACCAGATGATTCCGGCCACTCCCAGTACTCCGATGACCTCCATATGGGAAGATCCCAATGACGACACCTGGATCGCTTTCATGGTGGTCTGCACGAACGCCTTGTTGCTCGCCGTAAACCGGCGGGCTTCTTCGTCCTCCCGTCCGAAAGACTTCACCATGCGAATGCCGGCCAGCGCTTCCTGCAGGGCAGAGGCCATGTCACCCATCCGTTCCTGACCTCTCGTGGCCAAACCTCGCAATTTCTTTCCCATCCGCACCATGACGGCCACCGAGATCGGGACCACCACCACCGAGACGGTCGCCAGTTTCCAGTTCTGGTAAAAAATCACGCCCATCATCGCCAGAAACGTCAGGCCCTGTTGGAACAGATCCTTGAGCACGCCCGCGATCGCATTGGCCATCAGGGAGACATCGTTGATGACACGCGATACGAGACGACCTGAGGTGTTCGTATCGTGGTACCGGATCGGCAGCTGTACCAACTTGAGGAACAGTTGTTCGCGGATGTCTGCAATGACCTGATTGCCGATATAGTTCATCAGATAGTTCTGACCGTAATTGAACAAACCCTTCAACACCGCGACGCCCAGAATGGCAAGGGGGAGCACGACCAGCAGGCGTTCGTCACGACTGATAAAGAGGCCGTCGAGTACGGGACGCACCAGCCACGCATACGCGCCTGAGAGCGCAGCGACGAGCAGCGCGCAGACGAACGCGGCGGCAAGTCGGAGACGGTACGGATGCAGATATCGGATGAGCCGCAAGTACTGATTCATGCGCGACACTCGGTTAGGACGATCTCGGCGGCACGCCGGGAGGCGCCCGGCTCTCCGAGCGATGCCCGTACGGCCTGCAAGTCAGTCTTCATCTGATCATAGGCACGCCGATCCTGCAATAATCGTTCGGCTTCCTCCAACAGCCGCTCGGGGCTCGCCTCGTTATGAATCAGCTCCGGCACGATCCCCCGCCCCGCGACCAGATTGGCAAGTCCAATCCACGGTACCCGAATCAACAGGCGCGCCAGCCGATATGTGATCCAGGAAGGGGCTCGGTAGAACAAAATCATGGGAGTTCCCACCACCGCCGCCTGCAACGTGGAGGTTCCCGACTTGACGACGAGAAGATCCGATGCCGCCATGACTTCACTAGCCTGATTGCGAAAGACCCGAATGGGAACCGGACTCTCCCGCATCAGCCGGTGGAGCAACTCATCTTGGATCGACGAGGCTTGCGCGAGGATGAATTGCATAGTCGGGTGCCGTGTCGCGAGTCGCTTCACCGTCTCCAGCAACAGCGGCACGTGTTCGTGTAGCTCGCCCTTTCGACTGCCCGGAAACAGTCCGATCACCGGACCCGCCTCCGACAAGCCGAGCTGCCTGCGCAGTGCCTGCCGGTCGTAAGCCGGGGCCACCTCGTCCAGGAGGGGATTGCCGACGAACGTGCAGCGCACACCAGCTTTCTTGTAGAGCGTCTCCTCGAACGGAAGAATCGCCAGCACGTGATCGACGCGCCGTTGGATCCAACGCATCCGGCCCGGCCGCCAGGCCCAAATTTGAGGGGCAATATAGTAAAGGACGCGACGGCCGGCAGCCTTGGCCACCCGAGCAAAATGGAAATTGAGGCCGGGGTTGTCGATCAGCACGACCAGGTCCCACAGTTCAGATTGAATGACCCGCCGGATGCGCATGACTCGTTGGATCATCGGCTTGATCGATGCGGGACCGATCAGACCCATTAGATCCAGTTGCACCACATTCGGCACCAGTTCCACCCCCGCCGCCTTCATCAATGCCCCACCGATCCCGACGATCGATAAGGAAGGATCCGCCTTCTGTAACGCCTTCGCGAGATTCGCGCCATGGAGGTCGCCGGAGGCTTCGCCGGTAATGATCAGAATTCGCGGCATGGGCGGCACCTCGGGAGGAATCTCATGCACACCGGCTCAGACGGCTCCTCACCGGATCGAGCTCGTACCAAGCCGTTCGGCGGAATTCGAAGCCGTGTGGCGTTGCATAAATGCACGAATGGCATCCAATACGTGGTGCGCGAGCTCGAGCACGGCGACCCCAGCTTCACCACCGACGACAGGAGACGTGCCTGTCGATATGGCGTGCAGGAAAGACTCCAATTCGAGTTTGAGCGGCTCATCATCGTTCCCGTGAAAATGCTCGACGTCGATCGCGGGACGCTCGCCCGTTTTGTGAAGACGGCGGCCGATCATGCCTTGGCGGGTCTGGAAATCGATGGACACATATCCATCCTGCTGAAAAATACGCAGGCGACGCATCTTGTTCATCGAAACACGGCTGGACGTCAGATTGGCCACGCAGCCGTTCGCAAACTGAATTCTCGCATTGGCGATATCGATATTCGCGGAGAGGACAGGCACGCCGGCGGCACGCACCTCTTCCACCGGTCCCGGATCAAAGGAGAGCACCAGATCCAGGTCATGGATCATGAGATCAAGGATGACATCGACGTCCGTGCCCCGTTCCCCGAAGGAGCTCAATCGGTGGCATTCGATGAACGCCGGCCGCCCGATGTGCGCGCGCATGAGCTGCATGATGGGATTGAACCGCTCGCTGTGACCGACTTGCAATAGGCATCCCCGTTCCTTCGCGAGACTGACCAATTCCCGCGCCTCAGCGACCGATACGGCAATCGGCTTTTCCACCAACACATGCTTCCCGGCCTGAAGACAGGTTTTCGCGAGATCGAAATGCACCGAGGTGGGAGCTGCAATGCTGACCGCTTGTACTTCCTTGAGCAACGCGCCGATCCGGGTATAGCTCTGCACCCCGTGGCGATCGCCGATCAATTTGGCACGGGTCGGGTCGGTATCCACCACTCCCACCAATCTCGATCCCGACAATCCTGCATAGTGCCGGGCGTGGTGCTGCCCGAGATGCCCGACTCCGATCACGCCCGCTAGAATCCGTTTCATGCCTATGCCTGGTGACGTCCGTGACAGCCGATGGATCGAGTCGGAACCGTCATGACAACTGCGCCACACCGACGATCGCGATACCGGCACGGTCGGCCTTCTGAATGGTCTCCGCTCGGTCCAGCAGGACGCTCCGTCCGGCTTCCAAGGCCAGAACCTTGGCTTCCACCGAGTCCATGACCTCGATGGTTCGAGGGCCTACGGCTGGGAGATCGAAGCGCAAGTCCTGCTGAGGTTTGCAGCGTTTGACGACCACCGCCCCTTGCCGCGCGAGTTCTCCTCCTCTTCGGATCGCTCCGTCTGTTCCCTCAACCGCCTCGACCGCCACGATGACGCCTTCCTTCACCACCACACATTGCCCGATATCGATCTGACCGATGTGCTGTGCGACCTCCCATCCGTACCGGATGTCTTCCCATTCTTTTTTGCTCGGCTTCCGTTTCGTGAGCGGCCCGTCTTCGACCAGGATGCCCTGCAAACCGAACGTGGATTCCCGAACGAGAATCCCTTCCCGTTCCAATTCGGCGGCCACCCCCCTCAGAATTTGATCGTCCTTTAGGCGAACCAGCCGCGCAGCGAGTGCCAGCGCCCGAAAATCTGGCCGGACGGTCGTGAACACATGGGTTTTTTTGATCCCGCCCAGCATGACGGTCTCCCGCACGCCGTCGTCCTTCAATGCCTGAATGAGTTTGTTGAGCTGTCCGACCTTGATCCAGTGGATCCGCTCGACGTAATTGGCGAGTTCCGGTTCCGTCTCACCTTGATGGGCCACGGCCGTGACGCGATATCCAAGTTTGCGGGCGTTTTCGGCAAAGATGATGGGAAACCGGCCGTTGCCGGCAATCAACCCGATGCGGCCGCGGGACGGATGCCCTGACGCCCCGTCATTCTCACGCACCCCCCTTACTCCTCATCATGTTCCTGGTCCTTACCGACCGAGCGGCAAATCCCGCGCTTCGTCCCTTCCATGAACGAGGCCACTTGTAACACATCGGGACTATCCTTGAATGATTGTTTCGCCAGCTTCACAGCTTCGGCTACCCGATGTCCCGATCGGAAGAGGAGATCGTAGGCATGTTTGAGCGCGATAATCCGTTCTCCTGAAAACCCGTGCCGCCGCAGACCGATGGAATTCAGGCCGTACATGCGCGCACGATATCCGCCCGCAGCTCTCATAAACGGCGGTAAATCCTGCCCGAGCGCGCAGCAGCCTCCCACCATCGAATACGGTCCAATACGGACGTACTGATGAATGCCCGAGAGGCCTCCGATGATGGCGTGATCGCCGATGGAAATATGTCCGGCCAGACTGGCGGCATTGGCGAGAATGAGATGATGACCGAGATGGCAATCGTGCGCCACATGGACGTAGGCCATCAGGAAGTTATGATCGCCGATCGTGGTTTGACCGCCACCTTGCGCCGTCGCTCGATTGACCGTGACATATTCGCGTAGAATATTGTGGTGACCGATTATCACGCGTGTCGGCTCACCTTTGTATTGCAGATGCTGCGGTGGTCCGCCGACTGACACGAACGGATGCAGTTCGCAGTTGTCCCCGATCTCGGTCCAACCTTCGACCGACACATGAGACAGCAGCCGAGTGCCTTTTCCCACTCGAACGTGCTCCCCCACGACGGAAAAAGGCCCAACCTCCACGTCGTTTTCCAGGTGGGCTTTCGGATGTACCACCGCTGTCGGATGAATCTTCACTCAGAACCTCCTCCACGAGCAGCAGACTGCCGGTTACGCTGCATGGATCCGTGACATGGGATCAGACAGACTTGGGTTGACCGGATTCCTTTTCTTCTGTGACCATGGCCGTCACTTCCGCCTCACAGACAAGATCGCCGGCCACCAAGGCCTTCGCTTGCATTTTCCAGAACGGCGGACGCTTCTTGATGACGTCGATCTCGAAACGGATCTGATCACCAGGCACGACCGGCTTGCGAAACTTGGCGTGATCCACGCCGGTGAGGTAGACCACCGGTCGCGCCACATGTCCCAATGATTTGAACGCCAACACCCCGCCTACCTGTGCCATGGCTTCAAGGATGAGGACACCGGGCATGACCGGCCGTCCGGGAAAATGCCCTTGAAAGAAGGGCTCGTTGATCGTGACGTTCTTAATCCCCACCACGCGGCGGTCCGGGTCCAACTCCAGAATGTGATCGACAAACAGAAACGGGTACCGGTGGGGAAGTAAGGTCTGAATCTCCACGACATCCATCGCTGACATCGGCCCTGCCTCCTGTTTAGACATTCGAAATCACTTCGTCTGGCGGTCCAATTCTTTCACGACTTTCTCGGTCAGATCGAGCGACTGGTTGTGATACAACACGATCTTGACCGTCGCGTCGTTTCCCTTATCGAGGATGGCCGTATACCCTTCTCGCTGAGCGATAGTCTGCGCCGCATCGCGGATTATTTTGGAGTATTCGGAGATCATGCCCCGCTGCTTTTCCTGCACCTCGCGGTTGAATTCCTGAATGCGCCGCTGGTAGGCCTCGAGCTTCGTACGAAACTGCTCCTGTTTCTCCTTTTTCGTCTCTTCCGACATATTCGGATCCTGGCTGGTCTTCTCGAGCTCTTTCAATTCCTGATCATCGGCTTCGATGATCTTCTGCCGAGTCGTAGAATAGCTCTTCATTTCTTCGAGTGCGCGTTTCCCGGAAATACTTCGCTCGATCACCGCTTGCTGGTCGATGATCGCGACTTTGAACACCTCGGCTGCCGTCGCGAACTGAGGCAGCCATGCCCAGATAATCCCGACATACCAGATGGTCACGTGTTTCATAGGTTCTCCTCTTCGATCTGCGTCTGCATGCTGATCCCGATTTCCGGTTATGGATATTCCTTGTTGAACTCCTCAATCACTTGAGACGACACGTCCACCGTGTCTTCAAAATAAATCGTCGGCCCGCCCCGCCCGCGGTCGATGATGACCTGCAACCCAACCCGCTTGGCCACCTTGGACGCCAGCGCTTCAATCTTGTCGCGGAATCCATCCAGCACGTCCTTTTGCTTGTCCTGCACCTCGCGATTCAATTCGCCGACCTTCTGCTGGTACTCCGCCATGCGCCGGCGAAACTGCTCCTCGCGCTCCCGCTTGGCGGTGGGGCTCAGCACCGTGCCCTGTTTGACAAAATCTTCTTCCATGCGCCGCAGTTCTTTTTCTTCCAATTCGATCAGCGCCTGCCGGTTCTTCGTAAACGAGGCGAGCGTATCGCGCGCTTTTTTGCCGGCATTGGTTTCGCTGAGGATGCGTTGTGGGTCTACCACCCCGATCCGCGTCGAAGGCGGTCCGGCTGTCTGGCTCTTACAGCCGCTCACGGCGAGCATCAGCGCCATAACCCCCCAGAGCAAGATAGTTTTCATAGGCTCCCGCATGTGTGGACTGCTCGTCCTTGCACGACCGGCCGACCGACTCCCGGCTAGAACAAGGACCCGATCGTAAATTCGAACACGCCCTTGCGTTCCGTTGGATTCGGATCAAGATTTATACCATATGCCGCGCGGAGAGGACCGAAGGGCGAAATCCAGCGGGCCTCGACACCCGCGGCCGATCGCAGCTTGAAAGTTACCGGTTCGTTGTCGTCAAACCCCTTTCCATAATCGAAAAACAGCACACCGTTGAGTTTCGCCTCCGAGCTGATCGTGAAAATGAAATCATTGTTGAAGATCAACTCTTTCGCCGCGCCCAACAAAGACCCGCTCGGCGTCACCGGTCCTGCCCTCCCGAAGACAAATCCACGCATGGTATTGATCCCACCGACGAAGAACCGTTCTGTCAGCGGGATGGGTTTGCCTTCGAGACCTTCAGTGACTCCATATCGCGCATGAACCGAGAGCCTCGTATCGTAAATCAGCGGAGTGTACTTGATGACATCGGCATAGAGTTTGTAGAAATGGTTCGTCCCGCCCAAGGTCGGCGTCCCGTAGTCCGCGCCGAGAGCAAAGCGCCATCCCGTGCGCGGATCGAGATAGTAGTCCCGCGTGTCTCGGAAGATCGATGACCTAAAGCCCGTCGTGGATTGAGTGCCCAACTGGGTGAGAATGATCTCCGGAGCATCCGCCGTCGGATCGCTGTATTCCAGTTGCTCACCGAAGAAACTAATGCTGGCGTTGACGTATTCGGACAACCACCGACTCCCCGTCACGCTGGCTCCTGACTTCGCTTCGAAGTACGAGATAAAGTTCGTCATGGTTCGATACATGTCGAGCTGCAACGAGTTGTAGGAGTCATTCACGTAGGGGTTGCGAAAGGTGATCAGACCGAGCGTGCGCTGCTTGGCCCAACTGGCCGCGGATGCGCCCCAACCATCCCTTTCCGCCGAGATTTCCTTCGGTGATATCGGCAATCGCCACCAACTTATCCAATGTACTGAATCCGCCGCCGATACTGAACTGGCCGGTGGGTTTTTCTTTGACCTTGACATTGAGGTCGACCTTGTCCACATCGATCTGCTGCGGCAGAATTTCGACCGTCTCGAAGAAATTCAGGTTATTGAGCCGTTGAAAGCTGCGCTTCAACGCCGTGGTATCGATCACATCCTGTTCGTCGACACGCAGCTCCCGGCGAATGACGTTATCACGGGTCTTGTCGTTTCCGGTCACGTGGATTTCATGGATGCGCATCATCTCGCCTTCCTTGAGGTTAAGAATGATGGTGGCGGTCTTGCGATCATTGTCCGGGGTCACGTTCGGCATGACATCCGCAAAGGCATAGCCGCGCGCGCCGTAGAGATCGGTAATTCTGGTAATTTCTCCCCGGATCTTCGCGCGCTGAAAAATTTCGCCGGGTTTGATGTTCAAGCCTTCACGCAGTTCACTGTCTTCGAACACCGTGTTTCCGCGGAATCCCACTTCGGCCACGGTGAACGGCTCCCCTTCCACGACCGAATAGGTGATGACGAACCATTTCTTGTCCTCGCTCAGCTCGATCCTCGGCTGACTCATCTGCACGTTCATATAGCCCTTATTCAGATACAACTCCCGCACTCGCTCGATATCGTTGACGACCTCTTCACGTTTCAGAATACCAGCGTCGGACAGGAGAGACGGCAGTTTGAATTGCGTCACGAGTCCATACCACGGAATCCATTCACGCGTCGCGGTTACCTTGAACACTTCCTCTTTCGTGAGAGCCCGCATGCCTTCATAATTGACCGTCTTGATTCGAGCCTTCTCGCCTTCCTTGATGAAGAAGGTCAAACGCTTGCGATCCTCTTCCACGGTCTGAACGACGGGGATCACCTCGACCTTATAGTACCCGTCCTCCTGATAGGCCAGGCGAATCTTGTCGGCACTTTCCTTCGCCTGCTGCTGATCCAGAAACGATTGGCTCTTGATCGTCAACTTTTCTTTCAGTTTATCGTCGCTGAGACTGTCGTTGCCGTCGAAGACGATTTCGGTGATGAAGGGCTTCTCTCTGACGAGGAATACGACCGCAACACCATCCGCTGTCGGGTCGGTTTCGACCTGGACGTCTTCAAAGAATCCCGTCTCGTAGAGAGTCTTGATCTGAGCGCGCAACGTGTCCGCCCTATACGGATCGTTCGGCTTGAGTGTCAAGCGTCCTTGGATCGCATCAAGCTCGATATGCTTGTTTCCTCGGACTTCGACCGACTTCACGCGCAGGCCCACGTCTTGTGCACAGACGACCGTCGCCATCAAAATCGCATGGCATATGACTAGCCCGAGCGCTAGGCCTCTCAGCCAGTGCTCGCCTCCCGCATGAATCACTGCGGTCCTTTTCTACCGTCTGGGAATGCAGGCACTGGGTGCACAACCGTTCGACATCACAACCGTGGAGATAACACGTCTTCCGTCGTACGAAGTGTCTGGCGGAACAGGCAGGGTATCGACGTCCGCGACCGGGGTGACGGACGTGCCATGTTGAGCGCCGCACAACTCAAAATTCGCAGGGAATTCAAAACTGTCGGATTATATTGAGCAGCTACTTCAATGTAAAGAATTTTTGAGCCGCACAGCGGCGCGGCGGCCCTGATAGTTTCGACGTGCAAGACGTTCGCAAATCTTGACTTCACTTCGACCATCACATAGTATCGCCCTATGACTCGACTCGAGGTGAGAAAGGCGATCATTCCCGCCGCCGGCCTGGGTACGCGGTTCCTTCCCGCCACCAAGGCCTCCCCGAAGGAAATGCTGCCGCTGGTCGACAAACCGCTGATTCAGTATGTCGTCGAGGAAGCGGTCGCGTCCGGGATCGAGGATATTATCGTCATCACCGGCCGCGGAAAACGCGCGATCGAAGACCATTTTGATCGTTCTCTCGAACTCGAAGAGAATCTCAAGGGCAGCGGGAAGGCTCAGGTGCTGAATCAAATGCGGCATATCTCCAGTCTGGCGAATTTCTGTTACGTCCGGCAATCGGAGGCCCTGGGGCTCGGACATGCCGTGCTTTGCGCGCAACATCTCATCGGCGATGAACCGTTCGCGGTGATCTTGGGCGACGAAATTGTCGACGCGCCGGTTCCCGCTCTCGCGCAGCTCATCCATATTTATAAGAAGAGAAAAGGCGCGGTGCTCGGCGTTCAAGAGATTCCCCGGCAGGAAGTCAACCGCTACGGCATCATCTCGGCCCGGCGCATGGGCGGGGGCCTGCATCGTGTGGACGATCTCGTAGAAAAGCCGTCCCCGACGGATGCGCCCTCCAATCTGGCGGTCATCGGTCGTTATGTGCTGCCTCCTGAAATTTTCCCCATCTTGCGCAAGACACAGCCCGGAAAGAACGGAGAAATTCAATTGACCGATGCGCTGCGCCAGCTGGTGAAGCAAGCCCCGATGTTCGCGCACGAAGTCGAAGGTCACCGGCACGATGCCGGCGACAAATTGGGGTTCCTCATTGCCACTGTCGAGTTCGCGTTGAAGAATCCTTCCCTCGGCCCCGCATTCGGGGAGTATCTGCAGCAGCGTCTCCGGACCTCGGCAGCGACACGTCGCAGCTCGAATGGCCGCCCGTCCACCCTTCGAGAACGTGCCGCGAGCAAAGTATGACGGCTGCCCTGCTCCGGGCAGCAGACTCCTTGCCGTCCTGATGCCGGCAGGAAAACCGCCTCACCCTCTCAACAGGTAACCAATGGCAGAATCATCCGAACAGGATTTTCAGGCCGCGCAAAATATCGAACCGCCGGACCAACTCCCATTGTTGCCGGTGCGGGATATCGTGGTGTTTCCCTATATGGTGCTGCCGTTGTTCGTCGGACGAGACATGTCCATCAAGGCCATCGAAGCGGCGCTGGCTGGAAATCGTATGATCTTCCTCGCCACGCAACGGTCGTTGGACGTGGAAAACCCGAAACCGGAGGAGATCCACGCCGTCGGCACAGTCGGCATCATCATGCGGATGCTGAAGCTGCCGGACGAGCGGATCAAAATCCTGGTGCAGGGACTGACCAAGGGAAGAATTCAGGACTATATTCAGAGCGATCCTTATTACTCCGTCCGCATCGAGAAACTGACCGAAGCCAAGCTGGTCGGTTCTTCCCTCGAGACGGAAGCCGTGATGCGGACCGTCAAGGAACAAATCGAAAAGATCGTCAGTCTCGGCAAAGTGCTGATTCCCGATGTCATGGTGGTGATCGAAAACCTCGAGGATCCCGGTCGCCTGGCCGACATGGTCGCGTCCAATCTGGGACTGAAAGTCGATGTGACGCAGGCGGTGCTGGAAGTCGTCGATCCGATCGAACGCCTGAAGCATGTCAGCGAGATTCTCGCCAAAGAGATCGAAGTGCTGTCCATGCAGCAAAAGATCCAAGCCCAAGCGAAGGGCGAGATGGACAAGACTCAGAGGGAATATTTTCTTCGCGAACAGCTGAAGGCGATTCAAAAAGAGTTAGGCGAACTCGACGAACGGGCCGAGGAGGTCGCTGAATTCAGGAAACGCATCAAAGATGCCAAGATGCCCGACAAGGTCCTCAAGGAAACGGAAAAACAGCTCAAGCGATTGGAGAAAATGCATCCGGACACCGCCGAGTCCGCCACCGTCCGGACCTATCTCGAATGGATGGTGGAACTGCCCTGGAATAAAAAGTCGAAGGACAATCTCGACTTGAAAGCGGCGATGAAGGTTCTCAATGATGATCACTACGACCTCGAAAAAGTCAAAGAACGGATCGTCGAGTACCTCGCCGTTCGAAAACTGAAAGAAAAAATGAAAGGCCCCATCCTGTGTTTCGTGGGACCACCGGGCGTCGGAAAAACCTCGCTGGGCAAATCCATTGCCCGCTCGTTAGGGCGGGAGTTTGTCAGAATCAGCCTGGGCGGCGTCAGAGACGAGGCGGAAATCAGGGGCCACCGTCGCACCTATGTCGGGGCGTTACCGGGCCGCATCATTCAAGGGATGAAACAGGCAGGCACGACCAATCCGGTCTTCATGCTCGATGAAGTCGACAAGGTCGGCATGGATTTTCGCGGCGATCCTTCGGCCGCTCTTCTGGAGGTCTTGGATCCGGAGCAAAACAATTCGTTTACCGATCACTATCTCGGCGTGCCGTTCGATCTGACCGAGGTGATGTTCATCACCACGGCCAATCTGATCGATCCGATCCTTCCCGCTTTACGGGACCGCATGGAGATCATTGAGATCCCCGGGTACACGGAGGAAGAGAAACTGGGGATTGCCCAAAAGTATCTGATTCCGCGGCAGATGAACGAGCACGGGATCACCGAGAAGCACATCCGGGTGACGGAACCGGCGCTCCGGCAGGTCATCACCCACTATACGCGAGAAGCAGGTGTCCGGAATCTCGAGCGTGAGATCGCCAATATCATGCGCAAAGTGGCGAAGAAAGTGGCCGAGGGGAAAACCCAATGCCATACGGTCGATCTGGAACAGTTGCACAAGTATTTGGGCGTGCCGAAGTTCGTTCCTGAAGCGGAACTCGAAAAAGACGAAGTCGGCGTGGCGACGGGACTCGCATGGACCGAAGCCGGCGGCGATGTCCTGTATATCGAAGCGACGGTGATGAAGGGAAAAGGACAACTGACGCTCACTGGCCATCTGGGCGACGTGATGAAGGAGTCGGCTCAGGCCGCATTGAGCTATGTCCGTTCACGCGAGAGATCGCTGGGCATCAATGCCGACATGTTTGCCAAGAACGACATTCACATCCATGTTCCGGCCGGTGCGATTCCCAAAGACGGTCCGTCGGCTGGTATTACGATGGCCACTGCCATCGCATCCGCCCTCGCGCAAATTCCAGCGCGCCGCGATTTGGCGATGACCGGCGAAATTACCCTGCGCGGCCGCGTGCTCGCCATCGGCGGTCTCAAGGAAAAGATTCTCGCCGCCAAGCGCGCGAAGCTCAATACGGTGGTCTTGCCCAAGCGGAACAAGAAGGATCTCGAAGAAATTCCGAAACATCTCCTCAAAGGAATAGAACTGGTCTTTGTTGAAACGATGGACGATGTGATCCGGACAGCTCTCCGGCGTAAGGCTCTGGGGTCCCCGAAAATCAGGTCGCCGAAGCCTCAGCAGAACAAATCCGCCCGGCCCGCTAGGTCCAAGCGGGCTGCGAGCTCCTCCGGTCGAAACATGAACTTGCCGGCAGTCTCACCGCCGCTGTCCCACTAGCCCGCATTATTCATGAGGGTTCGTGACGAAACCGCCGAGACGCCATGCGAGACTGGCGCGTGGAGGCGCGAAGAAGGGAGGCATCCTTGAACAGGATGTCGAGCGACTGAGCGGCGAGCCCGCCAGCCTGGCCGCGGAAGAACTATCGGCCAGGCTCGTCGCAGCGGCGTGGCGACGGTTGGAGTAGAAGCCGTCATGAATAATGCGGGCTAGGATATCTGCCGGCATGCCTTCCGGAAGTCGCACTCTTCAGAGTGAATTCGCCCTGATCCGCTCTCTTCGCAACCGCTTCGCCGCACCCGACCACCGTATCGTCAGAGGGATCGGGGAAGACACCGCCGTCATCAAAACCTCCGATCGCGAATGGACTCTATTGACCACGGACCTGCTTGCCGAAGGCGTCCATTTCGACCTGAGCACGTCCTCTCTCGAAGACGTCGGATATCGGGCAGCGATCGCCAACCTGAGCGACATTGCGTCGATGGGTGGAACGCCGCAGTACCTGCTCGTTGCCCTGGCCATTCCGTCGGACCTAGGCAATGCCGACATCCAGCGACTGTACCGTGGAATGATGAAGGCGTGCCGTCCCTTTCACGTACGATTGGTCGGCGGCGACACGTCGGCATCTCTGCGAGGTCTTTTTCTCAGCCTGACCCTGACGGGCCTTGTTGAAGCAGGCCGGCCCTTGCGTCGCGACAATGCCCGCATCGGTGACTGCATCTACGTGACGGGGACGTTAGGCGATTCCCAAGCGGGATTGACGTTACTCGGCGCCGGGACGCGACGGGCGCGGCCAGCGTCTTTTCCACAGCATCGAGAAGACGAACGGTTTCTCGTGACACGCCATCACAGGCCGTCCGCCCGCGTCAGCGAAGGTCGCTGGCTGGTTAGGCACCGGATGGCCACAGCCGCGATCGACCTCTCCGACGGTTTGGCCGGAGACTTACGGCATCTGTGCGATCAAAGCCGCGTCGGCGCGGAACTGTTTCTCTCCGAGTTGCCTATCTCCAGACAGTGCATCGCGTTTGCCGGTGCCCGCAATTTGGATCCGACTACGGTTGCCTTGATCGGGGGGGAGGATTACGAACTGCTTTTCACCGTACCATCCAGCGACCGAAAACGGTTTGAATCGCAAGCCAGGCGTGCTCGGCATCGGTTCACCCGTATCGGAGTCATCCGACCGCGCTCCTTTGGTCTCCGTATCCGAACCCTCACCGGAACGCTTCGACACTTGACCGCCAAGGGCTACGAGCATTTTCGACCGCATCCCACCCATCGAGAGTCTCGCCCGTGACGTCCTTGACCGACGTTCGTGCGCTATTTCGTCAGATCCTTCATCTTCGAGAGTCACCTCACCGGACAGCCCTCGCGTTTGCGGTCGGTGTCTTCATCGGTTTTTCCCCGACTTATGGGCTCCACATGATCATGGTGGCCTTTTGCACGTGGGCGTTCGGCCTCAACTTCGTTGCTCTGATGGCCGGGGCGTTTCTGAACAATCCATGGACCCTCGTCCCCATTCTCGGCGCGACATTTTGGACGGGCGCTCGACTCTTGGGCGAAACCGGACTCCCCTCCTTCAATTGGGACGATCTGTCGTTCAACGGGATCTACCACCAGGTGATGCCTTACGCCTGGCCGTTTTTCGTGGGAGGGACGGTGTTGAGTGTGATCGGAGCTCTGGTCTCGTATCCCGTCGCCTATTATTTGCTCGTGAAATACCGGAACGGCCAGCCGATCCAAAAAACCACTTTGTCGACACCCGAAGACCAATAGTTGTCCTGTTTGGGATAAAAACAGAAGACCCTGCATGATGTTCAAAATGGCCGTCCACTTCGTTCGTCGTTCGTGAATCGTATTTCGTCTCTCGTTGCAGAATCGGGCTTCGGTATGTTCACGAGATACGCTTCAATTCACGCTTCACGGATTGTTACGCGCCGCGAGAACAAAGCTGACGGACGTTTTCAACATCCTGTTCGGAACCATTGCCCCCTTCGAGCCACCTGGGCTAAGATGAGGCCAGAGTGCCTGGCCCATGAAGTTGCCTCCGTCCAAATCTCCTTCTCCCTACGACGGTTCGGCCCTAATCGCCGATCCGATCCATGAATATATTTCCTTTACTGTTCCCTATACGGCGCCCGATGACGGGGAGCAGACGGAAAAGGATCTGATCGACTCTCCCTGGGTCCAACGCCTGCGGTACATTTATCAATTGCAAAGCGCCCGGTGGGTCTATCCCTCGGCCGAACACACCCGCTTTGTCCATTCCCTGGGCACCATGCACGTGGCCGGCCGATTCGCACGGCATCTGTATCCATTCCTCAAAAAGGCTCTGCGGGATGTCCCCTCAGCCAACTTCGTCGAGGAGTTCCTGCGAATCACCGCCCTGGTCCACGATATCGGGCACGGACCGTTTTGCCATTTCTTCGACGACAATTTCTTGCACGGGTTCGGCCTGACACACGAACGGCTGGGGCAGATCATCATCCGGGATTTTCTCGGACCGGCCATCCGGAAGATTCGGCGCAGCCCATCCGGTCTTTTCGAGGCAGGAGAAGAATTGGATCCTGGCGTGATCGCACATGTCATCCTCAAGGAGAAGAGCAAGGACAACTCGCGCATCCCTCGCTGGATCAATTACCTTCAGCCGGTTGTTTCGGGAAGCTACACGGCGGACAATCTCGACTATGTCCTGCGGGATTCCTACATGTGCGGGGTCGCAGTCGGTCCGGTCGACCTGACACGCTTGATCCACTACAGTATCGTCACGGACAAAGGGTTCACCATCCACAAGACGGGTTTGCCCGCACTCCAGATGTTCCTCAACACCCGGATGTATCTCTATTCGAACGTGTACTATCACCGGACGACCAGAGCCATCGACATTCACTTGAGGGATATCTTCGGAGACACCATGAAACTGATCTTTCCGGCTGATCCCCGGAAGAAAATGGACGCGTACTTGGCGTTGACCGACTGGTCGCTTCTGGAGGAGGTACGAAGCTGGAAGAAATCGCCTCACACCTCCAAGCGACATCTCCATGACGAATGGACACGCATTCTTGGCCGGGACATCAAATGGAAGATGGCCTACAGCACCGTGCTGAAAGAAAAAGGAAAGGAGCGGGGCTTGGATTTCCCAAGCCACGAACAATTCCACCGTCAAATCCTCAAAGAACTCCCTGCGCCCCTCCACAAGATTCCGTTCCGCGTCGACATGGCGCCCTTGGATCCACGTCCCGATCCGAACGATACGCGCGGAATTCCATTGTATGTCTACGATCCCGGGACTAAAGCGGTCTCGGCTGAACCGCTCGAGGAGTTTTTGGATCTGCTGCCCACCCGCCTAGTACAGTTCCGTATCTATGCGTTGGATCATGAACACGATGCCGCGCTGTCCCGTGCCGCGGCCACGGTGCTCAATAAGACTCCGTCCAGCATCGAGACGAATATCTGATCCTTGACCACTATCGATTCTTGAGTCGATTACAATCTGCCTATGCTCTGCGTCCCGGTGATTTGAGATCTCGGCGGGCAGGGTTGACTCATAACTTGAACTTATACTTGACTCATTTCATACGCTCGAATCATGCCGTATCAGCCTCAGAACAATACTCCCAGTATTTTTCATTCCACTCGGTACCCCTTCACAGGCAGGGACATTTCCGTGCAATTAGCTCTCGACTACCTGACGTGATGACAAAAGGCACACGCTGAGTTATCATGCTGATGTGAAGACGTATCGATGGAGCGAGAAGAAGAACGAGCAACTGAAGCGGTCGCGGGGCATCTCGTTCGAGGACATTGTTCTGGCGCTTGAATCGGGCGGGCTACTTGATGTTCTCGCGCACCCGAATCCGAAACGGTATCCAAACCAGAAAGTGCTGGTCGTGGCGGTGATGGAGTATGTGTATCTCGTTCCTCACGTCGAGGAGCCCGACCACGTCTTTCTCAAGACCGTCATCCCAAGCCGAAAAGCCACACGGGACTATGGAAGAAGAGGTGACAAATGAATAGACTTGACCAATACGAGAAACGGATTCTCTCCGCGTACGAAAGCGGCGAGCTCAAATCAATCGTGACATCCGAGGCTTCGCTGCGTCGATACCGCAATTATGCACGCGCCACTCTCATTAAGAACCGACGCGTGAATATACGCCTGTCCACACCGGATCTCGCGGATATCCAGGCACGCGCGGCCGAGGAAGGTATGCCGTATCAGACCCTCATGGCGAGCGTGCTGCACAAATTCGTGACCGGCCGTCTGCTTGAGCGAACGTCGAGTATAAGTTCGCGCTCACGACGAACGGCCCGCAAACGTGCTGCCGCTTAAAGAAAGGAGCAACGCAACTGTCTTGATGATCCAACTCCACATGGTACCGGAACAAAGACGGTCGGTACTTCCTTCCGACGTAATGGGATAACCATGACAGGGAAACCGACGGAACAACACTTCGTGCTGTGCATAAGAAACGATGACTCGGAGGACCTTGAGAGACGCAAGGTATACCAGGTGATCCCAGACGAAGGGTCGGAAAAAGAGGGCTACATTCGCGTGATCGATGAGTCGGGTGAAGACTACCTCTATCCTGAGTCATATTTTGTCCGGGTTCAGTTGCCTGAGGCGGCAGAAAAACTGATTGTCTCCGCGAGGTGAGCCAACCATCGTCTGCCCTCTCGGTTCTTCGATTCGCCTACTGCCCGCCGGACTGAAGCCCAACTCTACGGCATTACGACCACCTGCCCGATTAAATAAGAGACGGAGCAAAAGATGTCTCGGCTGACAAACGGTGCGCGGATTCTGTCGCCATAATGCGGCAGCCTCTCATCGCGCACCCGTTCCATCCGAGATGGCGCAAGTGGTCGGTCCTTTTCATTTCCACTCGGTACTCCTTCACATGTTTAAAAAAGACTCCCAGTATCCTTATCTCGGTCGCGAGCTCGGCCTTCCCCCACGCAATCCTCTCTCAAAATGAAATGGCAGAAAGAGGTTTCCGGGTTCTCAGAATTATCAGTCGGATTCACTCCGCTCAAAAAGCAACCATTTTCGTGCTGAATCCTCTTGAAGGGCGAACCCTTTGAGATTGCTCGTAAGCCGCATATCTCTAACTAATTGATTGCCTGAATTTTTCTGATGGCCGGAAAAAGGCATGTAGCTCTGATCAGCAGACATAGGATACGTGTATATGTCTAATAACTTCGCATGAATAGTGCTTGCTGCATGGATGGTGACCTTCTATAATTGCGTTTCCTGGTACCCAGCATCCTGAGGTGCCTCATGTACCGCCACTCAGCATCGGTTCGACCAATCTTTAGGACTGCTTCCCACCTCGCGACTATGGTCTGAGCAAGCGGGAGCAAGAAGTGGCGCTGTGGGTCGTTCGTGGCCTGTCAAATCGGGAGATCGCAGAGCGGATCTTTATTGCGGAACAGACAGTCAAGGACCATCTGCACGACGTGTTCGAAAAGATGAAAATACACCGCCGAAGCGAACTCGCAGCCAAGCTCTTGGATTTAGATTCTGTCATCCAGTAGCAAAATTCCTACTTTCGTAGGATCGTCATTTTTTCATGAAAAGCATAGGGTCCCTTCTCCAGTGTTAGATTTTTGTCTAAACCAACGGAGGAGGTGCGAGATGAAACTGTTGCTGTCCCTGGCGTTCACCCTATTGTTCACCACACCGCTTTGGGCGGGAGGCCTCAATTCCAAGGATGAGGCACCCGCCGATACATCAGGGCTCTATGCCTTGAGTAGCATAGCGGCTGCCGCTTCAGTTAAGGAAATGACCGACAATGAATTGGCCGCGGTCGAAGGAGGAGACGGGGCGATCGTGACCAAGCAGGGACCAGGATTCATTACCGTTGTCACACCCAGCGGCAACATCAACAGTATGGGACAATTCGATCTCCCCCATCCGGTATTTCCGGTTGGTGATCAGGCGTTCGTTCTCAAGGAATCTTGTGGTCCTGGCTGTAAAAATATGACTGTGGTGAGGCCAGGCGGATCGACATACCTCAATGTGACACACATTCACTGATTGTGAAAAAAGTAATGAATTCATTTGCAGGGAGGTAAGGAATCTACATTTCCTTGCCTCTCTAGCAATGAACACAGGTCCCAACCTGGCTATAGCACGTGATCAAGCCGATTCTCGGCGCTAGTAAGCCTTCCAGATGTTGACACGAGGGAATCAGTCTCTCGCTCATTCCTATTTACCACGCCGATTCTCACCGACTTCCAAAAGTTTATCGCAGATAGACCTCTGGTCCAGCTCACTGAGGAGAGAGGGCTTAACCCAGGTCTTGGAGCATAGATGGGAAAGCGAGAAGCAACAGAGAATATGGTTGCTAGCTATGGTCGTGGCAACCATATTGGTCATTTTTGTCCCGCAGCCTGCTGTGTCAGTCGAGGAGAGCAAGCCCGTCCCTGCCTCTCCGGTGCCTGCCTTACCGAGCGAGGGAGACCGGCAGAAAGAGGCCGAGGAAATCAGACGGCTTCAAGAGTTTTACTTGAGGAATCAAAGTGTCTTCATACGAAAAGGCGAGGTCATCGTCGAGTTCAACAATTTCTATGGCACCGACAAGAACCAAAGTTTCATTCAATTAAGCCCGACCAGCGCGGCAATCATCCAAACGACCAGACGGTTTTTTGATACGACGATTTTCAGTCGATATGGGTTAGCAGGGCAAATCGAGAACAGGTGGCACTAGCATACGCGGAACCGGAAACTACAACGTGGGAGGCGGGATTACCCTGCTGAAGTCCATTGATCCCGTGGTTTTCTTCGGTCGCTTGGGCTATACGGAAACTCTCGCGTACGGAGGGAGAAATAATGGCAATATCGTTGACTATAGCCTTGGCATGGGATTTTCACTCAACGATCGAGTCGCCTTCAACATGCAACTGGTCGGTGCTTTGGTAGGAAAGACCCGACTGCAAGGACAAGTCATCGACGGCTCTAGTTTGGAAATCGTGAACCTGTTATTTTCCGCCACTATCCTCGTAACCAAGAAACTGTTTCTGGAACCCATTGTTGGAATTGGACTAACGGAAGATGCATTCGATGCCACTATTGGGATCAGAATTCCGTTCCGGTTTTAGATGGGTGACACGGACGTGATGATGGAAGAGACCACAAGAAGTATCGGCCGGGACTGGCCAGTTTATGTGCTGGCCTTAGCTCTCGGGAGCTGTGCCAGTTTGTCTGAAAGCCTGGATCGAGACCTCCGTCGAGAGAATTCTGAAGTCCTTCGTCACACTCTCAAGGAACTCAGGGATCAACATGTCGTCAAGCAGGCACTTGACTATTCCTGCGGCGCCGCAGCCTTGGCGACACTCATGGTTTATTATTTCGGAGACCCGACTTCTGAACAAGAGATCCTTCGCTTGCTTCAGGCCGGACTAACCTCTGAAGAACTAGCGGTGAAGGCACAGAGGGGATTTTCCCTTTTGGATCTGAAAAAGGTGGCTCAGGTGAAGGGCTATCAGGCGGGTGGATTCAAGCTCACCGTAGAGAGCAGCTCATGCAATTGGCTGCGCCTGTTATGGTCTTCGTGGAACCCATGGGCTATAGGCATTTTGCAGTCTTGAGGGGGATTGAACGGGGGCGAGTTTATTTAGCAGATCCAGCTCGTGGAAATGTGCGGAGGCGCATCGACCAATTCGTCAATGAATGGGAAAAAGGTATCGTGTTTGTGTTGGGCAAATCAGGTGAAGAGCACATGCGAGACTATCCACTCAAACCCCCTCGGCCCTTTGACGATGTGCCACCGGAACTATTGAGTGTCATCGACATGCAGGACCAGGGTATAGCTACCCGGAACCTTCCCCTGCGATGACTCATAAGCCTTGCGCTATACGAGGCAGATCCTCTTGCAAAGAGGTTAACTGCACCAGAGGTGCTGGCCGATGCCTTCGACCCCCGGCAGGCCTTCACCCTTCTTCTTCACGAAATCACTCAATGACAACTTACAATCTTGCACAGACAGCGTCTAGCGGACTTGGGAAACATAAAAGGGTACCGGGAGTCTTTTCTGGAACGAAACAACCTCATCTGGAAAGAAGGAAACCAGCACGCGACGAGACTATCTCTTGGCTGTTAGCCCGCATTATTCACGAACGCTTCTGCTGCAATCGCGGATTCACCGCAACGTACTGTTTCAAGTACGCTTCGGTCCCTCACGGCTGTGCTTGCCCGTCTCGCTTGGCGACTCCACGATTTCTCAACGAAGCGTCATGAATAATGCAGGCTGGTATTGATGCGGTGGCTGTCGCGCTCACGCCAGTGGCTTACGGGCAGAGGTCAGTATCTTGCCGAAGCCACACATGACACATGCCCAGGCAGTCGCACAAGGAAAGCAGGGCTATCCCGATGCGATTGTCACGCGCAGGCGCGGGAGGCGCTCAAACATGCCGAGTTGGCGAAGAAGGGACCGCCAACGAGCACCTGGATGAAGCTATCAGGCAACTTCAGACCGCGATCGAACAGGGGAAGCAAGGGAAGGGAGACGCCGCCACCGACACGGTGGAACGCGCGCTCGCGCATCTGTCGGAAGGCACGACACCCGCGTCCGGACATGAGTCAGCGATGTGTTGGAATTTGAGGGTTAGACCCTGCCAAAATATCCTTCCACGCATATAGCGGATATGCTATAGTGTCTTTGTGAAACTGGCGGGTCACTTTCTACAGTGCCGCGCTCGAGCAAGAAATATTGCAGTTGCCGGCCGGCTTCGTGGCCCGCTTTCTTCGCTTCGCGGAGCGGATGGAGATCTACGGCCCCGACCTCGGCATGCCGCACACCCGCGCCATGGGGGAGGGGCTGTTCGAACTTCGGCTGAAGGCCGCGGAAGGCATCGCCCGGGTGTTCTACTGCACCCTTATTGGCAGAAGAATCGTCATGCTTCACCAGTTCGTCAAGAAGTCAGAGAAAACCCCTCGAAGGGAATTGGAAATCGCGAAACGGCGAATGAAGGAAGTGGAAGATGCGGAAGGGTCTTAAGCAGTTTAAGTCCCGGGCGCTAGCGCGCCCGGATGTAAGGCGGGAATACGACCGGATCGCGGAAGAGTTCGAGTTTCTAGACGAAATCCTCAAAGCACGTGCTGAGGCCGGCCTTACCCAGGCCGACGTGGCAGCTCGAATCGGGACTACGCAATCCGCAGTCGCGCGGCTTGAATCGGCAAGCGGAAGGCATTCGCCCTCTATTGCAACCCTTCAGCGGTATGCGTCGGCATTGGGTTACAAGCTCCAAGTACGGTTGATCAAAGGGCACGGTCTAACCACTCGCGCAACACGGACGCGTGCAAAAAGTCGAAGAGCGGCTGGTGGTTACGCCTGAACCAACATAAGCTGGAAAGGAGGACCCGTATGCGACGAGATTATCTTTTGGCCGCTGGTGGTGC
The DNA here is from genome assembly GCA_963795615.1 of uncultured Nitrospiraceae bacterium. GTDB lineage: Bacteria > Nitrospirota > Nitrospiria > Nitrospirales > Nitrospiraceae > DASSBQ01. The sequence goes on from CAWCIJ010000001.1 coordinate 148,277, forward strand.
TGCGGTGCTTGTCGCGCTCACGACTGTGGCTCACGGGCAGAGCCGGCATCTCGAAGAAGCCATAACCCATGCTCAGTCGGCGCTCATGCAAGGCAAGCAGGGCTATCCCGATGCGCTTGTGACGCGGGCGCAGGAGGCACTCAAAGGGGCCGAGCAGGCGAGGAAGGAGGCCCCGAACAAGCATCTGGACGAGGGCATCAGCCTGCTCAGAGCTGCGATCGAACAGGGAAAGCAAGGAAAGAGAGACGCTGCCACCCAAACGGTGGAACGCGCGCTGGCGCATCTGTCGGAAAGCACGACACCCGCGTCCGGATCGGCGTCGGGAAACACTCTATGAGCGAGCCGGGTTTCACATGGTAAAGCACACACGACCACTACACCCTTGCGCTTTGAGCAGATTTTACCGGCTGTCGTCGCCGGTGGCGATTGGGGTGGATTCTTCTTTGACGGGAACTGAAGGAGAAGCCAGGACTGGTTCCGGGATCGCACCGTTGCGGGGAAACGGCAAATCAAGGAGCGCATAGGGATTGACACGGGCGCCGTTGATCTTGGCTCCCCAATGAAGATGCGGACCGGTGGCGCGGCCCGTCGCGCCGACTTTCCCGATTACCTGACCGGCCTTGACCAGATCCCCGTCACGGACGAGCACTTCGGAGAGATGGAAATACATCGAATAGAGGCCGAGCCCATGATCGACGTAGACGCCTCTTCCGGAAAAAATATGATCCACCGTCAACCGAACGATGCCGTCGTTGCTGGCGATGACGTCCGTGCCGCTCGGTGCACCGATATCTTCTCCGGAATGGGGATTGCGGGCCTGGCCGTTCATCACGCGGACGCTGCCGAAGATACCGGTTCGCTTCCCATGGACGGGTTCGATAAATCCGGCTTGCCACAAGCGCATCGCTGATTCCTCAGCCAGCGTCTTCTTGACCTGCTCTTGCTCCGCCTTCCATCGCGCCGCGGCCTTGTCATCGAGATCGACTTTGTCTTTGGGCAACTTGAGATGCTCGATTGCGAACTTTTCCTTCACCACCAATACATTGACACTGCGCCGGCTGATCTGTTCTCCCGTTTGGATCTCGACCGTGAGTTCATGCGTCCCTGGCTCATCCTGCATATCAATACCCAGCAGGCCCAGATAGGCGGAGTCTGCGCCGCCATCCGGGTTCGGAAACAATGGAAGAGTCCTTCCCAGGAAACGCCCCTGTACTTTGGTCGCCGCCTTGATATCGGAGATTCTGACGATGATGACTTGCCCTTGTTTACCGCTGTATTGCCCATCCGACCCTTTGGGTAGTGGGGCGGTATTCGGAAACAGCTCGACAGGGAATACGCTGGCCAGCAACAGAATGCCCGTCACGGCCGACCGTTCGATCCGCGACAGGCTGCCGTCTCTTCTACGACTGAGTCCCATCATCATCGATAAAAACGTAATCCCGAGACCTGTGACACCAACTCTTCCACTCTCCGATTGACGGCGCTGAACGGATCCATGCAGAGAATGGTCTCTTCCCAATAGCCGTTGAGCTTCAGATAAGTCCAGTCTACCGTATAGGACCGATTTTTGGCTCGCGCAAAACGAATAAAATCACCTCGGACCTTGGCCCGCGTCGTTTGAGGCGGCACGGACATCGCCCGCTGAACGGCGTCCTCATCCACGATGCGTTCGGCCAATCCTCGATTTTCCATCAGGTAATACAATCCGCGCGTCCGCTTGACGTCATGGAATTGAAGATCGAGGAGGAATACGCGCGGGTCGTCCCACCCGCAATCCTTTCGATCGATGTACGACTGAATGAGATGCTTTTTCATTACCCAATCGACCTCCCGGACGAGTTCCATGGGATCGCGTTCCAGGCGGTCCAATACCGATTCCCACTTATTGACGACATCATCGAGAATCGGCTCATGGTCATGGGTCGCCAGGAAGTCCCCGGCCCGGTCAAGGTACACGCGCTGCAGTTCGATCGCGGTCATCTGGCGGCCGTCGTCCAGCCGTACCTTCTTATTCAGGGTCGGATCCCGAGAAATCTCGCGAATGGCCTTGACCGGATCTTCCAATTCCATTCCGGTCACAGAGTAGCCCGCTTCTATCATCGACAAGACCAGCGCCGCCGTGCCGACTTTCAAATAGGTGACATACTCCGACATGTTCGAATCACCGACAATGATGTGTAATCGACGATACTTTTCGGCATCGGCGTGCGGCTCGTCTCTCGTATTGATGATGCTGCGCGAAGAGGTAGTGGATGAGGAGGTTTTTTCGTGAATATGCTGGGCCCGCTGGGAAATAAAGTATTGGGGCTTCCCCGACACCTTGAGAACCTTCCCCGCGCCGGAATAAATCTGTCGTGTGACGAAAAACGGGATCAACTGCTCGGTGACTTTCCAGAAGTCCACATCCCGCCGCATGAGATAGTTTTCGTGGCACCCGTAGGTATTCCCCAACGAATCCGTATTATTCTTGAAAATGTAGATTTCTCCGGACAGCCCTTCCTCGCGCAATCGCTCCTCGGCCGCCGGGAGACAGGCTTCCAGCAACCGTTCTCCGGCTTTATCGTGGATAACGAGATCAAGGATATTGTCGCATTCGGGAGTGGAATATTCGGGATGGCATCCGGTGTCCTGATAAAATCTCGCTCCATTGACGAGAAACGCGTTGGACGGCCAGCTGTTGGGAATCAGGCCTTCGAAGATATACCCGAGAACTTTCTCCATCGGCAGATAAATTCTACCGTTGGGAGAAAAAATCAGCCCGTACTCATTTTCGAGCCCGAAGATCCGTTGGCGCATCGCTATTCCCGCTCATGAGACGACAACTTCAGGATACACCTCGGTCGTCCTGTCTTCAACACAAGAGCCTGAAAACTCGGGACATTCTGGGATCGGATACGCGGCCGAAGCGGCGTCAGGATGCGATGAGCTGACGGGTATCGCCGATGGAAAGGCGGCGGAATTTTCGGCCGGTGCGGGTCCGATCCAGTACCGCCACCTCGAGATTTTCGGAGGGGAGTTTCTGATTGGCGACTTGCTCCAATGCGGCGTGACAGAGGGACAAGGCCACCTTCAAAGCCGGGAGTTGCGTGCTGGATCGTTCCTTGAGATAGGCCTGAACGTTTTCGGATCGCCCGCCGATCACCGCAAATGCCTTCTCATCGGTGATGCTGCCATCGAAGGAGATACGATAAATTTCATTCGGCTGGTCGTTGTTCCCTACCTGCACCACAAGTAATTCTACTTCCAGCGGCTTGACCTCTTGACCAAAAGCCGTGCCGAGACTTTGAGAATAGGCATTGGACAACGATCGGGCGCTGACATCCTCGCGGCTATACATATAGCCGGTGAGGTCGGCGTGGCGAATGCCGGCCTTGCGCAGATTCTCGAACTCGCTATACTTCCCGGCGCCGGCAAACGCGATGTTGTCGTAGACTTCGGAAATCTTGTGCAGTGATGCGCTTGGATTATCCGCGGCAAGCAGGACCCCATCCGAATATTCCAGGACAATGATGGAGCGTCCCTTGGCGATGCCCTTCTTGGCATACTCCGCCTTGTCCTGCATCATTTGCTCGGGCGAGACGTAGTACGGCAAGGCCATGATTACTTCCTTTTACTCCGTCCGGTGATCATCTCGTCGTAGACCGAGCGCATCCGTTCGTCCGTCACATCCACGATGCCCGAGGCAGCGGCCAATTTGGCGCTTGGATAAATCCCGCGGATCAGATCGGGTCCGCCGGTTCCGACATCCTCATCCGCGGCGTTATAGAGCGCCAGCAGGCTGACCCTGAGAGCCTCCTCCTCAGTCAATCCGTCACGATAGTGCTCGCGAATGGTGTTGCGCGCATCCTTGCCGCCTGATCCGATCGCATGGTATTCGGATTCCTCGTACCGCCCGCCGGTGATATCATACTTGAAGATTCGGCCTTCCCCACGCCTCACGTCATACCCGACGTACAGGGGCATGACGACCAGTCCTTGGAACACCATGGGCAGATTCGCCTTGACCATTTGCCCGAGTTTGTTCGCTTTGCCCTCGCACGAGAGTTGAACTCCTTCCAGTTTCTCGTAATGCTCGAGCTCCGTTTGGAACAGCCTGGCCATTTCAATGCACGGGCCGGCAGCCCCGGCAATCGCCATCGCCGAATACTCGTCGATTTTGAAGACTTTCTCGATACGGCGATCGGCGATCTGGAACCCTTCGGTCGCTCTGCGGTCTCCCGCGATCACAACGCCTTCTCGATACTTGATGGCAAGCACGGTCGTCCCGAAGGGAATCGGGGACACGGCCTGGCGAGGCAGGTCGAGCAACGGCGCGACTTGCCCCCCTCTCATATCTCCATGGAACGGCGCAGCCTGAGGATAATGGCAGGTGAGAAAGTCGAAGAAACTCGACCCTTCATGATGGGGAAAGAGAGGAACGTTTTTCATCACAATGCAGGACTCATGCAGACAGCTTGGCCAGTAAGGATTCGGCTGAGTCCGAGGCGGCCAATAGCTCGCCGGTCAGCGATTCAGTCCCACGCAATGGATCCATCAATGGAATCTTCTTGATCGTCGTATTGCCGACGTCAAACAAGACGGAAGTCCAGCTCGCTCCGTAAATGGATTTGGCATACTTGCTGACACATCGACCGCGGAAGTACGCGCGTGTCCCATTGGGAGGACACAACTCCGCATGAACGATCTCACTGTCCCGCACGACGCGCTCGATCATGTGACTTCGCTCCAGCGTGTAATAGAGGCCCTTGCTGGGACGGACATCATGGTATTGCAAGTCCATCAGCCTGACACGCGGATCGTCCCACCCGCAACCCTTTCGATCCGTGTAGGATTCGATGAGATGCTGTTTGGCAACCCAGTCCAACTCACGCACGAGTAACTGAGGATCCCGTTCGAGCTTGTCCAGAACCTCCTCCCAACGAACCAGCACATCTTTCGTCACTTGAGTCAATTCATGGCACGCATAGAAGTCCATGGCTGCCTTCAAATAGGCTCTCTGGACTGCCACGGCGGTCGTGGGATTCCCATCGGCCATTTTCAGTGTTTCCCTGACTTGGAGATCACGCGACACCTGCTTGATGGCGCCGACCGGATCGCTCAACTCGATCCTCGGAAGGTCAGCGCCGGCCTCAAGTAAGTCCAGGATCACGGCGGTGGTTCCAACCTTTAGGTAGGTCGATACCTCAGCCATATTCGCATCGCCGACGATCACATGGAGCCGGCGATATCGTCCCGCATCGGCATGGGGCTCATCACGCGTATTGATGATCGGCCGCTTGATCATCGTGTTCAGATCGACGAGCGTCTCGAAGAAATCGGCGCGCTGCGATATCTGGTAGTCGACCGGACTCGTCTGGTTCTCCGCGCCGACCTTGCCGGATCCGGTGAAGATTTGTCTGGTCACAAAGAACGGGGTGAGCACCTGCACGATCCGCTCGAAAAGTATCGTGCGGGACAGCAGATAGTCTTCATGGTATCCATAACTATTCCCCTTGCCATCCGAGTTATTCTTATACAAGACGAATTGCTCTCGTCCCCGGCTCTGCGTGATCCGCTCCAAGGCTTGCGCGATCAGCCGTTCCCCCACTCGTTCGAACGCCACCAATTCACGCGCATTCGTGCACTCGGGCGTGGAATATTCGGGATGAGCGCCATCGACGTAGAGCCGCCCGCCATTGGCGAGTACCTTGTTCAATTGACGGTTGTAATCCGGCCCAGGACGTTCACGTTCGCCTTCCACTTCGAATCCGCGTGCATCCAAGAGGGGATTCTCGTTTTCATAGTCCCACACGGCGTGAGGAGCGGGGAGGCCTGGATAATGCCCGATCACCTGGATTGAATTGGACACAGGGTCCAAGGCTGCGGGATCCCGGCTCGCAATACCGAATTCGGTCTCCGTGCCGAGGACACGGGGCGTAATGATCGGTTTCCCTTCGTGCATGGAGTTATGACAACCTAGAGGTAGTGACCGGTTGTAACGGTTTCGATTTGGCGCGACTCACCTGGAGCACCGCTGATCGTTCGGATATGGACAATCTTCTCCCCCTTCTTCCCGGCTACTTTGGCCCAGTCGTCAGGGTTCGTGGTGTTGGGCAGGTCTTCGTGTTCTTTGAATTCCTCTCGAATGGCCCGGATAAAGTCCTCAGCGCGTAATCCATGTCCTTCCTTGGCAATCGCCCGCTTGACCGCAAACTTCTTTGCGCGCGACACAATACCCTCGATCAACGCGCCGCTCGCGAAATCCTTGAAGTACAGCACTTCCTTCTCGCCATTGGCATAGGTGACTTCGATAAATCTGTTCTCTTCGGAAGTGGCGTACATGGCCTCGACGGTGCTCTGAATGTACGAAGAAACCAGCGCTTTGGTATCTCCACCATGGCGCTTCACTTCCTCCTCGGTAAAGGGAAGCCCTTCTGTAATATAGATGGAGAAGATATCGTGGGCAGCCGTCGCATCGGGTCTTCCGACCTTGACCTTCACATCGAGTCGTCCCGCACGAAGCACCGCCGGATCAATCAGATCCTGGCGATTGCTGGCTCCAATGACAATGACGTTGTTGAGCCGCTCAACCCCGTCGATTTCAGAAAGAAATTGCGGGACGATCGTCGACTCGATATCCGACGAAATACCGGAGCCGCGCGTCCGGAATAGGGCATCCATCTCGTCAAAGAAGACGATCACCGGATGTCCGTCATCCGCCCGTTCTTTGGCTTTCTTGAATACTTCACGCACCTGCCGTTCGGACTCCCCGACGTACTTGTTCAGCAGCTCCGGTCCTTTGACGTGGAGAAAGTAGCTGCGCACCTGCTTGCCGGTTAAATGCCCTAATTTTTTGGCAATGGAATTCGCCACTGCCTTGGCAATCAACGTCTTCCCGCATCCGGGCGGGCCGTACAACAGCACCCCCTTCGGAGCGCTCAACTTATAATTGGCAAACATTTCAGGGTGCAGGAACGGCAACTCCACTGCGTCCCGCACCTGCTCGATTTCTTTCTGCAGGCCGCCGATGTGGTCATAATCGACATCGGGGACTTCCTCCAACACCAATTCCTCCGCCTCCGACTTCGGCAGCTTCTCGATGACACAGCCGGATCGCGGATCGTACAGCAGATGATCTCCGACGCTCAGGCGTTCGCTCAACAAGGGCTCACCGAGTTCAGCGACTTTTTCTTCGTCGAAATGCACCGTAATCAGGGCACGATGGCCATCCAGCATATCCTTCAGTCGGACCACCTCGCCCTGAACGTCGAATCCCCGCGCCTCAATGACATTGAGCGCCTCATTGAGGATGACTTCCTGTCCTTTTCGGAGCTCCTTCGGCTTGATGGATGGATGAAGGCTGACTTTCATCTTACGTCCGGACACGTAGACGTTCGATGTGCCGTCTTTGTTGAGACTGGAAAAAATTCCGTAGGTGGATGGAGGAGCCGTCAGTTTCTCAACCTCGGCACGCAGGGCTTCTATTTGAGACTTGGCTTCCTGGAGAGTCGCGACAAGCTTCTCGTTCTGCTTCGTCGCTTGATCGAGTTGATAGCGGGACTGGTAGAGACGCCGAATCTCCTCCTCCATGGACTGGATTTGGATACGAAGTTTTTCGACCTCGCGGACATGCTCTTCGTTCTTATGTATCACGACCCCCTCTCCGTCGGATAATTGCTTCGTGATCCTTTTGACGGAATCTCGTAATGACCGGAGTCGGCCCGGACCCCCTTTGGATTCGGCCATCGTGTTGCTCGTCGATCGTTCGAAAGCCTTGCCAGATGGTGCTGTCCAAGTATTCGGGATTCTATCATCCGACTATAGGGCGGTCAACTGGACACGATCAATGCTCACGCATTGGTTTTGTCCGACGCGACACCGCCTGCTCGGAATCAATGCGTCGTCGGCTCGGCAACGGCGTTCAACATCTCGTGAGTTGCGACGGCGACATCTGCGGCGGCAAGAATCGCAGAAATCACCGCCACTCCAAATGCACCGGCACTCCGCACCTCACGCGCTCGCGCAATGGAGATTCCTCCGATCGCAAACACCGGAATGTTTACACGGTGACATGCCCGTTCAAGCATCGCCAGGCCGAGCGGCTGTCCGTATCCACGTTTCGATGGCGTCTCGTAGATGGGCCCGAGGACGACGAAGTCTGCGCCCTGACATTCTGCCTGCACCACGCCGTCGATGGAGTGTGCGGACACTCCAATGAGATGACTGGAACCCACGACATCGCGAACGGCCGGCACAGGTAGACTCGTTTCTCGCAGATGCACGCCGTCGGTGTTCATCGCCGTCGCAAGATCAACGCGATCATTGATGAAGACGGTCATCCGTGCGGAACGTGCGAGACATTGCACATCCTGAAGCAATGCCATGAGTTGGCCGGTATCCAGGTCACGCTCGCGCACTTGTATGGCTGTCCCGCCTGCATCAATAAAGCGAGCCAGTACGGAAAGGAGCGGACGGCCTTGCGTTTGATGCCGGTCCGTCACCAGGTAGAGGCGGAAATCGATGGAAGGCATCCGGAAGAAATTCTGAGTTATGAGTCTGGAGTGTTGAGTGTTGAGAGGTTAACAAATAGCATCGGCTCATGGCATATCAAAAGCATATGAAACCGGAGGTTGCTCACTGTCCATTCTGATTCAGATTCCATTCTAAACTCAGAACTCTAAACTCATCACTCAAACGTCTTAGAGCATCCCTTCGATCGGGCTGCTGGCCGTCGCATACAACTTGCGGGGTATACGTCCCGCCTTGAACGCCAAGCGCCCTGCCCATACGGCGTACTTCATCGCTTCAGCCATCGCGATGGGATCCTGCGCGCCCGCAATCGCCGTGTTCATGAGGACCGCTTCCGCCCCATATTCCATGGCCAGTGCAGCATCGGATGCCGTTCCCACGCCTGCATCCACGATAATAGGCACCTTCACTGTTTCCATGATAATTTTGAGGTTGTACGGATTTCTGATGCCCAAGCCGGACCCGATGGGCGCGGCAAGCGGCATCACGGCGGGACACCCGATATCGACCAATTTTTTGGCCACGATGGGATCGTCGTTCGTATAGGGAAGGACGACGAATCCTTCCTTGACCAAGATCTTGGCGGCCTCGAGAAGACCTACTGTATCCGGGAACAGCGTCTTGTCATCGCCGAGAACCTCCAGCTTGACCAGATCCGATACGCCGGCTGCACGAGCCAGTCGGGCATATCTCAACGCATCTTCGACCGTGTAACATCCGGCCGTATTCGGAAGAATCGTATACTTCTTGGGATCGATATAGTCGAGCAGGTTTTCTTTGGATCGGTCCGTGATATTGACGCGCCGGACTGCCACCGTCACGACGTCGGCTCCCGATGCCTCGATGGCTTTCTGGGTTTCGATGAAATCTTTGTATTTGCCGGTTCCGACCCAAAGACGGGACTTGAATTCATGCCCAGCAATAACGAGTCGATCGTGTGCGTCCATTCAGACATTCGAGCGGATACTTCTATGCCGCTCCTCCTCCGATAAAGCTTAAGATCTCGATACGATCACCTTCATGAAGAAACCGCGCGTCGAAATCGTCTTTCGCCAAGATTTCCAAGTTGAGTTCCACGGCCACTCGATCGACGCGAATATCCAGATCACGCAAGAGAACGGCCACCGTCGTACCGTCGTTGACGCCGCGCGATTCACCGTTGACCTGAATGTGCACCGTATGACTCCGCCACATTTATCCTAGGGGACGTAGAACTGGCTTGTCAACCGACTGCATGCGGCGCACGTCTTATAAACCGTGCTGGTCATGCTGAAGGCGCTTGCGGACCCTTCACAGTCCTTATCCTCTCTCCCTATAATGATCGCGGCCATGGGCTGCTGAGCGCAGCCATGGCAGATTGCCGTTGAGCCCAAAGGAGTGGAGTGGAGTGAAGTGGACTGCACCGCCTCGTGAGAACGTACAGCCAATGAGGATCGGGTGCATCGGATGACATATGCACGAACGTAATCGCCTGCTTGCGGATGTTTTTCAGGCTATGGCCAACCTCCTGGCAACTCAACGTGCCAATCCATACCGTGTTCGCGCCTATCGTAAGGCTGCCGAGACGATCATATCCCTCGAGGAGGATATCGCCGACATACTGAAACGTAAGGAACTGGCCCTCATCCCCGGAGTGGGACGTGATTTGGCAGGGAAGATTCAGGAATTCTTGGAAACCGGGACAATCCGATCGTATGAGGAACTCAAGAGTCCGCTTCCTGAGGAGGTGTCCGATTGGGCCTCTTTGCCGGGCATGTCGGAATCAATCGTCGGATATCTCTATTTTCGCCTCGGCATTCGCACACTAACCGATTTGGATACCCTGGTCCGCTCGCATCTCATGCGGACTATGCCTGGATTTACCGGGCCGGAAGACGCGCTCCTTCAGGCGATCCACGCCCGCCGGCAGCGGCCAAACAGTTAGGCCGGCCCCAGGGATTTGAAAATCTTCCAGCTCTTCAACAGTTCTACAGCCTTTTGTAACTGCACATCGTCCTCGAGGGAAAACTCACCGCCTGCATCGATCGGCAGAGGCACCGGCGGAGCTCCGTTCCGATGCGTTGGATCATCGCCCGATTTCTGCGGTGTTTGTGGCGGCTCCTTCGCAGATGAGGGTTTCCCCGTCTTCACCTCTCCCTCCTTCTCCTTCGTCTCCTTCTCTCCGGCCTTCGCAACAGTTTGGGGCTGAAGTTTGACGACGATATCTGGAGTGATACCCGTAGACTGGATCGAGCGGCCCTTGGGGGTATAATATTTCGCCGTTGTGAGCCGCAAACCTGACCCGTCTCCGAGCGGCAGGATCGTTTGGACCGATCCTTTTCCAAACGTGGTCGTCCCCACAATGACCGCACGCCCCCAATCCTGCAACGCTCCTGCGACGATTTCGGATGCGCTGGCCGATCCTTCGTTGACCAGAATGATCATCGGAGAATCTTCCAACGTCTCCTTGGTCTTCGAGAACCACTCATCTTTCTTGCCCTCACGTCCCTTGGTATAGACGATCAACTTGCCGTTCCCAACGAACTGCTCGGACACATCAACCGCCGCAGTCAGCAGGCCGCCGGGGTTATTGCGAAGGTCCAAGATCGTCCCTTGGACTTTCTGGTCTCGGAATTGTCTGAGGGCGCGGCTCAGATCTCTACCGGTGGCTTCCTGAAACTGCGTCAATCGGACATACCCAACGGTATTGTCGATGACCTTGGATTTGACACTTTCGATTTTAATCGTATCCCGAACAAGAGAGAACATCATCGGATCGGTTGCCCCGTCACGTTGAATGGTGAGATGCACTTTGGTCCCCTTCGGTCCGCGCATCTTTTGGACCGCATCCATCAGCGTGAGATCCTTGGTGGATTCGTCGTTTACCTTCGTGATGAAATCTCCGGCTTTGATTCCGGCCCGGTGGGCGGGAGTCCCTTCAATGGGCGCAATCACGGCAAGACGATTATCTTTGACACCGATCTGGATCCCGACCCCTCCGAATTCTCCTTTGGTCTCGACCTGCATTTCCTTATACATGTCCTGGGTCATGTAGGCCGAATGCGGATCGAGCGTTGCCAGCATGCCGCGGATCGCTCCCTGGACCAGATCTTTCACTTTTGTATCGTCGACGTAGTGCTTTTGCACCTGCGTCAAGACCTCCGAAAAGGTCTTGAGTTCCTCATAGGTTTCAGACGCATGCCCTGTCCGCTCCCACCCCTTTTCAATGAGGACGCCGATCCCCAGCGCGAGGGTGATGATGAGGGCTCCAAATAACCACCGCCGACGATGCTGCTGTTCCATGGCTTGCTTCCTTCCTTCGCAATCCTAACGTTTGGAGAGCCACATCAGGGGATCCACCGGCTCCGCCCCGTCGCGTAACTCGAAATAGAGCGTATTTTCGCCCGTCATTCCGGTATCTCCGGTCTCCCCTATTGTTTGACCCGCCTCAATCCTGGCACCGACCGCCGTGAGAAGCTTCGAGGCATGAGCATACAGCGAAAAGACACCGTTTGCGTGATCAGCAATTATAACCAGTCCATAGCCTTTCAACCAGTCCGCATAGACCACCGTACCTCCGAGCACGGCCCGTATAATACTCCCTTCCCCCGCCCGAATCTCAATACCCTTTCGCTGAATGTAGGTGTCGAAGGTGGGGTGTTTCTGCCGTCCGAAATAGGACACCACCTGCCCATCCGTGGGCCAGAGCAACGATCCCCGAAGCGCGCGTATCCCGGTGGTGCCTCCCGGAGGTCGATGAGCGGTCGCGCGCCTTCTGGCCTCGAGTTCTCTGAGCAGGGTGTCCACCCGTGACGCAGAGCGCTCCAACTCTTCCACAGTACGGTCATAGGATTCTTTTTCTTGAGTGATCTTGGCCAGATAGACCCGCTTGTCCTTTTTCAACCCTTGGATTTGAGACAGCTTTTGCTCGGTACTCGCCTTATACGCCAGAATTCGGCGGCGCGCGTCCTCCCGTTCTCGTTCGACTGTCGCAACCCGGTCGGCGTCATATCGATATTGCCCCATGATCTGGAATTCCCGTTGGGAGACTGCCGACAGATACTGAAAACGCCGCTGAAAGTTCCCATAGGACGTCGAAGCCAATAGACTTTTGAGATGGCCGAACCGTCCTTCGACATACTGCACCCGAAGACGGGCGGCAATCGCGTCACGCCGTTCATCGATACTGTGCTCCAGTACGTCCAACTGCGAATTCATCTGCTCAATTTCCTGATCCTTCAGTTTCAGCTTTTTACGGACATCCTGATGGTCCTGCCGGTATCGTACCAACCGCTCGTCCAACGACTGAAGCCCTTGCAGGATGGATTCACGCTTTTTCTCCACTTCATCGGATTTTTTCTTTTTTTCTTCAATGCTGCCACGCAGTTTCTCTAGATTTTTCCGCTCCTGTTCGATCTTGTCCCCGTATGAGTCACGACGATCAGATTCAGGTCGCGCAGCTTCCGTCAACACGCCGGTGATCGAGAGACACAGAATCCCAATGCGGACGGCTGCTCTCATCCCCGCCCCTCCGCGAACCGCAGCAGTGATAAATAGCTGCCGGCAAACCCAAGAAAGAGTCCAATGACCGCCAAAAGGACGCACATCTCCAACGGAAAAAAAATCAGCAAGGCATCCACTCCGAGGAAGCGACTGGTAGACCGTATTTCGTACCGAAACAATTCAAACCCGATTTTTAGAATGATGAGGGAAAGGGCACTGCCGAGAAGCCCCAGCACAGCTCCTTCCAATACATAGGGAATCCGGATAAAGGCTTTGGTGGCGCCGATCATCCCCAAGATTTCAATCTCTTCCCGTCGGGCATATAGGGTCAGCCGTATCGTGTTTGCAATGATTGTCACGCAGGCGGCTGAAAGGATCGCCCCCACAATCATGGCTGCCGCTTCGATATAGCGTACCATGCTGCTCAACGACTCGACCCAATCCTGGCTATATTGGACTTGTCCTACGCCGGCAATCATACGAGTCCGTTCCGCCCATCGTTTGACGCTCTCGGAAGAACGAAATTGAGGGGCCACGGTCACGACAAAGGAAGCCGGCAACGGGTTCTGGCCCAATCCTTGGAGCAGGTGCGAATCCGCGGGAAACTGTTTCTGGAATTCGATGAGGGCCTGCTCTTTGGACACATAGAGCAACGACGCGACGGCTCGATCGGCCCGAAGTTGCCGCTCGACATCGGCAATACCTTGAGCAGAGAGATCGTCCTGCAGGTAGACAATCACTTGGATTTCCCGTTCCAGAGAATTGGCCATGGTTCTCAGATTGACGTAGAGCAGAAGAAAGATTCCGACGCACGCGAACGTGAATGCCGTCGTAGCGACCGCCACCATCGTCGTGGTTCGATTCGTAAGGACATTCGTCATCGCTTCGCGCAGCAGATAGGACAGGCGCCTCATACAGCAATCTGCGGCTGCGTGTGAAGCTTGCCTTGATTCAAGGAAATCACTCGCCGATTCACTTGAGCCATGACCTGCGGATCATGCGTTGCAACCAGGACCGTGGTGCCTCGCGCATTGATGAGTTTGAACAGTTCAATGATCTCACTGGTCAAATCCGGATCCAAATTTCCGGTCGGCTCGTCGGCAAGGAGGACAATCGGCCCGTTGACGATCGCGCGCGCAATGCACACCCTCTGTTGTTCGCCGGTCGACAGACCCAGCGGGTATTGATCTTTCTTATGATCGAGCCCGACGGCCTTCAGCGCCTCCAGGACCTTTCGACGAATGTCGCCGTGAGTGGCCCCTTGCACCAGCAGGGGTAAAGACACATTGTCGAATACGGATTTCTTGGGCAACAATCGAAAATCCTGAAAGACAATACCGACCTTTCTCCTCAGATAAGGAATCTCCGGCGGAGACAGCTTGGACACATTTCGGCCTTGGACAAAAATTTGACCTTCATCCGGTTGTTCCGCCCCGATCAATAGCTTGAGCAACGTCGATTTTCCGGCCCCGCTCGCGCCCATTAAAAGGATAAACTCACCCTTCTCGATTTCCAACGTAATATCCGAAAGCGCCATGCGACGGTCATAGCGTTTTGATACGTGAAATAATTGAATCATATGCCCCATATCCGACAGGACATCCGCACGGCTGTCGTTCCGTCAACAGTGAAGATCGGTCTCGCCTGCCTGAAAAGCATCCTGAATGAGCTCAATGGATCCATCCCGTGACTCCTCTCCGGAGACAAGCACGACGTCGAATCGACAGGGACGGTCACGGATTCGATGGCGAGCCAGGTAGAATGCCGCTTGCCGCACAATACGAGCTTGCTTCCTCGAATCCACCGTATAACGTACGCCTCCGCATGCCTCGGTTTGTCGCGCTTTGACCTCTACAAACACAAGCACACCACGGTCTTCGGCAATCAAATCCAATTCTCCCGACGACGATTTCAGATTGCGCTGAAGAATGCGGTATCCGCGGCGTCGCAGATATTCCTCCGCGCGGGACTCGCCATCCTTGCCAACTCGCTGACGTGGATCAAGCATGGCCCCTTTCCACCCGGATGTCACTCGACCCACTTACAACTGGTTCGTGGTGGCCGTGGACCTCGGGCGGGCCAGGCGAACCACCACTGGCCAAAACGTGCGCCGATGAATCGCACATGGCCCGTGACGCGTGAGGAGACGAAGATGTTCGGGTGTGGAATATCCCTTGTGAGATAGAAAATTATACTCGGGATATTCCGTATGATAGCCCACCATCATCCGATCCCGCGTGACCTTGGCTATGACGGACGCGGCAGCAATGGAGAGGGACAGACAATCTCCTGTGATGATCGCTCGCTGAGGGATTGAGAGGAGTGGCAGGGTCAGCGCATCCAAGAGAAGGAAGTCCGGGACAAGCGGCAATGATGCGATCGCTCGTTGCATAGCCAGCCGGGTTGCTTCCAGAATGTTGATCCGGTCGATCTCCTTCTCGGTCGCAGAGCCGACACCGACCATAGTAGCCCTGTCCCTGATGGACACATAGAGCTGATCACGGTGAGCCGCAGAAAGCTGTTTGGAATCATTCAAACCGAGCACCCGGCAACGGCGAGGAAAAATAACCGCAGCGGCGATTACCGGGCCGGCGAGCGGGCCTCGCCCAGCCTCGTCGAGACCGGCAATATAGCGGTGCCCGCAACGCCTGGCCTCCACCTCAAAAATATCGGTGGGTCCCACTCGTGATGGCTCCTGAGCGACGACCAAACGAGGTCCTCTCGTCACGGTGTCAGTCAGATCATGATGGATCAGGTTCTCGCGGACAATGTTTCCGGCACGCTTTCAGAACTGGTTGCGTCTTCTGCGCTCGCGCCGGTCGCACGAGGCTTGCCTTCGGCAACAAACTCCCGATCTTCTACCTTGGCGAACTTCCCCTTCTTCGACCGCAGATAGTAGAGCTTGGCTCGACGCACTTTGCCCTGACGAACGACGGCGACTTTGGCCACACTGGGAGAATGGATGGGAAAAATTCTTTCCACGCCGACACCGTACGACACCTTCCGAACGGTGAACGTTTCAGTATTGAGCGTTCCTTTTCTGGCAATCACGGTGCCTTCATAGACCTGGATGCGCTCTTTTTCGCCTTCGACGACTTTCACATGCACACGAACGGTATCCCCGATCTCAAACACGGGCACCGTCTTCTTGGTCAAGGATCGTTGGATCCGCTCTAGCCGATTCATACGTTTACCCCTCCTCCCCGTCCTGCACTGAAATGGCAGACAAGCTTTCGTGGACTATTTCATTCAGTAATGTCTGATCTTCCTCGCTCAAAACGCGATCCCGAAGCAAATCGGGCCGCTTCAAGTAGGTGTTGCGCAAAGATTCTTTTCTCCGCCACAGCCGAATGGCTCCATGGTGTCCGGAGATAAGCACCTCCGGGACCGTCATTCCCCGGACGTCGGCCGGTCGGGTATAGTGAGGATATTCCAGCAGGGAATCCGAGAACGTTTCCTCCGCCGTCGATGCCGGATCACCAAGCACGCCCGGGACCAGACGTATTGACGCGTCAAGCATGACCAAAGCCGCCAACTCACCGCCCGTCAACACGTAGTCCCCTAGAGATATTTCTTCGGGATGGAGGGCCTGCTTCACCCGTTCGTCAATCCCTTCATAATGGCCACAAATGAAGACGATGGGCCGACCTTCGTGAGCCAGGTTCTTCGCGCAATCTTGGGTAAACAGTCTTCCCTGCGGAGACGGGAGGATAAGGCGCACTTCATCACTTCTTCCGCCTTGCTGCAAACGGGCCCTCAGTGCCTCGACCGCCTGAAAAATAGGTTCGGCCTTCAGCACCATCCCTGCCCCGCCGCCATAGGGGGTATCGTCCGCGGTTTTATGCCGGTCGCCTGTGAAGTCGCGAACGTTATGTATCCGGACCTCCAGGAGATTTTTTTCTTGTGCCCGTTTCAGGATGCTCTGCCCCAGAACGGGGCTCAGCATCTCGGGGAACAAGGTCAAAATATGACACTGCATCATGGCGACTCCACCATGCCTTCAGCCCGTATCGTCATCACCCGTCCGACGAGATCCACCGCTGCGATGACCCTCTTAAGCGCAGGGATCAGGAGTTCCTGTTGCGCCCTGCGTACCACAAAAATATGATTCCCCGAGGATTCCAATATTTCTTCCACCCTCCCCAGGATGTGCTTGTCTTCGTCCACCACCGTCATGCCAAGGAGATCATACTCGTAGTACAGTCCGTCGGCCAGCGAAGGGGACGCCGTACGCGGGATCTGCAGCCACGCTCCACGAAACCGGGCTGCCTCCTCGGGCGTCGTGAATGCTTCGAACCCCATAATGTAGGATCGTCCACCGGGTCGGACATGCGTGACGGTCGTCATGAGAGAATCGCCGGCAGGCGCCACGAGCGTCACTTCCTTCAGTTGGCCAAATCGTCCCGGCACATCGCTCAACGATTGGACCTTCACCTCACCACGCACACCAAACGGGCGTTCAATCCTCCCGATGGTGACTCGTTCTGCCTGATCAAGCATGGCCACTCTACGAGCGACAACCGAAAGGGAAGTCGCTCCTTCACCGCGTTACTTTTTACTCTTTTCCGCCTTTTCGGTTTCGAACTGTTTCCAGACTCCTGCCCGCTTGAGCAGGGTCCGTACCGTGGTCGTCGGTTGTGCTCCATGCCGCAACCAGTTGAGGACACGTTCCTGTTTCAATTGAGGTACTGCGGGATTTTTGAGCGGATCAAAAATTCCAAGAATTTCCAGGAATCGGCCATCCCGAGGCTTACGCGAATCCGCCGCCACAACTCGATACATCGGTCTCTTATGCCGCCCCGTTCGGGCCAGCCGTAAATGAACTGCCACCGTATCTCCTCCTTCTTCAGGAACTAAATCACTGAGGGTTGATGATAGAAAGCCAGACAAACTCTCGCGCAGTGTTTTCCTAGAACCTCACTCGCATCGGGTGCTCTCCGCCGGAACTACTCGAACTTTCTTCACATGGAGCGCAATAGCTGGGCCAACTGGCGCTTTCCTCCCGCCCCGGTCATCACCTTCGCGATTTTCCGCGCGGATAGGAATTGCTTGATCAATCGATTCACCTCCGGCACGCTGGTCCCGCTTCCTCGGGCAATGCGCTTCTTGCGACTCCCGTTGATGATCGTATGATCGCGCCGTTCACGCGGCGTCATGGAATCGATCATGGCCGCGACGCGTTGCATTTCTTTCTCAGGCACCGTGCCGCCGGTCATGTCTTTTAATCGCTGCCCGCCCGGTAACATACCCAGAATCTGTTCAAATGACCCGAGACGGTTCACTTGGCCGAGCTGTTCCCGAAAATCCTGCAGAGTAAACGTATTGCTGGTCAGCTTCTTTTGCGCCGCTTCGGCTTGTTCTTGAGTGAAGGTTTCCTGGGCTTTTTCAATAAGCGACAGCACATCGCCCATACCGAGGATGCGTGAAGCCAAACGATCCGGATGGAAGAGCTCAAGGGCATCAAGCTTCTCTCCTGTGCCGAGAAACTTGATCGGCTTCCCCGTCACGGCACGGATAGAAAGGACGGCTCCTCCTCGAGCATCGCCTTCAACCTTTGTGAGGATGATGCCGGTCAAACCGATCTGCTGATCAAACCGGCTCGCCATGTTGACGGCATCCTGCCCGGTCATCGCATCGGCAACGAGCAGGACCTCCTGAGGTGTCACGGCGCTTTTCACCGCAACCAGTTCCGCCATCAGTTCCTCATCGATGTGAAGCCGGCCCCCGGTATCCAGAATAACGAGGTCATAGCCCTGCTCATCACCGCGAGTCACTCCCAGTTGACAGATGCGCACAACGTCGGCTCGCGACGCGTCCGCCTGATCAACGCGAAATACGTCGACGCCGAGATCCCGTCCGAGACTCGACAATTGCTCTCCCGCTGCCGGTCTTCGTGGATCGGCTGCGACCAATAGAACGCGTTTCCCTTGATTCTTGAAGAGTCGGGCAAGCTTTCCGCAAGTGGTGGTCTTGCCGGCTCCCTGTAATCCCACCATCATCACAACCGTCGGTGGCTTGGAAGCCAGACCGAAGCCAGCCTTCTCGCCGCCCATCATGTCGCGGAGTTCATCCCACACGACCTTGACGACCTGATGACCGGGCGTCAGACTTTGAAGGACTTCCTGGCCAATGGCCTTCTCGCGGACCCGGTCAAGAAAATTCTTGACCACCTTGAAATTGACATCCGCTTCCAGAAGGGCCAGTCGGACTTCCTTCAACGCCTCCGTGATGGTTTCTTCTTTGAGGACCCCCTGACCCCGCAGTTTCTTGAGGATACGCTCAAATTTCTCGCTCAACGCATCAAGCATACGTCACCACACAAAAAGGCAATCGAAGACATTCCTTACCCCCATCTCCGATCACCTCGAAAAAGCTGAAAAAAGAGTATCGCGCAGTCTAATGGACGGGTCTTGAGAAGTCAAGATTTGGGGTGATCCGGCAGATTTGTGCGAACCGCCATCCCCACCGGAACCGACCGCTTGAAATGAATACGCGAGGATGAAGCATGCTCATTTCAACAGTACTGCTATACCCATCACGAGTTTATGCGGGTGAGGCAGGGCCGAACCACCGCCCCTTCGACCTCCTCTTCCGGGTCCACGAAATTCTGCACTCGATCAAGATCTTCAGTATCTTCGTCCCGCGACGCGCACGAGTCCTCGTCTGGCATGCATTTTGTTGACATCCAGAAAGGCTTCCGATAAGGTTTCTTCGTCGGTCGTGGTACAACTACGCAGGGTCTTAGGGGAAGGGCTTGATGAGAAAATCCGTGGGCATTTTGCTGGTGTTCATCTTGATCGGCGGGATGCTTGGCGGGATTTTCGGTGAAATTCTTCGCGTCATGGCCCCGAATGGCACCATTCAGAATATTTTTGCAAGCTACTTTTCTCCCGGCATCAATCCTCCCCTCACCATAGACCTGGTTCTTCTCAAGCTGACGTTCGGCTTCAGCATTAAAGTGAATTTGCTCAGCATTCTTGGCATGTTTCTCGGCGCCTACCTCTACAAGCAGATGTAACATCTGGCACGCCGGATTCAAACGGACATAGGGATCAGCTATTTTCTCTGCGACATTGAACAGGTTGTTCCTGCAGGTAGGATCGATGGTTTCCCGGAAAGATCAACGCCCGAAGACGTACCCAACGAATATGAATCCTGCTTATGATCCCACTACGGCTTCACTTCAAGCTCTCGCATGCGCAACGCGCGAATCCGGTCTCGAATATCCGCCGCTCGTTCAAACTCAAGGCTCCTCGCAGCGGCTTTCATCTCCGCTTCGAGCCGGTAGATCAACTGATCCGGACTATCATCCGCCTTGTAGGTCGCTCGAGGATCTGCCGCCAGGTCGAGTTGCACGTAATCCAACTCCGCCGTTGCATACTCAAGGGTCGGGATACCCTTTCTGATTGATTCCGGCGTGATTCCGTACTCCCGATTATAGTCCTCCTGGATCCGGCGCCGGCGGGCGGTCTCTTCCATCGCGAGTCGCATCGAATCCGTGACGGTATCTCCGTAGAAGACGACGCGCCCGTCAATGTTCCGCGCCGCCCGCCCGGCGGTCTGGATCAAGGACCGATGCGACCGAAGATAACCTTCCTTATCAGCGTCCAAAATCGCCACCAGGCTCACTTCGGGAATATCCAATCCCTCGCGCAACAAGTTAATTCCCACCAGCACATCGAACACGCCTCGCCGGAGATCGCGGATAATTTCCGCTCGCTCCAACGTCTTGATATCCGAGTGAAGATACCGGACCTTCACACCCAGATCGTGATAGTACTCGGTGAGGTCTTCCGCCATCCGTTTGGTCAGCGTGGTCACCAGGATGCGATTGCCTTTGGTAATTTCCGCCCGCACTTCTCCCAATAAACTGTCGACCTGACCCTTAGCCGGGCGTACTTCAATGACAGGATCGATCAACCCGGTGGGTCGAATGATTTGCTCCACAACCTCTCCGCTCCCATGCTTCAATTCATACGGGCCCGGTGTGGCGGATACATAGACCACTTGCTGAAGCGCTCGCTCGAACTCGGCAAACTTCAGTGGACGATTGTCAACGGCGGACGGCAAGCGAAAGCCGTATTCCACGAGCGTTTTCTTCCGGGATGAGTCCCCTTCGTACATCCCACCGACTTGCGGTATCGTAGCGTGCGACTCATCGACGATCAGGAGAAAGTCCTTGGAGAAATAATCGAGAAGCGTGGGTGGCGGCTCTCCGGAGACTCGACCACTGAGATGCCGGGAGTAGTTCTCGATGCCATGGCAATAGCCCATCGCACGGATCATCTCCAGATCGAACTTGGTCCGCTGGGCAATGCGTTGAGCTTCCAGGAGTTGGCCACGGTCTTTGAAGTACGCGACGCGTCCCTCAAGCTCCTCTTCGATCCCGTTCAATGCCCGCTCCCATCGATCGGGATGAATCAAATAATGCGTATTGGGATAAATCGGTACTTTCGGTAATTTCCCCAGAGACTTCCCCGTGAGCGGATCGATCTCATGGATGGCATCCACCACATCCCCGAAGAGTTCGATACGGACCGACTTCGATTCAGACGAAGCCGGAAAAATCTCAATGACATCGCCGCGGGCGCGAAAGGTTCCTCGGTGAAAGTCCGTGTCATTCCGCGCATACTGAATTTCCACCAGCTTTTCGAGAATCTTTTCCCGACGAATGGCCATCCCCTCTTCCAGATATACCAACATGTCATGGTACACTTCGGGCGACCCGAGACCGTAAATGCAGGACACCGACGACACGATCAACACATCGTTTCGCTGCAACAATGATGTCGTCGCGGCATGCCGCATTTGATCGATCGCGTCGTTGATGGAGGCATCTTTGGCAATATACGTATCCGACTGCGGAATGTAGGCTTCGGGCTGATAATAATCGTAGTAACTGATGAAGTATTCGACTGCATTCTGCGGGAAGAACTGCTTGAATTCATGGTAGAGCTGCCCTGCCAGTGTCTTATTGTGGACGAGTACCAGAGTCGGCTTCTGCACCTGTTCGATCAGGTTGGCCATCGTGAATGTCTTCCCGGACCCGGTCACGCCGAGCAGTACTTGATGCTTCTTGCCGGCTTTTACACCGGCTGTCAGCTTGTCGATTGCTTGCGCCTGGTCGCCGCAAGGCTTGAAGGGGGCGTCGAGTTTGAAGGGAGGCATAGAAATGATCCAAGGTCATCTTACCAGGCAGGCTGAGAGAAGACCACACGCTCCTCCCTACCACTCGAAGACCCGAAGCCTTTTTAACATGAAGGGGGTGTTTCACCCGGCCTTGACAGATCTCATCAAGGCGTGTAACGATTCGTTACATGCAGGCCATACACTTGAAAAAGGCGCGCGGCGTGTTGGGATTTACACAAGAACAGCTTGCCGAACGACTCAGAACCACGCGCCAAACGATCGCACGATATGAAATCGGTACCCACCGTATTCCCTTTGCCGTTCAACTGGCCGTAGACCATCTGACTGCAGCCCCACGGATTCCGTTGAGCGGCATCGTCGCAGCCGGCGACCCCATTGAGCCTATACCCCAAACGGAAGTGGTGGAAGTTCCACCCGGTATGATGGGACGCGGCGAAACATTCGCCCTGCGAGTCAAAGGTGAATCCATGCGGGACGAAGGCATCTTGCCGGGCGATCTGGTCATTGTCCAGAAACAATCTACGGCCCGGAACGGCCAAACGGTGATCGCGCTGGTCAATAATGAAGCCACAATTAAAACCTATTATCGCAAGGGCACGACGGTGGAATTGCGTCCGGCCAATGAGACCATGAAGCCCCTCATCATAAAACCAACGGACTCGGTGCGTATCGAAGGGCTGGTCATCGGCGTCATCAGGTACTGCAAGAAATAGTCTCTATCTGATGATTGGCTGATCTGATGATCTGTTGATCGACAGAATGCGAGTAACTTTCACTCACCTTTAAAATTGCTTGCCGTTTTCAATCGCACAATCGACACATCACCAGATCACTCAATTCTTCAGGACCATGGACCGTCAGATTGTTTGCTTTGCCGTCCCTTCACTGGAAATCTCCCTCGCGCGACTTACAGACCCCGTCCTCCGTCATAGACCGATCGGCATTGCTGCCTTGAATCAACCACGAGCCTTGCTTCATGCCGTCTCGCCTGAAGCTCACAAGGAAGGAATTCATGTCGGCATGCCAATCCGACAAGCCATCAGACTGTGCCCGGCCCTTCGAGTTTTTTCTTCCAATCCGTCCCGCGTGCATGAAGCTCAACGGATGCTCTGTGGAGTCGTGCGGCGCTACACCCCGATATGGGAACCGGTGCAGACAGGATCGTTTTTTTTTGATCTCACCGGTACAACCCGGCTGTTCGGTCTCGCATGTGATACTGCCTCTCGTATCCAACGGGATGTTTCCCGCCACCATCAGCTCGACGGCGTCGTGGGTATCGGCAGTAACAAGCTGGTCGCACGCTCGGCCTCCACCCTGGTCCAACCGGCTCAATTGTATGAGGTCCGGCCTGGTTCGGAACAAGCCTTCATGGCGTCGCTATCACTAGGGACGTGTTCGTTGCTCGACCGGCCGCAGATGAAGCCGACCCGTGAACGACTGCATGACCTCAACCTACACACGTTCGGTGACTTGGCCGACATTCCATTTCCTGCCTTCGAAGCCGCCATCGGCAAGTGGGCCAGGCCGTTGTTGCAATGCGCGCAAGGAGTCGATTCCTCTCCGGTATTGCCGCCGCCGATACAACCTTGCCTGGAAATCTCCCGCGTGTTCAAGCCGGATCATATTGATGACGACCTGCTGCTAAGCGCGCTGACTGATCTCACCGAACAACTGTGCCGACGCCTTCGACGCCAGCACCGCGTCTGCCATGGCCTGGCGCTCACGATCCGCTTGAGCGACCAGACCGACACCAGACAACAACAGCCCATCGAGCCGGGAAGTTGTTGGGAGCATGACCTCCTGCCGCATGTACGCACCCTATTGCAGCGTTGTTTGTACCGTCGCATCCGTGTCCACACGTTGATCCTCACGGCCATACGAGTAGTTCCCGCGACCGAACAATGTGTATTGTTCGAGAATCCTGCCGACACGACTCATCAGGTTCGCCGGCAACGGCTTTCGCTTGCCCTCGACAGTCTTCGAGAACGATACGGAGACCGCGTCATTCGATATGGACGACGTGACGAATCATGCGCCGAAACACCACTGTCAACACATACCAACGCCCATCGTCGCACAAAGCACGAACGTGATGTCGTGATAACGATGGACGCCCGATACGCTCGGGAGGTCATTGCCCGACCGTGCGTGTCGACCTGGCTCAGAAGGATAGCGAGGTCAGGTGACGACTGAAAAACCGGCTGGTCATCAATGAAGAAAGACCGGAAGGAGGGACGCTACGGCTTGGTGGGTTTGGAAGACCCGTCAGGCCTGGGCTTCTCGACCTTGAGAATAGTGACATCGAACGTGAGATTTTTTCCGGCAAGCGGATGGTTGAGATCGAGAACAGCGGATTTTTCATTTACTTCCAGGACTTTGACCAGGCGGTCATCCGATCCCTTGAGCACATCACCGACTTTCAAATTTTGCGGCAATCGTGTGATCTCGACGGTCGTGCGAGCCTTCTTGTCATACGGACCGTACCCTTCAGCGGCCGGAACCTCGACGCGCTTTTTCTCACCAGCTTTCATGCCGACAAGAGACTTCTCTAAGCCGGGAACGATTTCATGCGCTCCCTGGGTGAAGGTAAAGGGATCCTGGCCAACGTTCGAATCGACTACATTTTGATCGGACAGGGTGAGCGTGTACTCCAAGGTGATCCTGAGTCCTTCGCCTACTGTAAGATCGCCTTCTGCGTGGACCAACGAGCCTACTCCAAGCAGTCCCGCCAGAAACGCCAGTAGACAAAGTCTCTTTCGTAGTGATCGTTTGTCAGACGCCCATCTCACCGTACACCCGTACTTCTTCTCTCTTTGGAGAGACATGACCCATCAACCAACCCGCTCGTCTCAGCGGAAGAGAACGAGCACGTGCTGGGAAAGAGAAGAGGCCACCCGCGCGGCCGCCTCTGTATCATCGATTCAAGTCAGAACTGTTTAGTACCGACCGCCGCCGCCACCCATACCGCCGCGTCCTCCCCCACCGGAGCGAGGCTCCTGGGGACGAGCCTCATTAACCGTCAGGGTACGACCGCCGAATTGAGTGCCATTCAATGCATTGATGGCCGACTTGGCTTCATCTTCAGAAGACATTTCCACGAAGCCGAAGCCACGCGATTGTCCGGTGAATTTATCCGTAATAATCCGAGATGACGCCACCGCGCCGTGCGTCGCAAAGAGATCGCTCAATTGCTGCTCGGTCGTTGAGTATGGCAAGCCCCCGACATAAATCTTAGAACCCATGGGGTTCCTCCTTTGAAGATAGTGGTGTTGTCTGGGACTCGAGAACAAAACAAGGAAGGAATGGCCCGAAGACGCGAACACAGCGGCGACTTAGGTCTGGCTTCCGAAATTCCCGGGAAGAACCCAAAACAACATCGATCCAGGGCCTTGTTACTGTCTTTAGACCTTACCACCAGGCCCGTCGCGGTAAAGCGAGATTACTCTACCGCAGCCCCCTGACAAAGGCAAGTCGTAAAGTATTCCAAGGCGTTATTCATCAAGAGAGGGGCTAATAGGCGGCCGGGGGCGAAAAGGGTCGATGGGAATAGAGGGGCGCCGCGTGAAAACTGTCGAACTGCGCAGAAGTCGTTCCTCGAACCAGCAGGCCGATTTGGCCGAGCCCCAATGCTTGGTCTTCCACCGACAATGTGAGTTGTCCGTCAAAAAACGTTTCGATAAAATCCTTGCTGATGATTGTATTTCGTTGAACGCGTAGCGTGTGCCAGTCGAACCGGCTTGGGCTTCAGAGCGGTCTGTCCTATGACTAATTCCTTTCCTGCGACGACGCGAGTTACCTGCAACGTTTTCTGTGAAAGGTCCATGACGGCCGCGTAGAAATTCATCCGATCTTTGACGCCGAACACCACTCCGCTACGGCCGTGCCCATCCGTCTGGAACAGACGGACGGCCAGATCAGGGTATTCGTAATTGAGCCCTTGAGCGATCAACAGTTGAACACACTCGACACAGGCGGACACGCCCAGTACTGAATTCGGGCGGGACGGGGCCGTAGGCTCTGCCGCTACCGACCATTTCGCGTCGGGCCCTTCCCCGATGGTGATGGCGATGAACCCATCCGGAGTGGTCCCGGGCGTCTGGGTATCGAAATTCCAAAAATTAAACAGTCCCCCTTTGACCTGCTTCTCAAGATTTTCTGCCTTCTCAGCAGACGTTTCGTTGTGAACAGCGAGTGCAGGACCACATAGTATCGCAACCCCAACGATCGCCATGATCCATTGAAGTGTATGGCGAAACATGTTTTTGGTCATGTTTCGAAACATTCCTTCCGTTGACCTCATCTTCTCGCATCCCGCAGAGGATACATTCCAGCATACCATCCACCTTCTGCGCGCGACTAGGATTTGAATAACCAGAATGTCTGTTTGTGGTGATCATCGGCGAGCGCCGATAGAGGGTGAATAATGCGGGCTAAGGGGTAGTTGGCTCCTTTGGAATGTCTAGAATTTCTCGCTGCAACCGATCACGTTCCGCCAGCAACTTTTTCCGGCGCTTCCAACGGTCCCACGTCCACCATCTCAGCTTTTCTCCAAAGGTCAGTCGCGGCGGTGCGGTATTACCGACCGGGGCCTGTTGAAAATCATACCCCTCGTGCCCCCGGCGATTCTCGCGGAATCGCTTGTACTGATAGTCGTACAGTCCCTGCCCTTCCTCACTCATACCGGTTCATCATCTCCAACTGAGCGGAATGTATCGCCCGCTGGGCACGACCATCCTGTCGCCCTCCCCACGGCGGTCCGATAGTACATGGACCATCCACTCTCTGCAACTGGCACATCCGACTATGGTATAGTTCGCGCTCGTCGGCTCGTTACCGATGAAGACCGAGTAGCCCGATGACCGACTTACGCGTACACCCTCCGAGACGCTGGAATGAGTCCCTCGCAGGGTTCATCTGGCTCCCGCGGCTCATCGATAAAGTACGTGCGTTCCAGGCTGGAACCTTGGGAACATACGCGTATCCTTCCGCCTTGGACCGCGCGTTCATGCGGCGCTTTCAACTCAACCCCGCCTTCCTTGAACAGGCGGTCCGGGAACAAGCGACTGAGGTCGAAATTGGCGCAACTGTCTTGCAACAGGTACAGCTGCCTGCGGAGGAAATCCACGGTCGCTGTATGGAGATGGAGCGCAAGTATCACCTGGCGTTTTGTATATTGGACCGCGACGATGGCTATGTCCCGGGTCTTGGATATCCGGTCCCGCAATTTCTGCAACCTCACATCTGGCGATGGTATCAGCGCTGGTCTGCACAAAAAGCCTCAGCTCGCAAACTCTAGGACGATTCGCATGTCCAGACGCGCGATTGGTATCACCTGCTGGCTTCTTCTCTACTCCATCCTCACCCTCGATCCGCTTCAGGCTCAGACTGCCGATGACCAGTCCGCGCTGGCCAAGGCACTGGAGAGTATTTCCAGAGAACGGCTGCTCAGTGATATCAGCACATTGAGCGGTCCGGAGTTCAATGGCCGACAGGCCGGAAGCCGAGACGATCTGACCACCGCACTGTGGTTTCAAGAACAGTTCCGAATGGCTGTGCAACATCCCCTTGATTCACACAACCGACACTCGCCAAGTGTCCTCCCCGAATCCACACTGACCCGATCCGTGCGGGTATCTTCCATCGCCGTGGCCCCGGTAGTCCAGATTGGAACGACCCCTGACAATCCCGCAAGTGAGCTCGGTTCTGACTATCTGCCGATTCTGGATTCGCCTTCTATAGATCTGCGGGCGCAGATCGCCTTTGTCGGGTATGGCATCGCCGATCCCGCCTCCGGCTTTGACGAATACAATGGTATCGACGTGCATAATCGGATCGTCCTGTTTCTTCGTGGAAAACCCGAGCATTATGCGCCGCTCGTCTCACACGCCGACAAAGTACGAACAGCCAAGGCGAAGGGCGCGGTTGGTTACCTTACGGCAACGGGACCGTTACTGAGTGCTTACGAAGCACGACGCGGGATGACGGGTCGCCCGAGTGCGTTGTATGGACTGACCGACGACGACATGTCGTTGTCCGGCGCATGGATCAGCACGGATATCGCAAACCGTATCCTGACCGGTCACGAGCCTGGTCCTCGCCCAAGCCTGCGCGAACTCCAGGAAACGATCAACCGAACTCTACGCCCACAATCGCGCATGACCGATGCGGATGCAAGATTATCGTGGCTGACGGAACAGACCTCCGGCACGCTGTACACTCTTCCGATCACGTTCCCATCGACTGAAGCAGCTGCCGGAGAAGACATGATCATTATCGGCGCTCATCGGGACCACTTCGGACGCCAGGCAGGGCTGCTGTTCCCCGGTGCGGACGACAATGCCTCGGGTACTGCGGTGCTCCTGGAAGTCGCGCGGGTCCTGAGGCAGGCGGGCGTGCATCTCAAGCGGAATATCCTTTTCCTCTCTTTCAGCGGAGAAGAGCAAGGACTCCTCGGATCAAGGCTGTATGTCGAACAGCCGCTTCTTCCGTTGAAGAGAACGAAGGCCATGATCAATATCGATCACGTCGGAGTCGGGAACGGACGATTGACCGTTGGCATGACGGGATTCGAAAAATCCGTTGCAGCACAAGCTGGTCAGGCGGCGGGACTTGGAGACAAACTGGATCTATACGGATTTTTTCCGGGCGGGGATCACGTGCCGTTCAAAGAAGCGGGGGTGCCGACCGTCACCGTCGTGAGCGCCGGCGTTCATCCTCAATTTCACCAGCCCTCCGATCGAGCCGACACCTTGGACCCAGAGATCCTGGTGGCGGCAACTCGGTATGTGCTCACGCTCACGTGGCAACTCGCAATTGCCCCGTAAGGATCCGCGTTCGCCTTCTCACTCATACCACCATCTTGCGACAATAGAACGCTTCGGCATATCTGTCCGGCGCGTTGGACTCGATACCCCTGATTCGCATGATTGAAAGAAAGGTATCTTCCGAAAACCATTGTTTGCCGTTCTGTGTTCTGAAGCAATCGACGATCGCCCTGATCTTCCTGAGGCACGTCGGCTTGTCAAGGTGGACGAACAGGTTCGGCGTCCCGAGATCCCCGTCATATTTGGGGATTTCGTATTCAAGAATCAAATGATCCCGGAAAGTGTTCCACGTGAGTTCCGAGATCATCCGATGATCCTGATGGAGATCACTGCGGTAATGGGTCAGAATCAGATCGGGACGGCACGTGCGCTTGAGAGATTCGAAGCATGTTTTGATCCGCTTGCCGGAATAGGGAAAGACACTGTCCGGAAAGTTCTTGACCAGTATGTGTTTCCTTCGGACTCGTCGAAGAAACTTCTCGGCACCTGACAACGCTTCGCGCCGCCGCGACGAAGACGCGCTGAACACCACCCAATACACCTCGATCGCGGTTCCATATAATTGGACCAGACGAAGAATCGTGCCTCCGCAGCCGATTTCAATATCATCGGCGTGCGCGCCAAGACAAAGCACGGATAAGGTGCGTTTCCTCTTGACGTGGGCGCCGAAATCGAAGACACCGCCGACCATTCTAAAGCCCCTCCACCTTCCGTAAGTATGGCGGACCCATGGGCGGTTCGCAGGGGGGCATTAGTTTCGCACGCTCTTTCCACACCGCCCATGGAGCTTTGTCCCGTGTAAACAAATCGTCCAGTAACATCTTGTCTTTGAACGTATCCATGGCGGCCCAAAACCCATTGTAGGAATAGCCGATCAACTGGTCTCGTTTAATCAATCGCTGGAACGGCGCCTGCACCAATTCTTCGCCATCTCGAATGTATTCGAAAATACTTCTCTTAAAGATAAAATATCCCCCGTTAACCCTGATCCCCGCTCGTGACATCTCATCCAGGGACGTGACTTTCCCCTCTTCGGTCATGGTCACTGAGTGGAAAGTCAGGCGAGGACTGACGCACAGGAATGACGCAATCGGGTCCTGCGCCATGAAATGTCCGATATGATCGGGGAGCGGCAAGTCCGTCAGGCCGTCGGTGTAGTTCGCCAGGAACACATCGTCCTTCCCGATGTGCTGTTCCACGCTCTTTAGCCGCTGCCCGATGGTGGATGCGATTCCCGTATCGACAAATGTGATCTTCCAATCTTGGATATCGGCGTTGAGCAGCGCCACCGCTTTCCCGCCATTCGTGAGCACAAAATCGTTGGAGACGCATTCATTGTAATTGAGGAAATAGTCCTTGACCGCATCCGCGCCATATCCCAGGCACAGGATGAAGTCTTGATGTCCAAAGTAGGCGTAGTATTTCATGACATGCCAGATGATCGGGCGGTATCCGATCGGCACCATGGGTTTGGGGATCTTTTCCGAATAGTCACGAAGCCTTAACCCAAGGCCTCCACAGAACAGCACCACTTTCATGTGTTTACCACTTGATTGTGAGCACGTCGCATAATCGACGATGTGCCGACCGGAGTCGCCGGCCTATGTAACAGGTTGATGGATAGAGTTAAAAAGAGTGTATCAGAATGTCCGAGAAAGCCCAGCGGAGCAGATAAATCGGGCAGGACACGAAATACCTACGGGAAAGATTGCAACTGACATGTATCTGCCATGGCGTCATCACGGAGGACTACCCTATCCCGCAAGAATGTGCTAGAAGCACCGCTGGAAGTCTACTTGATCTCCACGACTTCGACATCCCCCTCACGCCGCATCACCGTCAAACCCACGTCCAGCTCGTAGCGTCTCAGCAGGAGATCCAGGGATGCCTTGCCCACCTTGAGGTTCATGATCTGCAATTCGTGCAGAAATTCTGGCAGAATCGGATAGGTAAAGACCACTTTGGCTTCCGGCGCGCGGATGGACATCCCCAAGCACGCTTGCAGAGCCATGAAGGCGGATGCTGCCGCCCAGGCCTGAGGGTTACACGCTACAGGATAGCGTGTGAGTCCCTGCCCTGGACGTCGAACAAATCCACAGAACAACTCCGGCAGTCGGTGGAAATCTACGACCGAACTGGCATCGAACAATCCCTTCATGACTTTTTGGACGTGGGCTTTAAGGCCATACCGTGCGAGACCGGCTGCAATCAGTGCATTATCGTGAGGCCATACGGAGCCATTGTGGTAGGACATTGGATTGTACCGCCGTTCGCTGCCGGCGAGGGTGCGAACGCCCCATCCGCTGAAGAGCTCGTCGGACATGAGAGTGGCGGCCACTCGTACAGCCCGATCTGCTCGTGCAATTCCCGTATACAAGCAGTGGCCGGCATTGGATGTTTTGACGCGACAGGGTTTTTTGTTGCCATCCAATGCGAGCGCATACGCCGACAGGTCATCGCACCAGAAGGCATCATCGAATTGCGCCTTCAATCTATCAGCCTGCCGTAGAAGTTCAGCCCCCCGCTCCGCATGTCCGAGCGCCAAAGCCAGCCTGGCCGCGCACTGCTTGGCATCATACGCGTACCCCTGCACTTCGCACAGCGCGATAGGACCCTCCGCAAGGTCTCCATTCTCGTGAGAGATGGAATCATGGGAATCCTTCCAGCCCTGATTGT
Source organism: uncultured Nitrospiraceae bacterium (assembly GCA_963795615.1). Taxonomy (GTDB): domain Bacteria; phylum Nitrospirota; class Nitrospiria; order Nitrospirales; family Nitrospiraceae; genus DASSBQ01. Next base: position 179,917 of record CAWCIJ010000001.1, read on the forward strand.
CCAAGCCCGTCGGCGACTTGCGGATGTATTCTACGAACCCATCGCCGTCATGGTCGCCATAGGTATCTATCCACGCCAGGGCCATTTCGATATTCGGCCACAGTTTCTTCATGAAACCGAGATCGGCGGTTCGCTCATAGTATGCACCGGCCAGCATGACAAAGAGCGGCGTAGAGTCCACGCTGCCGTAATACAAGCCGAACGGAATCTCCTTCAATGCCGCCATTTCTCCCTTGCGAGTTTCGTGAAGAATCTTCCCCGGTTCGGCGTCCTGGGAAGGACTCAACTGGGTGGCCTGCCGGGCAGCGAGATAGCTGAGCACGCCCCTGGCCACCTGCGGCTTGATCCACAGACACTCCAGGGCGGTAATGATTCCATCGCGACCGAATGGCGTACTGAACCACGGCACTCCTGCGTAGGGATAGGGGCCCTCCGCCGTGTCGGTCACCATCATTCGCAGATCCAGCAATGAACGATTCCACCATTCATTGAACTGGGCGTTCGACGTATGCACCTCGCAGTCTTGGGATTGCTCGGTCTTTAGTGTAGCACTCGCTTCTGCCATGGCTTGATCGTAGGCGAACCCTGGCCGCGGCGCGCTGCCAACCTCGCATCCCACGGTCATCGTGACCGTCGTCTCGGCTTTCGGTTCCAACATGATGTGAAAAACAGCTTGCGACGCCGTCATCTCATCGGGCGCGGGTGAGAAACGCAGGTGAGCTTCACGAAGGCAGCCGTCGAGTCCCTCATAGGCAAGGATCAGCCGATCCTTTTGGATCAGGCCGGGAAGCCTCTTGCCTTTGTGATTGCGTTTCTGACCGCGCACCTCAAAGATATCGGCAAAGTCGGATTCAAATCGAAGCGATACATTGATGACGACGGAGGTCAGGCTGTAGTTTGAAATACGAAATCGCTCATACCCCACACCCTTCCACAAATAGCGGGAGCGAAACACATGAACGCTGCCGCGAGGGACCGCGATCCGCCCGTCCCGATACAGATCCGGATTCGTCATATCGACCGCCAGAAGCGCATTGTCCTCTTTGACCGTCGAACTCAACAGCATGGGCCGATCGTTGTCCAGAAAGAGTTCCTGGCGGCTCAAAAAGCGAGTCCCTTCATGATAAAGACCTTGCGTGCCCCGGCCCACCGGTTGGATATCGCCGTATCGATCGAAGACGCCGAACGTCTCGCCATGCTTCAAGACACGGGTGCGGTTGTCCGCCATGGACGAACTCGCTAGAATATAAAATTGATCGTTGAAGCTAATGATCTCGTCCACGGTGTTCCTCCACTCTGTTATCGGGCACGATTTCTACAATTCTAAAGTCAATGGTTCTTCTGATGAAGGACCACACAATCCGCGTGTGGCCTTCCTTCTCGTCCAATCCCTGGCGACCGATACCAGGGAAGCCTTTCGTGCGACGCTGGAATGTCCGCTTACGATGGATCAACGGGTCGTCGATTGAGGAACCAGCGCGAGCGGTTCACTGTCTTCCAGCGGAGGCCGCCCGGTCCAATTGGATCGCATCCATCGAACCACCCGTGCGGCAACCACTGCGGTAAGGAATAGGCCGATTCCTATCCCGATGACACTGGGTCGCTCGCCGAATTCCTGCGTGGTCCAACCAAAGAGCGTCATGCCCGCAATCGCGGACGCCATCGCGCCGAGATTGTAGATAGCCAACACGCGTCCCAACAAGTTTGCCGGCGAAATTTCCTGGATCACGCCCCATGCGATCGGCGTCAATGTACCCGCGCCCATCCCGATGATGATCATCAACAGGGCGGCCACCATGCGATTGGTTGTCCACACCAACCCAAGCATCGCCAACCCGCTCACGAGGCTCGAGGCGGCCATCGCCTGGATGCGTCGCTGGAGAGTCCACCCGGAAACCGAGACGAGTCCCAATGAAACCAGCAAGAGGCCGACTCCGAATGCCGACCACAGATACCCCACTTCAATCGGCCCGAGATCGAGCAGTTTTTTGCCGAACACGGGAAACAGCGTACTGAACGCGCTCGTGGCAAACGTATACATCGAGGCTGCGCCGATCAGCATCAGAATCATGCGTTGCCGCACGAGGACGAAGCGGAAGCCGTCCATCACGTCGAGAAGGGTGTTGCTCAGTGAGTTGCCCCCGGTCAGCTGCGATTCGGACCAAGGAAAACGAATGAACAGAAAACAGATGGCCGAGACGACGTAGCTGACGGCATTGACACAGAGCACCTCTTGTGAACTCATGGTGGCAATGCCCACGCCGCTCAGCGCCGGTCCGATGATGATGCCGATGCTGGTGGTCGTTTGAAGCAGGGCATTGGCCGCGGTGAACTCGTTCCGGGCGACGAGAGATGGAATGGAGGCCGTGAGCGCGGGACCGAATACCGCGGAGGCCATGGCATGGATAAACACCAGCACATACAGACGCTCGATGCTGAATGAATCGACGGAAATCAGGCAGGGAACCACCCCCAGCACGACGGCCCGGATGAGATCACTACTGATCAACAGGAGCTTTTTGGGAAGCCGATCGACGATCACCCCGATGAACGGCCCGAAGAGAATGGGCGGGAGGGTTTGCAAGAGCCCAATAACGGTCGTCTTGAGCGGAGAGCCGGTGATGGAGTAGACGAACCACAGCAGGGCGAGTTTAGAAACGCCATCCCCGATCTGCGACACCATCTGCCCCCACCACACGAGCGTGAAATCGCGAGTCAGGAGTTGCGGCGACCAGATCACTTTGGGACGCAACGCGACTCCGTTCACGCGACTGGACTCCGTGGGCGAGGGTTGATAGACACGGTACTAGGTACTAGTGGCGCGATCAGCCAGTCATTCTCCAGTTACCAGACGAACCGCCTCAGTATTTACGGCTTTCACACCAGGCACCTGTCTGGCCGCTTGGGCCGCTTCCAGAATGATCACCTGAAATCTGGTGGAGCCGGCCAGGAAGACCATACTGTGTTCTGTTTTGACCTCAAATTTAATTGATTGCAGCGTCTTACTCTTTTCAAACCGTTCCTTCACAAGTTGGGTAATGACCTTGTCTCGCTCGGCTCCCAGTCCGTGTGACGCATCGGCTTCGACTTTCATGCGGTTCTCCACGGCGTGCACGCCTTCGAGACAACGCACAATCTCTGTCGCGGCACGCTTGTCACTCTCGCTGACCACTTTTCCAAGCAGCACAAGATCCTTATCCTTAGTATCCACTTCGATATCATAGGGAAACAATCGAGGATCGGCCATCAATGCGAGTTTTGCCGTCACCATGGGCGATCGAACGGGTTTCTTTGTCTCGGGTTCGGCGGCTTTGGGCTTATCACCGGCGGCAGGATCTGTCGGCGGGGGGCTCTCCAGGGCCGTCTTACCCTCGGAAGGTTGATGAACCTGTGGGCAAGGCTTCTCACCCAATTCCGTGTCCTTCGGTTTCTGATCAGGTTCCTTCGCCTTCTGTTCTTGCTGGGTCGGCTTGGTCTCGCCGTCTTTCGGCTTCGTGCTCTCTTTGGGTTTCGCTTCCGGCTCTCGCTGTTTGGTATCGGAATCCTTCGCTTTCGGTTCGGGTTCCTTCGCTTTCGGTTCGGCGTCCTTCGCTTTCGGTTCTCCATCCTTCGGTTTCACATCCTGCGGCTTCGCCTCAGGTTCCTTAGACTTGACCTCCGGCTCCTTGGACTTAACCTCCGGCTCCTTCGGCTTTGGCGGCAGGCTCTCAGGAATTGTCTCGGGAGGCGTTTCAGCAAACAGATCCACGCTGCCATGTACCAGCATCAGGCTACAAACCATGAGAATCATGACTTGGAGTGAGCGAGTGAGAGAGATCATAGACATGCACCCTTCATTAGCTAATCGAACATATGCGGATGGTCGAGGTGCTGCACCACAGCCAAGCATCGTACTCGATTCGGTTCTGCTATTAAAACCAGAAATACGCGACGGGCAGGCAGAAAGCAACTACCGGCAGGTTTGCAGCGGACGGAGGGAATGAGATTCCGAGGGCCACGAGGGAGGAGCCGTGGCGAGACTCACGAGGAAAAAACTGATCTAGGCGGCGACAGGTTTCAGACTGAAATCACGACGGCTGACATGCACGGTGACGATCGCCGTCAGCAACAGAATGAGGCCGATACCGATCAGACTTGCGGCCGGACCAATTTCATCGGCGGCCCATCCAAATCCCGCCATTCCGACCATCGCCGATGCCATGCCGCCGGTGCTGAAGGTGGTGAACACACGTCCCAGCAGATGCTCAGGCGTGACCTCTTGAATCATCGCGGATACCGCGGGGTAAAAGAGCGAGGTGCTCCCGCCGATAACGATGACCAATAGCATGGTACTGACCATTACCGGCGTTTGGATCAGTCCGAGGCTGCATACTGCCACGCCTCCCACCGCCAAAGATTTTGCAATATGTCCGATGCGGTTGCGGAAGTCACCCTGCGGAACCCACGCCAGCCACAAGGAAGCCACGAGCATCCCAATTCCCAGGGCGGACCACAGCCAGCCCAATTCAACCGGACCAACCTGCAAGAGGTCTTTCGCGACGACCGGCAGCAGGAAGACAAAGGCGCTGACCGCCAAATTATAGAGCACGGCCGTGACCATGAGCGCGAACACAACTCTGTGCTGAATGAACACGAAACGGAACCCTTCCTTCAAATCCTTCAGGATCGGCGTGGATAAGGCTTGCAATCCTTTGGCGACGACCCGATCCCGCACGGTGACGGGTATGATGCAAAGAGCGGACACAAGGAATGTGGCGGCATCGGCGTACAGTACATTTTGAGCACCGACCAGCGCGATACCGACGCCGCTCATCGCCGGTCCCAAGAGCACGCCGATGTTGGTTGTGCTCTGGAGAAAAGCGTTTGCCTGAGTCAACTGCGACCGTTGAACGATGAAAGGAACGGACGCGGAAAGCGCGGGGCCGAATATCGTCGATACGATGGAATTCAGAAACACGAGCACATAGAGCCGTTCAAGGGTCAACATATCGAAGGCGTAGAACACAGGAATGAGCAGAATCATTAATGTCCGCAACAGATCGACGGTGATCATGACGGTCTTCTTGGGCAGGCGATCAAGATAGACTCCAATAAGCGGCCCGAAGACCAACGGCGGAATTGTTTGGAGCAGGCCGATGACGGTCATCTTGAGCGCCGATCCGGTGAGCTCATAGACGAAGTACAGAAGCGCCACCTTGTTCAGGCCGTCGCCGATTTGGGAAATCACTTGTCCAGCCCACAGAAACCCGAAATCTTTCGTGCCCAGCATTTTCCATCCGGACTGAACGGTTTCGGGAGCTGCTGCCTTGGCGTCCGTCATAGACATCCCTTCGACACCCTTCTGCGAACAATTCGTCGCGGTTAGCTGGCCTTTTCCAATGTCAGCGATCGTGCCTTCTGGCCGGCGACGCTGACCGGCTCGTTCATGATGTGCCGGTAGATGTTCAGGTAGTCATGCACCATTCGTTCGACAGTAAAGCGCTCATCGAAAACTTCGCGGCATCGCCGACGTTCGAGAAGCGATATGCCTTCGACTTGCGCAACCATTTCCTCGACATTCTCACTAATGAATCCGGTCACGCCGTGACTGATGATTTCCGGGATAGAACCCCGACGGTAGGCCAGTACCGGCGTGCCACAGGCCAACGATTCGATCAACACCAACCCAAACGGCTCAGGCCAGTCATACGGACAGATAAGAGCGTGCGCATTCCCGATAAAGTCATTTTTCTGCGCGTCGGTCACTTCGCCCACAAATTCCACCAACGGATGATCCAACAACGGTTCCACAACCCGCTCAAAGTAGGCCCGGTCGGCTGGATCTACCTTCGCCGCAATGCGAATGGGCATTCCTACGCGCTTGGCCAATTCAATGGCCTGATCGGGGCACTTTTCAGGGGAAATGCGACCAAGAAAGGCCAGGTATTTCCCTGGCTCTGGATGGAAGGAATACAGGTTGCTCGGCAGCCCATGATACACGGTTCCCATCCAATTGCACCATGCCAGGGGCCGACGTTGAGAGTTCGAGATGGATACCAGTGGCAACTCCGAAAAATCCCGGAATACCGGCACGAGTTCCGGCAAATCCAGGCGGCCATGCAGTGTCGTCACAACAGGAACGGGACATCGTCGTGAAAGCGAAAATGCGAGAAAATCGAGATGGGAGTGGATGACATCGAACTGCTCGGCGGAACTGAACACCTGCTCCATCATAGAAATGAGCGGCGCTTCCCGATTGAAGATGCCGGTGTTGAGTCGAAGAGCCTGCGGGCATGGAGCCTCGAGTTTCGCCGCCGTCACTGAATCGCCGCTTGCAAAGAGTGTCACCTCATGTCCGAGGCGAACCAACTCTTCCGTCATATATGAGACGATACGCTCGGTTCCCCCATAAAGCTTCGGCGGAACGCTTTCCCAGAGGGGTGACACTTGCGCAATTTTCATTGAACCATCTCCTTCATGAAGGTATCCCTGTGCAACCGGCGAGGTACATGCTTGATGCAGAAGATATCGCGATCCAGAATAGTCCGCTTCTTCCTATCCGTTTGTCTCCCTCAGGGCAATCGACATCTTTGAGGGGCCGGTTCCATTTTTGTCGAGCAGGGGTCAGGTGGATCACATCTAGTTGTCTGCAGAGCTAAGCAAGCTATATACCGAATAGAGGAGCCGCAAGGAGATCGCCCGTGATGATCTTCGTTTATTCCATAGCATTCAACGACTTCTAACTAGAATTCGCTCTATTGGTTCGAATCACAGGCCTCACATGTGTCTGTGAAAACTGTGGATAACCTGGGGGATTACACCTCTGGACTGTGTCAGACCTGCGAGTTCCTGCTAAACCGCCACATTGGAATCGGGCCTATCGGGTAGGTCATGGTGGGACAACCTTATCCAGGAACGACTATGGGACGAGAGCTTCGCCAGCTCCTTCCAGGGGAGATGATAAACACCACCATTTCCTTTTCACCCTGGCATAAAGCAAAGCTGATTTGGACAGACATCGTGAATTGTGATAGTACCGAACCGGATTCTGCTCAATATGATCAATCCCTCAATATGATCAATCCACAGACTCTGAGTAAGGAGTGTAGGATGAAAAACTCACAACGTCTCGGACGACTCGCGCTCTTGCTCTTCTCCCTTCTCATGCAAATAGGTTCACCCGCTTGGAGTCTGGAGGTGACGCAGCCGATAGCCACGGAGCGCCGTGAGGCCTTGTCGTTAGCCGACGCCGTGGTTCGGGCCCTGCAGCAGAACCTGGATATCAGCATCAGCCGTCAGACCAAAGACAGCCGCATCGCTGATATTGTCATCGAACAAGCCAAGTTCGATCCGACCCTGAGTCTCAATGGACAATACAACCGGCAGGTCGCTCCGCTCAACCGTCCCGTGCTCGGGTTCACGGGCGCTAATCTGCAGGAGATTACCATATTCGACCAGAACGCCGTCGGAGTCACAGCGGATGTCACGCAGAACCTCTACACCGGCACCAATTTTGATCTCAACTATAGCCCTCAGCGCACGTTCGTGAGCGGGCCCAATACGTTTCTATTCAACCCTGCGTACACGGGTGGCCTGGCTTTCACCATGACCCAGCCGCTCCTCAAGAACTTCGGCATCGACGTAAACAAGACCTTCATCTACATCGCGCAGAACAATGCCACGGTCGAGCAACATGTCTTCCTGGATCGCGTCATGACCGTGATCGCCACCGTGGAACAGACCTTTTGGGAGATGGTATTTGCCAATGAAAATCTCAAGGTTGCGCAGGCAGCCTTGAAGGCGGCAGAAGAGCTCCTGGCCACGAACCGCGCCAAGGCAAAGGCCGGGGTGATGTCCATCGTCGACGTGCTGCAGGCAGAAGCGGCCGTGGCCTCACGCGTCGAGCAAATTCTGGTCGCCGAGAAGGCTATCCGCGATCAGGAGGACCAAGTCCGCCGCCTGCTGAATCCCGCCGAAGAGGACCTGCGCCAGGATTTGCGGCTGGTCCCCACTGACGCGCCGGCCACCGCGCTGGAACCGCTCAGCCTCCAGGAAGCCATCGACATCGCCATGGAACGGCGGCCGGAGATCCTCCAGGCCGGCAAGAACATCGACACGAGCGAGCTCAATGTCAAATTTGCCAAGAACCAACTGCTGCCGACACTTTCCTTGCAAGGCACGATGGGGTTGGCTGGCCTCGGCGCCGACTACAATGACTCGGTAAAACGAAATTTCAGCGGGGACTTCTATAACTATGGCGCAGGCCTGGTGTTGAGCTATCCGCTCGGGAACCGATCCGCGTACAGCACGTACAACAAGCGCCAACTGGAAGCCCGCAATGCCCAGTCGACGCTCCAGAGCATCAGGCAGCAGGTGATCGTAGGCGTCAGGGAAGCCGTACGGCGGGTGCAAACGGATTTCAAGCGCATCGAGACCACGCGTTCGGCCCGTATCATGGCCGAGAAGCAGTTACAAGCCGAGCAGGAGCGCCTGAAAGTCGGTCTGAGTACGACCCGCTTTGTCCTGGATTTTCAGCGCGACCTGGCGACGGCGCAGGGGAACGAGTTACGTGCGATCATAGACTACAACAAATCGCTCTCGAATCTGGCCCGCAATAAGGCCACGACACTCGAGCGGTATCAGCTACAAATCCAATAACCACCCATGGCAAAGCCGGCGTGCATGGACACCGCAGCATGCATCCGGCCCGACGAACGGGGGGCAGGGTTGGTCCTGCTCCCGGTACTCGCCACCATTTTTTTTGACCTCACTCCAAATCAGTGGCAGGACTATACCCTCCTGCAGTTTCTTCCCCAAGGACTGGCCTATCTCGGATTGGTGCTATGGATCGGCCTGAACACGCACATCGTACGAAAATTCGGCTTGGAACCGGAGAGACTCCTGACCGGGGCGGCATGGGGTATCGCAGTAGGATTGCTCTTGGGAGCGATCAATCTCTTGGTCATTCTGAAGGGCATCCCGTGGCTCGGAATCGATATCACGTTCCTCAGAGAAACACCCCACGCGAAAATCCCTTTCTGGCTGATGATGCCTTGGTGTATCGTGCTGATCGCCTGTTTCGTCGAGATCAATTTTCGAGGATTTCTTTTGGGTCGCCTTCTGGCGCTTGGGCTTCCCTCCGCTCTCGCGATAGCCGTCAGTGCGGTCTTATTTGCATTTGACCCATTCATGGTGGCTACATTCAAACATCTGCACTGGATTGCCGTATGGGACGGCCTGGTGTGGGGCCTGTTGTGGGTCAGACTCCGGAATCTCTACGCAACCATCGTGGCTCATGCCGTCGAGGTGATCTTGCTGTACAGCGTGGTGAGAATAGTGCTCAGCTAACAATTGATCATTGGTTCAATGCCGATTTGATCATTTCAATGAATCAATGATTCAATGAGGCAATCGCGTTATGACCCCCTCCTTCAATGCTTCAATGGTGCAATGATCCAATGGCCCAATGATCGATTGTCTAATGGTGCTTGAAGCGCTGCAATGATTCAATGGCTCAATGATTCAATATCCCGACGATCGAAATGGTGCAATGATCCAATGGGCCAATGATGCAATATTGTTATGACTCCCTCTTTCTCAAGTTATCTTGTGAATGACGTGTTCGGTGACCCGGGTGTGTATGTGGAAGTCCGCTGGTCCAAGCGCGCGCTGTTATTCGATCTCGGCCGGAACGACGATTTAGGCCCGACGCGGCTTTTGCGGGCGAACGATATTTTCATTTCTCATACCCATATGGATCACTTCATTGGATTCGACGCCATCCTCCGGGTGGCCCTGGGGCGAGGCAAGAAATTGAAACTGTATGGACCGCCCGGACTCATTTCGAATGTCCAAGGTAAACTCGGCGGCTATACCTGGAATCTGGTAGATGGCTATCCATTGTCGATCGAGGTGCGCGAGTTTCATGCGGAAGAAAGCCGGGTGGCGACGTTTCTTGCGACCGACGGGTTTGCCCGGCACGACGGACCGGCGTCGTCCTCCAGTAGACAAGGAGCGATGGACACATTTCCGGTGATGGAAGATACGATGTTCACCGTGCGCGCGGTCGCGTTGAATCATCGAATTCCCTCGTTCGCCTATGCGCTTCAGGAACAGTTTCACATCAACGTCAACAAGCAGAGACTCCATGACGCCGGTCTGCCTGTCGGTTCGTGGCTGAGAGACGTGAAGGAGTATCTCTGGCAGGGCAAGCCTGACGACTTCCGTTTCACCGCCACGCTCTATTTCGAACACCGCAAGGAGGACTTGGAGTTTATCCTCGGTGAGGTGCGGGACCGATTCCTCACCATTACCCCCGGACAGAAGGTCGCCTATGTCGTGGATGCCCGCTACGACCCGGAGAATGAAGCACACATCGTCGAGCTGGTCCGTCACGCCGACATCTTCTACTGTGAATCGCCATATTTAGATCGCGATGCGGACAAGGCATACGATCGGTACCACCTGACAGCGAGACAGGCCGGAGCGATGGCCAGTAAAGCAGACGTGCGGGAATTGGTGGTGTTTCACTTCTCTCCACGCTATACAGGTCAAGGAGAGGAGATTGTGCGCGAGGCGATGGAGGAATTTAGGCGGAGTGTCTAGGCTCCGCTCGCGGCGCCTCCTGGGACAGGTTTGATCATAGGACACGGCCGCCTCACCACTCGGCGGCGTCCACAAACGTGACGCTCATTATTCTTCACGTCGTGGACCTCGCGGACTCGGTCAGTTTCAGCTTTCCTTCATGACCAAGTCTCAATGGGTCCCCGCTTCTCCGGCAAAGCTCGCTCAGAGTCTAGACACTCCGCCCTAGAAGGTGGAGGGGGAGACCTCGAGCAAAGAGAAAGAGATGAGTAATGTGATCCATGGCGCCGGTCCCCTGCGCACAGAAGAGGGAGAGAGGAATGAATGATCTCGCGAAGTAGGAGATCACGCATGATGAAGTAGGAGATCACGCGCTGTCAATACCCGCGCCAATGCGCACATTTGGGAGGATACCCAAGGACGCCACCAAGGTTTACTACCTCTTTTCAGGTAGATATCCACATACCTACGACTACGTAGCCTTCCGACGATCAGTGTTGCGACGAGATGGATGATCGGGAGCCGTCCATGTAGAGGCGAGAGGCCAAAACAATCCAGAGAAAAAATGTGTGAGGGTATACGTAGACCTCGAAGTCTGAATTTCCCCCGCTGGGGCATACCTTCCAGTCGTTGGAATCGGAGTTGGAACGGTTGTCAGGATGGTAGGTGCTATGGTGCAGGCGACTATGCCAAGACTTCGACCGGTTCGAGTTCGTGCTCGCTGACAAGGGCGGGAGATGCTTTCCCTATGACAGCCGCAATGCCGTCATACACCTTACGGGCGCTTTCTGACCACTCTGGATTGAACAGGCCTCCAGTGAAGGCCGCTTCTGCCGCCTTCTTTTCGTCATGGGTCAGTTCGCGTCGGGCTGGCTCATGGTGCATGAATATAAACATAAGGCGATCTCAAGAAGTGTCAAGGGGGGAAGCCGGTTTCTGCTAGGGAAATAAGGATCAATCCACACCAGCGATCCACACCAAGCCGCGCAACTCCGCATGATCGCTCACCGTGTCGCCGGATGTCTTATCCGTTCACGCCTTAAGTCACGCCTTAAGCCATGCCTTACGCCGTCTGGAGAAGTCTCCACACCGTGCGGCTCGACACTCCGACCTCATGCGCTATCCGTTTCATTCCGGTTCCATGTCTACGTAGTTCCATGATCTTGGCAACCAGCTTCGGGTTCGACCGTTCAAGTGGAAGTCTGCCCCACGGTCGCTCAGGATGGGCCGTACGATGTCTCTTAATGCCTGACTTCACGCGCTCCTGAATGATCGAGCGTTCAAACTCCGCAAAGACTCCCAGCATCCCGAAGAGAGCCTTTCCTGCCGGTGTAGTCGTGTCGATGCCTTGTTGTTGGATGAAGAGATCAACGCGCTTCGCATGCAGTTCCGACAAGAACTCTACGAGATGCTGGAGGCTTCTGCCGAGACGATCCACCGACCCGGGCGCAAGGTGGTTCTAACTTCTTCAAGCTCTCTTTCCGCCATGTAGACGACCGTCCAAGAAAATTCTTATGGATGGCCGTTCCTCCCTGGATGGCCGTTACCGTCCCAGCTATGAGGTAAGCCACGGACCTGTGCTATCACCTTCAGAAGATCATCTGCGTCCTTCATATTTTGTTCCCGGTCCTTCAGATTTTGTTCTAACTTCGTCGTACATTCTACAAGCTTCTCCGTCTCATCATCCGACAGGGGTGGCGAGGCCGCTTGATCTTCAAGGGCGAGCAGACGTTGGGCCGCTCGCACGAATGCCAGGACTTCAGGACGAATGGAAGACATATGACCACCTTTCCGCGTGATGGAACTACATCGGCGGCGGCGAAGATGGTGGTCCGCTGGCTAATGGCGTGACAGGGAGCAGGAAGGGAGTGAACCACAGAAGCCTATGCTAACGGCGTGAGTATAACAAGAGCGTATTACCACTAATGTCGATCAGTCCGACATACACCAAGAGGCAACCCATGAACACGAATCACTGTGAGGAAGATGAGGAAGATGAAAAGCCTGACTACCGACCAATCTACTTGCTCGCATCAGACAAATGAAAGCGGAAGGTGTTGAGTTTCTATCCTCCAGTGACATTCCTGACAGCACCGATACGGCACCGCGAGGATTCACCCTGTTCAACTCCAGAAGTTCGTTCGGTCGATGATTGCCAAGTGATATCAGAAAGGGTAGCCTACCGGCGAAATGGTCGATTCCATCCTCACCTTCCTGACAAGAAATTCTGACGAGATACTTATAAGCATCGGCACCGCTTTGTTTCTCACTGCTCTCGCCTTCGGGTACAAGAAGATCAAACACGGGAGTGGTCTAGCGTGGAAGGAGATCAAACGTGTCTTTCTGAACGCTCGACCGAAGGTGTACCGCGCTCTTGGTGTTGCGCCGATAGAGGACATGCAGGTGCTTGATGCTAAAGTCCACAGGATTGGAACCCTTCAACTGGAGCAGAACCGGCCAACCTCTTCTGAGAAACAACCTGAAATGGTGTTTCGTAATAACGTGTATTGGATCGGAAACAGTGAGGAAGGCCCGTTCTGCCCGAAGTGTTACGGCGGTGATCGCAAGGAAGTCAGACTTACGGAATACGTAGATGATCGGTTCTGGCGATGTTCGGTGTGTGATACCGCTGTGGAGAAACCTGGGCGAGCCTCCAGACCTACGCGAGCCGAAACCGATTTTGATGTGTACAATAGTTAGGTTCTCACTCCAGCCGGAAGTCCACCTTCTCCAAGTGCATCTTCAATGCAGGCAGTGATGGCCTCAGGTACACAGTTTCGTGAATATCCTTCCCGCTGTGCCCTGTGAGTTGCCTACGCGACTCTCCATCAACTCCAGCTTCGTGCAATCGAGTGATCAGCGTAGGTCTCAAGCCGTGCAGTGACTTCTCACCCTTCACGCCAAGTCTCTTCATTAACCGATGGAACCACTTGGACACGCCATCACCCACGCTCAACCTTCCACCTTTCCTTTGCGACACCTTTGGAAACACCAGAGTTTCCCCTTCGGCTCTCCTCTCCTCTACGTAGTCGAGCAATCCCAACATGATCAAGGCTGAGTGAATTGGCACTCTACGCTTCGAACTCTTGTTTTTGAGCCGCCTTCCCCGTTCAACGTCTGGTGTGATGTCGAAGTACCAGATGCCATCCTCTTTCCGAATGTCCACGAGTGCAAGGTTAGCGATTTCTTCACGGCGAGCGCCTGAATGCAGCAGGATCAATGGCAACCAATACCGTGCTGAGTACTTCCTGTCATCTCTCTGTTTTTTGAACTCATTGCTACCAAAGACAAGCTTGAGATCAGCGTCGGAGAATGTCTCATGTGACTTCGACTCGATGCCCTCGTAGGCTAATCCATCGAGGGGATTGTTGCCGGTGTATCGACCTTCATTGATCAACCATCCGAAGAAGTGGCCCAAGTGTGTCAGGTCCTGATTGATCGTCATTTTCGAGAGCAAATCCTTCTCAGGCCAGCCCTTGGCGCGTTCAAGAACTTCCGCCAGGGGCATGCCTGGGTATCGCTTCGAGGCATTGCTTGGGAGTTTCCTACATGTGTCTCGATAGACGATGCACTCTTGTTAGCAGGCCGATGTAAGATGCAGAGATCAGCCTTATATAGTTGATGGCAGTCTGGCCTTTTCCAGTCGGGCTTTGCGGGTCGATAGCCTCAATTTTCTCACTGACATGATCCTCATCCCCAGTCGGGAATGGAAATTGGAGGGCCAATCAACAAAGGCCGATTCAGAAATGCATCTGTATCGGCAACCGCTTTCGACAATACGAATTTTAGATGGAACGGCATAAGAAACTTTGTTGAGGGAAGACTTTTCACATTGGAAGCTATCTGCAAGGGAATTGCCACGAACACAGGCCGCTAAGATATTTGTCTTCGCTGCGGTGCTTTCAATCATCAGCCGTTGTACCACTCGCCTTCATAATCTGCTATCGCGTACAACATCAGTCGCCCATCCTGCCAGTCCCCCACGCCTTCCACACCTTGTTGCCGAGCGGATCGAACACATGTAGGACGACTTCACGCGAAACAAAAGAGCATGGATGCTTGAGCGGGGACTCCCCTGCGCTCGTTATCCGATTCCAAACCGAGTCTCTATTTTTTGGGGGATTAAGAAAAATGGGCCGTCGATTAGGTCGTGTAACCTGGTCCACCCATCGGACTACCAAGCTGCGGGAAAGTATTGTTATTCACAGCGCAATCACCAAATTGACAAATCATGGCTATTCATCCTAAAAGCATTTATTCATCTAAATAAAAAAATCGTTACATGACAGTTTGTGAGGGGATGACCTTGGCAGGGTTTCTTCGGAGCAGACTGGGGGCATATTAGGAACTGAGCAGCTTTTAGCATCCCTACGTTTGTTCATCAAAATACAAGATATATCATCCAATAATACTGCCTTATCTAATACCGCCTTATCCAAATAATCATTCGTATGCCTTTCAAATATAAACCAACGGGTCAGAGTTGACAGATTTAGGAAGTCAGTAGCCTTCACACGATTTATCCGAGTAGGGCAATGGTGTTCAGCATTGGTCCGATATGTTTATAGAATGCGGCAATTTTGGGTAAATCCTCGGCTACGTTACCGATTGAAACTCCATGGGGAAAAAGCATCCTCCTGACCTAAGCAAAACGGTTTTCATTAGTTATAGACGCAGTGTCAGTTCCTCACTGCCCGCGCGATCTTTATGGACCTACGCAGTAATGGGTACGATGTATTCATGGACGTCGAAAGCATCCATAGCGGCATGTTTAATACGATCATCCTCAACCAAATTAAAGCTCGTGCACATTTTTTGATTGTCCTAACCCCAGGCACTGTTGAGCGCTTCGGGAGCGCTGATGACTTGTCGGAAAGAGATTGAGCACGCAATAGACTTGCGGCGCAACATTGTGCCTATTCTTGCGGAGGGTTTCACTTTCGAACATGAGTTGAAACACCTTACCGGAAAACTACAGGAGCTGCCTCACTACAATGCTCTAACTGTACCGCATGAATACTTCAGTGAAGCAATGACCAAATTGCGGGAACACTTGTTGAGACAGCCAATGAGGGCGAAGTATGCCCTACGCCAGACAATGAATTGCCTATCGTTCAACAGAGGATTAAGAACACAATTGAAAAGTTTGCCCAAGATACCGGGTCACCAAGCACGCCTAACTTAGTAGTTCAATCCTTAATTTAAGTAAAAAATGAAAGAACAAGTATCATACCATCCGTAAGAGTATTTTGGCGTGGGTTATTGCAGCCTTTTTAGTATTGGGCGGGGATTTGCTTTGTATGCCATCCATTTCTGGCCGGAAAGTAACGACAATGTTATTAAAGAAAACGCCAATTTTATTAATGAACTTATAAAAACGGCCGAAGAAGCTACATCATCACAGACTGCTGTGGAGATCAATCCCGTAAGATCAGAAGAGCTGAGAATCCAAACTCTTTCGGACCAATTTCGCCAAGCGGCGGAGCACTTGAGAAAGTCGAATTATTTCTGATCGTGCCTTGGCTGAGCAGCTGGTTGGTGTCGAGAGTCTGATCGCGTTAGCCAACTTCTTGCTTTGCTAAATGCCGCTACAAATGAAACGCTAAGAAAAGCATCAATTAAGCGGCAGGAAATCCAGGAGTTTCAACGAGAACTCGCAGAATCGAACTTGAATGAGGAAGATGGAGAGAAAGAAGAGAGCGGAGGTTTTGCGCGCTGCCACCCAGGTTAGCAAGATAGCTCTAGACACAGCTAGAAACCCTTAGCGGTGCAGTAGTGCCGTGTCCGTGCGAACGGCTGAGGTGGGCCGGAGGAAAAGTCGAGGACCAAGGGTCGGCTGGTCCGCTAAAGGAGCGCAGTAGAGAGGCATTAGGGGTCTGTTCCCGCACATACTAAACTACAGCAATAAGTTCTGCGTCAGAGAGTACCAGCCGCCACGATCCCATTCCGGTATTCGGACGGCCCTGGTGGATACTTCTGAACAGCTCCCCATCCAACCTTTTTTGAACGTGTTCCGAAGTCAAATCCGCAACCGGCGGGGTAAAGTGCACATAGCCATCCCCCTGTCCGCGCGGGCGATGACAGGTGATGCACTTCGCTTTATATATGCGCTTCCCCTTCCGAGACAAAGGGATCGGCCGTTCAAGTCGACCGACTGCCCCTAAAGCCACCATGCGGCTGCACAATATGAGGATTAAGACACCACTACGATCAGGTAACTTCGGAACCACACTACAGCCGCCACAATCAGCGACACCACAACTATGGTAAGTGCCGTCCATAGTCTCGACTTCATCATATCGTCGCGCCGGACTAGTTCCACGTTCGCCGCGATGTGTTGCGGACTGCTAGGTTTCCACTGTGCCTTCCAACTGAGTAACTCCGCCTTCGTCTCTCTTCTAAGGTTGTCAGAGCGGAAATAATCGAAGTCCATTGGTTCACTCGCCTTTACGCCAGAGGCCTCACGAATCTTGATCCGCAGGATGCTCAAACCACGTCAGGTATCTCTCGACCAAGGTCTAAGCATATGTAGCGAGAACCTCTCGCTCATCTTCCGTAAATGAGGAGTCATTAGAAGAAGAGGGTGTCAGCCGCTTGAATAAACTCGCGCACTTCTTGCCTCATGTGGACTTCTTCTCGGATGGGTGCCATAGGAAAAGCCTCTCTAGACGGACAGATTTAAGGGAGTTAAGGAAAGGAGTGGATCAGACTATAGCGTACTGTCCGCGATGGACGGATGTCTACATGCGCGGTCATCAGAACCGGAAGTTTGGGGAGAATGACAAATGCCTACGAGTTCAACGCACACCCAACCACGTTAGCGCACAAGCAATTTCGGTTGAGACGGTGGCGAGCACTACACCCAGGACAAGCCAGAGAACTCCCATCCACTCAAACATGTAGTCCCCCAGCCGCAAGTTTGTTGACCCGCGTGTTGAGTTTGTCGATGGCCGACACTCTGTGCTTCACGCTCTACCTTTACAGCTTCAGTCCTGTTCCTTTGTTCCATCTTGAAGCTTCTTCGCTGTCGCGTCTGACTCAGACCGAACGGTCTCAAGATTCTGTTCCAGGGCATCCACACGCCCTTGTATTGATGAACCGGACGGAGTACCGCGCCACACCGAAAGCCTGGCCTCCCCACCTGACACGCCAATGCACTCACCAACAGCCGATAGGATGTGTTGTGTTCCACTAAACGAGGATGCCTTTTCCACGACTCACGAAAGTATCCCGAGACCTGGCGATTGAAGAGACGGCCTTTCTCACTTAGGCCTAACGCAACAGTTGCAATTCCAAGCAACTGGGATATCAGGCCACTATAACGCAGGCGATCTTCAAGCGCCCCAGATAAGAAGAAAATAAGGCCCACCGGGAAAATGGTTAGCCAAACGAACCACAGGTCAATAAACCACCAACGACACGACGCCTTGATCCACGGCAAAAACCGTTTCATCGGCTCGCCCTTGATTCCAATCCCACGATTTCCAATATCCGTTGCCCAACGGGTCGAAGACGTGAAGCACGACCTCTCGGTCTACATCGCGGTGTCGAGATTCGCCGGTCGTCGTCGCTTAGGCATCGTCACATTTATAAAGCACGACACCATCCCTTTGAACAACGACCTTGCCGAGCTTGACGCTACGACGAGCTTGAACGTTCTCGTCGATCACAACATTCATGTATGAGAGCGCATGGAAGAACGTATCGAATACTGGGGCCATCCTCCATCATGCGACCGCCGAGCAGGTGGCCTTCGTCCGCTTCGAGGCCGTCATTGCGAAGCTGAATCTTGAACTCAGGGAGAAGAAGGTCAAGACGGTCGGATCGACTTGAAGTCGTCCACCAGTTGCGCGCTCGACCGCTTGGTGACCATGAATTCATACGTGAACCAGTTCCGTCCTTCTTCTTCCACTTCGCCGATGTGGAGAAGACGGATTTCGTATTCATGATTGCCAACAGTGACAGTGTGGGCAGGAGAAGCGGGGAGATCGAACAGCAACTCCTTCGTGTCGCCTTCTACACCGTGCATCACACTGACTCCCGAAAATTCTCCGACGGGATTACGGACCTTCTCTGGTGCATAACTCACTACACCGGGATTGACCAATATGTTCACGGAGGTCTTGGTACGAGGAGGCCAGGAGCGAAGAACGATGGCACCGAACGCCGATCCAAACAACGGACCAGAAAACCCTTCTGAGATTTTCACGATGGTGGATTCTTCTTCCATGTTCATTCTCCTTCACTCCGGTGCCTTCAACGGCCCGTACCACTCGCCAGGATAATCCGCAATCGAGTATTTGTTGAGCCGCCCGTTCTGCCAATCCCACGCTTGCCAATACCCTGGCGTCAGCGATTCGAAGACGTGTAGGACAACCTCTCGCTCTCCGTCACGATACCAGTAGTAGCCTTCTGTCGTCGGAGGCTTCCTCTTCCATACAGCCTTCTTCGGGTGTCGTCGATCAGTCATACGGCACTATTGCGTTGCTCCGCTGATCCTTCACGTGTCGCTCTCGTAGTGCTCGGTGGGCGTCCCACGAGATGGCCGCGTAGAACGACGCCTTACCTCCCAACCACAAACAGGCCACCCAGAAGCCTAGGTAAACGAAAGGTACCACAGTGGTAAGGAACGTGGGGTCGCTTCTTTCGTACTTGCTCCGCGACAACCATGCAAAGTTAACGTATGCAATCAGTGCCGCGAACAGTAACAGCATCGCGATAAATTTAAACCACTGTATCACCGTCTGAAAATTATGAGCCGTGAGGAGCGCGGGGTCAGCTAGAAGTCCGGCTCATCGAAGAAGCGTGGATGTGCGCCGTGAGCCGCGAATTATGCGAATTATCCATCTTATCAATCTATCGATCCATAGAACTAAGAGGCCCGATATGACACTGACGCCGATGGTCAGAACTTGTGTGAACAACAACCCTGGATCGTGGAGAAGCTTCTCAATCTGCTCTAACGATTCCATGCCGCCTTCTTCGGTTGTCGTCGATAGTCATGCGTCACGTTCACGACGGCACGACACATCCCCTCGAACTCAACCAACCTTCGCCACCTCAACCCCTCCCAATGCATGACGGTTGTCCTCTATCTCAGCATTCATGCAGGCGAGAGCCTCGTGGAAGTGGTCGAAGACCGCACCATCGCTGACGGTACGACCGCAGAGAGGGAGTCGCCTTCTTCAGCCTCAAGGATCGGCATGAAACCAACCATGTGTTTGTCTACGAACTGGCTCATAGGGTGCGGGAGTATGTGGCGGATGGACAATGGCAGTCAAGGTGTGACAAGTTCCGGCAGGGGATGGAGAATCAAGATGAGTGAAGGCCCAAAAATCCCTCCGGTGGTTCCTTTCTCCGTGTGGATACAACATCTCGACCAGGGATTGTTCACGGTCCGAATGGCCCGATAAGGACACCCCAAAAGATAAAATTTATCAATCTTGGAATCCTAACGAGCCGCCATATAGCTACCTCTGCGGACACTGTGGGAGTCTTCATAGTGAACAGCCAGATGGACTTCTCGAAGTCCGTGCGAGTCACCGGAACCACACTACAGCCGCAACGATCAGCACCACCGCCACTATCGTGAACATCGCCCAAACCCAAGACTTCACCTGATCGTCACGCCGGACTAGTTCCACGTTCGCCGCGATATGATGGATGCGCTTGGCTCCCAAGCGCCTTCCAACGGATTAGTTCCGCTTTCGTCTCTTTCTTCACGTTCTGGATGCGCGAAGGATCAATGTCCATATGAGATCAACGTGTACCGTAGCCTCTCCAAGTTCTCGCTCAACGTCTTCAGCGACAACCGGAGATACACCGTTTCATGCACGTCCTTCCCGCTATGGCCGAGCAATCATCGGTGCGTCTCCCCGTCCACTCCTGCTTCGTGCAGCTTCGTCGTCACGGTAGGTCGCAGGCCGTGCAGCGTCTTTTCACCAGGGATACGCAGATGCTTCATCAAACGATGCCACCATTTTGAGACCGAGTCACCGGCAGTCTGACCGACTCCGCAGATAGCTCACGGATCACCAGCAGATGGTCGAGAAAGTTCGAGCAGTGGATGGTCTATCGGAATGACGAACTCAGAACGAAGACAGGGTCAGCTTGAGAAGCAATTCGAGCTACTGGTCCTTCTTCTCATGCTTGACGCAGATGTACATATGGCCAGGTTCCGCACTCTGTTGCAGGGCGCGACGTGTAGTTTCACACTTCGCTTCATCGAGTGAAGATCGCCGACCTTTTTGATTGTCACGTCAGGAGAGGCATGACGCTGATAGCTGTGATAATTGCAAGAATCCAGATCATTGTGCTGCGAATCCTATGGGAGAATGCGGATCATGTCAAGAATGTCACTCCGGTGTCTTCAGCGGACCTAGCACTTTATCCCGCCCTTCATACCCCGCGATCTCACACAACCGCAGCCTCCCCTGGCCCCGGCCCCTCAATTCCCCGTCAATATGACGAATGTACGTAGGAAAAAGCATCAGCTTGTTCTACTGGGGTGCAGTTGCGTAGTATTTATCGCCACAATGGCTCTCAACTCGCGGTCTACAAGCCTTCAAGGGAGGTCGTCTATGGACAATACTACAGTTCGCAAAGAGTTTATGAAGTTCTTCGAAGCCACGCAAATCTTTTCTCACCCGATGTACTGGAAACCAACCTGACGACAGACGAATGTCTCCTCATTGCATACTACGTGAATAGCCTTGCCGAACCCGAAAGACCGTGGGAAAGTTTTTGGCCTTTACTACAGACCCTTCCAGAACGCAGAGCGTGTCAACCGGCACATCGCAGCAGCAACGAGAGATGAGTACTCCCTAGTTCCGTTTCGATGCAGCGTTATTCGGAATGAAAGACGCGAAACCTTGGCAGCCTGAATCATCACCGAATGCTCTATCTTTCCGGTAGACCCCAAGCTGCCAGGAGGGTCTTATAAGGCTTGAGAGGAGGCCGTCTATGGACAGTCTTCAGATTCGTAAAGAGGTTCAGAACTTTCTGGAAGCATCCGAAATCCTATTATCACCCGCCTTGCTTCAGCCCGCCCTGACATCCGAGGAATGTCTGCTCATTGCAGATTACGTGATGAACCTGGCCAACCCAAACACGCCCTGGGCAGCTTCCCTCTGCTCGCCGCACGTAAGGACCAACATACCACCTAGCACACTGGAGACAGTGGCGAAGGTCGGCCAGGTCTCTACTCACCCCGGTCAGCACTCATGCCGCGCCCATAGGCACCCTCAGCGGCCCGTAACCATTCCCCTTGATACCCAGGCTATCGCACAGAGCATCAACCGCCCGCCGTTCCAGTCCCACGCCTTCCAGCAGCCATTGCCGAGTGGATCGAACACATGGAGCACGGTTTCTCGATCTCATCACTGTACCAGTAGAACCCGTCCCTGGGGCCGGTGGAGTCCTCTTCCATGAGGGAGACTTGGACGCTGACTTCTTCCTCGCCATTCACCACGTTCACTCCGCAGTCATCTCTTGCGCATCAATGAGTCCACAAACCAGCCGATGATTCCAGCAATAGTGCCAATCCAAATGCCAGCGCCGAGCGCCTCAAACAACCCAACACCCCATGGTACGCCGATCACAACCGGGTCTACGAATTGCCAAGAGCATTGTCAAAGCACAAAAGGTCAAGGTCGTGCCCTTCACCGATGCAGAGTTGTCCGTGATCTTCTCAAGCGAAGAGTTCGTGAAGTGGAAGACGAATCACCCTGAGCGATACTACGGACTGCTTGCGCTTCTGCTCACGGCGGCGAGACGAGAGGAGGTCTATCAGCTTGACGGAAGCAGACGTGAAGCAGGAAGCTGGATCGGGTATCTGGTTCTTCAACTTCACGAGCGATGATGCAGGTGGACACAAGAAGACGCTGAAGAACGCGTAGTCACGAAGGGTGGTCCCGTTGGGCTGCTGCCGGTTTCGTGGACACCATCCTAAGCGAACCGCATTTTCATTTCGAACTCCATAGGACTCATATAGCCGAGCGTCGAGTGCCGCCGTCTGGGATTGTATAAGCGCTTGATGTTGAGTCGAACACTATCGGCTGGGGCTTGATCGCGCGTATGGTACATTCGGCGCGCGGAACGCTCGATCTTTAGAGACGAGAAGAAGCTCTCCATCACCAGGCATCGACACAAGACATTCCGGCTCGAGACCCGCTTGTTGTGCGGATGACTTGGCGTCGTCGAGGACCCCAAGATCAACCAAGAGGTCACAACGTGGGCGCTGAGTTGAAGCATGGCGGGAACGGCTACGGACCTGGCAAGGCGTGGGCAAGACTGGTGCTTCAACTTCAACAAGGTGGCAAGGGCAAGGTCCTTCACTCGCTCAGGCATGGCGGTATCTCGAAGTTTGCGGAGCGTGGGATACCGATGCCCACGCGCTCGCTCTCACCGGCCATGCACGAGAAGGGATGAGTGGAGAGGTCCACTTCTCGACGTATGTGCATACCGGCACGTTCTCGCTGAAGCTGCTGAAGGGTTCGATTGATAAGCTAGGGAGGCGTACAGGGAGACGCTGAAGGGGTTGTTGCTTTAAGTTACGTCGTCCATGCTGCGCTGATGTCCGACCCAATCACAGTATTGTGAACATTCAGAGGGAACGCCACGCTGCCATGATCTTTGGAAATTCGAGCCTCGTCGTCGGCATCCAGAAAATCGTTGCAGATGTATCGCCGGACCGGACGCGCAGGCTCCGACCATCCTCAAGCACGAGAACTCCTCCATGCTGCGTCACATCGCGCCACGTGACCTTCTCGACCGCTCCGCCCTCTCCATCTGTTCCATCGGACATGTCGCACGACTACCTCTTCAACAATAGGGTGGGCGAAAGGGCGGGAAGTCTAGCAGTCTCCTATTTTGAAGTAAACAACAGACCGAATCATCATGGACGTTGAACCCTTCGCGCATTGAGAACGTACGGAAAGAAACTACAGCGGAGTTGATCCGCTGGAAGTCTGCTCGTGCAAGCCAAGCTCCCCGCATCATATCGCGGCGAACGTGGAATTATCCGGCGCGACGATCTGATGAAGTCGAGGCTGTGGGCGGTGTTCACCGGAGTGGTGGTGGCGGTGGTGGTGTGGTTTCGATGATGCGTCCTTGGCTGCCTTGCACTCCTCTTATCCTTCCGCAATACCCTGCTGGTCGATCCGGGACACGTCGAAGCGAGTGAGGTCACACCATGGCGAAGGTGCGTGCTGAATGCGCAGGGTGTGGTACTGCAATCGATTTTACTGCCGATACGTCGGACATCCGTGTCCGGTGTCCAAAATGTGGAGGCGACAAACGTGCGTACCATGCTTCGATGACTGATGGTGTTCCGTCCAATTACACGCTCGACAACTACGTAGCTCACAAGCTTTCTCTTCTAACGGAGTGTGGCGCTCGCGAACTTTCTACAGACACCAATTGGCTCAACCCGTTCATCTTGACTACCGTCTTTAACGTGAAGCTTGAAGACAAGATGCGAGCGTACATTTTTAACTTCATCCGTCGAGCAGAAGGTGCGTTGTCGTCGTATCGGGCGGCGCGTAGTGCTTTGATCGAGTATGTAAATACTCCACGCAACGTCTTGTCACCATACTTCAGGGCACTTCTTAACTTCGAGGTTTGCGTATCCCAGTGCTATCAAGGTTATGCATTCCTCGCGAGAGCATCGGGTGAGAAGTTCTTTGAGAAGAACGACAAGAGCGAAGCTGAAAGACTACACGCGCTCTACGTCGATTCTAAACACATGGACCTCATGATAGATGGCGACAAGATGCCCACAGAAGCAACATCGGCCATCTGGATAACTAATAATCAAGGTCTAGAGAGCAATCAAGCAGCACTCTCGTTCGACGAACTCGCAGAGATGCTGCTTAACATGGGGCGTCTCGCTGAACGGCTCTCAACGCTTCGGCGAGATGCAGACAATGCCAGTCAAGTTCGTCGATAAGTTCAAAGTCGGCTGGATGCCATCGGCGCTACATGAGTGCTGACCCTGTACTTCAGACGATCTCCGACCTTCGCTTCGTCCTTAGTTCGTCATTCCGATAGACCATCCGCTGCTCGAACTTCTCGACCATCTGCGGCATTCTTCTATAGGGCTTCACGCTCAGTAAAAGGGAGGGAGAATGTGAGAATGTGGTACTGTGGGATCTCCTCTATTGGTTAGCCACTGATACTATTGCCCTTGGGGATAGACTGCAAGCTATCGAGGAAGCGATTAAGCAAACACGATCCGATGGCGTCTGCCGAATGAAGATAGGTCCATGGGCCAGGATTGGCTTCAGCATTGGACTCCTTGGACCGGCCGGTTAAGGGTCTACAGAAATTCTTGGCCAGTTGCCATTAGCTCAGGTCTCAGTCAAGGTTGTTACATGTCGCCACACGGTGACCGAAGCAGGCGGATTGAATTAAAAAGCGGCGGTCGCCTTGCATTTTGCCCACTCCTCTCCTTATTGACTGTTCGCCCGTAAAGAAACCCCACCGCCTCATGTAACTACCCATGCAATGCCGCTGGGGTTGGAATCAAAGCGATCCAAGCCGCGATCCGCAACACTCATCCCGCCATTGCGCACCTTCAACAGCCGAGCGAATGGGCTTCAAGCTGTTGAACATCGAATCCAACATCGTGATCCGCGTGCTGATCGAATTAGCGAAGAAGGGACTGGTTGCACCGCCGTTCCACGATTGCGTGATGGTGGCAGAGAGCACCAGCGGTACAGCGCGAAAGGTGATGGAAGAGGCTTTTGAGAAAGCGACTGGTGCGAAGCCGGTGATCAAGAAAACCAAGTGCGACTTGCCGAGAGTTGAGCGAGCGTAGCGACCTACCACCACTGTCGAATCAACGCGACCGTCACAAGGATCAGCGACATCGCAACTATGGCGAATCCCATCCAGAACCTTTTGAAGCTGGTCAGTTCGTCACGTCTTGATAGTTCCGCAATCGCCGCGATGTGCTGCGGGGAATCTGGTCTACGCTCGGCCATCCAACCGAGCAACCTTTCAGTAGTCTGTCGTTCCACGCTCTCACGAAAGACATCGAAGCTCAACATGGTCCACCTCCCTTTGCGGGGAAGTGTGCGCTTGTTGGATATAGAAGTCTGAGCAATTTAGGACACTGCTTAGGTCAACCGTGAGATCTGGCCCCGAGTCCTTTCCTTTAGGGGGCAGAGGGCCACTTCTATTTAAACGATTTCAATGAGTTGGATTACTTCGGCCAGATTTTCCCGCAGGTAAGACACTGCCACTCAGATGGGTCTTTGTGTGACTCATGGCTACGATTCCGTGTCACGACATTCCGATTAGTACGACACGCTAGACACTTAGGCTTTGCCTCTGGATCGACGCTCATTGATTCCTCCCATTCACAACAGCTTGAACCTACCTCTACCACACCACCCAGATGAGCACCCCCGTTCCAAGCAGTAACCACACCGACACCACCGCGAAACCCAACCAGTAATCAGCCTCGTCCATACCTGCGCCATGTCCTTCCATATGAGGGAGGTCAACAGCACAGCGAACCACAGAGGGCGATGGGTGGCAATGTGGCAATACCGGAGGGTGAGTGAAGTACGTAGTCAGATGCAGAAGTGCGTTGGTGAGATTCCCCAGATCAAAGCGAAGCGAGCCAGCCTCGGTTGAGTTTTAGGAAGTTGGAGGGGAGGTTCGAAGGGATTCAAGCTTCCTCATCGTGATGTCCACTTCAATCGAACCTACAACAGTCGCGTTCCTCCAAGACTTGCGGACCTTGGCGGGAATCTGAGGAAGCATGTATAGGATGCTCAGGACCGCAAAAATCCAATAGGTGTAATACTCAGCCGTCGAGTATCCAAAGCTGAATACTTCCGTCAACAAGTAGTGCCCACCATGGAGCAGAACTGAGAACAGGAGCATCTGTACGAGCGCAGCGCCGATTCCGCTGAGGTTGATTTTTCGCTTGACTCGGCCCATAACCAGCCCGATGAGATGGATGATGAGATTCACGAATGCAAGCCAAGCCTGAAGTAGCAATTGGGAGGAAATCGCACCCCAGAATGGCGAAACGAAGATGACGCCGACGATACTTGTCATGTCAGCCGATCACCACTCTTGATCAATCAGAGTCATCGAGTGAGCCGCCTGTAATGTGACCAACCATCAACAGGAGGGACGCAACAATCAGTGTCACACCTATGATGATGGTGAGCCGTTCGTGTTCGGACTTGAGGTCCATGTTCAGTAGTTGCGCGGCGAGGACGCTAGCAGTTACGGTGACGATGATAGTACCGAAGTAACCGAGAACGAAACACGAGAGGTAAACTTGCCAGCCTAGATCATCCCCCTGAAGAAAGTAGCACTTAGTGAAGCCTACCGACAGCCCTGAAGCCAGCAGAACGACGTTTCTTTGAAAACTCAAAGGACGCTTCTGAAGCCAGTCGATCATTGGCAGCGTGAACCTTCCGGGGCCTATCGTTCTGGTAGACCCCAACCTTCCCTTTAGCAGGAGAATATTGACGTACAGGGTTCAAACTCCAGTTGGTCGTTGTTGGAGTTGTAGCTGGTTTTACCGAAAGATCGAACCATATCCGCGCCGGTTTCACCTTTCGTCGGCATCTGCGCACGCACGATAACTGTAATCTCCTCCTGGTGAGGATTTCGACCGTCCTGTACTTAGACCTTGAGCACGGCTCTCGCAATTCGTTTCGTGTCGTTCTCCACCTGGTGAAGGTCCGACGGCATACGATGATACACGAGATGCAAACGAAACATACTTCTCCCAGTTGTCTCAAATCTGATCATATTCCATGTCGCTGGCCAAGGACCAAGAGACTGCATCGCCTTGTCTTTGAATAAGTTCAGGTCGAATGGCTTCTCATCGGATGGCTTCTCAACGGGTGGCTTTGGGTCTTGGCGTCTAACCGTGGGCGGAGTCGGCGTCGGAGTCGTGGTCGGAGACTTACTACACAAGCCTAGGACCATGAGCATGGCGACAAGTGCAAGGATGAGGAATACGAATTGTTTCATCGAGCGGGAATACTAGCGTATCCGCAGCCGCCTTATGGAACTAACTTTGATATGTCTCGTAGGTCAAGAAACAACACTTGTAGAGAGGTGTGGATCGGTTAGTTCTTTCAAAGGTACTAAATGCTTTTCCCCGGTTTTATGATCATATCGAAGGCCGTTTTTTCGCCCGATTAAATACCAGATGGAATGGATCAACCGATTTCTTTCCTTCCGTGCATCATCAATTCTACCCACTAGTCGAATAATATTTTCTCGGTTGGTGCCATCAGCAACGGCGGAAGGAATTACTTTGCCTAGAGTCTCTAGCACTTGACGAAGAGGCTTATTGCCCGCTGGTTCCTTCCCGCTGATCAATCCGAGTAATAACCTAGTCCCGATGTTAATAGTCCCAAAGGCCACTGTAATCTTGCCCAACTCCAGGTAGTAGTCATCCTGTCTGCCTTTCGATAGCTTCTCAAAAACCTCAAGAAGGCGCTCGGAAATCGGGCCGTGCCCTGTCTCTGTTGTTGCAGTCTCATCAGCCATCAACGTCACTCCGGTGCCTTCAACGGCCCGCTCCACTCGCCAGGATAATCCGCAATCGAGTACTTATTGAGCCGCCGTCATCTGAGAACGGCGATGATCAGGCCAGCCACAGCGATTCCAATGCCGACGCCCCACTTGATCCACTGGTTCCGCTTCTCCCGCCTTTCAATTTCATATTTCGCCGCCTGGTGGAACGGGGAATCTGGCTTCTGACCATTGATCCAGTTACGTAGTTTGCTTATGTGCAGCTTCTTGATATTGTCGAGGTTCCCAGGCTGAATGCCCATACAGTGTCTCCCGCTTGTGATCGTTACTTCGGAACCTCAAGCGGCCCGTACCATTCACCTTCATAATCTGCAATCGCGTACAACATCAGTCGTCCATCTTGCCAGTCCCACACCTTCCATACCTTGTTCCCAAGCGGATCAAAGACGTGAAGGACGACCTCATCACGGTTAGCGTCTCTGTACCAGAACCAGCCAGCCTCAGTCGGAGGCTTTCTCTGCCAGGATAGAGGAGGCTTCGGCTTTGGTCCTCGCCTTGGCATCGGCATGTGACTCACCTTCCATCAGCCGGTGGAACAAAACATGACACCATCCCGTCGAACGGCACGACCTTGCCGAGCCTTCACACTCCGGTTCGCCTTCACGTTCTCGTCGATCACAACATTCATGTAGGTCAGTGCATGGACCAACGTGTCGAACACTGGGCCAGTGTCAACCATGCGACCGCCGAGAAGGTGTCCGTGGTCAGCCTCGATGACGGCTATGCCATCCGACCTTGTGTCTATCAACGAACTTCACAGCCATGAGCGCCCGAAGATAACACGGCTGTCTACACACCTACAATTCATTGGGAGGTCCAACCTGAGAAATGAACAATCCCGCAGTGTCTACAGACGAAGTGCCGACAACTTGGCCCCGCAAGCTGTACCCGCCGCCCGCTACGTATCACTTCGACCACGCTAGGATCGATGGAGCCAAGATCAGGGAGCAAGGATTAGCACGGTACAGGCGCGATCCTAAGAAGTGGATTGCCTCAGTGCAGAAGTGGCGAGCAGCGAACCGCGAGCACGTCAAAGCATATGCCGCGTGGTGGTACTCGCAGAACCGAGAGCGCCGGTTGATCGAGATGAGAGCCTACACGAAGGCGAGGCGACTCAAGAGGAAACAAGGTATCGGATCAGCCCCATCACTACCGCAGACTTGATCCACGGCCACAGGTGCTTCACTGCGACAGCCCCGGTATCTTCACCGACTCCATAGCCGCCTTCAACTCTTTCATCGGAAATTCCAGGCTCGACATGTACACCGTGTCCCCGATTCCTTGCCCCTGTGCGTGCCCCATGATCCGATGGCGGATAGCAGGGTTGACGTTCGCCTTCGCTAGAGCCTGGTTCATCCAGTGGCGGAAGGAGTGCTGAGTCTTTGTCTTGGTGACGATGCCACAATGCTTCTTCAAAAGTCGCGTGAAGAACATTGTCATCAGGGTTGAGTTCTTCGAAGCGATATGTGGGTACAACTGGACCAAGCCTTTCTGCTTTCTCATCTCTGCAACGTAGTCCATGAACCCAGTGACACCCAGGAACGCGGAGTGTAGTGGAACCTTCCGAATCGAGGTCGAGTTCTTGACGTACTTACCATGAGCATTGTTGATGTCCATGTAGTCAATGCCGTCCTCACGCCGGATGTCCTCAACAAACAGTTGGGCGACCTCCCCGGCCCTCGCACCTGTGCAGGCCGTCAACATGGCACATTGATACGTCTCACGCCATCGGCCATCCTTCCTCTTGGTCAAGTGGGGATGGGTGAGGATCGTTCGCATGTCGTCCTCAGTGAACGCCTCCTTCTTCGTCGAACTGGCACGATGTGCCCTCGACGACAACTTCAACCCCTCCGTTGGAACCACGGTGAGGTAATCATTGTTGCGACACCACTTGAGCCAATGGTTAAGTAGCATCAACATGCGATTCACCGACGCTACCTTCAACCCATCAGCTACCAGCGCACTCTTGAACGTGACGCAGAGCGGCTTCACGATGGCCCGCACCGGGGAGTCGTAAGTCAGGCCCGCGCCCTTCATGAATCGTTCAAGCGTGTTGACGACTTGTTCTTGACCCTTTGGACGACGGTGCGATGTCTCCCGCGTGTACTCGTCAAAGGTCTTGCGGATCGATGGCCCATCCGGAGGAGGAGGAGGCGCAGCGTCCTTTGACTGATCGACCGCCTTCCCTGCCCGCTTCTCCGCCTCCATCAGCAGTCGCCCCACCGCACTGTTCTTGTCCGGCTCAACCCGATGAAGTGGCACCGTCACCGGGGTGTTCGCCATGGCGTCGATGGACTTTGCCAAGAGCAGACTCAACTTGAATGCAAGGTCTTCGTCGTGGGACATTACTACCTCATGCAAGGTGGAAGAAATTATCTTGGAGCGTAGCACGGCGATCCGTTTCGTCGAAGTCTTAAGCGATTTCCAGAACTCGAACCCGCGCAGACGCAGCCGTAGGTGCCAGGTTCGCCCTTGTTGAACAAGAAAGGGTGTGAGCATGATGACCGACTTCACGAAGTATGGACTGTATTTTCTGATCGGAGGAGTAGTGGTCAGCGTGTCGACGTATTGGGGAACGAAAGGCCACGGCTTCCTTGCCGCATTTGCGAGCACGTTTCCTGCCATGACCGGCGTGACGATTCTGCTGATTTATCTGAATGGAGGAAATGCGTCGGCCATGGTGTATGCCAAGCATTTGCTCTGGTTCGTCCCGCCGTGGCTGGTCTATGTGGGGTTCATCATCTATGGTCTGGAGCGACTGGGATTCTGGATGACGATGGCGGGCGCGCTGACGCTCTACATGTGCAGCATAGGACTGGTGAAGCTGGCGCTGCGATAGGATATCAATTCCCTGGAACCAAGTACTTCCTTCGCTCTCTCGTTTCGACAACTATGCATCGGTGGCGTATACTCCCGTCGAAGAAGAGTCCGCTCGAAGGAGTCAGGTGAAATGGATACCCGCATGATTGTGCAGTTTCTAAGCCAACACATTCCACATGTGATCGCGATCTATCAATTCGGGTCGCAGGTCCGTGGCACCGCCCGCCCCACAAGTGATATTGATTTGGCCGTTCTGGCACACGACCCGATCCCCAACGAGCGGAAATTTCACATTGCGCAGGATT
Source organism: uncultured Nitrospiraceae bacterium (assembly GCA_963795615.1). Taxonomy (GTDB): domain Bacteria; phylum Nitrospirota; class Nitrospiria; order Nitrospirales; family Nitrospiraceae; genus DASSBQ01. The sequence goes on from CAWCIJ010000001.1 coordinate 211,179, forward strand.
TGGCTGCCCAGCTCCATTGCAACGTCGACCTCCTGGACCTCCGTACTGCGTCCACCGTCATACGGATGCAAGTTCTCGCGACCGGACAATGCCTGGACACGAGGGACGACCAGGCGAAGGCGGAGTTCGAAATGTACGCCTATGCCGACTATGCGAGACTGAACGAGGAGCGGAGGGAGTTGCTGAAGGACATTACCGAGCGCGGATTGGTCTATGCCTGACGATGTCGTCCTCAACAAAGCCGCCGGCATCGAACACTGCCTGCTTCGCATTGTGGCGGAGTACAGTGGGGACCGGGAGAATCTCTTCGCCAATCAGACCAAGCAGGATGCGATCATCCTCAACCTCCAACGGGCCTGTGAGACGTCCATCGACCTAGCCATGTACGTCATCAGCCGGCGCCGACTGGGACTGCCGCAGGAAAGTCGAGACGCCTTGACCTTGATACAGACCGCAGGCATCCTGCCAACCGACCTCGCGACGCGCATGCATCGGATGGTCGGCTTCCGCAACGTGGCCGTGCATGAATACATCCGTCTGAACCTCGACATCGTCCACACAATCATCACCAAGCATCTGGATGACTTCCGCTCATTCTCTTCGACGATTGTGAAAACCTGCGCGTAACTGTTTTTCCGAGCGAAACACCCTTTCGGCTTCTGGCGGCAATGGTCGGATCTCTGATCCGGCAAATGGAATACCGCGGCGTGATCCAACTGGCGCTGCGTAAGCCTCCGCCTCCGTTGACAGAATTCTGCACACCACTTGGCATCGTCATGGATGCTCGGACAAAGGGAGGTCGATGGGCATTACATCCAAGGACTTCATCTCGCTGAGTCATGCCAGAGCCAAGCTGACTGAACTTTTTGCCGAGGTTCGCTCCAAAGGCAGCGAGAAGATCATCACAAAGAACGGGGGGATTTGCGCAGCGCTGATCGATGCCGAACGACTCGATTACTACCACCGTCTGGAACGAGAGCATATCCGTATCGCGTTACTGAAGGAAGCGATCAGGGGCGCCACGGATCTGAAAGCGAAGAGAACGCTCAGCCTCGTCCAGCTAAAATCCAGGCATGGCCGCTAAGCGGCCGGTCTTCACGGAAAACTTCTTAGCCAACCTCGTAGTCATAGAGACATTCCTTGCCCCTCCTGGCAACACAACTTTCCAGAGGCTTCTGGATTGGCTTTTCTCCGAATCACCCCGATTCTCTGTCGCTTTCCTCATTCACGTCGCTCGTTTTTAGCCCGCCCGCTCAAGACAAACGCTGCGCGAGGCTCACCCGCGGTCCCGCTTTTTATGAGAACGTCCGTCGTGAGAAGACCTTGCGCTTCATGCTTGTCCAGTATAGTATCATGTACATGCTATGTACATAACGGAGGCTCCTATGAGCACACCATCACTCAAACACAAGCATTTGGTGCTGGACCAGCACAAAATTGAGGCTGCCAAGCGATACTTCGGTGTGCAGTCCGAGCAGGAGGCGGTCGATAAAGCCCTGTCCCTTCTGGTGGAGGAACAGCGTCTCAACAAAGCACTGGAACCACTCAAGGGGATCCTGAAGGGCGATGACCGGCCATGGCCTTACCGATAAGGGGGAAGGTTCTTCTGGACACCAACATCCTGATCGATTACTTACGAGCGGGGCTGCATGCCGAGTGGGTCTTGGGTGGAGGCGGGAGCATTATCCGCTTTATCTCCGCAATCGTCCTCCTGGAATTGCGGCTTGGAGCAGACACACCCAAACGAAGGAAGGCGGTAGACCGTCTCCATCACGCATTTCATAGCGGCCGTATCCTCGGCCTGACTCCTTCCGTCTTCGATCATGCTGGGAGAATTTTTAGGGCCATGTATGGAGATGCTTCCGGATTGTCAGACCGCTTGGGGCCCGTCAACGATGTCCTGATTGCGCTCACGGCGAGAGAAATCGGGGCCGCTGTCGTAACAAGTAATGTGCTCGAATTCCGGCGCATCGCCGCGAAGGTGCACGGACTCAGGGTCGTGTCACCATAACGTCATCGAGTTCGCTCATTCCATGACTGGAAGCACCGCCAGGCTAAACGACCCTCCCCAGCCCATCGAGCCGGTCGTATAGGATGCGTATAGCCCGACAGATCCGTGCCCTTGAGCAGATACTGGCGCAGCAGGCCATTGGTGTTCTCGTTGGTCCCGCGTTGCCAGGGGCTGTGCGGATCGGCAAAGAACACCTGGATGGCGAGCCGCTGGGCCAGGCGCTCGTGTTCCGCCATCTCTTTGCCCCGATCGTAGGTCAGCGTCTTGCGCAGCGGGGCTGGCACAGGCGTGAGCTTCCTGGTGAACCCCTGTCGGGCACTCCGTGCATCGGTCCCGTCGAGCCGGGCCAGAATGACCAGGCGCGTCGTCCGTTCCACGAGGCTGCCCACGGCCGAGGCGTTTCGGGCCCCCTTGATGAGGTCGCCTTCCCAGTGGCCGGGGGCGGTGCGGCTCGCCACTTCCGCGGGGCGGGCGGCAATCGGCGTCATGTTCGGGATGTGGCCGCGTCGATCGGTTCCCCGCGATCGAGGCCGGCGGGTCTTGCGCGCCTGCCGCAGTGCGGCCAGCAGTTCGCTGTGCAGGGTTCCGCGTGGCAGCACATACAAGGCCACATAAATGGTCTCTGCCGAGAGGTGTTTCCGCATATCGTCAGGATACGCGCGTCGGAGGCGCCCGGCAATCTGTTCGGGCGAGCAGCCTCGGCTCAGGTGTGTCCGGACATACTGCCAGAGCCACGGGTCCAGAAGTTTGCGTGGTCGCCGGGGCTGACGCGCCCGGGCCGCCGCCAGGTGTTGCGCTGTGCAGGCCCGATACGGGTGGCCCCTCGCGTTGCGCGCGGATTCGCGGCTCACGGTGCTGGGGGCGCGCCCCAACACGCTCGCCATCGTCCGCAACGAATAGCCTTGGGCCAGTCCCAGGCTCAGAGTTTCACGTTCTTCGATACTCATGTGCGTATAGCAGTGCTTTCGCATGGCAACACCGTAGCCCATCAGGGCCGGAAGTGTTGCACTTGGAGTTAGAACTCAAGCCTTTAAAAACTCGACCATTAATTCACGTCGTTTCGCAATGAACTCATATGGATCGCTCCAAATTGCTTCATCCGGATTCTGGCTTGGAAGGTGATCATATTCTTCCAGATATTTACTGCCGTCATTCTTGAAGAATTCTCGTGGATGCTTCCTTCTCTTATAGTTATTGATCTCTCCTTTTACCGGCTGCATGTTCCAAATGACATTTACTTGCTCTGAATAACCTGCATCTCGACCCGCGAGCTTCAGTGGAAATATGTGGTCGATCTCGGGGAGAAAGCGTCCCGAGTCATCGGGATCAAAAATGTATAACCGATCAGGCGTGAGCACCTTCAGAGAGAACCATGTGTATTCCTTAAATCTGGCTTCGTACAATTCAGTCTCCCTCCTCTTATTTCGCGAGAGCTCCTCGATGAAGCCATCCAAGGGGAAATCAAAATAGCCCGTGGATTTTGACGCCACCTCTTTTATTTTTCTTAGAAAGCAAATCAACTAAGGTCGGCAAATTCCAATCATTAACTTGGGACAAAATAAAATATTGCTTCAATATCGTCAGCCCAGAACTACCAAGATTCTTGTACTTCACCTCTTTCTGGTAGAGTTCATAAAAGTAAACCATCAAAGGAAGTAAGGCTAGCCGCTTTGGAATAATTGCCGCATTATTCACCTTGAACTGTCCGTGGAGAAAGTCTGAAAAGAAGCTTTTTAATGGGTCCTGTAATTTTTCCCATACTCGACGTATGTCCTTTGAATCTTCCTTAGACTTCACCGTCTTAGGATCAAGCTTGAGGGTTCCTTTGTGGAGCAGATGTGCTAACTGTAGAGCTTCATAAGAAGAAAAGTGATACCCTCCGCTGGTTTTGCGATAGATATCTGTTGATTCCTTCTGAAGTTCTTCTTCAAAGCGAGGTTCCCCTTCCTTTATCCTCGATAATAGTAAGTCGGCCTGGGACAAGGGAATGCCGCCGGTATTTAGCCGCTGAAAGATTTCATTTACCTCAACATCCTTCTTGTCCTTAATCATGAAATAGGCGAGAGATTTCTTATCTCTGTCTACAAAGACTTTCCATAAGGTCCTGAGATTGGCTTTCACCCGCAACTCCATTCCGGTGATCGACTTCGCGCATTCAAGGAGAACTTCGTTTTCGAATTCTACGTCTGAAGACTGATGTGAAGGCTGATGGAATAACCTATTGAGGCGCAGGTGATGTGCCGGAATGGTAGCGTTCTTCTGTACGAAATAAAACCCGGTCTCGTCAATGCCCCTATCAGTCTTATCTAAATCAAAGGTAAGGTCAAACACGAGCACTTGACGATTAAAAGTAAATCGAAGACATGAGTATAGGGTTTGAAGCGTCTGTTGCCCGTCATAGACAAGACGCTTGGTCGGATTACTCAACCCCTCATCAACCAATTCTGTATATGGCTGCCCCGAATAGTCCTGGAGGAAATGCCGATACGGTATATCATCCCTCGTTTGCCAGATTATAAGGCCACCAATAGGATACCCCCTGAGCAACGAATCAAAGAGCTTGAGAATGTACTGCTCATTTTCATAACGACTTCCCCAAACATAGGGTCTCTGAACTGCAGGAAGAAACCAGCCCTCGGATGATTTATTAATATTCTCAATAGTGTCCTTAACAGAAATGCCTTCATAGGACATTCCATCCTCCGCTTGGCAGGCAGGGTGCTATATACCTGCTTTACCCACTTTAACCAAAGTCACTGCACTCACGGCTCGCAGACTGCAGCGTAGTAGCATGTCCCTGCGTATTTTGTCTAGGCCATTAAGACGAAGTGAAACATCATCAATAGTTAGTGCCTTGTTCCAATTCAAACCTCGCCTCGTCAAACTTTGTGTGGCAACTGATTGCATCTATGCAGGACAACAAAACCCCACATTGTCCCGCTAAATCTCAGCTTCTACTCTTTTGGCAATTGCAGCTGCGTCCGCAGCACCTCTAAAATAGTTGAGTCGCACGGCACGCTCACGGGTCCCACATTTCTTCTAACTGATTTCGTCGCTCGAGACTTTCCATTGTCGGCAACCATTCAAGAAGTAGCTCAGGAGTCAAGAAATCCAGCTCCGAAATATTGTCTCCATTAGCTAGGCCTAGACGCTTGATATCCTCTACAAACGATTCGTCTATCACGAAGGTCTTGCCTCGCCAGTTTGTGTAGATCAAAGGCTTCATTTAGTTCTCCATTTAGATGATGCTGTTCAGGAAGTCTAGCACGGAGGTGTGACAGAGAAAGTCACAGCGAGAAGGACCACAGCAGGTAGATGGACAAGCAGTAACCGTGACCGGAACAGTGGTCACGGTCTCACGCCACAGCGCAACAGCACTTGGCGTCGCAACTTGTCAGTGGCGTTCAACCGCGCCATTGGGTCGTCAATCTTGTTCACCTCCTCGAATTCAGGCTTCGCCTCGTCGAACTCTTTGCGGCAACTGATCTGCTCCTGAATAACCTGGGCCAACGACTTATTTAGCGTCACTTGCACGAGTGAATCGGCAGGGATCACGATCTGGAGAATCAGCGGCAGCAGCCATTCCATGACAAGCCTCCTTCCGGTGACACAGTCGTCGTTACCCAATCCATTGATGAAACGGGATCGCTTTATTCATGGCCGCCTGGACGGCAGTCACGCCACCCTCTCCCAATATCTTGAGAACTCCACCATTCCGCGGCACATGCGTGACGCGAATGCTTTCCGATTCTTCTCCGAGCCCCTCAATCAATCCATAGGCGGCAACCGGTCCACTACCCTCATTGTCGAAGCCGCACACGACGGTCTTTGTCATGGCCAGCAGCGTCCGTCTTGCAATGGGATCATTGGCCATCGTGCCTTCAAGCATGCAGACGACGTTCTCGATGCCAGCGTTCCGGAGCGCAATGACTTCCCATGGCGTTCGAGCCAGCAGAACCGACTCATACCGCGGGAAATCCCGTGGCCAACACGGATGGGGAAAGAGCAACCTGCGCACACGTCGTTCTGATACCGAGAGCAGGCTTTGGCTCCATCCCACGTCGAAACTGTTGTGGCCGGGAGATAGTCTCTTCTGAAAGAACCCCCAACTCCGTCCCGATGAATCCCTGATTGGAATGAGGAGATTGCCTCCCGCATATCGATCCACCATTATCTTTGAGTCATCGTCTGACTTGAGGCAGACGGCATGCAGGCATTCTGGGTTATAGCCGGCATCTAATAAGTGCCGGCTCAACAGATCAGCTGGTTCTGCAGGCGCGTACCCGAGCTTGAAGCGACTGATGGTGGCCACACTGATCCCCTGATCAGCCAGAACACTTCGTGCGTCAGCTCCGGTCGGGCTTTCGTTGAGCAAGTGGTGATAGAAAGACTGTGCTCGAGCCATTAGTGCCCACGCATGCTCGTACTCAGGACGGCGGCCTACCAATGTGCCTTCATTCAGCAAGGCTTCTAACCGGCCGCTTGCTTCCCTATGCGAAAGGCCCTCGATTCGCGCATAACAATCGATGGCCGATCCCGTTGCATCGCACCAGTCGCAATTGAAATATTCCGTTCCGACCTCAAGGCTGTAGAGATTTCGTTGTGTACAGAACGGACAATAGGCCCGCCAAAAGTTGGCGTCTCCGGCACATCGAGAGAATTCCGTGAGACCGACGTACTTCGTCACGATCTCGGTACAATCCAAATCGTCCAACAGATCTGCACAGCGCTCGAGTTCGATCAATGAACTGTACTCGCCCTCTGAATATCTCGTTGCCGTTGCGACCGGAGAAGCCGAATCAATTGGCGCGATATTTGCGCGTGATGCCGGCAATGCTAAAGCCTCACCCGGTCGGACGGACGGCAAGACCATGCCCATTCCGAGCGTGGTTATCGTTTTGATGAAATTCCGTCGAGTGAGCATGAGTTTCCTCCATTTTGCACCGAACCAGCCGACTCGTTGATTGGAGTACTCTAGCAGGCAGTCGTGACAGAGAATGTAACGGCAATGACCGGGGATGATCTGACAGGACAATCGAACTATCCGGCGAATGTTCCAAATGAAGGTGTCGTCACGGTACACGCAGCCTCGGACGCTTTGCTTACTTCCCGGTGTTGCTCTTCCACTTGGACCTGCGCTATCACCTATCTGCCTCATGCTAATAGGAGCGTCGAGCACGCATGCCTTACTGTCATTGACCGTCGCCACCATTCCATATACACTGTAAAGCGTTACGTAATGCGGAGCATGCCTATGCCGAAGGTCTTGCATCCCCACATCAGCAGTGACTCAACCGTGTGCGGCGGAAGTCCCAGGATCGTCAGAACCAGATTTTCTGTCCGGGTCGTAGTGGGCTATATTCTGCATCAGGGTCTGACGCCTGAAGAATTACACACCGCATTCCCCCACTTGAGTTTAGCCGCCATCTACGACGCCCTCGCCTATTACTATGACAATCGCGAGGACATTGACGCCGAGATCAAAGCCGATTCGGATCTCGACGCTCAGGCTGGATTGCGCTCCTAAGCGCAATCTCAAGTATCTCCGCCTCACGCATGAGGCTCTATTTCGACGAGCACCTTCCGACCACTCTCGCTCTTATGCTTCAAGAACGAGGGCACGACTGTTTGACAACCCAAGCAGCCGGAAACGTAGGACGGTCCGATGAGGACCAGCTCGCGTATGCAGCGGGAGAGCGCCGTGTAATCCTGACATTCAACCGTAACGACTTTCTGCTGCTCGCAAAGGAATGGTTTGTCACTGGTCGCGTTCATGCGGGCATTATTCTCTCAAGGCAACTTCCAGCCTCACAATTGCTCCGTCACCTTCTCCATCTCATCACGCAACAAGATGTTCTCGATAACCAGGTCTTCTGGCTCCAGAATTATAAGAACGCGCCTCCCATACTCCCTTAAGAGAGAGCAGCCAGACTACCCGTTCGACAGTCAGCTTTGCGACAGGCGAAACCTGCAGGGGGCTGCATACGAACAGGATGCATCCATCTCATTGCACGTTCCATGCGATCGGACTATACTGGTCACATCGATTAGATCTTGAAGGCCCTATCATGAAGTCCAGACAGATATCGGAATTAAAGGCTACGTTGAGCGAGTGTTTAGCGAAGGTAAAGGCTGGAGAGGAGTTGATCGTCATGGAGCGGGGCAAGCCCATCGCCAAGTTAGTCCCGATGCCGCGACATAGGGATACAGAGGCCGCCCAGCTTGCAGATTTGGTTCGAGCCGGTTTGGTTCGCAGTGGTTCAGGTAAATTGCCACCCAAGTTCTGGAAACTGCCGAGACCAAAAGACCGCAAAGGTCGGGCGCTACAGGCCTTACTTACAGAGCGGGCTGAGGGACGATGAAGTTCTGGGATGCTTCGGCGGTGATCCCGCTCTGCTTGCAGGAATCGCGGACCGCCTCGTTGAGAAAGCTTGCGGAGGAGGATGAAGCCATTGTAGCTTGGTGGGCCACCCCAGTTGAATGTTATTCGGCCTTCGCTCGGCTCAGACGCGAAGATCTCCTGACCACCACCGAAGAAGAGCAGGCGCGAGCTGTGCTCATGGCGTTAGCTGCGGAATGGACGGAGATTGAGCCGAGCCGTATCGTCCGAGAGCAAGCAGGGCGGACACTGCTGCTACATCCGCTCCGAGCAGCAGAAGCGCTGCAACTCGCCGCTGCTCTAGTTTGGAGTCGGGGGCAGGTGGCAGGCCATCACTTTGTTTGTCTCGATCAGCGTCTCCGGGAAGCGGCTCGACGTGAGAGCTTTGCGGTTCTACCCAAAGGAGGGTAAATCTTAGCGACTCCATAATGTTGCAAGCTCCTCGTGAGTTGTTCCTTGATCAGCGTGACCAATTCCGGCGGACCGAGCACTCTCACTTCCTTGCCCCAGGACAACACCCACCAGGCGATTTCTTCCAAGCCGCCGGCCGTGAAGGTCACTGACAATGAACCGTCCTTCTTCGGGGTAATCTGCTGGCTGGAATGCCACCGCGATTCCCGAAAAAAGTGCGCCGCATCCTCGCTGACATGCAACGTGATATCTCGCGGCGTTTCCTCGACCAGGCCGAACGACTTGGTGAACCGTTCGGCAGGCGAATAATTTGCCGGCAAATCGAACCGCTCCTCGGAGAGCGTGATCGTTTTCATGCGATCCACCAGGAACAGGCGGTCACCCTCTGACGTGTGCGAATAGGCCGTGAGATAGAGTCCATGTTGATGCAAGACCAGAGCATACGGATCGACACGGTACCGGGCAGGATCACTTTCGCCCGGCTTCACATATTCGAGATCAACCCTGAGCTGTAACAATAGCGCTTTACGCAGGTCGCGCAGCAGTGACGCCTGACGACTATAATTCCTCAGCGGCTTGGGTAGCGGCGCAAACACCTTCAGAATTCGATCCAGATGATTGACGGTCTTGTGCGGGAGAGCCGCGCGAAGTTTGGCCAGGGTCTGATCCAAATCGTCGATAAAGGGCGTGCCGTTGAGGTAGGCCAGATCGGCCCGCGCAAGCTGAAGCGACATGAGTTCATAGGGCGAGAGGGTAATCGGTGGCAAACCCTTGTAGTCGAGCGGCAGCTGCCACGTCTTTTCGCTTTCCCCGTCCGATTGTTCGAGTGGATGCCCTTCTTCTTGAATACGATCGATGTCGCGATAGACCTGACGCCGCGTGATCTCAAACTCCTCCGCCAGATCCTTCACCGTCATCGCCCTGCTGGCTAGTGCGCGCATCATTCGTCCTAGCCGTTCGGCCTGGCTGAAGGGCTTGGCAGGGCGACCTTTCTTTTTCACCTCAATACCTTTCTCTCGGCATCATGGTTCTACTAACGACTCTCTTGGGCTCCGTCCTCTTTTATCCCGGGTCGACATACCCATCCGTGAAAATGACCGCCATTATACGGAGCCAACTGAATCGGAACCAACTCCTCCCGCACACCTTTCCTGGTTCATTGAACGTACGATCATTGAAGCCAAAGGAGGCGGTTGCTAGGATACTGGGTCGATCTCAAACCGGAGCATGCAGGGTGTCCAAGAGTAAGCAATCGGATGAATCTGCCGGCGACCTGATCGTCGAAGGGGCCAGGCAAAACAACCTCAAGAACATCTCGCTGCGGATTCCGCACAACAAGGTCACGGCGATTACCGGGGTCTCCGGCTCGGGGAAATCTTCGCTGGCGTTCGACACGCTGTTCGCTGAAGGACAGTGGCGCTATGTGGAATCGCTCTCAACCTATGCGCGCATGTTTTTGGAGAAGGTCGATCGTCCGGACGTGGATCGGCTGATCAATATTCAGACCGGCGATCGCGATCGAACAGAACAACCCGGTTCGCTCCGCCCGTTCTACGGTCGGCACGGCCACGGAGATCTCCGATCTGCTGCGCTTGCTCTTTTCAAAAATCGGCAGGCGTATGTGCCCGGATTGCAAGCTGGAAGCTCGAGCCTATCACCCGGAATCTGTCGCGGACGAACTCCTCTCGACGCATGCGGACGCTCGGGCGATGATTCTTTTTCCGGTTCAGGATCTGGGCCCGGGCCATGACCGCGCCTTGGTCAACTCGCTCCTGACCCGCGGTTTTACACGGTTGAAATGCGGCGAATCCTTGCTGGATTTGCATGATGATCCGGCACTTCCTCCTGAGCGTGCATCGGGCCTTCACGTCGTGTTGGATCGGCTGGTCCTTCGGCCGGATAGTCGCTCGCGGCTGGTTGAAGGGATTGAAACGGCCTTTGGTGAAGGGAACGGACTGTGCCACATGGATATCATTGGACAGGGTCGGCTCACGTTCTCCACCCATTTCCGCTGTCAGCGCTGTGGACGCACGTTTGAGCCTCTCCGTCCCCTGCTCTTCTCGTTCAACCACCCGCTCGGCGCCTGCGCGGAGTGCAAGGGATTCGGGAATATCCTGCTCTATGATCAAGACCTGGTCATTCCCGACCGATCCCGGACCCTGGCCGAGGGGGCGATTGAACCATGGAGTAAGCCCGGTTCCGATTGGTGGCAGCAGCAGCTCCTCCTTGCGATGAAGAAGCGTGGAGTCAGTCTCTCTACGCCGTTCAAGGATTTGCCGGTTGCTGTTCAAGAACTCATCTGGCACGGCGACAAGACTGTGGAAGGCGTGCGCCAGTATTTTGAATACCTGGAAACAAAACGCTACAAGCTCCATGTGCGGGTACTGTTGAGCCGGTATCGCAGTCCCTCCATCTGTCCTGTGTGCCACGGAAGCCGGCTCAAGCCGGAGGCGCTGTTCACCACAATCTACGGCAAGGATATCCACCAGGTTTCCTCCTTGACGATCGAGGAGGGCTCGCGATGGCTGCATGACCTCGCGCTGACTCCATTTGAACAGGACATCGCCAAGGATATTCTCCGCCAGTTGCGCGCCAAGTTTGGGTTTCTTTTGCGGGTCGGATTGAGCTATCTGTCCTTGACGCGCCAGACCAGAACCGTCTCCGGCGGAGAGGCCCAGCGCATTGCCTTGGCAAACCAGCTGGGGGCTCATTTGATAGGGACCCTCTACGTGCTGGATGAACCGACGATCGGGCTGCATCCACGCGATACCGCCACGCTCGCCGGCATTCTTCGCGACCTTGCCGACATCGGCAACACCGTGGTCGTCGTCGAACACGATCCCGCGATGATTTTGGCTGCGGACCACATCGTTGAAATGGGCCCGTGGTCAGGTGAAAAAGGTGGAGAGGTCGTCTGTTCCGCTTCGCGGAGGGAGTTTCTAGACAATCCGCGCCCGATCACGGCGCGCTATTTACGCGGTGAGGAGTCCATCTCCGTGCCAAGCCGCCGCCGAGCCGGCAACGGCAAAATCCTCAGTATCGCCGGTGCAAGCCAACACAATCTGAAGAATCTGCTGGTCAAGATTCCCCTGCGCATGTTGGTCTGCGTGACGGGTGTGTCTGGATCGGGCAAGAGCACCCTGGTCGAGGAGACACTGTATCGGGCAGCCGCCCGCGCCTTCCACCACACTTCGTTGCCGATGGGACGGTTCCGTGCCATTAAAGGTCTTGAGCACCTGTCAGGGGTCCGGCTGATCGACCAACAGCCGATCGGGCGCACGCCACGATCGAATCCGCTGACCTACTTAAAATCCTTTGACGAGGTGCGGTCTCTGTTTGCCTCGGAACTCGCAGCCCGTCGCCACGGATTGACTCCCGCTCACTTCTCCTTCAATACCCCCGGTGGACGGTGCGAGCGGTGTGAGGGCAACGGGTATGAAAAGCTGGAGATGTATTTCTTCGAAGACATGTATGCGACCTGCGAGGCCTGTAACGGCCGGCGGTTCAAGCCGCAGGTCTTGAGTATCCGTTACCGCGGCAAGACTATTCACGAGGTGCTGAACATGACGGTGGATGAAGGACTGTGCTTCTTCACCGAATCGCCGAAGCTCATCGACACCTTGCATCTCCTCTCGACAATCGGCCTCGGATATTTGCGCTTGGGCCAGTCGGCGACCACGCTGTCCGGCGGGGAGGCTCAGCGATTAAAGATTGCTGCTGAACTCAAGCAGGCTTCCGCACGAAATCTTCTCTACATCATGGATGAACCGACGACCGGCCTCCACTTGGACGATATCAAGAAGCTTCTGGCGGTGTTGCAAAAGCTTGTCGATGCGGGGCATACGGTGGTCGTGGTGGAGCACAACGTCGATGTGATGAAAACCGCGGACTGGATCATTGACCTGGGGCCGGAAGGCGGATCGGCAGGAGGCTATATCATCGCCGAAGGAACGCCTGAACAGGTCGCCACGTCGCCGCACTCGGATACCGGCCGGTTCCTCGCGAAGGCGCTAGGCAATGTACGTAGCTCGTGAAGCGTATCTCGTGAAGCGTTGAAAGGACATCTGCTGATCTGTTGATGTGCCGATCTGATGAATTTCGGACATTCAACAAATCATCAGATCAACAAATTAGAAATTTTCTCAAGATACGAACGACGAGATACGAGTGACGTTCAGTTGAAGGAGGGGTCGAACGGCATATCCGCATAGCGACGATAATCGTCTCCGAGGGAGAGCACGACATCGGACCAGATCTTGGTCGGCTCTTTTTCAAAGACGACTGTGGGATCGGCGGGCATCGTGATCCATGAACCGGTTTTCATTTCGGCCTCAAGCTGGCCGGGGCCCCATCCTGAATAGCCGAGATACGCCCGAAACGCCTCCCGCCCCTGCGTCTCGGTGAGGATACGCTCCATCACATCCAAGTCCCCTCCCAGACAGACACCGTCAAACACCGGGTGAGAATTGTCGGGAACCTGGGAGAGCCGATAGAGGAGCATGACCTGGTTGGTCTGCACCGGTCCGCCTGCAAACAAGACATGCCGCTGCCCCTCGAGCACTGGCACCTGGGGCAACGCTTCGGATATCGACATGGCAGTCGGCCGGTTGACCACGACACCCAGCGCGCCTTCAGGGCCGTGCTCGCACAGTAGCACGACTGTCTGACGAAAGTTTGGATCCCGCAGAGCGGGGGCGGCAATCAAAAATATTCCCTTCTCAAGTGTCATCTACTTAATCCTACCGTGCGGTTCGGGGGCGTGCAAGTGAAGGGCTGTTTGCGACCGGCATCAAACCCTATGGACAGTAGAAGGACGGCCGGCGGTCCTGCAACAGATCATTGTACGAATTGAGCCGCTTGTTGCGGGCTTCGGCCGGGTCGATATCCACCACCATCAATTCTTCCTGATCGCGAGATGCCCGATGAAGAATGCGCCCTCGCGGTGTCACGACTTCGCTGTTGCCGATAAAGGTCAGCCGCTCTTTTCCTCCGCGAGCCTCGCTTCCGGTTCGATTGGCCGTCACGCTGAACACACGATTCTCCAGGCAACGGGTGACCATGGAATCCGGACAATGCGGCAGGACGAGATTCGATGGATGGGCAATGAGTTCGGCCCCTTTGAGAGCCAAGGTCCGCGCGGCTTCCGGGTAGAACCAGTCAAAGCAAATCATCACCCCGAGCTTGGCTGGGCCGATGTCCCATACCTGAAAGCCGGTATCACCTGGATCAAAGAACAGGGTTTCTTCGAAAAACAAATGGGTCTTGCGATAGCAGCCGATGAATCCGTTTGGACCCACCACCACCGCGGAATTGTAACATCGATTTCCTGACCGCTCCGGCAATCCCGCCACAATGATCATCCTTCTCGCCTTGGCAAGGTCCGCCAGCTTCCTGGTCGTCGGACCGTCGGGAACTGTTTCGGACAGACCATGAACCTCCTCATCCGTAGTGAACTGATAGCCGGACGCGAACAGTTCAGGCAACACGATGACATCGGCGTCAACCTTTTCCAGCCTGGTGACGGCAGCATCTAGATTCCGGACGACCTCTCCAAACACCGGCTCGAATTGCAAGAATCCGATCCTCATATGCGATGTCCCTGATGGAGAAACAAAAAACGGGCAGGGAAATCCCTGCCCGTTTCGTCGGCACAGTGACCTGATAGACTACATGCCTTCGGACAGGTGGGGAATGGCTCCTTCGATGGCCTTGGTTGCAACGTCCGCATGGCCGGCTTTTCCATGCTCGATCCCATCCTTCAAACCTTTGATGCCTTCGCCGACATGGGGATTTTTCGTTTCCGCCATCGCCGCTTCTGCATGCTTCAACGCACCCTCGGCATGCTTGACGAGGACATCCGCATGTCCCTGTTTGCCGTGCGCGACCGCTTCCTTCGCATGCTCGACCGCCTCGGCTTGATGCTTGTTTCCCGCGGCAACGGCCACGCTTCCCATAACCGGGGCGAGGACGAATGCCATGATGAAACCCGCTATGATTGCCTTGCGTACCATCACGTTGTACATGAACTCCTCCTCTGTAAGGTGTGGTTGAGGCGTCGGTGAGTCGTGTGAATCGCTCTCTCCCGCAGCATAAACACCCCTTCTACGTAGTGTCAAGACGGCCTACCTGCCGCCTTTCCCGGTCCTGGATCAAGTTGCAAAATCTTTTGCAGCGAGGCCAAGTCCTTCTCCACAGGGCACCCGAAGTCACGGCTCCACTCCCACCACGATCCAGGATAGTTTCTGACTCTTTCGTACCCGGCCAACTTCAAGATGAAATAGAGCCACCCGGATCGGACGCCCCCGGTGCAATAGCAAATCGTCACGTTTCTTGTATCCAGCCCCTTATGGTCGAGCAACGTTTTGATCGAGCCCATATCCTTGACGGTTGCATTGGCATTTAGAAATCCGTTCCACGCCACGTGCACTGCAGATGGGATATGCCCTGGACGTGGAATACCCGAGATTTCCTTCCCCAAAAACTCCTCGAGACTCCGCGCATCGACAATGGTCGTCCCGGAATGTGACCCACGTACCACCGCCTTGAGCTCATCCTTGAGCACGATACGATCTTCAACCGGCGACACTTTGAACGTGCCCGGCTTGGGAACGACAACGCCGTGCTCGAATGGCCGACGTTCCTCGACCCACTTCACCCAACCGCCGTCGAGAATTTTCAGCCGCTGATGGCCGAGGTACTCCAGCATCCAGAACATGCGACCTTCGTCACCCCAATTATCAAACGGGTTGGAATAGATCACCACGTCGCTGTCCTGGTTGATCCCGAGACTATGCAGCTTCTTTTCGATCCGGGAAAGATCCGGATCGAGCAAGCCCTTCGCGATGGCATTCGGGTCGCTATACTCATGCCAGGTGGAATGCACGGCGCCTGGGATGTGGCCACCGAATTCATAGGCGGCTCTACCCCGCACGTCAATGATAACCAGACCCGCCCGTCCCAACTGCTCTTGAAGCGTTTCAGTATCGATAAGCAATGGATGAATCATAGATTTCCCCTGTCTCGTAACAATCACTCACTCTGCGCTAAGTTTCTCGGACCGGCACCAATAAGATAGCCGTTACGCCATGTTCTTTAACATCATCTGACGACGGTTCGTCAAGTTGCCTCCTGCATTTCGAACCGACGATGCGATCACGCGTCCAGGATACGACCCTTCATCGTCCGGCCCCTCGATGGGACCGTGCCTGACCATACATGGTAAACACCCGGCCTCTCACCTTCGTGCCGGCACATGCGATGCCGTTGCACCGCGGCAATCATACTGGTCTTAACGCATCATACTTTCAAGAGGGTCAAGAGATGACTTTCGACAGACGCCGCCAATGCCGTCAGATTGTATCCGCCTTCCAGGCAGGAGAGAATTCGGTTCTGACAATGTTTGGCCGCAATGCCCGCCACGATGGCCGTCAACTCCGCATAGCCGTTTTCGGTCAATCTCATGCTGGCCAGTGGATCATCCTGATGCGCATCAAATCCTGCCGAGATAATCACGAAATCCGGTTTGAAGGTGTCGGCAGCCGGCACCAACACCCGATGAAAGAGTTCACGGTATTCGTGGTCGCCTTCCCCTGCCGAGAGGGGAAGGTTGATGGTCGTTCCTTCGGCCTCACCGGCCCCGCGCTCAGTGGCACGACCGGTTCCAGGGTAATATGGGGATTGGTGGGTACTGAAAAACAGGACCGAAGCATCGTCATAAAAACTGTGCTGTGTCCCGTTGCCATGGTGAACGTCCCAATCGACGATGAGCACGCGTTGAATACGATGGTGACGTTGGAGATACCGCGCGGCAATCGCCACATTGTTGAACAGGCAGAATCCCATCGCGCGATCGCGTTCCGCGTGATGCCCGGGTGGCCGCACGGCACAAAACACATGATCGACCTGGCGCGACATGATCGCGTCGGCGCCGGCCAATGCACCTCCCGCAGCCAAGTATGCGGCAGCCAAAGATCCGGGAGACAGCGACGTGTCGGCGTCGAGCGAAACTCGTCCGCTGGCCGGAGCACGAGTCTTCAGTGTTTGAACATAGGCCCGCGTGTGGATCTGCGTGATCCATTCGTCCGCTGCGCTGACCGGTTCGATTTGTTGCAGACGATCGAACGTGCCCGTTGACTGCAAGCGGTTGACGATCGCCCGAAGACGTTCCGGAGATTCCGGATGCCCCGGCCCCATATCATGTTCGAGAAAGGCTGGATGATAGACGAACCCCGTTCGACCCATGCTAGATTCCGTGAGGCGTAACGCGTGCGGCGTGCAATATCATCTTGCTCTATTCAACTCAACCTGCCGTCGCTAAGAACGTGAAGTCATCGTAGCATGCAGGAATCGCCGTAGACAATGAGCGGATCTGCGTGCTACGGTCGCCATCGAGACATCATCATTGCTGGAGCACTCCATGGCCAATCCGCGTATCGAACCGCTGAAAAAAGTTCTGGCGATTGACCCGAACGATGATGTCGCCTGGTTCGGCCTCGGGAAGGCCTATATGGACGATAGCAATTGGCAGGAAGCGGTGACGGCGTTGCGACAATGCATCACGGTAAAACACACCTACTCGGCTGCGTACTATGCCCTGGCGCAGTCACTCCACAAACTCAATCGACTTGAAGAGTGCCGGCGCACGTGCGATGAAGGCATCACAGTCTCGACAAAAAATGGCGATGCCATGGTGACCAAAAATCTCGAACAGTTGAAAAGCACGCTTGGCTCCTGACTCTCCACCATCCTTACAATAGTTGCTTCAGCACGGTATGTTCTATATCGCTGAGCGGGCTGTCCGCAGACGGATTGACAATCAACATCCGTACGCGCGGGGATGTGTCCTGATGCCGTGGCCGCTCGACGACACTGACGTTTCGCAACCGTACACCTGATTTGAAAGGCAGCGGGCTCACGTTCCACAGCGCCAACAGGACTCCACTCAAGTGCCGGAGTTTCGGCAACAGAATGCTGATCGAGCCGATCAACGTTTTGACGTCCAACGCGAGGGGGTGGCGTCCATACCGGAACATCCTGCCTGAGTCCACATTCGGCACGGAAATGGCGAGCACAACAGGATCACAATAGTCACGCAACTGCTTGGCCTTTTGATGAATCCGCGCCAGGATCGCTTTCGTGAGCACGTCGCCGGGTTCTTGATTCGGCTCCTCATCTCCAACGACTATCATAGGAGATCGGAACGAGAGTCGTCTGGCCCGTTCCACTGCCCCGATCATGGCCGTGACCTCGACAAAGAACCGTTGATCTTGTAATCGACATTGCAGATCCGCTGATCGCGCCTCTGACTCCGGCAAGAACTGAACCGCTGCGCCGACCGCGAGGAGTCGCGTTGCCAGTTCCAATTCCGCCAGAGCAGATTCCTGTATCCCTGGATCGATTGAGCCAAGACGACTGAACAGACGCTCCAGTCGCACCCGGCTGCCGCCGTCTGCACAGTGCCGATGAAGTCTGTCCCATCGTTCGGCGACCGTGTCAGCGACCGGTCTTGACTTGAGTAAATACCTGAGCCGTCGCGGGCCGACTAGATCCGCCGTCGTCCGGGAAGCAGTCCGCCGATACCGTTTGAATTGGGGCATCGCCTTTCCTGTACCGACCGGTCACTCCACCGGCTCGGCTCCTGGCTCCTCGCCTTCGGGAAGTTTCTTCGGTGGGGTCTGCCGGGCTGCAACAAGGCGGGAGACCTCATCGAGCCATCGCCCCGCACCGTCCAACACCTCCCGCACCAACGGCTCCGGATGACCCGTTCGCTTCATCGTCCATTGACAGATATAGCCGACTAAATCCTCTCTGTTAAACTGACTGGCCGTTGTGGCGGCCATTGCACTCATTTCGTCAAACCCGGTTCGAAGGATTTCTGCCACGGTCTCGCGGCTGTACGACGTGCTCGCGGTGACGTATTGGATCGCTCGATTCAATTCCTGTTCGTTCATTATGCAGTCCCTATCGTTTAAAGCAGCTTATCCTTGGGAATTGTAAAACCATTCGCGGCGGCGCTGCAACGGCGGGACACATCCAGGCTCACGCTGCAGAAAAACCTTCCGCGCCCGCCATCCCGCAGTGGTATGATCGTGCGTCACCAGACGCTTTCATTCAAGGAGATTGCATGAATCATATGAAGAGGCTTCCGACCTTACCTGCACAACGGTCCAAACGTCCGACCCATCGCCCGACGCTCCATCCAGACCGGTGGGATTTGTCCGACCTCATCCATGATCCGGTTGCAGGACTCGATCACTACCTCAAGGAACTCGATGCGCTCGTGTCTCGTTTTGAGGGATATCGAGCCGGGTTGACCCCGTCGATGCCCGAAGATGTGTTTCTGGATATGCTCCGTCTCGATGAGGAGATCGCGAAGCACTCCGCCAAACTCGGCGCCTACGCGTACTTGTGGTTCTCCGAGGATACCAAAGACCTCAAGGCCCGTTCCTTCAAATCGCACGTTGAAGAACAACTCACCACGCTTCAAAACCGACTCCTCTTTTTCGAGTTGTGGTGGCAGAGCGTAGATGAATCCAACGCCCACCGACTCATGAGCAAGGTCGGAGATTTCCGCTATTACCTTGAGATGATTCGACATTTCCAGCCGCACACCCTGTCCGAGCCTGAAGAAAAAGTCATTAATATCAAGAATAACACCGGCCGCACTGCCATCCATACTCTGTACGACGTGGTGACGAATGCCTTCGCTTTTACGGTGAACGTTCACGGAAAGCGGAAGACCGTGACCCGGGAAGGGCTCATGCCTTATCTGCGTAGTCCGACGGGTTCGGTGCGCGAGGCCGCATATCGCGAGTTGTTTCGTGTCTATGCGAGCCACCACGACCTCCTAGGCGAACTGTATAAGACGCTCGTGAACGACTGGAAGGCAGAAAACATCCAATTACGTCATTTTGCTTCACCGATCGCCTCGCGCAATCTCGCGAACGATATTCCGGATCAGGCGGTCCACGCCCTGCTCTCTGTGTGCGTCAAGAACCGAGAAGTGTTCCAGCATTATTTCAGACTCAAGGCGCGCCTCTGCCGCATTGCCCCAATGACGCGATATCATATCTATGCGCCGCATCAATCTGAACGGAGGAAGTATCGGTATAGCGATGCCGTGAGAATGGTGTTGGAAGCGTACCGCGATTTTTCACCGCGACTGGCGGATCTCGCGGAGCGCGTCTTCGCCGATCGGCATGTTGACGCACGAGTTCGGCCCGGAAAGATCGGTGGCGCCTATTGCTATAGCGTTGTGCCGGGCCTGACACCCTATGTCTTGTTGAACTTCACGGGAGAAGTCCGGGACATTGCAACCATGGCGCATGAGCTGGGGCACGCCGTGCACGGCATGCTCGCGGAGGAGCACACGGTGTTCACGTTTCACGCTACGCTCCCGCTGGCCGAAACCGCTTCAGTCTTTGGAGAACGGATTCTTTCCGATACATTGATGCAACACGAAAAAGACAAGCGGGTGAAACAAGGCCTTCTGCTGGCTCAACTGGATGACGTCTATGCCACCATCATGCGACAAGCCTATTTCGTGCTCTTTGAACAACGCGCGCATGACATGATCGCGAGTGGTGCCACGGTCACTGACCTGGCACACGCCTACCTTGCCAACGTTCAAGATCAGTTCGGCAAAGCCGTGCGAGTCCCTCGCGAGTTCGAATGGGAATGGCTGACCATTCCGCATATTTTTGCCAGCCCTTTTTATTGCTATTCGTACAGCTTTGGCAATCTACTGGTTCTGGCTTTGTATGGCATGTACCAGGAACAAGGTGCTGACTTCGTACCACTCTATGAAAATTTGTTGGCCACGGGCGGCTCACGTGCTCCGCAAGATATGCTCCAGATCATGGGCGTCGACATGACCTCCGAAACATTCTGGCAATCCGGATTTAATACGATCAGGGCAATGGTTGACCAACTGGAACAAACGTTCTAGCCCCGTTGCAACGTCTCTCCCCCTTATAAATCATAAACATACGGACCCCAAACATTATTTACCGGCACATTGCCGGCCTTGACACCTCAGGAAAGTCGAGGTATACTTTCTAAGTTGATAACGCTTATCATAATCGCTGACAAAATACTAACCGCTTCAGAGAAAGGCAACCTTTCACATGTATATCTGCTTATGCAAGGGATTAACGGAATCGGATGTACGGGAGGCCGGGCTATCGGGTTGTATGTCGGCCCATCGGATCATCGCGGAATTTGGCTTGCGAGAACATGGATGCTGTGGGCGGTGTGCTAAAAATATCTGCGAGCTGGTAGGACTGGCCAAGAACCAGTTGAATATGTCCTTTCAGAAATCCAGCACATCCTCTTCCTGAGTCTCTTCCCCTCAAATCATGCCTGTTATGCCTACCTCGACAGCCTGCCTGCGCTGGGATCCGTCATGGAACTACCGATTTATAACTTCCCAATCCGGTCTTAACCGCCATTGCGACTTCGGCCACGCGCTGCCCTAATATTCGCGCAACCTCGAGCTCTTCCTCATTGATTCCCGGGCTATGGCCCTCCGTGGTAGCTGATGCGCCAAACGCTCCACCTCCGCTGACCACGATCATATGATTGCCCAACATCGCCGCGAGAATAGTGAGCATCGTGATTTCCTTACCACCCGATACCTGGCCTCCTGTCGCAAAGGCAGCTCCGACCTTGTTCCTCATCTTAAAATCAGGAAACACCCCAAATTTAAATTGCCAATTATCAAAGAATGTCTTCACTTCTCCCGCCATATTCGCCCAATACACCGGGGACCCAACGATGATCGCGTCAGCGGAAAACAAATCCTCCGCCACGACCTGCTCCACTCGCTTCATGACGACATGAGTCTGAGCGTTCATCTTGGCACCTTCGGCAATTGCGGCTGCCATTTGTTCCGTCGTTCCCGAAACCGAGTGATAGGCGACCAGGACCTTGACGACCGGAGCACCTTCATTTCCCCAGACCGGCTCACCTGGACAGGCGATAATGGTCGATAGCAGCCAGACAATCAGTATGCGATACATGGGAACCTCGCTGTCGATACGAATGGCACGGCGCACATCGGAGAGGTGGATGAGAGTGGAGTGTGTTGCAGAAATCCCAGCGATGCAAGACGAGACGCCTAGTGCCGAACAGTTTCTTCGTCCAAGTGCTCTTCGACCGACACTTCTGTCAGCGTTCCTCGGTAATCACACTTGTGACATCGGATGCGCCATTCCTCCATCCACTTATCCTGCACGTATGACTGGCGGCACTTAGGACACACAAATACGCCCTTCTTATACAATACTCGGCGCTTCTCTTTCATCGTTCCCTCCAATCGAGACTCATCGAGAATCGCACAGGACCATTCTCCATTGCAAGCCTACGGCCGACTCTTCATGACGCGACCGCGCACGTTGCTGTCCGTCAGGCTTGACGCCTCTTTTGCCGACGGTTAGGATGCCTGCATGATCTTATTGTGCCCGCTGAGAAGATCCAGCGCACGACGTCTCGCGACTTGGATCACAGTGGTTATTTCTGCCATGACCACCCCTCTTATAGCGGTGTCGGCCGGCCCAGAACGGCCGCCTGACGTGATTATCCCTATCAAGACTCCCCGGGGCGTCGTGATTTATGCTGAACTGGCTGATACACCGATCAAACGCTCGCAGGGTCTGATGTTTCGGGAAACACTTCCCGCCGACCGCGGCATGTTGTTTACGTTCGGAGACACGCAAGCCTGGTCCTTTTGGATGAAGAATACGAAGCTTCCTCTGGACATTATCTGGTTGGATCCGAAAAAAAAGATCGTGCACATCGAACGCAACGTTCCCGTGTGCACGAAGACCGATGACAGTTGTCCGCAATATCGACCTAACGATGGCGCGATGTTTGTGTTGGAGATCAACGGCGGGAGGGCGGACGCCCTCGATCTCCAAGGGGGGAAAAAGCTTGAGTTCAAGCTACCATAACCCCGATTATTCATGAACACTTCTGCTGCAAGCGGACTATGCCTTTGCTCGACCCCAAAAGAAGTTTTGGATCCGCTCGATGAGCGAGCGTGCCTGCATGAGGCCTGTCGCCAGTGAGGCATCTCGACTAAGCCGCCGCTTGGCCGCCGCCGTGGATGCGTGACGACGGGCCACCGTCTCCCCGATTTGCTCGATCACTCGATGATCTTCTTTTGCGACCCGAATCAACGACTCTTTGCCCACGACGATCACTCGTAGGCAGGAGGTCGCGACGACCGTCGCAGACCTGGGTTCTCCCGTCAACAAGGACATTTCTCCGAAGAATTGTCCCGGGGACAAATGATTCACGACCGAATGTAGATCGTTCTGCTCTATCTGAACGTCTGCGCTCCCTGACAGAATAATATAGAGCTCATCGCCTGATTCGTCCTGGCGTACAACTCGTTCGCCGGATAGAAATTGTTCAATACGCGCCCCTTGCGCAACGACCTCGATTTGTTTGGGATCCAGACCCGCCAAAAAGTCGACCATCCGCAAGTGACCGGCCAGTTGGTCCGCACTCATCTGGTGCTTCACTTCCTCCGATTCGGCGCCCTGGTGAACCACGCGTTGAGGAAAGGGAATTTCGATTCCTGTTCGGACGAACGCATTCCACACATAGGTTCGCACGGCGCTTTCGATTTGCGGATAACGTGCATAGTCCCCGATGGGAAACTTCAACCGGTATTGAATAGCGGATTCATTGAAAGCGGTGACCATGGCCACCGCTTTCGGCTCGCTGAGTACGCCTTCGACCGCGGACGCCAGATCTACGAGGATCGCACAGACCTGGCTCGGTGAGGTTCGATAGGCTGCTTCCACAAGGATCGAGCACATGTGTGTCGTGCTGGGACGGCTGTAGTTCGTGACACCTGCCTGAATCACAGTATCGTTCGGCAATGAGACAGAATCATGCTCGCGGGTCGTCAATGTGATGTGCTCGAGGCCGATATGGGTGACCATGCCTTCTCGATCTAGCGTGGCGATCCAATCCCCCTCTTTCACTATTCTCCCCAGCTCGATTCCCGCGAACAATCTGGCAAGCGTATCCTTGAGTGCGACACCTACAACTGCGGCTGCCACGGTCGGAAGCGCGACCAGGGCGACCACGTTGACGTTCATCACGAGACGAAGGATGATCACCGCGGCCACAACGACCTCTGCGCCCAACAGTAAATTGCGGACCGCGTCAGGAATGTAGCGGCCTTTCCGCGCGATGAACAATTCCCCGATGATCAGGGTATCGAGGATGGTCAGGAGAAAGAATGCCGCGCTGAGGTACGCGGCGGCAACGACCGAGGTACGAACCAACTCAGGGATCGCCTCAACGACGTCGCTATGCAGAAGGAGCGCGGCGCAGATAAGCGCCAGCGCAAGCCCCCCGCCAGCCACGACTTTGAATGAAATTGTCTGATTGTGGCGATGCGCCAGGTAGGCCAATCCCAACAGCGACAGCACGATGACGGTGATGGCCAGAACGGCGGTGGCCAGGAAAAGAGCAACGCTCATAGGAGATGATTCGCCCCGCCCATCGGCAGCGTATCGGCAGAGAGGGCAGTGCCTATCGATCCTGCCACGAACGCACGCGCCGGGCCGTGATCACGCCATCGACTCGTTCGATCGTTTTCATGACTCGGCCGAGGTGGCCCGTATCCGCTATTTCGATCACGAAATCGAGCATGGCCTTACGATCCTCGCGGGTGGTGATCTCGGCGCGACTGATATTCGCCTGGCATTCAGAGATTGCGGCTGAAACATTCGCCAGGACTCCCGTCTTGTCAACCGCAATGACGGATACCTTGACCGAGTGCGTGCTCGGCATCGAGGTATCCCATTCAACTTCGACCAATCGATTCTTGTCATAATCCAGCGCTTCGAGATTCGGACAATCGACCGTGTGGATGGTCAGCCCTCGGCCACGGGTGATATAGCCGAGAATGCGGTCTCCGGGAACGGGATTACAACAACGCGACAGTTGCATCAACAGATCCCGCGCGCCTTTGACTTTAACGCCTCTCTCATCCCCTTTGCCGGGTGCAGGCTTTGACGGCGCCTGCTCAGCTGGACTGGGTGTGGCCGGCGCCATTGTAGAGTCGAGCTTGCCGACCACCTGTGCCGTAGGGAGGTGGCCGAATCCTACCGCGGCAGCCAGTTCATCCGTCGTGTCGTAGCCTGCCTGTCGAGCGACTTGCAAGAGTTGGTCTGACCGGATCATTTGTGCCGGAGCCAGGCCATGGCGCCGGAACTCAGATTCCAAAAGCCTGCGGCCGATATCGATGCTTCGCTTATGCTCTTCCGCTTTGATCCAATGTTTGATTTTGGTTTTCGCTCGAGAGGTACGGACAAACTTGAGCCAGTCCTTATGCGGCGTTTGGTTAGGCGATGTGAGAATTTCAACCGTGTCACCGCTCGATACGGCATGCTTCAGCGGAACGATTTTGCCGTTAACCTTAGCACCGACGCAGTGATTTCCGACCTCGGTATGAATCGCGTAGGCGAAATCGACGGGAGTGGATCCCTTGGGCAGTTCCTTGACCATGCCTTTGGGTGTGAACACGTAGACCACGTCATGAAACAGGTCCAATTTGACCGAGTCCATGAATTGGCGGTTGTCCGGGAGGTCCTGATGCCACTCCACGAATTGTCGCAACCAGCTAAAAGTCTTCCCGTCTCTCTCGTCGATCTGTCGTTGTTCTTTATATTTCCAATGGGCCGCAATGCCCTGTTCTGCGACCCGATGCATCTCTTCGGTCCGTATTTGAAATTCGACGTGCTCTCCCTTCGGTCCTACGACGGTCGTATGCAAGGATTGATAGAGGTTGGACTTTGGAATCGCGATGTAATCCTTGAATCGCCCAGGCAACGGTCGCCACAAAGAATGAATAATGCCCAACCACGCGTAGCAACTCATTTTTGTATCGGTAATGATGCGGAGCGCGGCGAGATCGTAGACCTCCTCGAAGGAAATAGACTGCTTTTCCATCTTCTGATAAATGCCATAGAGATGCTTGGGACGGCCGGATACCTCTCCCTGCAACCCATTCTCCGTCATCGCTTGCTTGACGACTTCGATGACCTCCTGAATGTATTGCTGCCGATCCTCATCCCGCTTGGCGACCCGTACCCGCAACGTCTCGTACGCATCGGGCTTGAGATGCTTCAGACACAAATCCTCCAATTCATTCTTGATCCACCCGATGCCGAGCCGGTTCGCGAGCGGAGCATAAATTTCCAGCGTTTCCTGGGCAATTTCTTGCCGCTTGTGCTCGCCCAAGTACTCCAGCGTGCGCATGTTGTGCAGCCGGTCGGCGAGTTTGATGAGGACGACACGAATATCGTCCGCCATCGACAGCACCATCTTTCTGAAATTCTCGGCCTGTCTTTCCTCATAGTTACGAAACGTGATCTTGCCGATCTTCGTGACCCCTCCGACGAGATGAACGACCTCGGGGCCGAACTCCCGTTCAAGTTCTTCAGGAGTGGCCAATGTATCTTCCAAGGTATCGTGGAGCAGTCCGGCGACCACGGCGGTGACATCGGTTCTAAGCAGCGTCAGGACGCCGGCAACGGCAAGCGGGTGTTGAAGGTACGGCTCTCCCGAACGACGAATTTGCCCTTCGTGAGCTTTAGCGGAAAATTCGTACGCCTTGCGGATCGCCTGCAGATCGGCCTCCGCATTGTAGCTCTTGAGACGGTCGATCAGTTGATCCAGTTCGGTTACAGTCTCGTAGACCATGTGTCCGTCATGCCTCCGGGGTCATTCGCAAGGCGCGAATGCGCAGTTGGATTCTATCGTATCCATTCCAGTGATTTCGCTCCGGGCTGAACGCCAGATCCACGGGCTGACGAACCGTCAACCCTTGATCAGCGTATGATCCCATGCGAAACCCGATACTGTCGAAGGTCCACGATGTGCCCTTGCGCACCCGCAATTTCAGATGCTTATCGCCGACAACACGCGCATCGACGACCTCCAATCCTCTGACTGCGAGGGTGGGCTCCGGATTACCTGCTCCAAAAGGGTGCAGACTTTCCAACTCTTGAATCAACTGGAGATTGACCTGGGAGAGTTGCACTTCTGCATCGACATGCAAGGCCGGAATCGTCTCTGTTTGTCCCGCCCAACGCATGGCGACCTCGTTGAACCGATCCTGGAACTCGGGAATTTTTGACCCTGAAATCGTTAACCCGGCGGCGCTGGGATGACCTCCGAACGCGACCAACAGATCCCGGCAGGATGACAACGCCTGATAGAGATCAAAGCCCGGCACCGTCCTTGCCGAACCCTTCCCGACACCTCGCTCATCAATGGCGATCACAACGGCCGGGCGGTGATATCGTTCCACCAATCTTGCCGCGACAATTCCCACGACGCCCACGTGCCACTGTCGTGAAGCTAGGACGATGCCCGCACCCCCCTTGGACTCTTCCACATACGAGAGGGCCTGCCCGGCCATATCCTCCTCAATGCGTTGCCGTGTCCGATTGAGCGCCTCCAAATGTTCGGCCAGCCGACGTGCTTCAGAATCCGATTCCGTCGTGAGCAATTGAACACCCGCTAAAGCATGATCCAATCGACCGGCGGCATTCAACCGTGGAGCCAAACGAAACGCAATGGTGTCGCTCACACATGCGCGCGTGATACCCGCAACCTGCTTCAAGGCACGGATGCCGCATCTGGCGCCCCGGGAGATTTGCGCCAACCCTTCACGAACAAACAAACGATTCTCATCGTGCAATGGCACGATATCGGCCACTGTCGCCAGGGCCACCAGGTCCAACTGGCTCTCAGGCACGAAATCGCCTGCGAATTTCATATGATACGCCTGCACAACCTTATACGCTAAACCACCCGAACACAGCCCTTTGAAGGGATACACAGCATCACGCCGATGGGGATTGAGCACGGCAAGCGCATCCGGCATCGAGTCGTCCGTTTGATGATGATCGGTAACGACGACATCGATCCCCAGTTCACGTGCAACAGCAATTTCATGATGAGAAGTCGTGCCACAATCGGACGTCACAATCAGAGACACCCCTTCGCCATACAGGTGACGTATGGCGCCCTCATTCAACCCGTATCCTTCGCGAAGGCGATGCGGGATATACGCGCGGCCGTTCCCGCCCACAGCGTGAAAAAAGGACAGATAGAGGCTCGTCGCGGAGACACCGTCGACGTCATAGTCTCCGTAAAAGCAGACACGTTCTCGATTCAGAATGGCCCTATTCAGCCGATCGATGGCCCGTTCCATATCGGGCAATAAAAACGGATCGTGAACCGCATTTTCGGACGACAACCAACGCTGTGCCATCATCACATCGGTCACACCCCTGGCCATGAGAATCGATGCGGTCACCGGTGAGATGGACAAGGCGCGGGCCAAGGACATCTGCAGTTCGGTATCGGTCTCCCGAAAGACCCACTGCTTGTCGCGCATGCTTGCCTTTCTGGAAGAATCGGACGGTTCTAACGTACTGAGAAGTAAGGGGATGGTATAGGCTCCCCTACCCTTTGTCAAACCTGGAACGGTCTCAGATGAGATCGCCCTGAGCGGGAAAACACGAATAAAGGCCGGATCGTCGGCAACTCGATAAGAAAACAAGTAACCGGAGGTAACGAGGAATGGTTGGGATTTGGATACGAAATCAATGACCGGTGGTGGCTATTCGCCTCCTTTCTGCACGTAGTTTTTCACGAACTCCTCCGCATTTTTTTCGAGCACATCATCGATCTCATCTACGAGTTTGTCGATGTCCTCCTTCAACTTCTTCCCGCTCTCGACAACCTTGGGATTCGGCTTGACATCCTCTTTGCCGTGCGACTCCTTCTTGGACTCCTGTTTTCTTTCTTGCTTCTCCATGTGAGTCCCTCCCAATGACGCTGGAAATCGAGACGTTCGATTCCTCGGAGCACCTGAATTCAGGTTACTCCGGAGCTATTCCTTCCGTCAAGCTTGGCGGACTTTCGAGAAACGGCATCGGCCACTTCCTACCGCACGATCAACGACACGATCAGGAGCGCAACAATGTTGATGACCTTGATCATAGGATTGATGGCTGGCCCCGCCGTGTCCTTGTATGGATCGCCGACCGTATCGCCTGTCACGGCCGCCTTATGCGTCTCCGTCCCCTTCTTCCCTTGTTCTTCAATGTACTTCTTCGCATTGTCCCACGCGCCACCGCCGCTGGTCATAGAAATCGCGACGAACAAGCCCGTCACGATGCTGCCGACGAGCACACCACCCAGAGCCTGCGGCCCGAGAATGACCCCCACAAGGATCGGCGATAGGACGGGAATCAATCCGGGGATCATCATCTTCTGAATCGCCGCTTGCGTGACGATATCGACGCAGGTGCCATACTCCGGCTTGCCGGTTCCTTCCATGATACCCTTGATTGTCCGGAACTGGCGCCGCACCTCCTCCACCACAAGACCGGCCGCCTGTCCCACGGCCTTCATACAGAGAG
Organism: uncultured Nitrospiraceae bacterium; assembly: GCA_963795615.1. GTDB lineage: Bacteria > Nitrospirota > Nitrospiria > Nitrospirales > Nitrospiraceae > DASSBQ01. The sequence continues at coordinate 240,439 of CAWCIJ010000001.1, forward strand.
CGCCGAAAATAAACGGCAACATCCCGCCGAGGAACAGTCCCACGAGGACTGACGGATTGGAGAGATCAAAGGTACTCGCCGCACTGCCTTTCGCGACCTCACGAGCGAATTCGGCAAATAGCACGACCGCCGCGAGCCCCGCCGACCCGATCGCATAGCCCTTCGTCACCGCTTTCGTTGTATTGCCCACTGCATCGAGCGGGTCCGTGATGTTGCGCACCTCCGCCCCAAGATGCGCCATCTCGGCGATTCCACCGGCATTGTCCGTAATCGGGCCAAACGCATCGATGGCCACGACAATACCCGCCATCGAGAGCATCGACACGGCCGCAACAGCGACACCATACAATCCACCTGATGCCTCGCCACCGCAAATCCAGTAGCTACCCAAAATCGCCGCACCGATGACGACGACCGGCCAAGCGGTTGCCTGCATTCCGACTGCGAGCCCGGCAATGATGTTCGTCGCATGACCCGTTTCACTGGCCTTGGCGATATCCTTCACAGGCGCATAGCTCTTGGACGTGTAGTAATCGGTGATGAATACCAGCGCGAGCGTCACACAAAGTCCCATCAAGGCCGCCAGGTAATAGCTCATCCCGCTCACGCCACCCACATTGTCCATGATCTTGGTGGTGATTGGGAAAAAGGCCAGGGCTGCGAGACCACCTGCCACGAACAATCCCTTGTAGAGGGCCGTCATGATTCCCCCCCCCGGCGAAACTTTGACGAACCAGATGCCGATGATCGTGGCGAAGATCGTCACACTACCCAACGCGAGCGGATACAGGATCGGGGCACTTTGACCATTGAAGAGTGTAAAGGCCAGCACCATCGCCGCCACGGTTGTCACCGCGTAGGTTTCAAACAGGTCGGCCGCCATGCCGGCGCAATCCCCCACGTTGTCACCGACATTGTCGGCAATGACGGCGGGATTACGCGGATCGTCTTCCGGGATACCGGCCTCTACTTTGCCGACCAGATCCGCACCGACGTCCGCGGCTTTTGTATAAATGCCGCCACCCACGCGCGCGAAGACGGATATTAAGCTGCCGCCGAATCCCAGGCTCAGCAGCGCATGGATCGCTTTCTCCTGGCCCGCGAACTGGGATGCCAACGTATAGAAGCCGGTGATGGCCAGCAAGCCTAATCCGATCAAGAGCAATCCCGTCACGGCGCCCCCGCGAAACGCGACCGTCAACGCGGCATTCATTCCTTGATGGGCCGACTGCGCTGTCCGAACATTCGCCCTCACCGCGATGATCATCCCCACATACCCGGCCAGCGCCGAGGCGCCGGCTCCGATCAGAAAACCGACCGCGGTGAGCATTCCGAATTTGTCGGAGGCAAATCCTGCCAGCCACAGCACGACAAAGAGGACTGCGGCCACGAGGCCGACGGTCCGGTATTGCCGGTTCATATAGGCGCCAGCGCCTTCTTGAATCGCTTTTGCAATGTCCTGCATTTTCTGGTTACCTGCGGGGAGTTTGAACACCCACATGGCCAGATAAAGGCCATAGGCAATGCCGGAAGCCGCTGCAATCAGAGCAAAGATAATGATCGCTGAGTCACTCACAGTTCACTCCTCCTGTTGGTGAGGGGCTTTCATGTCACACGGTTCCCCGTGCCTTCAACCCATCGAAAGTACATTTCCAAATGGAAAAACCGAAGGGTGGTTCGAAAATCAGAATTCTGCAGCTGGTTGCACGAAAGTGGGCCATTTTATACAAGATGTCTTCCGAGGATCAAGATGAAACATGAGGCACCGGAGCCCCGCTACTCTGCCGGTAGATGAAGGCGAGAGAACCCGATCACCAGACTAACGACTTGGAAGCGCAGCCACGTCGTGTGACCGATGACCCGGAACAGCACGGCAAACATGGTCATTCGAGAGACGGTTGGGCGCGCGATGCGGCGCCACGGAGAAAAGGAACCACGGCAGGCCACGCGAACCGGATACGTTTGCGCGCCCTACACAATCTTGCTATAGTGCGCGCGGAGGAGTGCCATGGGGTTCGCGCCGGATTACATCGTTGTCGATGCACAAACGTTCAGCAAACAGAAACTCGCGCTCGACAATCATGTGTACAAGAATTGCTCGGTCGATGACTGCGACATCTATTATAGCGGTGGTCCCTACGAACTCATCGACACTCACATCACGAACTCTCGCCTAATTCTCAACCAGCCTGCCAAGCACGTGTACTCGGCCATTCAAATCTTCAAAATGAAGTCGCCCGGTTCACGAATCATCGCCGAGTAGGAAGACACCCGTCCTCGTGAAACGTCGCCCGTATTTCGTTCAAACTGATGGTCTCGTCGTCTTGACGAGATACGCTTCACGAGAGACGACCTTCGCTATTTATTGACCGGGATGTTCTCGCTATATTTGACAATTTCGATCGGCTGAAAGACCGGGTCTTGCGCACCCTTGCTCGATTCCGCCTCGATGCGCTGGAGAAACGCGGCCGGACCGGTGACAGGCGCATAACTCAAGGTCGCTTCGACGTCGAATGTCTTGGTGTCTTTAGGAGTGGGAACAGTGAAGGTCTCAATGCGCTTTTCTTCCGGCTTTAAGACTGTATCCTCCACAACTTTGACAGCTTCAAAATCAAAGATTGTTTTCTGGTCTTTCGCATCGGCGTAGGTGCGGCCGTAGACCCGCTTGTCGCTGAATACGCTTCTCAGGTTTTTCCCCTTGATGTCCAGACTGAGTACCACGCTGGCCCATCCGGGGTGCGTGGTCGGCAAATTGTGCGGCACGAGGCTATGCACGGTCACCGTCACCGTGGTTTTGTCTCCTTCAATTTTGGTCAGGACGTCAAGTTTTGCTGCTTCCTGCCGCAGTTTTCCAATACGTCCCGGGAATGTGTGGTTGGCAACCTTTCGTTTATTCTCTCCGTTGGCGGATTCGCCGACCTGTTCCGGCATATGACACGTCTGGCATTCCTTCCCGGACTTGATCGCCTTGCTCTGATCCCAGTTCCCCAATAGGTCGTTGCTCTTACCGAGATTCGCGCCTGTCGGCACCGATTGATGACAGTTCAAGCAGAGGTCGGATTTCCGAAAGAGATCAAGGTCCATCGATTGATGGGCCAAGTTCGCTGCAAAATCCTTGTACGGTCCGTACATGGTTTTGCTGCCGACATCATATTTGGGCTCCGGTGGATGTTTGGCGCGATCCACCTGTTTGATCAAGTGGCATTGCACACAAGCGACTCCGTCCAACGACGGCTCTCCGGACCGCGCTTGAGCCACGAACATCTCTGCCTGCTCGGGAAACTCCCGCACATGAGGCGCGTGGCATCGGAAGCAGAGCGCCTTATCCTTCCCGCCTGAACCCGTCACATATTGGTCGAGAGCGGCCCTGAACGTGGGGGTGTGGATGGATCGTGACAGAGGAGAGGTTTCCCATTCCTCAAATACCCGCTCATGGCAGCGCTTGCATTTACTCGAATGGGGGAACGCCTTGTCGATCGGAACCTTGGGTTTCACATCTTGAGCCATTCCCTGCTGCACGTGGTAGGCACCGACAGCCAGAATGCAGAGAAAAATGCCGATCGTTCCCCATATGAATACACGCTGATCAGGTGTCACCGTTGAGTCTGCTTCCCTTTCATTCTCGTGCGCGGCTACGCGCCGCCCTGGACTCGACCGCCTCAGAGCGACCTCACCCGGTAGGTCAATATGCGAGGTTGGATGTATTCGTCAATGATCTTTTTGGCCGTCGCCCGTTCTTGGTCGTTCGCCAGCGTGGCTAAATATTTCTCCGTTAAGGAGCTTCCGGGGTCAGGAATCAGGGCGTAGGTAAGAACCACCTCCAGATGGGCGGGTGCGCTCCCGGCAGGAATTGATTGCGTGAACGGAATACGACGGGTATTTCCGCCTTTGATGAACGGGTCCGGGATATCCCCACGCAAAATCTTGTCATACGGCAGGCCGAATTGTTTCATCTCCTGTCCAAGCGTCTTCCCCTCCGCATCTTTGACCACAATCGTGATAAAAAATTGTTTTAAGACGGGATCACCATCGGGGAAACTGTGGGGGAGGCTGCCGACCTTGACCAGTATTGTTCCCTCGACTCCTGAGGACGATTTGGTCGCCTCGATATCGATGCGGGGCATCCACTCAGCCTGCAAATTCCGGTTCTTCAGCAACGTGCCCGGGATGACCACTCCGCGAAACCAATGACGTCCGATCGACCTGGTCATCGCGCCCCGTTTAGATGTTGAACTCCCGGTGGAAGGCTCCATGTGGCAGTCCTGACAGACCGTCCCTTTGAGTATCTCCCCCGGCACCTCCTTCTGGGTGACATCTCTCACTTTGTCAAAGTGACACGATGCACAGTAATTGGCACCCTTGTAGACATCAGACTGGGTGGCCGGATGGACGAGATTTTCTTCCGGGTCCGGATAAGGACCATACAGCATTTCTCCCGGCTTCACCTTGTATGTCGGAGGAGGATGTGTCGAGGTCTCTCGCCCATCAATAAGGTGGCACGACGCGCACCCGATGCCTTCGATCTGAGGCTTGCCCGACAACACCTGCGCGGTGATGTTATCCACGTACTTCGGGAAGACGGTCACCGCCGGGGCATGGCATGACAAACACCGTTGCCGCTCCTCAGCCGTGGGGTTGGTTTGGATCCAGAGACCCAGGACCGTGCGGAATACAGGCGATTCGAATGCCGTGCCGTGCAACAACGCCGCATCGACGCGACCAAACGTTTTCAGATCAGGCGTTTGCTCTCGTATCCCTTTCCATTCTTCATAGTGCCGATCGTGGCACTGCTTGCAGTCTTCAGACCGAATGAAAATTTTCTCTATTTCCGCGATCCAATCGGCTGGCGGCTGGCCATCAGGCTTTTGAGCGATGGCCCGTTCGTGGAACAGGGCATTCACAGCCAGGAGAAGAACCAACACCGCAATGATGCCGAACTGTTTCACGAACACTGCAAGACGATTCACATGCGCTCCAGAAAACGATCAATCACGTTTGCACCCGACGAAGTGGAAATTCACGCCCCAGCCGACCGGGTCTCCGGGATCGGCAGGTTCATAGGTCCCGACGGTAAAATTACATTCCGGCATGGCGCGCTTGAGAGCTTTCCCGAAATCGATCATATTCCTGACTTCCCGTTTGTCGATTTCCTTGATGACCGACCGAACTTTGATCCCGGCGTAGTCAGCTCGGGAATTGCCGATCACTTCGAAGACGGCCACACCCTCGGGTCTTTCCAGTTTTAGCTCCCGTTGAATTTCTCCATCCACTTCGCCCACCGCAATACCGAACTCCTCTCCGAGACTGACGGCTTCATCGACCGTCATACCCCCATCCTGTCCCGCGGCAAGCAGACTGTCCGGCCCAATGCATACATACCCGCTGAGAAGGACGCAGAACAATACAAAAAAAACAAAAAAAGCCCTTCCTGACGGGAGGGCTTTATTCGCTTGGTATCGGCGTATGATCGAAAAGACCTCCAACCCCTTTGCCTCACGCAGAGCGCACGGCCGTCCGCCGGACGTTGTCTTTCTCAGTCCTCATCCTATCAAGAACGGCTAGAGTTTTGTGACGGGATCGAGCGAGAGCTGAAACCAGGGCGCAATCGCCTTTTGACCGTTCCGTTCCTTATTCTCGCCGTTCCACACGGCAAAAGAAACCGTTTGAATCCGTCCGGGAACCAGCTTAGCCTCGTTCTCCTGCTCCTCGCTCGATAGCGGTCTCCGCATCACCACTCGCCACATACCGTCCTTCCACGTCGCTCTTCCCTGCACGCGCCCCTGCTTTTCCTTGGTCGTCAGCGTGCTGAACCCTCCGCCGATCAAATCTTCTACCGAAGAGGCCCGTCGCGGGATCACCTCAAACCTCCTGGGCTCGCCAGACCCCTTTTCCTTTTCTGTGGTCCTTGCAGCGCGACGATCGATGTCGCTTTGCCAATCAGCCTTCCAGTGCCAAATGTTGATATAGTGATCCAGTTGCCCCATACAAAAAAAGGCCGGCGCATCACCCAGCGGCAACCCCAGTGCAACCCCGTCTCGGAATGTGCCCGGTGTCAGCCGGTCATTCCTGGTGTTGTCCTGCCATTCCAACAGGAACGCGATATCCGTCCCATTGTGCATCGTGCGAACCGTCAGCGCCCGAGCGGTCGGCTCAGGCCACACGGGTCGGGTGATGATTTGCCCGCTCAATGGCAAGGTCATGGGAGGGATCTTTTGCCAGGCCGGGTCTTCCGGTGCGGAGGGAATATCCCCCGAGACCCACGGAGCTCGGATGATCATCCCCTCCGAACTGACGATCGGAATACCTAAACCACCCAGCACGAACGCAGTGACGACGAGTACAACGAGGAAGGCAAACAGAACGGGGTGGGATACACTGACCTGTTTCATTCGAACCATGCGGCGGCCTCGGTCCCCTTCTTCACCGATGGCAAGCGTTGTCGTTCCAAGGGTATGCCTGTCCGTCAGTGAACCTACGCCGGTGCATTACCATAAGCGTGCCCGGCGGATCTTGTTTTCTCCCCGCTCGCAGATATACAAATGCCCCTGCTGATCAATGGCTAAACCGACAGGAGAATTCACTACCGCCTCGATGGCCGCCAATCCATCACCATGCTTGATTTGCCCCGCCGCATCCTTTGCCACAAACCGGGCAGCCCCGCAGCCGCCCATGTTCTTGTCTTCGTATCCACTGTCTCCGTTGCCTGCGACTGTGCTGATGAGGCCGGTCTGCGAGTCAACTTTACGGATGCGATGGTTCCCCGTATCGGAAATGTATGCATGATTGTGCTGATCGAAGACCACGGCCTCCGGTGCATGGAGCATGGATTTTCCGGCGGCTTTGTCATCCCCATCAAAGCCAAATCGGCACACGCCAGCCAGCGTGGAGATGACGCCGGTCCCCTGACTAACTTTCCTGACGCGATTGCTGCCTTTGTCCACCAGATAGAGATCTCCAGCTCCATCAATTGCCAGCCCGACGATGTCATACAAACGTGCTTCCAATGCCGACCGCCCATCGTCCAAATAGAGGGACAGATCCAACCCATCCGAACACACCGGCATGAGCCATCCATTGTCATCACTGAAATCAATTCCGATGGCATCGCCAGACAGGACCACGAGGTTCCGCGCGACCAGCGGTTGCTCGCGTGCGTCGTCCTCACTCGACCAGTTCCCCGCCACGGTCTCGACCGTACCGGTCCGGGCATCGAAGCGTCGGATTCGATGGGACTGTGTATCCGCGATATACAAGACGTCATCCTTGTCGAAGGCAATGGCCGCGGGCCACGTCAAATTGACATCCAGCGCATTGCCGTCACCATTGAATCCATGCTGCCCAGTACCGACGACGGTGGTGATGATGCCGGTTTCGTGTTCCACCTTTCGAATCCGGTTGCTTCCTGAGTCGCAAATGTACAGGTCATTGTTGGAGTCAAACGCGATGTCGAGTGGGAGGTACAGTCCGGCTTCACCACATAAGCCGCTATCTCCGCTGTAGCAGGTCTCGCCGATTCCGGCGAAGTTATGGACCGTTCCTTCCGTCAGATTGACCCGCCTGACCCGGTCCGACCCGGATTCTGCAAAATAGAGCCAGCGTTCCTCCTTATCCAAGGCAACATGGTGGGGAAGCGGAATGCCGGCTTTGACCGCGCGCTTGCCATCACCTGTGCTACGGGCCTTGCCGTTTCCCGCGAAGGTATCGATATATCCGAGAGCCAATTGAAGTTCAGTTTCCATAGGAGTCCTGGCTTTCTAGAACGACATGAAGCGTCGCTTCTGTATTACGCATGTGAGGTCGGTGGTAATGCCGCGACGGTCTGCTCACCGGTCTGCGCCGTCACCGTCGATTGAGGCGGCAGCGACTGAGCCTGTGCGGGTGCCGCCTGCTGGGCTTGAGCCTGGGCCTCGGCTTCAATCGCGTCTGCTTCGTGCACCGACTTTTTGAAGCCTTTGATCGCCTTCCCGAATCCCTCACCAAGCTGCGGCAATTTCCCCGCGCCGAAGATGATCAATACGATAAACAGGATCAGGATCAATTCTGTGAATCCTAGGCTCCCAAACATGATGTGTCTCCTTATCGCTGATTCAGGTTGTTGTCCCTTCTTTCGCCTTCTTCGCGAACCGCTCCTTGAGGCGCTGCCTGGCCTGTTCCGCCTGCTCAAACATCTTGCACTTATCGTACACGCTGATGAGGTTGTAGTAGGCCAGCGGCTCTTGGGGATTATGTTCGACGGCGCTTTCCATGATCTTGATGGCCAGATCGGTCTTCTTGTGGATGAGGGCGATATCCATCAGTTTGAAACTGGCTTCGAGATGCTTTGGATCAAGCTCGAGTACACGTAGATAACACTGAATGGCCATATCCATCGTGTTATAGTCGGAAACCTGCGGATTATCCAATTCGACATACACGCCGGCCAAGTTATACCAAGCGATGGGATCGTCCGGCGTAATCTCGACCAAGCGCTCATAAAAGCCTTTCGCTTCCATATAATTCTTTCGGTCCGCCTGCACGCGACCGAGATTAAACAGCGCCAGGACATCCGAGGCATGGACGTCCAGGGCATGTTTGAACTCGGCCTGCGCCTCCTCCATCATTCCTTTGGTGGCATAAATGGTGCCCAGGTTTGAGTAGTACATCGCCAACGATCGATTCATCTCGGCCCTGAGACCCTCTGCCATTTCGATGGATTTCCTGACCTCTGTGAGGGCATCATCCAGCCGCCCCTTACTGAAATACAGCTCTCCGAGTCGACAGCGCGCCTGGAAGTCATCCGGCTCGCTGGCCAGGAGCTTTTCGATCTCTGCAATCTCCTCGTCGGGATTCATGAGTTGATCCCCGACATCCACGGCGGCAGTCGTTTGTTCGGGTCCGGCAGACATTTGTTGTTCTTCCATCGTCAAACCTATTCGTCGGGTGTGATTAAGTTACACTTGTCCGCCGACGAAGGACTCCTGGGTCCCTAGCAACGGCGCGTTTGATGTTGATGCCCGCTCGGTCATCTCGCCTCTCTGCCGGTCCATTGTGAGCAGCATGACCCCCAAAATCACCATCATGGTCAGATTGGAGAGAAGCAGGGCATATCCTGCGATGAACATGAGCGCCAATCCATAGCCGGCCAGCCGTCCCATGCTGATCAGCTTGATGACGGTATAGGCCCAGCAGAAGAGGCCCGCGACATAGAGCGCAAAGGGTAGATAGAATGTGTATCCCATCCCCATCTGGAAAATCCACCCGATCCCTTGACTGGCCTTCCGGATGGAATGGGCCATGGCTGGATTGTAGAATTCCAGGAAATAGTCAAAAAACAACAGCAATCCAAACACGCTTCCGGCCGTTGACCAAAACCAGATCGCACGCCGTCGCTGCTGTTTGTTGCGACTCAGAAAAGAAACGCCGCGACCATAGGCCCAGAACACGATGATGCTGGACAGGACCATAAGGGCTTCGCCTGCCCTATTCACCTCATACACGAGGGGCGGCGCGGCCACCGATCCCAGCCATCCATAGGTGGTCGACAAAATCTGATAATACAGCCATCCTGAGATGCCCAGATAGTAGGTCACCCCCAAGAGACGCTGAGCCCACTCGTGATGACTGGACAAATATTCGATTATGAGGACGGTCAGAAGGATGAAACTGATCACGTTGTAGGCAATGGATCCAAGCATGGCCGGTTCAACAATGAGAAACCCCGCAGTCAGCAGCAAGAGAAGCGCGACGCCGGGCACGATAATCACATTCAAGCCTGAAAGACTGTACAGACGGAGGCGCTTCAACACCAGAACAGCCAGGGCAATGAAGAGAAAAATCGCTACGACATTCAACATCCCAAAACCGATTGAAGAAAGGAACCGGAAGGCGGACCCGACCCACGGATGCTGGGCCGCGACCTTGCTGAGATGCATCCCGAGGCGAGAGACGAGCCGATACAAAATCAGCTCAAAGAAGGCCGTCAGAACAACGAGTTTGACGGTATACTCAAACAGCAACCCCTGGTCTTTGATGCGGCCAGTGGCGCGTTCGATTGTCGAAACCAGTGCAGCCACTCTCTACTCCAGGGTGTGAGTCCTCATTATAGCCGTCTCCTAAAATGATATTCAACGTCGGAAGGGTGGGAATACCGATGGGCGGAGACAGTGAATCAGAAGCCCGTCGGTTGAGGAACCTGGGTAGCTTGAGCCTTGGCCCGGGTAATATACAGCAGCCCGTCCGCCATTGAATAATTGAACGGGAGCTCGCAAACAACCTCGCTGACTTTCTCATACACCTGGTGATACAGCTGCTCGGCTTGTACCGGTGTCATCCCTTCCTGCACCTCATAAAAGAATCCGAGGCTGAGGTCTTCTGTGGCAGGCCTCATGATGCGCCTGATCCCGTACCCGCCGGGATCGCTCATAATCGGCGCTTCTTTCTCGAGGTCAAACAGGCAGGGCTGGCAGGAAAATCCGAACGACTGATTCAATTTCTTGTTGCCGACGATGAAATTGACCGTTTCAAGCGCTTCTTCCTCACGCTCGGTCGGAAATCCGACAATGATATAACAGTGGACTGCAATCCCGAGATCCACGCAATCTTCCGTGATTCTGCGGACCGACTCCTGTTTGATGCCCTTCTTCATGAAATCCATCACCCGCTGATTGTAAGACTCCAATCCGAACACAATTTTTTGGCAGCCGGCATCCCGCATGAGCGTCAGAAGTTCGCGGGACAGATTTTTTTCAAATCGGAGTTCGCAGGTCCATTTTGCATTCAATTGGCGGTCGAGCATCTGCTGGCATAGCCGCTTGGTCGGGGACAGGGCGAAGCATTCGTCGGTAAAGAAAAACGATTGCGCGCCATATCGCCGTTTCAACCATTCGAGATCGTCGACGGTCTTCCCCGGATCGCGTTGGCGGAAATTTTGATGGTCCAGGGTCAACGCGCAAAATGCGCAGTCCTTGTAGTAGCACCCTCGCGAGAACTGAACCGGAAGCACCGGTTCAGGAGACAGATAGAGATCGAGCGGAAAGCCGTCATAATTCGGCGCCGTCAACTGATTGATATTTTCGGAGTAGAACGGCTGATTCACGGTGATCTTGCCGTTCTGCCGATAAATGAGATTGGGAACTTTACTGTAGTCCCGTCGCCCGCTCATCTGATTCACCAACTCAAGCAAAGCGGTCTCCCCTTCGAACACGACAAAGTCATCGGTGAGATCAAACAGACCCGGACAGCGTCGGAGGTTGTCCACCAGCCGCGTGAAAATGCTTCCGCCGATGGTTACATGGAGGTCGGGAGCTGTTTCCTTAATGAGCCGGCACAGCGTGAGGCCCGGGATGATCTGGGATGTTGCGGTGATTGAAACGCCGATGAGATCAGGTCTGTCGTCTACGATGGAGGAGAGGAAGAGGTCGCGGAACAGCCCGACATAAGGATTCTGTTCCTCGTCACGTATGATCTTCATCAAATCCTTTGAGGAATAGATCGAATAATTTCCGAACTGATTGTCAACGACACTCATTCGCGTGGGAAAATACAAAGAGGAGAGTAACTCGAGCCACTTGTCGATCAGGAACAGGCTGTCACGGTATGCCTCAATGTCATAGAAGCCCTCGCTGCGGAGGGTTTCCTTTGCCAACTCAATCCGGTCGATCAAGTATGGAAAGCGGTCTAACGATTCGACGACACGCGAATGATGCTCCGCACTTCCGGGACCCGACTCGCCGCTCTTATCCCCCTCCAACCGTCGTTGCTTATCGAGGAGTTGTTGGTAGACCTCGGTGCCATATGATTTGGTGAGCACCCTGTCGAGCAATTCGATTCCCAAGTCCCGCTGTGATACGTTCTCGATGCCGGCTTGGCGTAAAAATCCCGTGAGAGACGGGAGGCTGAGATAGGGCTGCGACGGATGCCACGTGGGAGGGAAAATCAGTGACACTTTCATGATGGGAACATCCAGGTATCAAAAATATCAAATAATTACATCAATACCCCATTCGATTTTATACACGCCATCCTCGTTCAAAAGCAACTGCACAGCGCCTGACTATAGGCTCTCATGAGCCGAGAGCCGAGCAGGCCATCGCGACATTCAAACTGTCCCATGCAAGAAAGCCCCGAACTCAGGTTACGAACCGTAACCAAAATCCGGGGCTTTCCCGATGTCACTTCTCTCTATCCGCTCCGATAGAGATCACCCAAAACAGGGTGAAAAAATCACGGAAGCTTGAGTGTAAACCAGGTGGAAATTCCCTTCATACCGTTGCGCTCGACGTTGGAGCCGTCCCAAACCGCAAACGCGATGGGCACAGAAGCTCCGGCCTTGAACTGGGTATCGTTGGCATCGCTTGTCTCCAAGGTCCGCTTCACAACAATGCGCCAGGTTGGACCGGTACAACAACCGCCCTTCACCGAGCCAGCCGGTTCCCACACGCCATTGCCAATCACATCTTGATGTGCCTGCGTCGTCAGCGTGCTGAACCCGTTGGCATTGAGATCTTCGACTGAGCTGACACGCAACGTCGGGTCGGACATGATGTTACCGGACCAAATTCCAGGATTGAAGGGGCCAAGGCTGCGGCCGATCCGATCCGGATAGGTCACACCGCCGGCAGGCTCTTCAAAGTAGTAGTCCCAGAAAATACCCGGGTATTGATCGTCCACGTCCCAAATACCCGCGCTGTCCTTGCCCATATCCTTCTGCCACTCGGCGTTCCAACGCCAGAGGTTCACGGTTCCGCCCGACTGCCCCATACACTGAAATGGCGGCGCGCCGGATGTATTGACTGGAAACATGATGGAGGCCTGGTCACGGAAATCCTGTGGTCCGATCGTCGTATCATTCTTAGTCTGATCAGCCCAATCGAGCCGAAGACCGAGTTCCTTCCCGTTGGTGACCGCCTTCACAAACACCGATTTCACCGAGAAGTTCGGGTGCATCGGTGTGGTGATCAACTGACCGCTTAGAGGAACTACGACACCAGCTACGCCTTCCCAAATGGGATTGGCGCCGTCCATTGGAATCGGACCCTTGATCGATTTTGCCGGGATCGTCACCGGCTGGCTGACCGCTAGGGGCACCTGCCCAATAGTCATCATAATCCCGACGACCAGGGCAGAGAACAGAATGCCAAACACCAAACCCTTGTTGCGTGTCTGCACCAATCTCATACTATAGGCCCTCCTCCCAATAGGATTAATAATTAATGAGAACGTTAAACTTATGCCGACTTTACAACCTGACTACTCCGACAACACACGAAAATTATGCCGTCCCAACGGGCCCTTCGTCCTTATCTTCCTTGTCCTTCTTATTATCCATAAAAGATGTCGCGCCGACCTCATTCAGAAGCATACTCAGCTCGTTGCCATGATCCTGCGCGCCGCACTCGTAAGTCTGCCCTTCCGGAGCATTAAATGTCGCAGGTCGATAGTCGGCCTCGGAATACGGTTGCGGGGTCACAGTCAGGAAGGCCACCTCGAAATCCATCCAGTCAGACATTGAATCAGCCACCAACTTGAACAAGCCGGAATCGGCTTTCTTCGAGAGCATGCGACTGAACAGCGGGACCCAACGGCCGACGTGATTCTTGACGAACTTTTTCTGAGCCTCCACCACGATCTCGGTTTTTTCCATCCCGTCGTGGCAGCGCGAATACGATTCTTTGTAGGTCAGAAAATGCATGAACTCGAATTCTACGCTGAGGTGATCGAGCCGCTCGTGGACGTCTTTCGAGAGTTCTACCCCGAAGGCCTTGTAGAACCCTGCGATATCGCCCATCACATGGGATTGGGCAAAAACGTGGTCATTTCCAAATAGCGTTTCATAGGGAGGGCAATCGAGGGTAATCACGTTGGTGAACACCCGCCTGTGTTCCGATTGCAAATCGATCAATTTCCAGTTTACACATTCCGCGGACACGAGCTTTTCGATCTGGTCCAACTGCTTGTGAAGGGCCGCAATTTTCTGTTTGGTACGGTCGCCGCCTGGCCCCTCGAGCGCAGCCCGCAAACCATCGAGGGCAGCACGCCCATCCTCTACGAATTCTCCGCACTGAAGATAGTCAAGGAATTCCTCATCCTCCGGAAAGAGCAGGCTCCAGGAGAACAAGAGATACATTTTGCTGCGATTGAGCGCTCGCTCGACTGCGGGGGAATCTTTTATCGCGACCGGTTGAGGAATGATTGCGCTAACGGAGGGGACGGTACCCTGTACTGATTGTTTCGGTGTCATGCGTATTTTTGCTCCTCACTCAACATGTTACGCGGTGTCTTTTTTACACCATTCACGTGTCTGCGTAACACGTCGCAGCTTCGCACAGGTTCGCGTATGATAGGTAAAGGTGAAGGGGTTGTCAAGCGTGAACTCACCCCTAATGGTTACAACTTCAACTGCCTGATTCTTTGTCTGTGCCATTGTCCACACAACTCAATTCCAGGTTCCTTTCGATCAATAATTTGCAGAGGTATTCTTACCCTGAGAGACGACGTGACGGACGGGGGTCACCTTGATCGCCAGGCGATCATTTACGGTCTTACAGATCTCCTCACACAGCCCGCACCCCACACACTGCCCGGACGCGACCACGAGGCGTAACGTATCGAAATCCATAGAGAGCGCCTCCGTCGGACATTGCGACACACACGCGTGGCATCCCTGCCCTGCCGTACATGTCTTCTGCGACACGACCGCCAGCCCCATTCGCACATCACGAGGACTGTCCACGGGAAGCAACGCATCCGTCTCACAGGCGGCGATACATGGGAAGTCTTCACAGAGATGACAGGCCATCTGATCGGGGAAAATCACGGGCGACCCATCCCGGCGATCGAATACGATCGCATTGTAGGGACAGGCCTTTGCACAATCACTGCAGCGCGTACACCGCTCGAGGAATAGGGTCTCTTCGACGGCGCCAGGCGGTCGAAGCCCATCCGTCCGTGCCGGTGGAACGGCCTCTTCGCGTGGAGCGTCTTTGTGCTTCACGAACTCGTGGGCCGCCTTCGCAACAGAAAACACGGAATCTTTGAAAAAATCGCGGCGCCCGTACTTCGAATCTGCCATCGGCAACCCCTTACATCACACCGTCAGCACGCAGCTTGTACACCTCGACGCAGCGGTCGCAGGCGCCAAACTCGGTATCCCAGCCGGGATGGTTCTCACGGATGAAATCCAGCACATAGGTTTCCACCTTGGTCGACAGGTCTTCGACCCAGGAATAGGTAGGAAACCGGCACAGAGGACAGGGAAACCCCGGCATCAACATGACCTTGTTAGTGGTTTCAGGAACCTCTCCCCCTTCCACATCGACAGCACGGTCCATGACACGTAGCGTGTCGGTGGACATCTCTATCAACTCTGAATGGGTAAAGAAGGAGGTTTGCCAGAGCCCCTCAAATACCGATTTCAACTGCGGGGGCGGGATTTTTCGATACCAGGAGCGAAATTCCTTGAAGCGATCCTCTTTCGATAGCATCGGCTCCTTGCAGTCGAGCACCAGACGGCTGTCGACGCTCAAATTCCACAGAATCCGATAGCGGTGCAAGATGAGGGTTTCTTCTCCCGGATTCTGACCCACCTTCGTATCCGGATCATAAGCGAATGCAGGATCCAGCATATCGTAAATATGCATCAGTTCATGCCGGCAATACCGGGTCAGCGCCGGATCGTAGAATCGCCGGGGGATCAGCTTGATGCCGACTCCTTTGAGGCCTTTCTCCTCGAATTCTCGGGCCAGGTCGTGCTCGACCGATCCCCATTTGCGAAGAATATCGACGCCTTCTTGATCCTCCTTCAGCACACCTTTCACCAACACGATACCGATCTTTTCCTTCATGTCTGGAAATTCGTTGAATGCATCGCGAATAATGTCCGAAAATCCCCAGATCCCAAACAAGTATTGGTACAGTTTTTTGAACTCGGCTTCCCGGTCATCGAGGGTAAATTTCTCGTAAATCGGGTCGGCTAGTTCATGAAAATCTTTGTAATAAGTCGGGTCACCTTCACGCTCGGTCTTTTCGATGAACGAGTCGATGACCTCTTGCAAAAGGGCGGGTTGAAAACGGATTTCCATGTGTAACCTCTAAGTGCCTGTCACGTGGGTAAGAGCCCCGCGCTGGTTCTCGGAAGAAGGCCGGATCAACCATGCACGAGGCCAGCTTGACTTGGCCGCTTTCCTTCTCTTACGATCTTCTGTGCGACAGCAAATTATACAAACCTGTAAAAGCGTTTTGCAAACGAGCAGGACATTTTCCCCCTGATCGGGGCGATAGAATAGAGAGGACGACCGCAGCATGGCTGATCATGTCCCCACACTTCCATCGGCATTTCGCGGCGCATCCGCACAACCGACAGGGCTGCCCGGCACAGAATCACCGCCTGCCGACTATCTCGAACACTGGAAGGCCGGGGTCCGTGAACTGAAGACATTTCGCGGACATTCACATGGAGTCTGGGCCGTGGCCTATGCCCCCGACGGTCTGACGCTCGCCAGCGGCGGGGTCGATCGATACGTGCGGATCTGGGACATCGAGACGGGACGCCTTCTCCGATCCCTCAGAGGGCACACCCACGACATTCGTGCGATCACCTACACGCCTGATGGTCTGCATCTCGCGACCGGAAGCGAGGACCGTACCATCCGTCTATGGAACCCGAAGACCGGCGAACCGCTCAAATTGCTCTTCTCGCGTTACGACCACAATGTGGTCAGTCTCTCGCTGTCACCCGACGGACTCATGCTGGCACGCGGAAGCCATAATAAAGATATTAAAATCTGGGAAATCACCACGGGGACCGAGTTGATGACCTTGCTGGGCAAGGACCAATATGACCATCACTGGTCCGTCTGCGTGGCATTCTCGCCGGACGGCATCCATATGGCGAGTGGAAGCGATATCGGCAAGATCAGAGTGTGGGAAGTGCTCCCCAGTGGAGAGGAGAAAGTTATTCACAACGGCCATTGGGAAGAATCCGCGGAAGATTCCACAGAGACGCGAGGGTACTTCATCGAAGACGATGGAGGGTTTCAGAAACCTATGGAGTTTTGGATCGGGGCAATGACTTTCACGCCAGATGCAAAGCTCTTGATCACCGGCAGCCGGGACACCACCATCAGGTTTTTCGAAATGCCCCATGCCGCTGAATTGCGAGTGCTGAGGGGCCATACCGGCTGGGTACGTTCGTTAGCCGTGTCCCCTGACGGCAAAGTTCTTGCCAGCGCAGGCGATGATCACACCATCCACTTCTGGGAGATCGCAACCGGCCGGAATTTTCGCACGCTCAAAGGCCATACTGGTCCGGTGCGAGGGATTACTTTTTCGCCCGATGGACGCAAACTGGCCAGCGCGTCATGGGATCGGACTGTGAAACTCTGGGAGGGCGGACCGGAACCCGCGGAGTAAGCTAGTCTTCTTCTCCTTCGGGATCGTTCTTTGCCGACGGAATTCCGTACCGTTTGCACTTTTCCCACAAGGCTTTACGGGAGAGCCCCAGCATAGTGGCAGCGATCGTCCGGTTTCCCTCGGTCTTGTCCAAGGCATCGATAACAAAGTCCCGCTCAAACTGTTCTCTGGCAGCAGCTAGAGATGTCAGCGTCGCGTTAGTGGATTTTTTCCTTCCGACCGAGAGGCCTTCGCTGCAGAACCCGCATGATTCCTGGGGAGGCCCTCCGAGATACGGACAAAACTGGTATCCGCAGAGTTCCCAAGGCTGTACTGCCTCCCCCTCCCGCCCAAGAGCGACGGCCCTCTCGACCATCTGTTCCAGTTCCCGCACGTTGCCGGGAAATGAATATCGCAGCAGCAACTCGCGCACCGGCTGCGAGAAGCCTTTCAGATTCTTCCCGAGTTTGGCCGACCGGGTTTGGAGCACCGATTCGGCGATCAGCAGTGTGTCCTCACGCCGGTCGCGCAGGGGTGGGACGATCACCTGCACGACATTCAGCCTCTCAAACAAATCTTCTCGAAATCGACCTTGCGCCACCTCTTTCTTGAGATCTTTCTGCGTCGCACACACCACCCGAACATCGACTTCAATCGTTTCATTTCCTCCAACCCGCTTGAATTGCCGCTCCTGCAATACACGCAGCAGTTTCACCTGAACCAACGGAGAAGTCTCGCCGATCTCATCCAGAAACAATGTCCCTTTGTTCGCCAGTTCAAATCGGCCACGACGCCGGCGAAGAGCGCCGGTGAAGGCGCCCTTTTCATGACCGAAGAGTTCGGCTTCCAACAGGGTTTCCGGCAGAGCTGCACAGCTGACCTTGATGAGTGGACGGTCCTTGCGCGGGCTGTGGAGATGAATGGCGTTCGCAACCAATTCCTTACCCGTACCGCTTTCGCCGACCACCAGCACCGTCGAATCAGTTGCCGCAATCATCTTGATTTTATCCAGGATCGCGCGCATCTGATTATTACGCCCGAGAATGCCTCCGAAGCTGAACGTGTCTTCCAATACTTCCTTCAGTTCGACATTTTCGCGCCGCAATCCGAGCACTCTCCCGACACGTTCTACAATCAGAAGCAGCTCGTCCATTTGAAACGGCTTCGTAATATAGTCGTACGCCCCGAGCTTCATGGCCCCTACCGCCGTGTCCACCGATCCGTGCGCCGTGATCACGATGACCTCGGTGTTCGGATTCCGTTCCTTACACGCCTTGAGGATTGCAACCCCGTCCGCTCCCGGTAGACGGAGATCGGTGATGACCAGGTCGAATTGCCGTTTATCGAGCACATGAACGCCTTCCGTCCCCGTGCCAGCAGCGGCCACTTCGCACCCGACTCCTTCCAATGCGTCTACCATGGACAGACGCATCAACGGCTCATCATCGACAATCAAAATCTTCAGTCCTTTCACGATATTTTTCCGATCGCATACCGGTCTTTGACCGCAGGAAGCGAGACAACGAATCTCGTACCCCGCCCGATCTCGCTGTCCACACAGATTCTTCCGCCGTGACGCTCGATAATGCCGAGGCTGACGGACAGCCCTAAGCCTGTGCCCTCGCCTTCACTCTTCGTCGTAAAAAACGGGTCAAAAATGCGCGGGAGTACGGATGCTGAAATGCCGCACCCCGTATCCTTGAGCTCAATCATGCACTGTCCATCACTGATCGAGGTACGGATATTCAGCACTCCCCCCGCTTTCATCGCCTGAATCGCATTCAGGATCAGGTTCATCAGTACCTGTTCCATCATGTGCCGGTCGACGAGAAGCTCAGGAAGCTCCGGGGCCAATTGGGTCTCCAGAGCGACCCGATGCGACACAAAGAGATGGTCCGTAAGCGCCAGCACGCGTTCAATGACCCGATTGATATTGGCCAACGCCAACTCCGGATCATGCTGTTGGGAAAAGTCCAACAATTGCCGGACGATTTTCTGAACCCGCCGCAGACCGTCCTCCATGGAGGCTAGGTATTCTTCTTGCCGGACGACGGAGACCGTGCCTTTGCGCAGGTTGTACAAACAATTGAGTATGCCACCGAGCGGATTGTTGATTTCATGTGCCACTCCGGCCGCCAGTTTTCCCACCGATGCCAGTTTTTCAGAGTTTCTGATCTGTTGCTCGAGCTTCTTGGTCTCGGTCATGTCTCGCGCAATCCCCAGGACACCAAGAATGTCCCCTTCCACACCGTGAAGCGGAGACACGCTGACCATCACCGACCGTGGCTCACCACTTTGCGTCAGCACTTCGACTTCATAGACCTGTTTGGCGCCGATATCCAGAGTGCTCTTGAGGCGACGACCGCGATGTCGTTTGGACAGGAGGGATAGATAGGGACGTCCCAGCAGAGCTTCCTTCTGGTATCCCCATGCTTCAATCTTGCTGTTCACATAGGTAAAACACTGTTCACTATCCAATGTGTAGATCACATCATTGGCGTTTTCCAATAGATTTTCCAGATACTGTTTTGTTTCCTCAATTTCGCGGGTTCTCTCGCGAACCTTGACCTCGAGCTCCTGCTGATAGGTCTGCATTTGACGTTCAAGGCGCTTACGGTCGGTAATGTCGCGTAGTTGGACCATGATGAGCAGGCGATCAGTGTCCCCCACAAGAATGAGATCCATTTCAGCAGGCGTCTCTTTGCCCTTGGCGTCTCTCACCCCGATCTCCCGGGTCGGCACCTGTCTCTGTCCACCGGCTACTTTTTGAAGCAGCGCCACCATGTCGTCGCGATGGGCCGACGACACCACCTGCAGAATGTTCTGCCCGACCACGCGCTCCTCGGTGTAACCCAACGCCTGTTCCTCCCGCTTATTGACCGCGACGACGACACCCGCCGCATCGATCATGAAAACGGAATCTGCGACGAGATCGAAGAGCGCTTTGTAGCGTTCCTGGGAGGCCACGAGTTGCCGAGTACGCTCATTGACGGCCTGTTCCAATTGGGATGTGTACCGGTGGATCTGCTGCTCCAACCGGCGACGCTCACTGATGTCTCGAACGAACGCTCGTGAATGAACCAGTCCTCCGCCCGTGCGTTCAAACAGGGCCGTCGCGTGAATCTCGACGTCGATCGGATGACCGTCCCGAGCCAGAAACACGGTCTCCATCGTACTGCGCCCATGAGACACCAACTGTTCGAGATACGCCAGGACCTCAGGCTCGCGACCTGTGGGTACTATTTCCCAGAGGCGCAGCGCCAACATCTCATCAAGCGAGTACCCCAACTTCTCGAGCCCCGTCTTGTTCATATGGACGAATTGTCCGGCTTTGTTGAGCTGGCAAATCATTTCCGGCGAGTTCTCGATGAGATCCCGATACTTCTCCTCCAGCCTCCGAACTTCATCCATTCGCTGTTCAATCTGCCCGAATGACTGCTTCAGATTGGATGCCATTTTGTTGAACTCATCGGCCAGGTGTTCGATCTCATCCCCTGTCTTGAGGTTCAACTGTTGATCCAGGCGGCCGCTTCCGATCTCACGCACGCCTTCGTGCAACAGTCCGATCGGCCGTGCGATCCGCCGGGCTACGGCAAGGCCGGTCACCCAGAGCGCAGCCAACACACAGAGTCCGTAGAGTGTCACCTGCCACAGGAGTCTGGAGAGCGGGGCAAAGGATTCCTCCGGGTCTTGCCGGACAAAGGCAATCCAGCTCTTTCCATCCAGACTGTCCTTGGTCAAATCACCCAGACGAACCGGCGCAAACCCGATGACGGAATTCATGCCGCCATGCGAATCGTTCGCCGCCGTCGTCCATCCCGCATGAGGTGAATTGAGCGCGCCGACCAATTCCGCCGTTACGTTATGCTCCTCCGGAGCCAGGACGGGACAGATCAACGGGGCCCCGTCAGAATTGAATAACATGGCATGGCCGGTCTTGCCCACGCTCACTTCCGAGATGGAGTGAAAGAGCGTATCGCGCCGCAGCAGCACCGTAACGGCACCGATCACGATGTGCTGTTCATCATCGAGAATCGGGGCCGAGACATTGACCACGTGCGTCCCGAAGGAGGGCTCGAAAAATATGTCGCTCACGAAGACTTTCCCCTGTCCTTTCTTGAAAACCGATCGCCACCATGAGGTCTTCCCATAGTAGTATTCGACCTGAGGAATCGAGCTGACCACCAAGGCTCCACGGTTGTCCGTGATGAAGATGCCGACGTAGTCGGCTTTGCGGATGTCGTGCCATCGAATCAGATAATTCGTCACAATCCGGTTGATGAAGAGTGGGAACTCACTCTTCCGATCACGCTGGCGCCACCGTTGCTGCCAATCCCGGATCATAGACTGAACGGTCTTCTCGTCCTTGTCGGCATACGTTCGATTCGCTTCCGTCACGGCCGTCCGCAGAAAGGGAGCCGTCGCCAACTGCTGCGCCTCATTCACCCCACGCGTCACTTGCATCTCAATCCGGCGTGCGGCCTCGACGGCCACTTCCTTGAAATTAGCGCCGATGGTATCGCGAAGAGCCCGGCGTTCTTCCACGTAGGTCAGACCGAGAGAGAGGATGAGAGGGAGAAGACCGACCATCACGATGGCCGTGATGATCTTCCGCTGGAGGCTGTGAGACCGGCTCCAGAATATCATGGTGTGCGAATACGCCCCACAGGACGCCCCCTCACTGTACCACGGCGAGAGGGACCGTTTCGACGCAGGGTTTGACGGCGTCCTACCCCCGCTTCAGGAGACGGCTGGGTCCTCCCGGCCATAACGTGATGAGAGGAGTCGCCACGAAGACAGACGAATAGGTGCCGAAGATGACACCCCAGAGCAAAGCAAGGGAAAAGTCGTGCAGCACTTCGCCGCCGCCGAGTACCAGAGGGATCAATACGATGACGACCGTGAGGCTGGTCACGATGGTCCGACTAAGGACCTGATTGATGGCGGCATTCATGATGGTTCCCTCGGGCTCCCGCCGGCGCATCCTGAGATTTTCGCGTATGCGGTCAAACACCACGACCGTATCGGTAAGCGAATAACCCGCCAGTGTGAGCAGTGCGGTCACGACCAGCAGCGTGATTTCCTTGTCCAAAACGTAAAAGGCGCCCAACACCGCCAACACATCGTGGAAGGTTGCCAGCGCCGCCGCCACGCCGAACCGAAGTTCGAACCGCGCCGCGATGTAGAGGACGATGCCTGCAAAGGAGATGAGAATCGCGATCAGGGCATCGCTCTGGAGCTTCTCGCCGATCGTCGGCCCGATTTCGGTACTCGACTCCACCACGAATTTATTATCCGGAAACTCCTTTCGAAACACCGCCATCACCTGCTCTGCGGTCTTTTCCTCGATGGTGGTCGCTGCTTTGACCCGCACAAGAAGCTTATTCTCCTGAGAAAATTCCTGCAGCTCGGCATGAGCGAGGCCGTTCGATTCCAAGGCTCGTCTGGCTTCATCGATATGAATCGGCTTTTCGAACTTGAGTTGAACCGCCGTGCCCCCGGCAAAATCGATTCCCATGTTGGCGGCTCCACGCGCGATTTGCACCAGCGCAATGATGCCCAGCAGCACCATGACACCGGAAAACGCAAACGCGATCCGCCACTTGCCCATGAAATCGATATTCGTCTTTCCCAGAATCTCGAACATGCCGGCTCCTTGGTTATATACTCAGTTGCTCCACCTTCCGACGCTGATTGATCACGTCGAAGATGACCTTGGTTCCAACCAGCGCGGTAAAGAGATTGATCGCGATGCCGAGGCAGAGCGTCACTGCGAACCCTTTGATCGGACCGGTCCCGAACAAGAACAGCGCAAATCCTGTGATCAAGGTCGTGACGTGGGAATCCACAATGGTGAGCAATGCCTTATCGTAGCCGCTATCGACGGCGAGCCGCACCGTCTTTCCCTGCCGCAATTCCTCGCGGATCCGTTCGAAAATCAGGACGTTCGAATCGACCCCCATTCCGATCGTCAAAATAATTCCCGCGATGCCCGGTAGCGTCAGCGTCGCATTCAATGCCGCGAGTGCCCCGATCAGACAGACCAGATTCAAGAGCAATGCAAAGTCGGCGATCACGCCTGAGAGACGGTAGTAAATCGCCATGAAGACGACCACCAGGGTACCGGCGATCAACGTCGCTCTCACACCCTTTTCGATGGAGTCACGTCCAAGCGACGGGCCCACCGTCAGATCCTGAATAATTTTCAACGGCGCGGGTAATGCTCCGGCTCGGAGGACGATGGCCAGATTATTGGCTTCCTCCATCGAAAAGGTTCCGGTAATTTGGGCTCGTCCGCCGGTAATTCGTTCCTGTATGACCGGCGCAGAATAGATCGTATTGTCCAAGACGATCGCCATCCGCTTTTTGACATTGTCTCCGGTGATCCGGTCGAACTCCCGTGCCCCCTTGGCATCGAACGTCACCGAGACATACGGCTCATTGAACTGTCCGATCGAGACCCGTGCGTCGCTCAGGACATCACCGGCCAACATCACCCGTTTTTTCACGAGGTAAGGGATAAGATACTCCTGCATTCCGTCCTTTTGCGTCACCCGTTCGAACAAAATTTGATCGCCCTCCGGCACTTTGCTTTCAAACTGTTTCAGCAACGCATCCTCACGGTCTTTTCCTTTGAGAATCCGGCCCGGCAATTCCGCCTTCATCTGGGCCTCTTCATCAAGCATTTTGAACTCGAGCAATGCGGTTTGCTTGATCAGATCTTTCGCCATCTTCGGATCTTTGATGCCCGGCAACTGGACCACGATCTGCTTCTGGCCCTGACGTTGAATGAGCGGTTCAGCCACGCCGAATTGGTCGATACGATTACGAATCGTCTCCAGCGCCTGGTTGATGGCCGAATCCTTGATCCGCTTGATTTCCGGTTCTCGCATCGTCCATACCACGCTGTTCGCCGTACCGGAGGTTTCGACTTCGACGTAGGTCGGGAAGTCATCCAGAAGCTTTTGTACCTGCGATTTGAGATCCGGATTCTGAAATGAAATCGCAATTTGCGAGGAGCCGGCGCGTTTGACCGATTCGGCAGGGATCTTCTTTTCGAGCAGAAGATCCTGCACCGCTACCACGGCGCGGTCCACGGCGATCTCGACGGCACGGTCCTCTTCGACCTCGAGCACCAGGTGGATGCCTCCTTGCAGATCGAGGCCCAACGTGATGCCCTTGTCGGGCAACACCGCCCGCAGCCACCGCGGCAGTTCGTTATAGAGCGGCGGATACGAGGGGAGAAAAAACACGACCGATGCCACGATGACAGCCGTCAGCGCCAGTAACCGTCCACCAACCTTTTTCATAGATTCGCCAATCCTTTTCTTTCTCTGACACCGTCAATCTTCCTCATCGCCGCGAACCCGGCCGATATGTTCACGCTGGATCTTGATCTTGGTATTATCCGCAACCTGCAGGGTGACCGTCTCCTTCCCGAGGTTGGTCACCGTGCCCCAAATGCCTGACGCCGTCACCACCTTGTCCCCTTTCTTGAGAGCCTCCAACATAACTTTCAGCTGCTTCTGCTTTTTCTGCTGCGGTAGAATCAGCAAGAAATAGAAGATGACAAAAATCAATACGAAGGGCACCAGCGACAATAGTCCTCCGGCAGAAGACCCGGCTCCCGATGTGCCTTGCGCCCACGCGACTGAATTCCACATCATTCTCCGTACCTCGCATTTCTTCCCGAAGCCAACGATTCGTTCCTCTCGGAGTCCTCCTCAGGAATTGAGTCCTGCGGGCGATACCGTTCGTAAAATTGCTGTCTGAAGACTGGAAATGTTCTCTGTTGGATCGCCTCACGAATCTGGCGCATAAGATCGGCAAAAAACCACAAATTATGGATGGTATTCAGCCTGGCTGCCAACATTTCCTTGATCATAAACATATGATGAAGATAGGCTCGTGAATACTGCCGACAGACCGGACAGCCGCATGCAGAATCGATCGGTCGTTCGTCATGGAGATATCGCGCCTGCTTGATCAACACCCGACCGAATGACGTGAAGAGCCAACCCGTTCGCCCATGACGCGACGGGACCACACAATCAAACAAATCCATACCTCGCGCTACCCCCTCCACCAGGTCCTCGGGCATACCGACACCCATCAAATACCGTGGGGTGGCGGCAGGCAGCTCGGGAACCGTGACATCCAACATGCCGTACATCTCGGACTTGCCTTCTCCGACGGACAGACCGCCGATGGCATATCCCTCGAATCCTAGTGACACCAGGTCTCGCGCGACTTTGACGCGCAACTCGGGATTGAGGCCGCCTTGGACAATTCCGAAGAGGACTTGGTCGTCGCGCTGTCGGGCATCGAGACAGCGACGCGCCCAGTGCACCGTACGCCTGGCGGCATCTTCCACTTGGTCATGTGTCGATGGGAGGGCGACACAGTGGTCGAATGCCATGATAATGTCTGCGCCCAACGCTTCTTGAATCTCGATGGCGCGTTCCGGACTGATAAAATGTGTCGAGCCGTCGATGTGGGATTGAAACGTCGCACCGGCATCCGTGACCTTGCAAAATTTCGCCAGGCTGAACACCTGGAATCCGCCGCTGTCCGTCAGAATCGCGCCGGGCCAGGTCGTAAATGCATGCAGACCTCCCATGTCCGCGATTAGCTTATGCCCGGGACGCAAATAGAGATGATACGCGTTGTTCAGCATCAGGCCATAGCCCAGCTTGCGCAACTCGTCGGCATCCACACCCCGGACATTGCCGAGCGACCCCACAGGCATGAAAGCCGGCGTCGCGATCTCCGCACGGGTCATACGCAGGCTGCCCACTCGTGCTCGCGTCGCCTGATCGTTCTGAATGATACTGAATGACAGCATGAATACCGGATCTCCTATATCCGGTCAGACGCTGGTACGACGAAGACACTCACCATTGCATAAAAACGTGCTGGACGGCCCACGCATCATGGCCGGCATGGCCGCCGCGCGCCCGAGGTCTGCCCATTCAGGCTTTAGATTCATCTACCTGTGTGGATGGAATGAGTCGATCTGAGATCTGTCTCTTTCGCTTAGCGAAGTGAGGAGAACTCGCGCAATCGAAAACTCCTCCTGCACAAAACTGCGCCTTACAACATCTAAGTCTGCGTTCAAAAAGGGAAAATCAGACTGGGAATGTAACACACTGCGCCAGCAGAGACAAGGTCAGCACGAGGAATGCCCGCGGTCAGTCCCTCGATGCGATCCTGGCTTCACACGCACTGATCAGTTCGCAAACGGGAATGGTTAGACAAGGTTTTTCGCTGCATCGTTGAACTGCCTCCCATGTCAGACAATGACAGGGCCTGCCTTTCACCACCGTCACATTGGTTCCTTTCGGCGACCACCGTTGTTCGTCCGTCGGTCCAAAGCAGGCAACTGAGGGAACATCCAGTGCGGCGGAAAGATGAGTCATGCCGGAATCATGTCCTATAAACAGGACTGCTTCTTTCAGAATTCCCGCCATCACCGTCAGCTCAGCATCAGTGATGATAGGCGTAATCCGCGGACAGCGCGCCTGCACTCGGCCGACCGAATCATGGTCAGCCGGTCCGCCGATCACAACCGGTACCAATCCTTTGCCGTATGACCAGCCGATTGCGTCCGCCATAAGGGTTGGCTCGCAGCACTTGTGTACGCTTCCACTACCGGGATGAACGACGACATATGCGTGATTGCCCGACACACCTGCTCGGTTCAACGCCCTGCGCCCGGCTATGATGGCTGCCTCTGGAATGTTCAATGGCTGCTCACTCGGCGGGTCAAGGTTCAGTGCGCTGAGCGTCTCCAGGATTCTGTCGCTTTGGTGGATGGAACGGAGTCGTTCCGTCAACGGAGACCCAATGATGATCTGGCTGACGCCTCGGTCAGAAAGAGTGGTAGATAAGTGACCCTCATGATCCGACATCCAAGCGATAGCCAGACCACAGGTGCGCAACCACTCGTCGAGCGCTGACTCTGGCTGGATGGTCCCGCCCCACACATCGCTCAGGGCTCGAGCCTCGATGGGGAATGCGCGTCCAATTTCCTGACAAAGGACAAGAAATTCTCCGATCGGTCGAGTCACCACGAGGGCACCTTCCTCTACACCATAGCGCCGGCGAAGACTTCGAATCGCCGGCAATGCCAGCAAAACATCGCCTATGCCTCCGGGATGGATGATGAGAAACCGGGAATTCATCACGCCGATACCGGATCACCTTTCAGAAGGATTTCTGAGGAGCGCTGTCGCAGAGTCAAAATCTTCCGGTGTATTGATGTTACGAAAGGAAAGAAGCTTCGGATCGAGTGCGGTCAGCTCTGACTCCGGAACGATCTTGACACGAAGATCAGGATGTGAAAACACGTCCTGAATCTTCAGGCGACGGTATGTGAGCATGCGTTCAAAAATCGGAGCACAGCGCCTCGAATAGAAGGCGTGCATCGGCTGGTGACCTGACCCCAACTTTGCTGCAACGATATCCGCACCATCATCCAGGCCGGCCATGTATCGGATGACGGCTGGATTGAGAAAGGGCATATCGCACGCTACCGCGAAAATCTTTGGCTGTGGTGAGGCCACGAGGCCGGTATACAAGCCCCCCAAACTTCCACAGTCAGGGAGTGCATCAAGAACCACAGGGTGCCCGCGTGCATTCCAATGCTCCAGCGGCTCTGCAAGCGCAATAACGACACTCGTAAAAACTTCTTCCAGTACATCCACGGTCCGATCTATGAGAGACGTTCCGTCGACTTTCAGGAACCTCTTATCCTGTCCCATACGACGACTTTTTCCGCCGGCGATGAGCACCCCTGTTACGCCCTCTATCATGCCGGTCCTACACGCATATCGTGCCCATACATCCTAAAACGCAACGAGGGGGTGGGTATCTCCCCACCCCCTCGTCTATTTCTCCCGCTATCTGTTCTACCGACTATCCTTTACCCTTCTTCTTATTGGCGCGCCGCGTCAACACCCAGCCTTCAAGAATCACGACGCCAAAGGCGATCAATGCCGGGTAAATATAGACTTCTCGTGGTATCGGGGGCTGGAGAATGGTGTAGTAGAAGGCTGATACCGCCATCTTTCTTCCAGCATCTCCGTTATGTCCATCCCAGGCATAAAATACCGTTGGGATATACTGGCCGACATCGAACTGCGTGTACTCATCATAATCGTCCTTCTTCCCACCAAGAGGACGGGAGATCATCACGGTCCACAGGCCGTTCTTCCATTCGGCCTTCATGAGCTTCATCCTCTCCTCGAAGTCATCACGCTCCTCAAAGTCCTGATCCCACCCGGTCCCCAGGAAGGAACGAAGTGAACCATCGGCCTCCCACTTGACGATATCCGCATTAAATCTTGCGTCCCCCCAGAGATAGCGCGGTTTAAATGGGGCGGGGATCTCTTGCCACTTTATAGGAAACTGCATGCCAACGGCATCGTTGTACACGGCATAGTTATTTTGCGCAGCCGCAATGGAGCCCTCTTCACCGGTCTTCGGCCCCTGCTCCTTTACGCCGAAGTTTTCGACGTTGACCTGGGTAGGAGCCCACTTGAGTTTCCCTTCCGCAACACTTTTCGTGCGGTCATCCCACTGGAGGAGGTACACGACATTCTTCTCATTGTAGAGGGACTTTACCCAAATATCGTCAATGCGGTTGACGAAGTTACGTGGCTTATGAGTGATCTGACCGCCCATGGCCACAATTCGCCGGCCCTGCTTTTGCCACATTTCGTTCGCAGGATCATCGGAGATCTCGCCTTCGATTGGCGCAGAGGGAATGACGAAATTAACCTTGGGCTTATCAGTTAACGGATCGATCGGTAAAGGCGTCTTGCCATCCACATCTCGCTCGCACAGGGAACCCACGAAGTTCGCAATGTGCCATCGTTCTTCAACGGTGGTATTGTCCGCAAAGGAAGGCATCGGGGTGCCGTTCACACCGGTAGAGAATGTTCTGAAGATGTTCCGGACGTTGTACGGATCTTGTCTGGTTCCGCGGAAATTCCAACACTTGTGCCAATCGGCGGGTTGAATGGCAAAGCCCCAATCATCTTTGAGGTTAAACGCATTTCCGTCTCCACGCCCATCCACGCCATGACATTCAATACATTTTTTGTCAACAACCAGCTCAGCCCCCTTCTTGATGCTCTCCTCGGTCTGAGCAACGGGATTCAAGGTGCTGAGTTGCAGGATGGTCTGAGTCTCGGTCGCCTTGTCATTAAACTTGCGATCCTTGACCAACTGAGTGGTCACGAATGCCAGAACTTGTACCCGCTGTTCTTCGGTGAGAATCCCCTCCCATGGAGGCATGGCAGATCCTGGCAAACCATGCGTAACCGTATCCAGAAGGTCATTCTTGCCGGAATCAGGAGACCGCTCGCTATAGCTGTAGAGAGGCAATTCTCCGCTGGCCGTATGCCGGATCTTGAATGTGCCCTGATTGAAATTTCTGGGACGAGGCCAGAGTCGATCGGCACCGGGACCATCCCCTGCGCCATCAACCCCATGGCACCAGACACACTTTGTAAAGTAGACCCGCTTTCCCGCCTCAATCACGTCGGCCGGAGGTTCGGGTGCCAGTTCCCCCTTTTTAAAGCCTTCTGGAATTGTCTCATCGGCGAGGGCCACCGTACCGATGCCTCCAGAAAGGAGGAACAACCCCAGGGTTGCGCATACTATGAACCCGGGTTTCGGTGTCACTTGTTGATTCCTCATTGTTAACCTCTTCGACCTGTTAGTCCCGCTTAAGTTAAGCAATCGTAGTTAATCCCACGTACGGGGATAATAGCCTGTATGCCAATATTCAAACAGAACCACCTTCCAGATTTCGTCTGTCGTGAGATGCTGCTCCCACGGCGGCATCACGGAGGCCCATGGGAAGCTTTCGTTCGGCAGGCCGATTCCACCCTTGGCGACCCGCCAGAAGATAAACGTTTCCTGCAACTGGGCAATCGTACCCGGGTCCGTGAAGTTGGCCGGGATGGGATTGAACGCAAACGCGTGCAGCCCGCGCCCGTTCAGGTTATCCCCATGGCAGAAATGACAATTCTGGAAGAAGATCTCGCCACCCTCTCGGACATATTTCAAATAGCCCTGTGCGTCCTTATCCCAAGGATTGGCATTGGGCTTCATCAAACGTCCCATCCCCTGCTCCACGATCAATGCATTGCTATGCTCCTGGTCGTATTTGCCTTCGGGATTCACGCGGTATGGGTTCTGCGTTGTTTGAAGCGTATAGGTCTTCCCATGCACTTTCGTGCTGGCCGGTGGGGCAGGGTGTACCGTTCTCAACTCGATGGGCTCGTCGCTGCTCGGTTTCATCGCGTTATAGGAAAACCCGCCGATGAGGAGCGGCAGAAGAACCAAATACATCGTGCGTAAGGCCTTATGGAATCCGGTCTGGGCATCGAGGACATTGACGATCGGTTGCTTAAACTTTTTCCAATCTTCCTCATTGCTTGACATCCACATGAACACCGCGATCAATGAAACGAATCCATACATCGCCCGTACGCTGAATGGAATGGGCGGGTAAATACGATACTTGAGATAGACTAGAATAAAGGCCCAGAAGAGAATGCCCTGCCAGAAACGGGGGAACGCCATACCCATCGAACTCAGCATATAGCTCAGTCCGGCAAAGCCAGCCACGAAGAGTGTTAACTCAATCAACAGCTGCATGGGCATGTAGCCCTCAACCAGGCGGACGGTACTGGAGGGGATGATGCCGAAGATCATCCCGATCAGGATGAGCGATCCCACCGCTCCAATCAATGCCCCGATTGTCATGATCGCTTTCATTATTAAACTCCTTGTATGCTAAGGTGAATCTCCCTAGCTACGATATCTTTGGCGGCTCCTTGCCGGCTTGAACTTGAGACAGATAATCGACGATCTTTTTCAAGGCGCCAGCGCTCAACTTCTGGCCGAACACCTTGGGCATTTGGTTATCAGGAAATCCTTTGACCACATAGGCACTCGGGGAAATGATGGACTCCATAATGTAGTCTGAAGTCGATTTCGCGGTGCCCTTGTAATCCTTATCCTTGATACGCAAGGGGGCGTTGGTTCCCTCTTCAAGCTTTGGCCCCACGTTGCCGACAGCTCCAGGAATTCCGGGAATCGTATGGCACGCAACACACGTTCCTTTGGTGAAAATCTGATCTACCGGTTCTGTTCCGTCAGCCATGAGTGCACTGGCTGCCGGCTTGGCATCACCCTCAGTGGGCGGCTTTGGACGATCAGATTCGGGAATGAATTTCTCGTAGGACTTGACGATCTCATCGAAGCTTGGAGCTTCTCTTCCTTCTCGAACGTAGAACCACGTGTCGACCGCTGCCAATTCTGGTAGAGAGAGCGAAATGGGTGGCTTATGGATGGCGGGCATCGGACTCTCTTTGTCGTTGGTACCCTTTACGCCATAGCCGGCGACAACAAAGCAACTCGGGCATGAATGCGACTCAGCAATGTATTCTTGCGCGCTTTCAGCCGTGCCGGACCCTGGAAATGCCTCCTTTTGAGAGCTGTCACGATCACCAGGCTTCCCCTTGTGATAGCGGGGATCTTCCAGGCGTTCCTTACCGGATCGTTCCGGCAACCCGTCAAGGTTGGGCGCCCGTTCGCCCAACATGCCCTTGTGGAACGCATGGCAAAGCGGACATTGTCCTTTGCCAATGGCTCCCTGGACCTTGTTCTGCCCCACTCCGCCGAAGATGATCTTCTCACCCTCATCCGCGAGTTCCGTCTGCGGCATGTTACTAAAGTCTTTTTTCTCTTCCTTCGGCGGGAACCCACCTTCAACTTGCGGCAACCAATTTCCATAACCGGACAATCCAGCCGCAATGAGGAACATGAATCCACCAATCTTCAGCAGTGAGCTGATGTTGGTGAAATAGAGGGCCATCATAAAGGCCAAGGAAGTGATTAGGACTAATGACACTGGCAGAAGTCTTGACTCAGCATAGAAATTTGTCTTGTAATTGGCGATAGCCATAAACAAGAGAAATGCAGCCAGAATCCCGATGAACGTCTTAAACAAGGTTCGCCTGTTGGCCACCGGATCCTTGATAGACGCCTTGAAATAGACCAGCAGACCAACCAACAGAGCCATTGCCGGCCAGCCGATCGACAGGGCCTCTTTTATCAGATCAATCACAGCTCAAACCTCCTGCAGGAAAGGTGGCCCCACCGCCCCTATGCGATGAGGCACCCTCTCATGACAATCAATACTTTGAGACCAGGTTAGTGACCAACTGCGGGCTCCGGCGCTCTGCCAGGAACCGATATCTTGGCTTCAATGGGAGCCTTCTTCGCGGCAAGCGCTCCGAGCCAGAACACAAACATGATGCTGACCCAGAAGAACAGGACGTTGAACGAAATCATGTTGGCCGCGAACCCCACTGTGTGCGTGTATGCCCAGGGAGAGTTGTCACGCATGATCTCATTGACGTGCCAGAAGAGACGCACTGAAGAACGAATGTATCCCATCAGACCCATCATCCAAGTAAACGCAGTGGCCAGCATGATGAGGGCGTACTGGGACCTGACTGAAATTTTACCCCACTCGATCGCGCCCATCTGTTTCGCGCCTTTCATCATGACACTGTTCAGCGCAAACATGAAAAAGAGGCACGAGAGAGTCGTTGCAACCTGGGGGACGGACAGGCCGACTCGTACGTTCGCCGGAATGTAGTATCCGTAGATAGCCAGCCAGATGATATTGACGTAGGCGAAGCCGAAAAATACCCCCATGAAGATATTCCCAAACTTCGACCACGATACCGTCGATACCTTATTCCCACGCATGTACCACACAAAACTCAAGACGGTCGTCGTGATGATGACGTTAATGCCGCCGTTCTTGGCCGACATCACGCCATAGTTACCCAAGACAGGATGCTGCTGACCCCCCATTGCCTTCAGCTCTGCCGGCGACATCACGATGGTATGCGGGGTGATGAAGACCAGAAATCCGCAGACCAAGAGAAACACCAAATATTTGATATAGCGCTGGTACTTCTCTGCACCCCTCATGCGTCCGAGCGCTTGCCACAGATAATAATTTGAACTGAGGAACAGAATACCGATCATCGTGGCCTGGATGATAAAGAGCCAGGCCAATAGCCCACCCATGAGGGTAATGCCCATCTGCTGCCGGTATGCGTAGACCTCTCGCATCAGCCAATAGCCGGCGAAAGGAAGCGGAATCAAGAAGGACACGCCCAGGGCCATGGCGATGTATCCCATCCAGTCATAATGCGCCCGCTCCTCGTCATTCTTCGCAGAAAGGAAACGGTAGGCCGCGTAGGCTGCCACGACTCCGCCGCCAAAGGCCATATTGCCAAGGATTCTGTGGACGTTGAGAGGATTCCACAAGGCAGTGTGGATGACGTGCCAGATGTTCCCGAGGAAGCGGCCCTGCTCGTCTACTCCGGCTGGTGACATCATAAACCCGATCCAGGAGTTGGCCAGCATCATCAGAAGCGTTCCAATCACATTGAGAATAACTGACATGCTTAAGTGAATCCACTTCAGCAACCCGTCCTTCATCTTGTCCCAACCATAGTAGTAGATGTAGAGGGTCCCGCTTTCCGCTACGAACGTCAACGCATAAATGTGCATAACGGGACGGAAGATACTGGATAGATACCCAAAAAACGCCGGATATAACGTCAGGAAGGTAAAGATCAGAATACCGCCGAGAATAGCGGTGAGCGAATAGGCCGTCAGACTGATTTTAATGAAGTCGTAGGCGAGCTGATCATACTTCTTCGCCATCGCCTTGTCTTTCGTGACGATACCCATGAACTCAATGACCATGCAGAATATCGGCACCGCCAGGACGAAACTGCCGTAGTACAGATGCTGCTGGTTGGCGAACCAGAGAAGCACCCGGCTCTCAAAGTTATATCTCGGATAATCCCTAACGCTATCGGTGGTTTTCGGAGCGGGGGCACCGCTCACAATACCTTCAATCTTGTAGTAAACATCCTTGCCCTTCTCCACCTTCTTATCCGCCTCACCCTCTTTCTTCGCAGCGTCAGTCGGCGCTCCAGCAGCAGGAGCCTCACCACCACCACTTGCCAACGCAGGGAGAGAAACGACGATCGGCATAAGGAGGAGGGCAACCATCGCGCCAAGCGCCATGATTGACAGTACCTTTTTTCGGGTTACGTGACCCATAGTTACCTCCCTTAAATACATGTCGACAGTGACCATACAAAACCCAAGTCTTGTAGCTGACGTTACTTGCGGAAGAGATACCAATAGTCCAGGCCCTGCATGTCCATCAGAAAATGATCGACCGCAGTAAAGTAGACGAAACAAACGACCACCGAGATCACAACATACAGAATTGTTTGACCCATTTCAGCCCCCTCAAAAACTTAATAAAAATTCACCTAAGATCAATTATGACCGCTCAGCACGGGCATTGTATCCCTGCAAACCAATAAAAAAACCAGAGAGCCACGGCGCATGTCACGTAGAAAATCATCTTCCCGAGTTTGAGTGTGATGTCGCTCTGAGCAGCTTCCATTGAGATTCTCCTAGCAGTTTAATGACGGATTTGAAATTGACACACCATCCACTCTGTGCTAATCAACTTGTCTCATTCACCTTACAAAAACGGTAATTTTGATGACTAAAAGCTCAAAAGTGTTCGACATTATAGTTTTGGCTGGAATGGTTGTCAACATCATTTTGGCTGTCTTCCTCATCCTTTACTACTTTGATTTTCTGTAACTTTGCTCTCTTTATTGCCTGCTGATCGCCCAGCATTCCCGGCCATTTGAGCACACCGAAAACCTATCGTTTCATCACGAAAATCGGGCACCATTTTCGCCCGACTGGTAATTCGAAGGTCGGCCCCGGAACTCGCATAACCCGCACCACGCAACACCTTGTAATTACCATGTTCGGGGCTTGCGGGATTCCTATCTGACGCGTCTCGAAAGGCACTCTCTTGATACCAGTCAGCCACCCATTCCATCACATTACCTGCCCCATCCATCACTCCGAATGGACTGACGTCACTCCTCACCATGCCTACCGGAGCCGCCACCTCATGCCCGTCATCGACCCGCGCCCAGTTTGCCGCATTGGGAATTTCTACATTGCCCCAGGGCCACAACCGGCCGTCAGTGCCCCGCATCGCTTTTTCCCATTCTGCTTCGGTCGGTAGACGCTTTCCCTTCCAGTGGCAGTAAGCCTGCGCATCATCCCACGACACATACACAACGGGCTGATTCACCCCTCGCATGCGTTCCATATTTTTGGCATACCGAGAGGGCGGACCCGATTTTCGATGTCCGGTCGCTCCGACAAATGCGGAGTATTGCGAATTCGTGACTTCATACTTATCGATCATAAAGGCATCGAGATAAATCTTACGTGGCGGCTGCTCGTCGAATCCACCCTTGTCGGTTCCCCTCACGAATGGTCCTGCAGGGATAAGCAACATGATTTCCGCAACTGGCTGCTCCGGCTGAACGCCGGCAGCAGGAAGGCCGCTTGCCGGTTCGTCGCTGTGGTTTTGCTCATACGGAGTGAGGATGGTACCGCGGAGAATTCCCATGATGGGAAGACTTGCTGCAGCCAGCACAACCAGGAGGAAGACGACTTTGAATTTGGTTTCGAGCATGGCGCGATCAATTAATTGGCCAGCGTCTCGGTGTCGACATCCTTCGCACAGCGGAACCCGACGGTGATGTCATGCCGCCAGGGTTTGGCTTGAAATCGCTTCGACGGTCGGGCATTCTTTTTGGTTTCGCGCCATGACCCGCCACGAATCACCTTCTGATCCCCTTGCTCAGGCCCCTTGGGATCACGATAGGGAGACTTCTGATAGAAATTCTCTTCATAGGCATCCGCGACCCATTCGCCGACATTTCCAGTCATGTCATACAGGCCATAGGCGCTGCGCCCCGCCTCAAAAGATCCTGGCGGCGCAAGATACCGAAACCCATCTTCAGTTCCGTCAATGTTGGCATACCCTGATACAAATTCGTTCCCCCAAGGATATCTTCTTTTACCCTCTCCGCGCGCGCCCTTTTCCCACTCGGCTTCAGTGGGCAGACGTTTTCCAGCCCACTTGCAATAAGCCTCGGCATCATCCCAGGTGACCGCAATCGCGGGCAAATTCGGTTTCAAGAGCTTCGTAGTGTCATCCTCAAAGACTTCGATTTTCCGTTTCGTGCGTTTGGTCATTTTGGCGAACCGCTCGTACTCATCCTGAGCCACTTCCTTCTTATCGAGGTAGAACGCCTTCAGATAAATCTGATGCTCAGGTTTTTCGTCGGGATCGCTGTCGTCATCCCTGCTTCCCATGACGAACGGACCTTCGGGGATCTGAACCATTTCCCGTCCATCATCGCCAATCGCGGTCTTGTACATCGAGAAGTCCTGCTTGACTGCCGCAACCGTGGATTGCGTTTCAGTCTTGATGGACATCGCCATCTGCCGAATCTGTTTGGCCTTGTAGGATTCGTACACCAAACCGGCAATCACAAGGATGAACGATGCAAATACAAATATGATGGATCCGATCAATACCGCTCGATTTTCCATATCCTGTCAGCCTCGCGACCTTTGAGTTCCGTTATGGTGTATGAGAATCTACTGTCCCCGGAGAAGACTTACGGGCAGCACGCATGTCGAGCAGCATTGAAATTTGCACCCCCAGAAACCCTCCCATAGCCGCTCCCGCGCCGGCGCCCACAGAAATCTTTTCGAACCCTGCAACCACCCATGCCAACGCACCTCCCAACACCGTGCCGATGAGGATGCTCGCAAGAAACCGCCGCCCTCCAAGAAATCCCACGACCGCCCCCAAAAGCGATCCAAGACCGGCAGTGAGCGGGAGCGACGAGTGCCCTGCTATCATGCCGATGAGAATACCCACGGTTCCCATCACCGCGGTACCAAAACCGATATCGAATACTTTTCGAAATGACACAGTCTGCATTCATCCTTCGAGGTGAGCCTATCGTGGGTTATTGCGGTCAGTGTGACGAAACGGCCGTAATCGGCCCGAAATCGATCTCCACACCCGGACCGGCGAATATGGAAATACCCCACGCCTTTTCCGCCGGCTCGTGCTGATGAATGCGCTTGAAATCCTCGTAGACGTTCACTCGCTCTTCCACCCACTCGTTGAACGGTGTCACTCCTCCTTGGACAACGATTTCAGACCCACTGAACATCCCGCCCTCCGTCACAGTTCCCTCAGGCTTACTCCCGCTCCAGATGTATTTGGTAAAAACCGGGATAAACAAGAGATCCGTATCAAGCGAAGCGTAGATCGCAGCAATCGGTTCCGATTCCGTGGGGGCTTTGTGAAGTCTCCATTTCCATATCAACAACGGATAGGCCTTCGGATCCCAATCGATTTTCCTCTTTTTGAGTCGTTGACCGGCATCCTTGGCGGCAAGAAAGCTCCCTTGACCATCTGATTGAATCTTGTAGGCCTCACGCCCCTTGGCCTGACTACGCTGGTTCTCGTGCTGCCATTCATTGGGAAATCCATCCTGATCCTTCGACTGAAAATCTTCCAGGGTCAAATGCCCCGCATCCGCGCCACTGGCACATTCCGTATTCATGAATCCATACCATGAGGCACAGGCCGCACTTATCACCAACAATCTCAGTATCGCGCGCGTTCCCATCATCTCCCTTTCGTACCTATCAGGCCTCTTGAGAAGGAGCCGGAAGAAAGGCCGCGCCCTTCTCTGCACTCGATTCCTCCCGCATGACCGGCTGGCGACCCCGCTGGCACACCCAGAATAGAAACAAGACGGCCACCCAGAAAACGACCATATTGACCGTGACCATTTTTGCAGCGAAGCTCAATGAGGGGGTAAATGCCCACGGCGACACATCGGACATCAATTCATTCACATGCCAGGCTAGACGGCCCGATGATCGGATATATCCCATCAATCCCATGACCCAGGTAAAGGCGGCCGCCAACCCGAACAATCCCACCATCCCCCGCATCGACATCTTGCCCCACTGGACCGGTCCGTGCAGAACGGCCCCACGCAACATCATACGATTCAGCACGACTCCAAGGATCACGACGGACAGCGTCGTGACAGCTTGCGGCGTCGACAGGGCGACGCGAACACTGGCCGGCAGATAAAACCCATAGATCGATAGCCACACAATATGGGCCACGCCTAACCCAAATATGACTCCGAGCAATATATTGCCGGTTTTGACCCAGGAAATCGTCATGGTGCGATTCGCGCGGCGATACATGATAAAACTCAACGCCGTGATACAGATCATGACATTCACCGCACCATTCTTGGAGGACATGACTCCATAATTCCCCACGACCGGATGCTGAGCTCCTCCCATCGCTTTCACTTCGCTCCCCGTCATGATGACGGTATGCGGAGTCAGCCAGATGAAGAGGCACCCCATCAGCGCCAATACGAGATATTGAAAGTACGGCTGATACCGCTCTCCCCCTCTGATTCTGCCCATGCTCTGCCACAGGTAATAATTGACCCCGAGAAAGAGCGCTCCGATGAGCAGGGCTTGGACAACAAACAGCCACGTCAACAACCCTCCCATCATCGTCACGCCCATACTCTGCCGGTACGCATAGACCGAGCGCATCAACCAATACCCTGCGAAGGGCATCGGCAGGAGCGCGCACACCGTGACGAACAGGAAAATATATCCGACCCAGTCATAATAGGCCCGCTCCTCTTGTGTCTTTCCGGTAAAGAAACGGTAACAGGCGTACGCCAGTACGACGGCTCCTCCCGACATGATGTCGGCCAAAAAGCGATGCACGTTGAGAGGATTCCACAGGGCCGAATGGAGCAGATGCCAGGCATTCCCCAGATAGTGCCCTTCGGCATCGACGCCGGCTGGCGCCATCATGAATGCCGCCCAGGCATTGGCAAGAAGAAGGAGCAAGGTGCCGAGGACGTTACAGGCAATTCCGATCGTCGCATGGCCCCACTTGAGGCCTGGCTTCATCATGCGGTCCCAACTGTAGTAATACAGGACCAGCATGAGACTTTCGCCGACGAAGACCAGCGCATAAACGGGCATAAACTGTTTGAATGTGGAGCCCATGTAGCGCATGAAACTGGGATACAGGCCGATAAAAAGAGCGAGCATCAACGTGCCCAGCACCGCGGTGATGGACAAGGCCAACAAGGCGACTTTCAACAGATCGCGTGCCAATCCATCATACCGTTGCGCCAGCACTGGATTTCGCGCAGTCAATCCGAGGAACTCCAGCAAGACGCAAAAGATCGGTAATGCAAGCACAAAACCACCAAAGTATGTGTGTTGTTGGGTAACAACCCAGACAAGAAGACGATTGTCGAGAGAGCCAAATCGCGGATAGTGGATTTCACCCGCGGTAGGCGCAGCAGGCCCCTGCACATTCCCGGTTGTCTTAAAATACAGATCAGTGACCTGATCCGTCACCGCGATGGCGGCATCGGGGAGCAGGAAACCGCACACACCCAATAGGACGAGGACCATGCACACCCATCGCGAACCATTCATTACAGAGCCTCGCATATTCAGTGTCTTATACCTTCTCACTCATGTTGCTGTGGACCGCGCTGGTGTGTCCGGCCCGGCCGGCTTGACCATTAACGTGAACGCGATTGGCCGAGTATTCCCATGACAAACGGACACCGGAGCAGAGAGACCGGAACTTCCTGTCTCTCTCGATCCTCCACGTTTCTTCGAACGCCGAGATAGTACCCGTACAACCCCATGATGCCCCCTACCAGTCCAACCGCGGCGCTCAGCAGATTCGGTGAGGGCCGCACATGGTGAAGTGGATAGAGCATCGCGCCCAACAGGACGAGGTAGTAGGTGGAGGCAAACGCCAACCCCGGCCACCACCAGAACTTGAGGAGTTCGCCGGGACTTGTCGCCACCAGAGCCGACACCCAACCTTCCTTCCGCTGTTGGCCGTCAAAATAAGCGAACACCGTGATGAGACCTGCAGCGATCGTGACCATCCCCAACTGAACCACGAT
Organism: uncultured Nitrospiraceae bacterium; assembly: GCA_963795615.1. Lineage (GTDB taxonomy): Bacteria > Nitrospirota > Nitrospiria > Nitrospirales > Nitrospiraceae > DASSBQ01. The sequence continues at coordinate 280,815 of CAWCIJ010000001.1, forward strand.
CCCAACCCGCGACTCGACAGCTGTCGCGGCAATCTGTGCGAGCAACCAACATATGGCCAGGCCACTTGCAAACCACTTGGACGGAGCGAATTTCGCTTCACGCATCAATGCGCGAAGCGCCGCTCCATCCGGAAATGTTGCGAATGGCCGCCCGCTGGATTGCAGCCATCTGATGTGCCCAATTTCAAACGCATCACGAGCGACGGCAGTGCAGGAAATAATGATGGCCATCATGGCGGGACCATCCGGGTGTTGGCCATAGTCATAGCTCACCAGCCAGAGCAGCCCCAGCACAAGCAGGGACAGTTGCAGTCCATAGACAAATCCGATCCATCCCAGCACCCACAGTACTCGAGCTGCACGGTCCTCGTGGAGAATACGATTAAAGGGAATCTGACGACCAGCCCGATAGGCACATGCCGCAGTGAGGAGGGCAATGAGCCCGCTGACGACAAGGAGGGTAACCGGCTCGGCAAGATCCACCACCTGCTTCGCGATCCGATAGAGCAGGAAGGCGACGAGGCCCGGCACCAACATGACGATTCGCTTACGCTTACGAACCGATTCCTCGGTCACAGCGAGGGCTAAACTCGGGAGCACCCGGAGTGTCAATCGGTGCAACATGTGTACAACTCGTGATAAGTAATGAGCCGCGGGCTACGGGGTGAGGCCGAAACGCCGCTGCATGAGTATCGATCGACGCGTCATAGTCACGTGTTACGGCTTTCTGAACGGCCATGCCGAAATAGCGTGCTTTCACTTCTTCCATCAGCGCCACTGTCACGCGCGCCTGCCCCCTCTCGGCCGCTGTGCGCTCCAGTTCTACACGCGCCATGGCCCGAACCGGAGGTGGGACATTGCTCAATCGTCGCTCTGCCTCGGCATCCCACAGGATCGACTCGCCGATCTTCGCTTGGGAAAATAGATCGTGGGTGATGATGCGATGACTGTGGATCCGTGCATAGGATTCCACCTGTTCTTGAATGAGCGCGGTGGCATAGGGCGGCACCCGCTCAAGACGATGCCTGGCATCGTCTGTCCACATCACCCGGTCCACCAGTGCGTCCGCCTCGACGGCCGGCAGATCCACCCCGACGCGCACCCCACACCCGCGACACTCGAATCGCACGAACCAGCAATTCTGATCCCGTGAATCCGTCCGTTCGTCTACGCCCTCGGTATGCATCCATCTCGTACAACCACAGATAAGCATGGATATCACTCATCCGTCAGCGCCTCAGGCTGACCTATCCGATTTTTCCGGGATACAGAATGTACAGCATGGTATAGGTCGTCGTGCCTGTAATGAACAGGATGCAGTAGATGATCATGGTAAACCGGCCAAGCGTCCGATGACGCTGCCCTCCGTCCGGCCAAATTCGCTGTATGGCCATTTCCACCGCAAACACGATAGCGATGAGCGCGAGAAGTCCGACCCACACCACGAGCCGCCCCATCCGAAAACGATCTGCGGCTACCAAATACAGCAGGTACATCGCCACCAACGCACAGAGGACGCCGAAGACCATGCCGATTTTCCCCCAGGTTGTCTGAAGCACGTGACCGCTGAGAATCCGTCTCCCTCGCTCCACTACCTGGGCACGGAACCCCAACACAATCATGTAAACTGCCATGACCAACCCAATGACCACGAGGATGATGTGAAAAGTCAGAAGAGGGATAAACACATTGCGGTAGAGGGTTTCGGATCCGCCGAAACCTTCCTTGCCCTCGAATGCCAGCACCCCCAGTTGTCGAAATAGATAATAGCTGACGAAAAATCCCAGCATCGCCGTCATTCCACCCAACATAAGCCAGTGATGGACATGACCTTCCCTGCGCTTGGCTTGAAACCATCCGATGATGAAGAGACCCGTAAAGAGCGTCGCCATCATCTGGCTCAGATCCGCTCCAATCGTCGCATGAGTTCCAAAGAATCCCGGTTGCTTCAGCCACTCCAGCATGACTCTCCTTATCCTTCCTATCTCGTCGGTCACCGTTCGTCCACCGTTTCACACTTCACACTTCACGGCTCATGAGGCTTGATGCCTTGCACGACGGCCGTCCGTTCCAATTCGATGACAGGCTCGAAACCAGCAGCCCGCATCCATTCCATGGTGTCGGCAGTCCGATAGCACGCTCCGTGTTCGGTATTCACAAAAATGTGAACGGCAAAAGCCGTTGCCCACGCAGGACTCGTGCCCGACGGATCGAGATATCGATCTTTGATGACAAGGCGTCCGCCAGGCGCCAGATGCGAAAACGCTTTTCTCACCACGGCCGCATTGGTAGGACCGTCCTGGTAGTGGAGCACATCGGACATAAGAATGACGTCATATGCTCCGCCCAAAGAATCACGATTGAAATCACCGGCTAGAAGATGGATCCGGGCCTCCAGACCAGCATCCTTCACCGTACGTTCCGTGAGGGGCAGAGTGGTCGGTAAATCAAACACCGTCACCGCCAGATCCGGATAGACCTGACAAAACGCAATCGCGTTGGTTCCGGCGCCACCACCCAAATCCAGCATGGTCCGTGCCGCATCCAGTGCCAGTCGCTTGGCCAAGTCCGGCCCACTACGGCGACCGATCCTATCCAGCACAGACAGAACATTGGCTCCGAGTTCTGGATCCGTTTCAAACACATGCCGCTCTACCGGGGAGCGCCCGCTTCGCACCGCAGTTTCCAGTTTGCCCCAGTTATCCCACTCGGCATCATGTAACACCAGCAAGTGCCCGATGTACTGCGGCGAATGTTTAACTAAATATTCCTGAGCGACCGTAGAGTTCGAATAATGCTCGCCATTCTTTGAAAGGACACGGAGGGCCACGAGCGCATTCAAGAGCAGGCGCAACGCCCGTTCCTCAGCGCCGAGTTTCTCTGCCGCCTCCGCGGTTGTCCTCGATCGATTGTCCAGACAGGAAAACACTTCCAACTTGACCGCAGTGAGAAGGATTTTCGTCTCCCAGTAGTATCCAAGCTGGAATACTTCAGCGAGCGAGAGTTCGCGAGACACAAGCCCCTCCAGACAACTTCAATGAATTTGCCATCTTACCCAGTTCAGAAATGGAAACGCAAGAAGCCGCGGCGGCACCGGCGGGCCTCACCAAGCAGCATGATCAGGCAGGGTATTGGCATGTTCAATTATTCCTTAGACCGTCACCATCGCGACCACCAGTCTGTGATGAAGACACTCGCAAAATTGCACGTCAGGAGAGGAACACCATGTGCCAGCGAAGCAAAGAAGAACTGATCCCGGTTCGGTAATCCAACGATCTCGCACTTCCGGATGTTTCGAAAAACAATGGCATAAAGAAAAAGGGCAGTGGTTGCCTCAACCACTGCCCTTTTCACAGGCTCAATCCAGAGCGGACTGATACTGTTCCTTACTTCTTGACCTCAGCCTTCACCTCGGCCTTGCCACCTTCCGGCACGTCCACTTCCATCTCGACCTGGCCGGCCTTGGGATGCCAGGCCAGGATCTTGTGCTTCCCAGCCGGAACATCCTTGATTTCAAACGTCCCGTCATCTTTTACGACGGCATAGTGTGGATTCCACACTGGGAGGAAGAACCCCTGCATGAACTCGTGTTGATCGCACTGCAGGCGATAGGTGGTGCCGCCTTTTTCTTGCCCGCCCTTGAATTTCACCGGCTTGTCCAACTTGGAACCCTTCTCCGCGAGACCGATATTGAAGTCGGTTGAGGAAGAAGAACCCTTCACAAAGAAGCTGTGAGGGTTGTGCAACACGCCCTTCACAGATTTTGGATCGTCAGGATCCGAATCATGATTTTCGACACGGAAGCTCTTCTGCGCCACCACGACACCGGTGAACGGCAGGAACTCGCAGAACTCGGCGACAATGTCGGTACCCTTGAAGCCATCGACGAACGGCTTGTCCTCGATGTCACGGACGGCCACCACCGCACCTTTGAGGCCTCCATCCTTCGCGACTTCAATGAGCTTGAGGAAACGCTTGTCACCATCCATCAATTCTTTGTTCGGGTTCTTGGGGCAAAACTTCGGGTTGGGGAACTTGGAGAATAGAAATTCCTTCTGATCCGCCTTCCCGGCAAACGTCACCTTCCCTGCGATGGTTCCGCCCGCGAATGAGGTGAGAGGCGCAGCGAGAAACGCCGCGGCTGCTACACCGAATACAACTGTCATGGCACCCTTCTTCATGTCACTGCCTCCTTGTGATGAACATTGTGATAAACATGAACAACATTACTGCTGCGTCACCAATTGGACTGGGCTGAAGAAAACCGGTGACCTGTTTCCTCGTATGATCAGCGCTTGACCTGACGTGCCTCTCTCCAGACATAGAGAGGTGAAAGTCCACTGTATACTAAAATCGTACAACCCCTGTCAATTGTGAAATCCATAGAAGAAATGTCCTTATATTCTCGATGCATGCGTGCCTCGACTGGTCGCGTTCAAAAGGCGACCCACTGCACCACCCGCTGTCGCGCGCACAGCGTCGTCTTCATCGTGCAGCGCTCTTTTCAGAACTGGCATAAGGTCTTGTCCCCCAATTTGTCCCAGCGATCTGGCTGCAGCTATCCGTGGTCGGGGAATTGGATCTCCAAGTAATTGGGATAGGACGGCCACCGCACGCTCTCTGTTTTCACCATGCGCTCGCCCCAGCGCTTTCGCGATAGCAGAGCGCGTACCCGGATCATTGTGTTGGATCAACTCTCCGACCGACGGCATGACGACTTCGATGGGTTCTCCCAGACGCAACAGAGCGGAGACTACGGCGGCTTGCACCACCGGATTCGTATCGGACAATGCGCGGCGGAGGGCGGGCGAAACCGTTTTGTGACCGAGTTCACCCAGACTGATGGCCGCCGATGTACGAACGGCTGGTATCGTGTCTTGCAGGGCTTCCTCCAACTGCGGAACCGCTTGAGAATCACCGAGATCGCCCAATGCGGAGGCCGCCGCGCCGCGAACCGACGGTTGCGGATCTTTCAGGGCCTCGACTAACAGGGGGAGCGCTCTGGGATCTTTGAGTTCTCCCAGCAGCCGTAATGCTGTGGCGCGTTCCTCAGGATGCACCACCGTAGCCGCCTTCCGAACCTGATCCCACATGTCGATCCTGCCCATGTGGTACAACGCGCCGGAGGCTGCCAGACGCACAAGGGGTTGGTCCTCATTCAATGCCTTTTCCAATAACGGCAGTACGGACGGATCACGACTACGTCCTAATACCTTCAGCACCGCTGCCCTCACCAATCCGGCCTGGTCGTCAAGCGCCTTGCGCAATTTCGGCGAACGCCGACCCCGCTCGGTTCGCCCAAGACCTTCCACCACCAATGCTCGGACCAGGCCGGAGCCATCGCTCAATCCGTCCTCCAAGTACGGCACCACCTCGGTTGATTCAAGGTCTTTCAGCGCCGTATAGGACGCGCCGCGCATTTGTTCACGCATGTCCTTCGTCAGCGTTATGACAAAACCTAACGACACCTCCTTGAGCAACGCGACATCGTCCTGCTTGAGGGTCTGCTCAAGTTGATCGTACTCACGCAGCGATTCCTTCGGTTTTCCCAGTTTGAGGAAAGCCCTGGACTTAAGCCGCATCCCGTCGACTGGGAGAACAGATTCCTTACTCAGACGATCCAATAACTCCACGGTCCGCTCATACTGTTTCTGCTCAAATGCCGCTCGCGCTTCCTTTATGGCCGCCGGCTCCTTGCCGGTGACGACCGTGCCGATATCTGCGCCGGATGTCCAGACGGACAACAGCACGAACACGACCGCTGCTAGCAATCCGTCGCGTCCGGCCGAAGATCGATGCATCATCACCTTCCTATTCGAGTCCGTTAGCCCTTGTCCTTGCGGGATGCAGGAGGGGTCCATCTGGTGTACCCGACAGGTTCCTCGAAATACATATCCGGTTGCGGTGAAAACCGAATGCGATGATATTCGATGGACCAGTCACGGTCCTGGCTCACCAGCTTCAAGACAACACCCATATCGAGGTCAACCCATTGATAGTACCGTTCACGTCGACCGTTATAGTCAACCTGGACTTCGAACAACGTGGCTCGCCTGTCCGCTGCAGTCGCATCCCCCAGCAATTGACGGGTCTGCTCACCGGGCAGGGAGGGCCCGATTGGAAGCACGTCCTCAAGGCTGATCGGTACGGAAAGAATCGTTCGACGCTGCGCCAACAAAAACCAGGATTCATGCCTATCGAGACGGATGATCTCAATGCTGGAGTAGCCCAACTCCGTCTTCACCGCATATTTGTATTCAAGTCTGATTCTGCCCGGCTTCGCGAAGACCTGCACATCGGCACGACGGCCATCGACCTGCTTGATCAGCGAACCGGAAAATTCAACAAGGGGAGTGGCGGATGGCGGGGTGAGGTTGGGCTCGGCATCTGCATGGGGGAAAGGTCCGAAAAAATGACCTGCCAGCAGATACAGCAGGACCGCCCACACGCGCGAGTGAACTCGCTGCATAGTCAGTGTTGATGTTCGACCAGCGGCTTGATCTCCAGAGGATGACCCAAGGATTCGATACCAAAACGCGGGTTGTCCATCACCCTATAGGCACTGCGATTGCCCTTCGGGGCCGGGAGAGCGACTTCCTCGAACAGCTTCCCGTCCGGCGTCACGGTCACGGTCCGAGTCATACCGGGGCCTGACTGAGGATGCCAGACGACCATGTGATAAGTCCCCGGCGGAATGTGATCGATCTTGAAAGTTCCGGATGCATCCGTCACCGCATAGTAAGGATTGTTGACCGCCATCGCCCAGCTTTCCATATAGGCATGAAATCCACACTGCATATAAAAGGTCCGCCGTCCCTTATTCAAGTAAATCGGGCCGACAAGCGATTTTCCCGGTGCATGGTTATGCGTCGCCAGGATATCTCCACGCCGGTGTTGATGGTTCATGACCAGCGGCGTATTGAACAGCACCCGCGCGCCGGCTTCGATCGACGTCTCGTAGCCTTGGATATCATGCATCACCGGATCCATATTGACGACTTCGACTGCATGTCCGTTCCGAACAACCGTCACAGGCGGACCAAACATACAGTCGCGCGCCTCGATCAGCGGTACGGAGAGTTCGAACGGTTTTCCTGCCTCAACCCCTTCCAAAAACACGATCGCATCCTTCAGCCCTCCCTCCTGAGAGACGACAAAATCATACAACAATCTCCATCCTTTGCCGTTCGAAATGCGACCGCAGTACCTCGGATCGGGAAAGGTGATGAGATTGAACCCCTTCGGTTCCGGAACCTCCCCGCTGAGCGTGATTCGGCCTTCGATCACTCCCCCGTGCTGCACATCGATCACGTCGTAGGCTGTCACAACGGTTCCACCAGCCAACACCCACAAGCCTATCGCGACAACCATGGTCCGCCATACACGATTCGACCGCAAACGAAACCGCCTGGGTACGAAGCTCATTGATACTCCTCTCCAAACCATTACGGTTGTTGCAATTCCAGGGTGGGCCTGATGTCCAAGGATTTTCCTAGTGCGTCGATGCCGAAATGGGGATTGTCCACAATTTCATGCGCGCTGCGACGCCCCATCGGGGATTTGAAGTCAAAGGTCGCGTTGACCACCTGCTTGGGACCGACCGTGATCTTCTGTTCCTGCATCGGCCCCGCCTGAGGATGCCATGCCACCAAGGTATGTTCACCCGGAGGAACGTCTTTCAGTGAGAAACTCCCGTCGGCAGCGGTTTGCACGTAGTAGGGATTATCGACGGCAAGGCCCCAACTTTCCATGTAGGCATGAAATCCGCATTGCATTACGAACACGCGGCGGTCTTTGGTCATATGGATGGTCTCTTGCATCGGTTGACCGGCCAGATGCTCATGGGTATCCGCACCGACGTTCCGCTTATGATGCGGATTCATAGGAAGCGGCGTATTGAACAACACGCGAGGACCGAGGTGCGACGTTTCATACGCCTGGATGTCGTGCATCACCGGGTCCATATTCATGACCACGACCTCATCATTGTCTTTCACCACGGTCACGAATGGAAGAAACCGGCAATCACGCGCTTCGATCGTGGGAGCCTCAAACTTGAAGGGCTTACCGGCTTTCACATCCGTCAGCAACACGACCACATCTTTTAGTCCGGCATGTTCGTCGACTGAGAATTCGTGCAACACCCTCCATCCGGTGCCGGTGGAGATTCTGCCGCAATAGACAGGGTCAGGAAATGTCACCAGATTGAAACCCTTTGCAGTCGGTTTCCCTCCCGTCATCGTCACCCGACCGGTCACGGTTCCACCATCCGTCACCGGGATCTCCTCATAGGCCCATGTTGGAACGCTCCACAACAGCAGGACGGCCATTGTAGCGCTTCGTATGCCTACCATGTACTTCCTCCAGGAAAGATATTCATAAAGAAAATTGGATCGCGGACAACGTTCACATTTTACACAACATCCACCCGGAAGCAAAAGGGGGAGCCTTGACAGGCTCCCCCCGTGACGTTCCTCGAACGGCTCTGAGTCTAGTTACTTCGCTGCGACAGGAACAGCATGAACGCCAGGCTGTTCGAGTCCGGCACTCTTGGCACCGGCACCAGCTCCGGTCAGCGGCAGCAACCGCGTGTCGCCCGCCGGCAATACCCGCATGTACCCCCACTGTCCGGACTGTGAGTACGGCAACCGCTGGTTGCTGTACACATAGTCACCAGGAAGGTGGAAGATGCCGCCCGCGGCAGGGATAAACGCATCGAGCACCTCGGAACCGGAATACTCGACGACGCTGATCTGGTCGGCGCCGCGCATGAACGGTTCGATCGGCCATTCATGCTTCTCGACGCTGAACATGCCGTTCTGTTCATTGTTGGCACCGATCACGTGAATGCGCACAGAATCCCCGGCGTGCGCCTCGATGATCGGGGTTGCGGGATCTTCGGGCTTGTCGGCCACACAAGGCTGGAAGACTTTGCCCAAAGAGCACCCGAGTTCTTCACGATATTTGTACGGTTCCGACCGGTAATTCACTCCGGTCAGACCTGCCACGTTCTGAACATACGGCATGAAGCTCGTGCCGATAATATTGTCTTCATCCTGGAAAAACAACGCCACGTCACGATAGTTCGGACGGGCTTCGTTGCCCGGGATCGAGCGGTCGATGATCACGTCCGCCGCCCAGGCGTTCTTATTCGAGAGATCGGCACCCGTCTTGGGATCACGATACTTGGATCCCTTGGCGCCGACGACCACCGCGCCGAACAGCCCGTTGCGCGGATTCGTCATGACATTGCCCCAATCCCACACCAACGATGTGATTTCACCGAGGAACGGATCTGCATAGTAGGTATAGGTCCGCTCGGCACCCGGCGCAATCGTCTGATCGCCCGTGTTGTTGCCGACATTGGCCCCCAGCGAATCCTTCGGATCGAAGGCCAGGCTGATCGCGGAGAATGACGCCTTGCCTTCCTTCATCTTGTTCTTCAAGTGCACTTTGATACAGTCGCCGGTATTCACACGAAGCGTCAACGGCATCGGTTGGGCTCCGCTGGCAACCTTCGACACCTCCTCTTCCAAGGCATAGATCTTGGCCTCGGCATTGGTCAGCAGAATCTTCCGTTCAAAATCCACTTCGATAGATTCAGGCGCCTTCGGATTGAACTTCATGGACGGATAATCCATCGCCACGACGTTGAAGCTCTTGACCGGTGCATCAGCCGGACAGACCGGCTGCGCTTCCGGCAGCTCGTTGCGATGCGAGAATCCGGCCGGTAGTTTTTGCAAGTCAGCCTGAGCCTTGTCATAGACCCGGATAATTCCCCATCCACCCTCGGAGAACTTCGAGGAACGTCCGTTGAAGTGGATGTAGTCACCGGCCTGCAACCGCGGTCCACCTGCTTTCGGGACCACGAGGTCATACCGCTCGGCAATGCCGATGTGCATCGAGTTCTTCCGGTTGGCGTCCCCTGCATAGCGCTCGCTGAGGAACGTATGACCGGAAATCGTCCATGTCATCGTTTCATTCATCAAGGTGTGCAGGAGCCGGAACACCATCGTATCGCCGGCATAGGCGCGTAGAAGTGGTGTATAGGGATCACCATGAATTTGACTGTTGAAAATTTGCGACGAATCGGGATTCGTTGCCAGACGCTGGGCAATCGGCCCGGCCCTGAAGTTGAGGCCGCTGCCGGTGGTATGGGTGCCACCGTTCAGGAACGGCATCGGCGTCATGTAGATTTTCTCGGGCATCATGAAGGACACGGTCTTACCCGCCTCCAAGGCCACTTCGATCGGCTGGCCCGGCGGATTTCCTGCCGTCACGATGTTCACCGTGTGAGGCACCGTATCGTGCACCTGTACCATCAGCTCACGGAAGCTGCCGTTCACGCCGTACCCCACAGGCTCCACGGTGCGAATGTCGGCAACCGGTCCGCTCCGGATCTGTTTGCCGGATTTTGGATCATGATAGGTGGAGCCGACCGGCTCGGCGATAAATGTTCCGAACCCGCCATGCGGCCAGGTGGTCGCACCGAACGCATGGTCATGCCAGAACACGGTTCCCACATCCGCGTCGACCCAGAACCGCTGCCGCACGAACTCGACCGTAATAATGTCGTTCGCCGGATGGTCATTCTTCAAGCCCTTGGCCAAGGTAATGGTGTTTCCATCAATGGCCTTGATACGAGAGACCTCGTTCCCCTTTACATTGTCGGCGCCAACCAGGATCAAGATGCCCACGTGATACTGCTTGGCATTCTTGACCGTAATCGCGCTTGCACCCTTCTTGGCCGCCGCGGTCAACACGGTGTTCATCGGAAGCGGCAGACCCTTCTTGTTCTTCTTTTCCAGCATCGTGAACGGACGCACAGACTGCTCATACGAGAAGCCGGTGATCACGCCATCCGACGCCTGGTTGTCGAACTGGAGGAAATGCCAGTGAGTGTTGATCTTCGACGACTGGAAGTTCGTGTAGTCATCGTCATCCCACTCGCTGGTCAAGGTCCAATCGACGCAATCGTAGATATTGCCGCGGACCACCAACGGGTATTTAAGGTCGTCGTTCGCACGAATCGCGGCCTCTTCCTCATGCAACACGTAGATCAAGCCGTTTGGATCGATGACCGGCGGCTCTTTTCCCTGCGCCTTGGCAATCTTGATCGGAAGCTTGATGAAATGGACATTGAAGTTCTTACGGCCTGCATTTTCCGGACATAGGCTCCAGACGCCATTTTCACCAGGCATGGCCTGCTCTTCAGTCTCCTCCCCATTGGCGTCCCGGCGGATCATTTCCAACCAGGGCGCGCCGACGTGATTCGGCGAGAACATGACCCGTTTACCGAAGTGAGGGGTCAAATGCGGCCAGGCCACCTTACCGGTCGTGGTCTCAAACGTGATCGGATGCCGCTTGCCCGGATGGGTGGACTTGTATTTTGGGTTGTCCATCGTGCTTTCTTTCTCGCTCATCGCACGATTACCTTCCCATACCCAATCCAGCACCGTTGCATCGTAGGATTGAATCTGGCCCTTCTCATCATCTTTGTGACCCGGCTTGCCCGACGTCGGCAACTGCATCGTCACCCAGTCCTTGATGTTGATGACGGCTGGATTGCCTTTCCAGTTGCTCTTTCCCTTATCCACGATCTGGAAGGTCTTGCCGAACCACTCAACTGTCTGTCCGATGAGCTTATCCGATGTGACCGGACCCCTGATGCGGTTTTTGCGATCCGGCAATTCCCGCAGATCCGGCATGACGTCATTGCGCATATCACCCTGCTGCAAGGTGTTATACACGCGCCAGTATCCCCACATGCCTGAGACATAGTGATGGGCAACGTGGCAATGGAAGAGGAAGTCGCCTGCCAACTGTTGGCAGAGGCCGGAACCACACTCGGTTTCGAGATCGAGAGCTTCAGAAGGACCGATGACCTCGACATCCACGCGATCGGTCTTCGCACGAATGACCGGATACTTCACGGGACCGTTGGTGGCAGTGGCCCAGAGATTCATATCATCGATGGCACGCGGGCTGCGCGGCCACCGAATCGTCCCGCCATGCGGATGATGCGAGTGGAACACTTCGGAGCCACCATGAACCAGTCTGAATTTTGCGGGATCGCCCATGTAGGAACGGGGGATCGTCGGGGATGCGTCCCCGAACGTGTAGGAGCTGTACCCCATGGACTCGTCCTCGAACCCGAAGTATTCATGCTGCACGTGCATGTTGTTGATGCCGAACGGCTCGCTGCGGTAGTTGATTGCCCGGCCACCCGGACGATAGGTGTCGGTCAACGGATCGCGTTGCGGCAGAAAATCGCCCTTCTTGTTCACCGGCCTGAATGCCTCGTCGCCCACTTCGTGGTACATGAGGACGAATTCACGGAAGTCGGGACCGGTCCCGTTCTTAATGATCACCTGCCAGCCGCTGCGGGCGGGAGTGGGATCGCCGGCGCCGAGCGGCTCGAGATATTCAGACCCTCGAGGCTCCACCATGAAGGTGCCGAATAGACCCATGACCGTCAACTCGCGGTCGTTGCTGTACGTATGAAACTGCCGCGCCCCTTCCTGGGTGCTGGGATGAATGTACCATTCGAAATCCTGGCTCTTATTTTGCGCGACGATGGTATCGCCATTGGTAGTCGTCGCTGCGGCCCCGGTTGCACTGACCACCATGCTCGATCCATGGATGTGCAAGCTCACGTCCTCGCCGCCCTCGAGCTTGTTGCTCAGCTTGATCTTGACACAGTCTCCCTGGTTGCCACGGATGGCAAGCGGCTGGATCCATTGCGCCTGTACACCTGGAATGACCGCGCCGGGATCGAATCCTTCCTTGTCACGGGCGGCTTTGTTCTTTTCCTCCTCTTCCCGAATCTTCTCCATATCTTCATCCAGCGCGTACATATACCCGGGATAGAAATCGAGCCATTGGTTCAAGGTGATTTCAACGTTGATGGCGGATACATTGTACTGTCGTACCGGAGCGGTTGCGGGGCACTTTCCACCCGAGGTGGCGGCGACCGGTTCGACCCGGGGATCGGACATCAACAGCATGTCCTGGCCTCCGGCGCCATACTGGTGCATCATCGAGGACGTATTGAACATACCGGTGTTGACCTGCTGCACCTGCGGATCACGGTTCAACTGCTCCATGACGCGCTGGTGGTGCTGTTCGACCTTGGCCGCACGATCTGCCCGGCCTTCTATGGCGTCCTCGACGATCGTCTGGCCCTTCAATTGTTCCGCCCAAGCCGGCAATTGATGAGACATCGCCTGATGCTGGACAGAATGCTGCTCGGCGTGGGACGGAGTCTCAGCTGAGGTCGCCAGTGGAAGACACAACAGCGCTCCACCAGCAATCACGCTGAGAGTGCGTGATGTGAGACGAGTTACCCTGTGGTGATACATGGACCGGCCTCCTTGAATGAAAATGTAGGGGGAAACGTCACGTATAGGCGTTCAATCCAGGATGAATCACTGGCGGACGAATGACTTCCGTAAGCAATCGTTTGCACAGGCGCACCCAGCACCCGTCTGCAGCATGAAAGACGAGGGAACCATACTGAACTCCGATTTCTATGTCAACCCCCTGGGGCCTTTCTGGTCGCGTGATGTGTTCAACCTGATGCGTCATTTGAAACCATCGGGATCTGACAATCTCCATCACCGCAAAGAATGAGACCGACTGTTCCTCACCTCACTATGTGAATGCCCATAAGACTATGGGCCCCCATCATCACCAGATGCATGCGGACGCTGACGACGAGACTTCTCCCCATTACCACCACTCGGGAGAAGTACCTCTTGGTTCGCAGTGAGTTTGTGCGATAATGTTCGCCTATGCTCCTCAAACGCTGGTTGGTTGGTCTCCCGCTCAAGACGGCGCAGGCTCCTGAAGAACGCCTCTCCAAACGCCTAGCCCTTGCCGTCTTTTCCTCCGACGCCCTCTCCTCCGTCGCGTATGCCACCGAAGAAATCTTATTAATCCTGACACTGGCCGGTGAACGGCCGTAATCGGGTATTCGGTCCCGATCAGCCTCGCCATCGTCGGCCTATTGGCAATCCTCACTATGTCGTACCGCCAGATTATCTTTGAGTATCCCGAGGGCGGGGGGGCCTACATCGTCGGCAAATCGAATTTGGGAGAGTGGTTCGGATTGACTGCCGCAGCTGCCTTGATGATCGATTATGTCCTGACCGTGGCGGTCAGCGTGGCAGCAGGCATAGCTGCGGTGACCTCCGCCATTCCCTCATTGTTTGTCTATCGAGAAGCCCTATGCCTGGCCGCCATCATTCTGGTCCTGGTGGTGAATCTGCGCGGCGTGCGGGAGTCGGGACAGATTTTCGCCATCCCCACCTATCTCTTCATTGGAACCATAGGCATCATGCTGATGACAGGAGTCGCCAAGATTGTGTTCGGCCATGCGCCTATGGTCTACGCGCAGGAAGCGTCCACGACCACGGTCTCTCCCGTCGAACCTCTCACGTTGTTTCTGCTGCTCCGTGCGTTCGCCTCCGGCTGCACGGCGCTCACCGGGGTAGAGGTAATTTCTAACGGCGTGTCGGCATTCAAAAGACCGGAGCCCAAAAATGCCGCCTTTACCATGACCAGTATGGCGACCATCCTTGGTACCCTCTTTATCGGCATCACAACGATGGCCTACTACTTCGGAGTACTCCCCAAGCAGGACGAAACAGTGGTGTCCCAGATCGCGCGGGCCACATTTGGGACAGGCTTTCTCTATTATCTGGTTCAAGGGTCCACAATGTTCATCCTAATCCTGGCCGCGAACAGTAGCTTTAACGGGTTCCCCCGTCTGGCATCGATCCTATCGCGCGATGGTTATATGCCGCACCAGATGTCCGGAGTGGGAGATCGGTTGGTGTTTTCGAACGGAGCTATCATTCTCGGAATATTTTCTTGTTTACTCATCATACTATTCAAAGGCGATACACACGCACTGATCCCGCTATACGCGGTCGGCGTCTTTCTGTCTTTCACGATTTCCCAGGCCGGCATGGTCAAACGTTGGCTGACCAAAAGGGGTCCTCATTGGGAAAAGAAGCTGATTATCAACGGCGTGGGGGCCGTAGCGACAGCCGTCGCGACATTGATTATCGGCAGCACAAAGTTTACTCATGGTGCATGGATCGTGGTCGTACTGATCCCGCTGCTGATCATGATGTTCCATGCCATACGGTCGCACTATAGGGCGGTGGGCGAACAGGTCGCCCTGTCTCGAGACCATCGCCCTCCACTCCCCGGGCGTAATATCGTCGTCGTACCGATCGGCGGCGTGAATCGTGCGGTCATCCGAGCAGTCGATTACGCGCGGAGTCGTACGAGCGAAGTCCGCGCCGTGTTGGTGGACGTCGATAAAGAAGAAACGGCAAAGGTTGAAATTCAATGGGCGCAATGGGGCTGCGGAGTCCCGTTGATCGTACTTCCTTCTCCCTACCGATCAATCCTTCGTTCGTTGCTCGATTACATTGAGGAGTTACTGCACAAGAATCCGGACGGGTGGGTCACCGTGGTCATCCCAGAGATCCTGCCGGCGCGTTGGTGGCAGAACATCCTTCACAACCAGCGGGCGCTCATGTTGAAAGCCGCTTTGCTCTTCAAGGAACGGGTGATCCTGACCGACGTGCCCTTCCACCTCACGAGGTGACCATGCGAAGTCCAAAGTTAAAAGTGAGAAACAAAAAGTTGATGCGCTCCTTCCGTCTCTTTATTTTTTCCCTTTTACTTTGCCTTCCTTGCGGAAATGCGTACGCGTTCAAGATTGTTGAACCGGTCGACTCGAGCACGCTGGCGTCCGGTCAGACGATTCCGGCCAAAGTCGAACTCGGCTCCGATACAGGTATCGTCAAAGTTCGTTACTTTTGGTATCCGGAGTCGGCGGACACCCTGGTGGAGCAGGATGAGGAAAGAATCGGAAAGTCGGCAAAGGATGCGCTGGCCGACGATAAATTTCGGCAGCGAGACAGCGTGACAGGAGTCCCGGTGGTGGCACTTCCGGCATTGGCCTCGACCGCCGATTCGACCCCGCCATTCGGCGGATCCCTCAAGGTCCCGACCGATGCGATTGGGAACGTCAGACTCCTTGCAGTGGGCGAGATTTCCCAGGGCCGAATGGGAACTCGATCGGTGTTCGATGAAGTGATACTCAAGGTTCAGCCGAAGGCGGAACTCTTATCGATCGAATTTGAAACCGACAAGCCACTGCGTCTGGGGCGGACCGGCCAATCGTCAGCATTCGGCCATGTCGATTCCTTGGGCAAGGTCTTCGAGTTGCCGGTCGTCGGAGAATTTGCCGACGGCGTGGCTCGGTCCATCGTCTCCCCGAGTACCGGAACGACGTACTCTTCTTCACAGGAAAAGGTGATCAAAGTTCTGCCGGACGGTCTGCTGCAGATCGTGGGGAATGGCCGCACGATCATACAGGTGGATAATCACGGCAAGCAGGCCTCATTGGATGTGACGGTAGAAGTCAACGATGAGCCGAACGAACCGCCCCTCGCCGATGCCGGCCCTGCACGGACGGTAAAGGCCGGAACCAAGATCAGGCTGAACGGTTTGCGAAGCACGGATCCGGAAGGAGAAGCGCTCTTCTACAGTTGGAGCCAGGTGCGCGGAAGCAAGATTCCTCTGCTGGATGTCAACATGCCGGAACCGTCCTTCACGGCTCCGCATGTTTCAGAGAAGCGCGTGTATCGATTTAAGTTGCGAGTGACCGACAAGAAAGGTGCGGATAGCATCCCCGCCTATGTCGACGTCACCGTATTACCATAGCCTGCCACATGGAGGTCGTGAGACAGGATTCGCACTCGTGCCCTCCCAGGACGCCATGCTCTGTTCGAACACATCGCTGAGTCAGGTGTAGTATCTCTTTCTTTGTTTCATCACCCCGTATGTTTTCCCCTTATGTTTCGTAGAACTCCCAGTTCCATTTTCTGTGCGGAACATGCAGCTTCGCGGCTGAGTTTTCACGGGTTGATCTCCGGGAGTCGAGGGGCCCGCTTGCAACTTCCCTGGTCCCGTGATCTGATCCATCGAACCAGGATGGAGGACATAGAATAGATGCGATTCATCAGCCGACCCACCGTGATGACCCTGACATTGCTCTTGCCACTTCTCGCGATCGGCTGGGGCTGCTCGATGTTGTCGAATCGCAATCCTGCCCATGTCCATTATATTCAGATCCGCGATTCTGTCGCCCCCATGGACCTCTACGTCTCGGTGGGAGACCAGGTTCGGTGGCAAAACCTCCGGGCGGAGCCGGTCAAAATCGGCATCATGCACGGGGTTGATCTCGAGCAAACAAGCTGCGACAAGGGATTTCGGAAGTTCGGGGTGATGGATGATTTTGCGACGATCAAGTCCCGCGACTACGTGAGCCTCTGCTTCATTCGACCCGGCATTGTCCGGTACAACATCTGGATGGATGCAAATGATGCCACCGGTACAATCAGCCGCACCGCCGTCATCCACGTCGAGCGCTCCTAATCCCTGTCCGGATGTACCAATGGCCATTCCTAGCAGGATGTTGAAAAAGTCCGCCAGCTTTGTTCTCGCGGCGCTTAGAGGCTCGCCGTACAGCCATGGGAAAAGAGCCTGTCTCGGCAGGCTCGGGGCGGGCGGGTGAAATGTATACGATTCGCCCTCCGGAACTGCCGGCTCACCGCCTCGCCGGCGTCCGCAAACGTGACGCTCATTATTCTTCGCGTCGCGGACCTGGCTGCGGCCGAACCGCGGAGCGGCGTGTCTCGGCACGCCGGGGTTGGGCGGGTGAGACAAAGGGCCATTTTGAACATCCTGCGAAGTTATTTCTCGTCATGCGCGACATTCCAGCAGGCAATTTCCTCACGACGTTAAATCGTTTTTCAACAGCCTGCTAGGCATTCCGGAGATAGCAGCGATGGCATCGGGTACTCACAACCGCAAAGAGCCGTACCGCCTGCGCGCCTTGCGCAATTCCTGCTGGTGCCGTCGAAGGACCGCTCCGTACCGAGAGTGCTGCACAGACGTCGTATGTCGATCGATTCTGCGTGCGACCGCGGATAGGGTACGCGACAGTTGACCGATCAGATCTTTCCCGGATTGAGGAATCCATCCCAACCGTCGGTTGGCCCGGTGCAGATCCTGTAAGGCATACCGCACCGATTCCAGCTCTTCAAGACAACGAAACCGTGCGCGCCGCAGATTCTGCATGGACAACCCAAACTGCGTCCATCCACGGTAACCGGCCGAACGCGATCCCCAGGTTGAAAGGCGCTCAAACAAGAGGGCTCCCATCGTGAACGTAAAGGTGGCATGAAGGATGCCCCGAAGAGGGCGTAGGCTTCGCCGCCACGGGGAATAGAAAATTTCCTGATTTCGATCGTCGCGATACAACACATGCTTCCGCAACAGCAGATTTAAGTGGTGGTGGCCGTTTTCATGAATCAAGTCGTCGATCAAGTCCAGATCGTCACGGTCGAAACAATTGATAAAGGACAGGCCGGGCTGGTGACGATAACTGAAACTGACGACCCCTTTCGCCCGCAATGGAATGATGCGCGAGGTCAACACCGTCAGGAGGTCGTCCCCTACCGGCCATGCTCCTTTCACGACCGACAAGGCTTGTTGGATCCGCTTGGCAATCGCCGGTGAAGTCGGACGCACCCGTTGAGGAATGCGCTGCCGGCCGTATTCCAACGTCGGACCCAGTGTGAGAGTCCCGAGCGGGCTCCGGCGAATCACGGTCGGCGCATGCTGCTTCCAGTACCACCGTTCCTCGCTGCCGTAGGTATAGACCGGATAGGAATGCCCGAGGGCCGTGAGTGCGAAGCCTTGGGGGCTGACGATCATTCGCGCCCTGTTGTCTGCCGACGACAGGACCTTCCGGATGTGAATTGGTGCGTGATAGCAGGTTCCATCCAGCCCGACGGGAAGGCAGCAGGGTAATTCGGCACGGTCGAAGTTGGGGCTCAGGTCGCAGGCGACGCTCCACCTCCGGACTCCGGTATCGGATATCCAGTCGCATGCGAGGCCGGGGTAAAACAAAATCGTTTGCTGAACAATGTCTCGAGAAAGCCGGCGGCATAGACTCAGAAGCCGACCGGACAAACCACGGTGATCTACCATACCGTCCGGGAACAGCTCGTCGGCATAGCTGTTCTCAAAGAATTTCTCCTGACATTCCGCGTGCAACTGTTCGACAAACTCAATCGGGTCAGGTTCGGTTATCAGTTGGTGATGGAGATCGACGAAATACAGAAGATCATTTAACGTCTCGATCCACCCGACAAGTTTCCAGTTAGAATAATCCTCCCGCTTCAAGACACCACCAATCAGCCGGAAGAGATCAACCGGCAGAAGCAAGCGTCGAATGAGGGCCGGATAGTGTTCCAAATCTTCGCAGACGTCTGCGAGCAAGGTCCGCATCGAGGTCCGGAATTCGCCGACCAATGACAGAAGGGCCTGTTGATCAAACAGCTTCATAGGGATCATCGTGAAACATGGACTCATTGCGAACGACGAGACACGAGCGACGAGAAACGCTTCGCGAGCGTACGATCAGCTGAGGAGTTATAAGGAGATCCTGCGCGGGACCAAGCCCAACTCTCCGAGGCCTATCTGATCAGCATGCGCCATGAGCTGGGATGCAAGGGGTTCTCTGATCGCCTCCTCGAGAGGAGGTTTGCTGGCCGCTCGCCATGTTTCAGGAGTGAGGCGGGACGAAGACTATCACAACCCCGAGATGCCGTCGAGGATTGAAATAAGGGTGAGAGGTGGTGCCGTGGACTCAGGCAATCAATTTCACCAGGTCGAATAAAAGGGGTTTCTCCGGCGCGGGACGGGCGGACGAACCGACAGATGATCGTTGGATCATTCGATGCTTCAGAATAAGCTTGTCCACAATATTGCCGCAAGCAACACATCGCCAGCCACGCATCCACATTGGTTGGCCGCTCTCTTGAATATCGATCAGGTTATCGGACACCATGAGACCTTCACATCTGGTGCATGTCATGGGCGCCTCCCTCTACGGACCGCGCAGGCGCGTGTGCCCTCGAGTATTCGATGATCGGCGATCCACATGGTGGTAAAGCAATGAGAGTGCCAGAAAGAGGTAACAAGCCTGATCTGAATCACTCACCGCCCTGCACACTTACGTAATTGTGAATTGGCAGCGTGGAACGGGTGCGGCAGAAATGTGTCCGAAAAGGTCTCATGGGACAGAATTGGACTACGAGATCTATTGCTCAGGATAGATAAGCCTGAGCCTCATCGATGCCCACCATCGACCGACAGACACTCCTTTCCAGATGGCATTGACAGCAACAGATATCGCCGCGGTCATCGAGGAGTTGGCCCCCCTAGTGCCCGGAGGCCGGATCCAAAAAATCGTGGAGCCTATTCCCGGTGTCGTGCTGCTTGAGATCAGGATTCCAGGGGAAACTTTGCGGCTATTGATTTCGGTCCATCCCGAAACCCCGAGGATTCATCTGGTTACAGAACGGTACCACGCCCCATTCACTCCTCCCCCGTTCTGTCAATGGCTCCGCGCCCGGCTTTTAGGAGGAGAGATTCTCCGGATAAGACAGATACCGAACGACCGCATCGTGCGCGTAGACCTGACGGTTGGAAACGACTCATGCAGCCTGGTCGCCGAGTTGATGGGCAAGCAGGCGGATCTCTTGGTGCTCGACGGTAAGGATCGTATTCTCGTCACGCTGCATCGCGCCAGTCGACGGGTCGGCAGCATCTATCAGGCCCCGATCCCTCCCACCTCACGTTCGATATCACCTGCTCCCCGAGCAGAAGAGCCTGCCGGCGATGCACCCCGGTTTCCCGTTTCTGCAAAACTGGAGCAGCTCTACCGCGGACGCGAGGCGCAGGTGGCTGCGGAAACTCTGGCACGTGCCCGTGCGACAAACCTGCGCAAGTCCATCAAAAAGTACATGCGGCGGGTTGAGGCCCTGCAGGGTGATCTGGAACGAGCGGCTGGTTACGAACTGTACTTACGGTACGGCGAACTCCTGAAGGGGAACCTCGCGAGGCTCACACCGGGTATCCCTCACATCACGATCGTGGACTATTTCGACGAGCGTCTCCCGGAGCTCACCATTCCGCTGGATCCCGCCAAAACCCCTCGCGCCAACATGGATGACTATTTCAGCAAGTACCGCAAATACCTCACTGCTCAAAAAGAAATTATTCCCCGCATGGATGCGCTGCGGCAAGACATCCGGCACCTCCAGGCAGAACTTGGGAGTATCGAACGAGGCACCTGGCAGCCGCGCTCCCACGATGAACGTCCTGTGCGACCGCGCGCGCCACGACAAGAACGTGGCCCCGCACGACGAGGCCCCTTCCGCCGGTTCACTTCCTTCGACAACCTGCCGATCTATGTCGGGCGGAACGCGCAGGAAAACGAGGAACTGACGTTTCGTTTCGCGAACAGCGACGATCTATGGTTGCATGCGCGCGGCACGCCTGGATCTCATGTGATCGTGCGTCTCGAGAAAGGCAGCGAACCCCCTCCTGAAACGCTGAAAGACGCCGCAACTCTCGCTTTGTTGTATAGCGACCTAAAAAAGAGCGGAAAGGGAGATGTGATTTACACGAAAAGGAAATGGGTCAGGAAGGCGAGAGGTCAAGGTCCCGGTTCTGTGACCGTCACGCAAGACAGGTCACTGTACGTGCAGCTCGACAGGGCCCGTCTCGAAGCCATGAAGCTTCGTTCGCAGTAAGTGGTTCGTTCTCGCTTACGACTCTGTCCTCATCCACATCTGCAACCGCTGTTCATCATCCGGCTGGAGTGCCGTCCATTCCAGCCCGAATGATCCTCGTGTGATCCATCGGACAAGCGCCACACCAACCCGGAACGGAGCGTCGTGCTTCGGAACATGGATCGTCAACGAGAGCCGGTCCCCCACCCGAACCTGCGTCTGGCTCACAACCTTGCAACCTTTCGCAGAAAGATCCGCAACAGTTCCTTCCCCGCGCCGATGCCCTTGCAATAGGAACGAGATTTCTATGCGGGCCAATGAGAGCACAACCGGAGGCGCCATTCGAAAACGCGGGTGGCGGCGCAAATCGACGACATTATCTTTGGCAGGCTTGGACTCATCCATGAGACTGATTGCGAAAGTACTCCGGAACGGACATATTGTCCACGCGATTCACAAAGTTCCCCTCACGTGTCGCCGGAGCGCAGAGCGTCTATCTTGACGTCGAACTTCACGCACCGATGATGTGCCGTGTATCACATCGACACAACCGGCGGGATACGCCAATAGACCGATGGCGAGAATGCTGCTATAAGAATTTGTGCCGCGATAGGTGATGCTCTCCTGCACTGGGTCTGCTCCGGGACGAGCATAAGAGAGTATTCCTCACACCTGACCACGAGCATGGGCGACATCGGTATGCCGAATCAATCTTTCTTGCTCCTGCCTCGCCGGCAGGATTATTCGTTCTCGCTGTGCTCCGGCTTCCTTGCCCTTCTCCTTCTGGCATGTCACGTCCGCGCCGACGCCGTAGCCGGTTCCCGCGTGCCTTCCAAGGAGGCTGACTCGGGCTCTCCATCGGAAGCCGATACGGAGATTGTCACACCCTTCGATAAGACCCAGCGTATGACCGATAGTGTCACGGAAGCCGTCAAGCATAACGATCTCGGTGTGGCCTTCGTCTTCAAAGGCGATGTCGGTCAAGCCATCGACGAGTTCAAGCATGCCTTGCGACTGCAACCCAACTATTTCGCGGCCCACCTCAATCTCGCAAATACTTTGTTGGATATCCGTCAATATGAGGAGGCAATCGCCGAATTCCGCGAGGCCCTTCACCTCAAGCCGGACGATCCGAAAGCTCACAATGATCTCGGGGTGGGACTGAAGGCACAGGGCGATCTGGAAGGAGCGATCGCCGAATTCAAGACGGTGCTCCGACTGCGTCCCGGCGACATTAACGCGCATAACAACCTGGGAGTTGCACTGAAGGCCACGGGCAATCTGGATGGGGCCATGGCCGAATACCGCATCGCGATCGACCTACAGCCCAGCGACGTCAATGCTCATTACAACCTCGGACTCGCGCTCATGGACGCTCGTGATATGGAGGGAGCCGTCGCTGAATTTCGCACTGCCCTTCACCTTCGTCCCAACGATGGAGGGATTCGCTTCAACCTCGGCACCGCCCTGGCAAATCTCGGGGAACGGATGGAAGCCGCGCAGGAATTCCGCCACTACCTGAGGATCGAGCGTGACACGCCGGCCAATCGTCGGTGGATCGAGCAGGCGGAGGCCAACCTCCGTGATCTCGAAAATCCCTAGCCCGCATTATTCATGACGGTTCGTCACGAAATGGCGGAGTCGCGTGCCGAGGTCCACGGCGCGAAGAATAATGAGCGCCACGCTCGTGGACGCCGCCGAGTCGGTGAGGCGGCGGTGTCTTGCGCGTGGAGGCGCGAGGGCCCGAAGCATACTTGAAACAGTATGTTGAGGGGCCGAGCGGCGAGCCCGCCCGCCTGCACACCGCTGAACCAGCGTGCAGGCTTGTCGCAGCAGCGAATCCACCATTGCAGTAGAAGTGTTCATGAATAATGCGGGCTAGGTCGCCTGGCCATGGATTCAACACTCCGTTCCCTTTACCTGCCGTCCACATCGGATATTTTTCCTATTCCGTTCGTCGCCCCCTTTCCGTGACGCTCTTTCAGACATCATTTTGATAGCGCCGTTTTTCTGGCTATACTGATGAGCCCGACACGAGGTGAACAATGCCCCTTCCTGACCGCTCGAAATTGCCATGATCAGGACCGATCACAGAGGGCTAGGACACGTGACGGTATCGATACGTGATACAGGGGCCGACCGTTCGAGGGATCGCCTAGCCCGTTTTCCGGGAATCATGTGGGGAATAATCGTGCTCGCTGTCTCGCTCTGGATGAGCATAGATCCTAATCGGACAATCGGAGCTGCGGGCGCGGACATCCCAAAGGGCAAGAACTGGGATTTCGACGACGCGTCCCCTGGAACTCTGCCACGAGCATTTACCGTAGGAACACTGTTCGACGGCCGATCAGCCGGCGACTGGAAAATTCTCATTACGACGCGAGCCAAGAGCGCATCTCAGGTTCTGGCGCAACTGATGCCGAAAGGCGCGGATCAGGCGCATAAGCTGATCTTAGTCGATCAGACCGTCACCTCCAATGTGGACCTGGAAGTCTCATTCCTGTCGGTTTCAGGCAAAGCCGATATGGGCGGCGGCTTGATCTGGAGAGCCCGTGATGACCGCAACTATTACCTGCTTCGGGCCAGCGCGGTCGAGCAGAACATCAGGCTCTACCGGGTCGTCAAAGGCGTACGCCAGTTGATCAAAAATCATAGCCGCACGGTCGGGCAACGGGACTGGCACACGTTGCGCGTCATTCAGCATGGTTGCGAGATCCAGGTCCGGTACGATGATGAAACGATCTTTCAACTCTGCGACAACACCTTCGCTCAAGGCCGGATCGGCCTCTGGACAACATCCGATGCAGTGACGTATTTTGACGATCTTCAACTGCGGTCTCTGGATGAATGACGCTACTGATGGCTACCAAGTACACCGCACCGCCTCACTGGCAATGACATTATCAGATAACGCGCTGTCCGACTCCCAATCACATCCCGGAGCTTTTCTCAAAAACCGTCCGGGATTTGCGTGGCAAGACGCCACTCCCGACCAGCTGAGAACCCTCCTCGTCACCTGGTTCAGCTGGGTTCTGGGCGCCATGGATACGATGATTTATTCGCTGGTCCTCACGCCTGCGCTTCAAGACTTGCTCCAGACCGCCGCCGAGCCGTCCATCACACAGGCGCAGATCGGTTGGTATGGTGGTCTCATCTTTTCGATTTTCTTGGTCGGATGGGCCATCGGCGGTGTGTTGCTCGGAGCGGTGGCCGATGAAATCGGACGGACAAAGGTCCTCGTGCTCGCGGTCATCCTCATCGCCGTCTCTACCGGAGCTGCTGCTCTGTCCGGATATTGGTGGCACCTGGCTGCGCTTCGCCTGGTGACCGGTATCGGCATCGGCGGGTTATGGGCCGCGGGAGCCGCGTTGGTGTCTGAGACATGGCCGGACCATAGTCGCGCACAGGCGGCGGGGTTTCTTCAATCCGCATGGGGGTTCGGATTCTTTCTTGCGGCAGCCGCTAATCTACTCGCCACGGAATTCGGATGGCGAGGCTCTTTTGCGTTGGGGATCGTGACGATCGCTTCGGCGTGGCTGATCTTCCGCTACACTCAGGACTCGCCCCGCTGGCAACGGTTGCATTTCAAAGAACACGATCCAGAGCCGCCCGTGAAACGAATCGGGCACTTGTTTGAAGGACGGCTAAGACGCTCTACTTGGACGGGAACGGCGCTGGCATTCGTTGCAGTCTTCGGACTTTGGGGAGCAACGAACTGGACTCCGAGTCTGGTGCATTCCCTTCCGGAGCTGACAGGTAAAGAGCCGACTCGCATTGCGGCGCATGTCAGCTATGCCGTGATGGTTCTCAACGTCGGTGCGCTCCTGGGCTATTTCAGCTTCGGGGTCCTCGCGAATCGTTTCGGCCGAAAACCGATGTTTGCGTTGATGAACGCCGGCAGCCTCCTCTTGATGCCGCTCACATTCTTTTTCTCGCACACATATGCCACGGTGCTTCTCCTGCTCCCGATACTCGGTTTCTTCAGTAAAGGGATATTCGGGGGATTTCCCCTGTACTTTCCGGAATTGTATCCGACCCGTTTACGGTCGACTGGGGCCGGATTCTGTTACAACGCGGGTCGGATCGTCGCTTCGGTCAGTCCATACCTGACCGGCACCTTGGTTGCCACACTCGGCAGCTTCGGGCGGGCCGCCTCGGTGGTCGCCCTGATCTACCTGTTCGGGTTGGCCATTCTTCCCTTCGCCCCTGAGACGAAGGACCGTCCTTTGCCGGAGTAAGCACCCACGGCCTTCATCTGTTCTCTTCCCTCATAGAACAAAGAAAGCGGCAGCCATCGTAAGATGACTGCCGCTTCTTCTCTTCCTGGCCTGGGTTACCAGCGATCGCGCTTGGTGCCGCGCCCGTTGAACCCACCTTGACCACGGCCTCCGTCTGCTCGATCCTCCTGAGGCCGTGCCTCGTTCACCGTCAACGTCCGGCCGCCAAAGTCGGTCCCATTGAGGGCTCCGATCGCGGTCTGGGCTTCCTCGTTCGAGGACATTTCGACGAAGCCGAACCCTCGCGACTGGCCGGTGAACTTGTCCGTAATCACCCGGGCGGACTGCACCGCGCCGTGCGAAGAGAACAGACTACTCAACTCCTGCTCGGTTGCCGCGTAGGGCAACCCACCGACATAAATCTTCGAACCCATCGGGTTCCTCCTTGTAAAGGGACATTGTCTTGATCAACGGAAAGAACCAGAAAGGAACGGGCCGAAGACGCAAACGAGGGCGGCTTGGTCTGACTTCCGATTAGATCTCCGGGCAAGGCAACATCGATAAGTGGTCTGACACCTTCACGCTTCATCGCCAGACCCAGCAATGAAGCGAATTACCCTATCACACACCTTAAATACGGGGCAAGGGCCCGGTAACCGTCGCACTTTCCTCAGAATTAACCAAACTTTCCTACGCTTCTACAGACAACAGTATTGAATAAGAAAAGGAAATCCTCTATTTTGTGGCAGTCATGGAACAGCTATCGTCAATCATGTGTGTACTCATTCAGCATAGAACCAGACACATGGGAAGAGCATGACATGATTGGAAGATGCTACCGACTCATGGCGAATTTCTGGAATTCGTGGCAGACCAATGGGTTACGAGGTGGGACCTCCAAGTTGCGGGAACACTATGTGGGGCGTCTTGCAGAACTGTGGGCCGGTTGGTGGATGCGCCATGCAGGGCTGACAGGATGGGGCCGCGCCGCCACACGGATCGCGACATGGGCTCCATTACCCTACCCTCAATATTACGAAAATCAATTATTGGCCCTCATGAGCCCCTTCGGATACATTGCGCCGACCGCCGAGGTTCGGCACAGGGACCTTCACTTGGGCTCGCACATATTTATCGGGAACGGCGCGGACCTTCTCCAACACCCGGATGGCGGAGCATTGAATCTAGGTGACAGGGTCTGCATTGAGCGGTGCAGTCATCTTGTCACCGCCAGGGGAGGATCGATCACAATCGGCCACTTCACCTCGATCGGCGCGCACTGTGAATTGCTGGCCTTCCTGGCGAATATCCGTATCGGCGACCACGTCATGATCGCCTCCAATTGCCGCTTCTATCCTTATGATCATGGCACGTCGCCAGGGATCCCCATGCAACAGCAACCGCTCGTCAGCAAGGGAGACATCGTCATCGAGGATGATGTCTGGGTGGGAACAGGAGCCATTCTTCTGAGCGGCGTGCATATCGGACGGGGTGCCGTGATCGCCGCCGGCACGGTGGTCACCATGAATGTCGCGCCCGGATTGATTGTGGCAGGAAACCCAGCGCGAATCATCAAGTGCCGGGATGAGTCCTTGTCAACCTCTCCCTTGCACAAGGATATTTTTGTCGACGTTGAGCACGATGCCCTCATGGTGCGCAACCCCGACGGCACCATTAGGTTTTGGAACAAGGGCGCGGAGAATCTCTATGGGTGGGAATACCGGGAAACGATCGGAAAACGATCGCATAATCTCCTTCAGACCATCTTCCCAGTGCCCTTGCAGCACATCGAGAGAGAACTTGAGGATAAAGGCCATTGGGAAGGCTCCCTGGTTCATGTTCGTCGCGACGGATCCCGGCTTGTCGTGCGGAGCCGATGGGAACTGCAATTTGACGCGAAGGACCAGTCCGCCACGGTGATCGAAATCAATACCAGACCTGCTGCATAACGCACATGGGGCAGCGGATGTGCCGGCTCGATGCGGTGGGTAGTCATGATTGCTATTCGCCAACCCGAACCAAGGATCCACGGTCTTTGCAGACAGCAAAGGTGTAGTGGAACCAGCCAATCACCACCGCGAGGTAGACGAGATTGAGACACGACGCCGAGGCTAGACTGGCGAGAGGCATCGATTGAGTAGCTAGGACTGCCCGCATGCCCTCAAAAATATGCGCGGCCGGATTGATCATGGCGATCACTTTCAACCACCCCGGCAAAACCTCCATCGGGTAAAAGACACAGGAGATCGGCTGAAAAAGGAATACCATGCTCCAGGCCAACACTTCCGCCTCCTGCCCGAATCGCATGATCAACGAAGTCGTGAGCACACCGATGATCCACCCGGTGAGCACCAAATTGACGACGAACGGGATCAGCCAGACGCCGATGATGAAGATATTGTACGAATAAAACACCGCGGCGCACACGGACATCACGATCGAGACCACCGTCACTTTGAACATGCTCATCACCATGGTTGCAGCGAGAAATTCACTGGGTTTGAGCGGACTCGCAAAGAGATTCATCACATTACGTGCCCAGATTTCTTCCAGGAATGAAATCGCAATACCTTGCTGAGCGCGGAAGAGCACGTCCCAAAGGATCAACGCTCCAAGAAAAAAGGTCACCACGCCCGGGATTTGCGCTTGAAATTTCATCAGGTACACCGTGATGAACCCCCAGATCACGAGGTCCAGGAACGGCCAGTAGAAGATTTCCATCATCCGCGGCAGACTTCGCCGATAGAGATAGAGATGGCGCGTCACCAAGGCTCTGATTCGATGCAACTTCATTTCTTTTCGCCCTCTTCCCCCTCAGGATGACATCCCATCCACCTGTTTGTGTGCGCGGTGCGCGAGTGCAGGGAATATCGTCACTGCTCCCGCGCCAATTTCAAAAACACTTCCTCGAGATCGGCCTGTCCGAAGCGCGTCACGATCTCTTGCACCGTGCCCTCGGCGACAATCCTGCCGCGCTGGAGAAAAATGATACGGTCCGACATCTCTTCCATTTCCCGCATGTTATGCGAGGTGTACAGCATGCTGACGCCGCTCGATCGTCGCTCCTCTTTCAAGAGGGCACGGATTTTATGCGCAATATCCGGGTCGAGGCTCGCCGTCGGTTCGTCGAGGAAGAGAATCTTCGGCTCCGTGAGAAATGCTTTGGCCAGCGTCAGCCTGGTCATCTGTCCCGATGAAAGTTTTCTCGTCAATTTGTGTCGCATCTCTTCCATCTCCAGCTTTTTCACGATCTCGTCGATGCGCTTCTGAAGCGCCGACAATCCGTACAGCCCCCCCACCACCTTGAGATTCTCCTCGACCGTCAGGGAATAGGGCATGGAGATATAGGTGGAGGAAAAATTGACGTGTTGGAGTATTTCCTCCCGATGCGTCGCCAGATCGAGTCCGAACATCCGGATGGATCCGGCTGTCGGAGTGATGAGAGCCAGCAACATCTGAATGGTGGTCGTCTTGCCGGCGCCATTCGGACCGAGCACGCCCAGGATCTCGCCGGGGCGGATGTCGAAAGAAATCCCGTCGACTGCGGTGAAGTCCCCGAATCGCTTGGTAAGGTTTTTGACTTCAATGACGGCGCTGGACATATCGACCACCAGCCATCCGCGTTAAAAGGATAGAAACTCTTTGAGTTTCTCGGAAAGGTGACACGTGTCGCATTTGCGGCTCAACACCGTGCCCCGATGCTCTGTCTTGTTGTCGTGACAGCGGAAGCAGTCGGCCATTGCACGCGACCGCAGGACGGAACCCTCCGGATAGTCGGGAAGCCACGGTTGAGTGTCGGCGGAGACATGCCCGCGGGGAATCACGATGGGGTATCCCTTAATGGGACGGTCATGAACGATGCCGGAATGACAGGTCGTGCACCCTTCTCCCTTCTCACGCTGTCCAAAGGCTTCCATATGTTTGCGATGGCTCATGATCAGTCCGACGTCTTTCACCGGAGGGGGCAGATCGCGGACCGCAATTTCAGACACGCGTAGAATATTCCGGTGACAACTGAGGCACACGGAAGAATCGACATGTGCGCGAAGATCGTGCGGCGCCGGCGGAGAGCCGAAGAGGTAGATCGCGACGTCCTTTGTCCCGCTCCAGGCCTTGTCGTGGACCCAACCCTCTATGCCGGGTCTGACGTGACAACTGATACACTCCACCTCTTTATGCGTGGAGCGTACCCAACTGTCGTGCGAGGGCCGTATCGTGTGGCAGCTCGCACAGAAGGTAGGGTGATTGGTCAGGGGAATCGCTACCCCCCCGAGAGCCACTGCGGCGGCGATGATCGCCCCGATCACAATGGCCGGAGGTTTACGCGTCATCTCGCAAGCGTCGGGGGAAATGCCGCATGATCAGCGCGGCTACGGCGGGAATATCATCGGGGTCAAACAGGGGAACCTGCGTCTCGACCGGCTTATTGGAGACCACTCCCAGCAATCCATCGGTTGACACCGGCACCTCGCCGACCTGGTCCCGCACCACGACGATCTTGGGATAATCCTCGCCTCTCCAGCCCTCGGCTATGATCAAATCGTAGGTCGAATCAAGATACCGATCGCGAACTTCTTCTACTTTCATTTGATCGGAGACGTCCGCAAACATAGCCAGACTGCTTTTCGAGATCACGATCACAGCGCTGGCTCCGGCCAACTTGTGACGCCAGCTGTCCTTCCCCTCCGTATCGAGATCAAATCCATGTCCCGCGTGCTTCACGGTCGCCACCCTATAGCCGTTTCGCACAAGTTCGGGAATGACGCGCTCGATGAGCGTCGTCTTGCCGCTGTTGGACCGTCCGACGAAGCTGAGAATGGGGACCCTCATACGCGTGCCCTCAGATCGGCTGCTCAGCAACAAGACAACCGATGACTGCTGGAAGACTGATGTCCTGCATGTCCGGACCAGGCCGATCCAGTCAGAAGCTGCACCGTCACGGTGTCACCGGGATTGACTCGTTCGACCTCGGTGGGAATGTCGATCAGGCAATTCGCTTTGACCATCGAGGTCAGAATCCCGGAACCCTGATCCCCGGTGGTGCGCACTTTGAATATGCCCTCTTCATTCCAGAGGACGCCGCGGAGAAAGTGACGCCGGTCAGTGCGCTTGGAAAATTTTTCCTGAAAGATCGCCTGCACGAGGGGACGCCCGTAACTTCGGTGCCCTCCCAACTTCAGCATGGCCGGCCTGACCAATTGCTCGAACGTCACCATTGAAGAGACCGGATTACCCGGCAAGCCGAAGGCGAGCTTGCCTTGAATCTTGCCGAACGCCAACGGCTGCCCAGGACGAATTGCGAGTTTCCAGAAATTCATCTCCGCGCCAAGGTCCCGGAACACCGCCTTCGTGAAATCATAGTCTCCCATCGACACACCGCCCGACAAGACGAGGATATCGGCGTTCAATCCGTGGGCGATCTTCTCTTTGAGCGCCGATGGCGTATCCTTGGCAATCCCAAGCAGCAACGGAATCCCACCGGCCTCTTGCACCGCCGCGGCAATCCCGTAACTATTGGAATTGATAATCTTGTCTTCGCTGAACCGCTCGTCCAGGTCAGCCAATTCGTCCCCGGTGGACAGGATCGCCACCCGCGGTCGTTGATACACGAAGACGAATGACTGCGCCAGAATTGCGAGCATCCCGGCTTCTCCCGGACGAATCTGCGTGCCTCTCGCGATGATGCACTCCCCCTTCTTGACGTCTTCGCCCTGGGGTCTGACATTGGATGCCCGCGGCTCCGGCTTGAAGATTCGCACGGAATCAGGAGTGTGTTCCGTATCCTCCACCTTCACGACGGTATCGGCTCCCTTTGGAATCGGCGCACCGGTCATGATGCGGATAGCTTGACCCGGTCCCACGGAATGCACGGCCATCTTTCCTGCCTGTACGTCCTCGATCACGCTCAGGGTCACGGGTTTGGTGATCGCGTGCTCCTGCTTGATGTCCTCCCATCGGACGGCAAATCCATCCATTGCCGAATTGTCCCAGGGAGGATTGTCACGTTGCGCGACGACATCTTCACCCAACACCCGCCCGAGCGCATCCAGGAGGGACACTTTCTCCACCCCCAACGGCGGCGTCCCGTCCAGAACGATGCGTTGCGCGTCGTGAAGTGCGGTCAGTCCGGTTGTCGCATCCGCTGCTTTCACCCGTGTGCTCCTCTCAATGTTGATGCCGCGGGCCGACTTTTAACAGAGACCCGCTCCGCTTGCAAAACGCTTCCACTTGATTGGCGATGTCATGGTAGGACTGGGCCGTCGCCGTATCGGAATTGAACAGGGCGTACGGCTCTCCTGCGTCACACTGCGTGACGACGTCGGGATCCAAGGGAATTCGGCCCAGGAATGGGACACCCATGTCCGTGGCCGATGCTTCGCCCCCGCCCTTGCGGAACACATTGATATGTTTGTGGCAGTGCGGACATTCCAATCCGCTCATATTCTCGATAATCCCGATAATCGGCACTTCGCTGTCTTTGCAAAAGGTGACCGATTTTCGCGAGTCCAGCAACGCCACTTCCTGCGGCGTGGTCACGATGACCGCGCCGCTGACATTTCCGAGGAGATCGATCGTGGTGACGGATTCATTGCCGGTACCGGGCGGCAGGTCGACCAGGAGAAAATTCAGGTCCTGCCACTCGACCCCACCGAGGAGCTGATTGATGAACTCATACTTGTAGGCATCCCGCCAAATGATCGGATCATCCGAATTCTGAAGCAGGAATGACATGGAGGCGATCTTGAGATTGTACGCCTGGAAGGGAATGATTCCGCCCGACGTGCTGATCTTCAGTTTCTGTCCTTCGGCGCCGACCATCTTGGGAATATTCGGGCCGTGAATATCCATGTCGCAAATACCCACATGCCAGCCCTTGAGCGCCAGACTGACGGCCAGATTGGTGGTGCAGGTGCTCTTTCCGACCCCACCCTTATTGCTCATGACGAGGACTTTGTATTCGATGCGTTCCATCCGCTTGGCCACGAGCCAGCGGCTATGTCCTTCTTTGTCCTTTTGGCAGGTTTCGTTCTCGTCACAGATGGCGCAAGCCCACATGTAGGTGCAACTGTCACCACCGTTTGAACCGGGATGAGAAATGATATTAAGTTCGCGAGGCATGGGGACTCCTGTGGCTAGACATCTGTAGAAACGCCCTTGCGTCCGGTTATCTTTTCAATCGTATGGTCGAGAATCGGCAGAATGACGGCCAGATTTTCCTTCGCGCCTCCGGCACTCCCCGGCAGATTGACGATCAACGCCTTCCCGCGAATGCCGGCTGTTCCGCGGGACAACATCGCCGTGCGAACCTTCTTGAGACTCTCTTGCCGCATCGCCTCACCAATACCCGGAAGTTCTTTTTCAATCACGTCTCTCGTTGCTTCCGGCGTCCAATCGGTCGGGCGCACACCGGTGCCGCCGATCGTCAAGATAATATCCGGAGCGGCCTCCTCACACATCTTCTCCAGCCCCTCACGAATGGCTGCCCGATTGTCGGGCACGCAGGCATAGGCCACCGTCTTGCCCGGCAGTCCGGTGACCATCTGTTCAATCGCCCCGCGACCCGTGTCCGCGGTTTCCCCTGAGACAATCTTGCTGCTGACCACAAGCAACCCCACGTTGAGCATGACTTCAACATTCTACCGGCGCCGGATGGTGGACCCGGTCACCCCGACGTACTCGTTGTCACCCGCCAATGCCGCCTCCGGAACGGCCGATGGGACCGTCGCGGCGGTCGTCCCGCCGCCCTCGGTGGTGACGGTTGTTTGCTCCGAGGATTTTTTCGCCCTCTTGTTGAAAATGCCCGCACTGATGATGCCGACTTCATAAAATACGTACATCGGCATGGCCATGAGACATTGATTGAAGGGGTCCGGCGTCGGAGTCAGGATGGCGGCAAAGATGAAGGAGGCAAGGAACGCCCATTTCCGATACCGTTTGAGCAATGGCGCATCGACCCACCCCAACTTTGCCAACAGCGTAATGGCCAGCGGCACTTCGAAGATGAGCCCGAACACCAGTAGGAACCACAGCGCAAACCCTACATACTGCGCGATGGACAATTGCGGAATGAAGCCGGCATTGACGCCGTAGGAAATCAAAAAATTCAACGCGAACGGCAGAACAAAGAAAAATGAAAACGACAATCCGACGTAAAAAGCGAGCGCGCTCAAAATGACGAATGGGCCCACAAATCGTCGCTCCTGAGAGTGCAGCCCTGGTACGACGAATTGCCAGGTTTCCAAGAGAATGTAGGGGGTAGCGAACACCAGAGCAAAAAGCCCGGCCACCTTCACGTTCTGCCACAGGGCCTCGGCAGGCGCCAGAAAGACGAACGGAACGGTCGGGAGATCAGTCGGCACCCAGGTCAGTGAACCCGGAACGAACATATTCTGGAGAGGAATCCGGATCCACTTGACGAGGGTATCGGCATAGAAAAACGTTCCGACAAAAATAACCGCCGTCACGATGACGGCGCGAGTCAGCCGAACCTGGAGCTCCACGAGGTGCTCCAT
This sequence comes from uncultured Nitrospiraceae bacterium, assembly GCA_963795615.1. GTDB lineage: Bacteria > Nitrospirota > Nitrospiria > Nitrospirales > Nitrospiraceae > DASSBQ01. The sequence continues at coordinate 315,216 of CAWCIJ010000001.1, forward strand.
GACCGGCATCTTCTTGTCTTCGAGCGGCTTGAAGATCGTGTCTTGCAGCCACCCTTGAATATTGAATCCGTCAGCCATGAATTACCGGAATTGCTTCATCTGATGATTTGTTGATCGAACCAATGTTGCCATGATCCAATCCTCACATCAGACAATAGCCGATTATTTCGGGTTCACGGCAACGAAGAGGTTGTTGCCCTGCCGGCTCAGCAGCAGCACGACCATCTCGTCTTTTTTTACCTTGCCTGACGACTTTTGATAATCCTCCAGACTTTTCACCACCTCGTGATTGATTTCCTGGATGACGTCGCCACGTTGGAGACCGGCGGATTCAGCCGGGCTGCCGGTTTCCACCGAACTGACCACGACTCCCGTGGTTTTAGCCGGAAGGTTCAGCTGGCTCATCATCGCGGCGTCCAGGGTCTGAACCCGTAAGGCAGCCAGAACGTTGTCCGGCGGCTTCACCGTTTCCGTCGGGGCGGTCGGAGTCGGCTCGCGCTTCGCCAAGACATCATCCGATGGGCGCTCAGCCACCTTGATCTTCAGATTTTGTTCCTTGCCCTCCCGCAGGATTCTGATATCGGCTTCCTTCCCCACCGTCGTACGCGCCACCAAATTGCGCAGCTGGCTGACGCTCTGGACCTCTTTCCCATTGAAGGCTACCACCACATCGCCACGCTTCATGCCGGCGGTATGGGATGGCCCGTTTTCGTTCACGTCACTGATCAGGACGCCTTTGCGCTGCTCCGGTAGTTTGAACGATTTCGCAAGAGCGGGCGTGATCTCCTGGATTGCCACACCCATCCAGCCACGCACGACCTTCCCGGTTTTGGTCAAGCTTTCAACGATGTCCAGCGCGATGCTGCTGGGAATCGCGAACCCGATACCCTCCGAACCTCCGGTCCGAGAGAAGATCGCGGTGTTAATCCCGATAAGCTTGCCTTGCATGCTGACGAGGGCACCGCCGGAATTTCCGGGGTTAATGGCGGCATCGGTTTGAATGAAGTCCTCATAGTCTGCAATGCCGACGTTCCCTCGCCCCAAGGCACTGATGATACCGAGCGTCACGGTCGAGCTCAGGCCGAAGGGACTTCCCACCGCCAACACCACATCACCGACTTGCAGTTCGTCGTAGTCGGCCCATTTGAGAGCGGTGAGATCCTTCGCTTCAATTTTGATCACGGCCAAATCCGTCTTGGGATCGGTGCCGACGACTTTCGCCGGAAACTCACGCCGATCAGACAATGTCACGGTGATCTGCGACGCACCCTCGACCACATGATTGTTGGTGACGATATAACCGTTCGCATCCAGAATGACACCAGACCCGGCGCTTTGCTCTGGCCTGTGCGGTCCACCGGGAGGCGCGCCTGGAGGGCCACCAGGAGGCCCTGGAGGACCCGGAGGCCCAGGGGGTTCCATTCCCGGGGGCTCTTCACCAGGAGGGGCACCGAAGGGCCCTGGGGGAAGTGGCCGACGGCCTTCTCTTCGTCCCCCCTCGCCACCACCAGTCACGGCGATATTGACCACGGCAGGAGTCACGGATTTCACGATTTCAGAAAACCCCTGCGCGAATGCCGGTGGAACTCCTGCAGCTTGGACGGCGGTACTCGTTTGAATGAGAAACCCGGCACAGAAGGCGACCGCAATGCACATTGCCGCGGCCATCAGATAACTACGCTGACGTCTATACTCCATGTTCTCTCCTCCGGAAGCTTGAGATGACGATTCCCGAAGATAATTGTGTCGCTGAACGAAACATTCTACAACATTCCCCGAACGGCCTTCAAAGAGGAAAAAACGCCGTCCCGCTGATCTGTGGGTGATTTAAAGGGTGAATTTTCCTCGCGCACTGGAAGGAGGGAGAGTCACCCCTATTCAGACGCGGCCAGCTGGGCCTCCCGCCTCTCGATCCAGGTTTCCTGCAAATTCGTTGCAAGACGTTCAGCCGCTTTCGTCATCGCAACAAACCGGAGAGTAATGGGCGCTCCCTCATAGGTGGGCGGTCTGATGCGGCGTTCCGGGTCTTGCGGGCGGAAATAGATGACAGGATACCATTGATCGATTCCGGGTGCGGTCGGACTATCCAATGTCGCCATAGCGCGGCCTTCTCCACGAAGGACCAATTGTCCGCTCTGAATATCAACGAGACCTGCTTCGGCCAGCGACCAGTTGTCTCGACGGAACCCCGGCTGCCGATGAGTCGTATATCCAAGAAACAGGGATACAGGATACTCTCTCTCTTCACTGGAGAGGACCGTGACGAGCAGGTAATCCGTTCCATACTTTCTGCCCAACTGGGGCAGATGTGCGCCGTCTGTGAGCTCGGAAGAGGGAATGATCGTCTCAATGACGACCGGGTATCCTCGATTGATGTGATCCTTCAGCTCATTCGCAATTCGAAGCCTTGCCTCCTCAGGTAGAGCCGGAGCGGCCTGAGGCGAGTCGGCATCGGTGATCACGATGAGAGCCGTCCGTACCGGCCGCTGTGTCGGCAGCTGACCATCCGGCGTGCTCGTCGCCTGTGATCCCAGGTATTCGCCGAGACGGCTCGGCGGCGTGGTTGACGCACAGGCCGCCACTACCAACCACCCAGCCAGAATGAGATAGCAATATGCTCTGTTGCCCATCGCTCCACCACTCCGCTAAGCATAATATAAGGGGAACCCTTGGAGGAATCCCTAAAAAATACGGTCGCCTCCGTAAACAGGATCTGTCAAGTGGAGAGGTCTTGCAATTCAGTGGGGAATTCGGCAAGCTTGCGATCCCAGGTCAAAAGAGAGCACGGTAAGACCGAATCTCAGCCGAAACGGAGCCTGCACTCTGTGACACGTTCTCTTCGCAGCAATTTCGATCTCTCCGTTATCATCCCCGCTTACAACGAATCCGAACGTCTCCCTCCGTTCCTTCGACGCATCGTCGGGTTCCTTGAAGCACGAAAGACTTCGTATGAGATTATTGTCGTGGACGATGGAAGCAGCGACAACACCGCTCAGGTGGTCGAGTCGTTCGCGAGGCCCGGTTTGCATATCCGATTGATTCGTTCTGCTTACAACAAAGGCAAAGGCGCAGCTGTCCGCCGAGGAATGCAGGCAGCCAACGGCCACCGGCAGCTCTTTGCCGATGCCGACGGCGCTACGCCCATCGAGGAATTGAAGGGGTTGGAACAGGCTTTGGAAACCGGTGCGGACGTGGCCATCGGCTCACGCAGTATGGCTTCGCGAAGCCTTCACCATACGGTTTACGCCCGGTGGCACCGAACCCTGTTGGGACTTGTGTTCAATGCCCTGGTACAACGTCTCGGACTTGACGGAATTGAAGACACGCAGTGCGGCTTTAAGCTCTTTCGCCAGCCCGTGGCCCGTGATCTCTTTTCGCTTGCCACGATCGACGGCTATGGGCTCGACCTCGAACTTCTCTATGTCGCGAAGCGGCGCGGGTATCACATCGTGGAGGTTCCCGTGAACTGGGCCGACCAACCGGGCTCCAAAGTTCACCCTCTCCGCGACGGAGTCTCCATGCTTCGCTCGTTGCTCGAAGTGCGTCGCCGCTCAACTCAAGGCCTCTATGCTGTCGAGCGCCGCCCCTTCCCATCTCTCGATCCCGCCGTGCATCACGTCCACAGGTCACAGCTCCAATAACGACGCGCGTCACGACCGCCGCCGCACGATGGTGACCTTGGTATCCGAATAGATCTCCTCCCAATCTGCGTGGCCGACCAATGTGCTGGCCAGGGGTGTGCCCTTCTGTACGACCGCCCACTCCACTGCATACTTGTCGAGGACATCAAGCGCCGGCGGTTCGCCGTGGTTAAGTTTGATGTAGTCTGCGAAAATCCTGCGGGCGCCTATCCGCCAGGCCGGCATACGGCCATCGATAAAGAGGCGTTCGCCGGGCATCCACCACAACAGAAACCCGCCGTAGCCGTAATCGTTATACATTTTTGCACCGACCAGATCGCGATGAGCTTGTATCCAGTCGACGGCTTCGATGGGGTATTCGGTGGCTTTGAAGAATTCGGCCGGTTGTGTTCCGGATAGGGCTATTCGGTGCAAATGATCAGGGCCCAATAAGAAGAGCATCACGGCCAGTGCCAGCACGGCGGTGCCCTTTAGAAATGGCCTGCCTGTACGAACGCGATCGAACGAACCCGCGAGCCACTCGCCGAATGCCTGAAGCATTTCTGCGACCAGAGGCACGGCAATCACGAGAAAGATCATCACGTTTCGCCAGTGCCAAAACGACAAGGCCAGTGAAACGAGCAGGAGCGTCGAACGGATTGGTTCGACCCGCCGATACCATACGAGCACGAGACCGACCACCGTTGTGAGATAGGCCACGTAAGCTGTCCCCGCCCATCCGCTCAAGGAAAACGGCTGCCACTCGCGGAGGGTTTCGATCATGAACCTGTCGGTCAATGAATCATAGATCTCGACGTGGAGCCGCCACCCATAGGGATTGACGAGGGTCAGCAGAGCGGACAGCGTGAGAGAGAGGGCCAGCCATCCGATCCGATCCCATGACAGGATTGGTTCGTCGACTCTTGTGGCGGGCCATCGTGCGAGCACGGCTCGCACGATGAGCGAGACCGCCAGTATCAGCCCGGTGAAAAATAGACCTGCCGTAAACCCTCCGTGAAGGTTGGCCCACAATAAAAACACGGGAGGATACAGCCAGAGGAAAGCCGGCCGGTCACGAACGATACGGTGGTACAACCAAAGGATAATGGCGATGCCCGCCAGGCTGACCAGCTGCGTACGCGCACCAAGGAATGGAAGCGCCACCCACAGGCTGGCAGCTATCGCGGCGAGACGACACGATCGACCAGCTTGTGCCCGGGCCGAAGCCACAAGGAAGGCGCCGATCGTCAAAAACGCAAAGAATGCGATGATCCCGAATCCGCCGACCATCCCCAAACCTCGATAGATCAGCGCCAAGATAGCATCCGTCAGCCAGGCATGTTCGACCCACGGCCAATCGGGCATCGTGTGCGAGTAGGGATCGTGGTCCGGCAATCGCCAGCCGTTGTTCAAAAGATCCAATCCGGCCCGTAGATGCCAGCCAAAGTCGGGTTCGACCAGAGGTTGCAACGTCAGATTCAGGATCATCAGGGCGAGGAACATCTCGAGAGCGGAGAGCGGGACATGATTCCGCACCGGGGAATGGGCCAGCTCGGACTCCACATTCATGCCGGCCGTCTCATGTTCCCTGATCGATGCGAGGTCTTGCGACCAGCAGATTGCCCAGGACCAGCCAATCGACTTGGGTCCGGAGGAAACAGTCGACGGCTTCAGTGGGAGAGCACACGATCGGTTCCTGAACGTTGAACGACGTATTCAAGAGAACCGGCACTCCGGTCTTCCGGCCGAATGCCTCCAGCAGCCGATGGAATTTGGGATTTGATTCCCGGGTGACGGTTTGCACGCGGGCCGTCCCATCGACGTGAGTGACGGCCGGAATGATACCCTTGGCCGAATGTCGGACCTGTGCGGTAAAAACCATGAACGGGGATGATGTATGAAGCTCGAAGTAGTCACCGGCGCGGTCTTCGAGGACGGAGGGAGCAAAAGGACGAAAGGGCTCGCGCAGTTTCACTTTCGTGTTGATCAACTCGCGAATATCTTCGCGGCGAGGATCGGCCAGCAGGCTTCGGTTTCCCAAAGCACGGGGCCCCCATTCCATTCGTCCTTGAAACCAGAACACCAGTCGTCCGTGCATCAATTCGGTCGCGATCCGATCGCAGAGTTCGCCCTCTTCCACTGCTTCCGCACGAAGGTTTGCGCGATGGATGGCCTGCCGGCACTGGTCCTCGGTAAACGCCGGTCCCCAATAGGCCGATCGCATCGCCGGCCGCTCCAACTGACCGCCGCGCCGCGCCAAGAACCAGAGCGCCGCCCCCAGTGCCGCGCCGGAATCACCGGCTGCCGGCTGGACGTAGACATCGCGAAATTCCAACTCATCGCGCAAACGGCTGTTGGCCACGCAATTGTAGGCGACCCCTCCGGCTAAACATAACGCGTCGGCTTTCGTTTTGGCTCGCAAATAGCGCCCCAAGTGCAGCAACGCTTCTTCCAAAATCAGTTGGGCGCTGGCCGCGATGTCGCGATGCCGATCGATGATTTCTTCAGAGGGGCGACGAGGGGCACCGAAGAGCATGACAAAAGCCCGACTGAAGAGCCCGACGCGGGCGAGATGAAAATCCCACACGCTGGTGTTGAGCTCGAACCTCCCTTCAGGCAAGAGACGCAGGATATGCCGGCGAAACGTATCGGCATAGATGGGTTCCCCATACGCAGCCAACCCCATGACGATAGATTCGTCCTGATCGGGTCGAAACCCAAGATAGCTGGTGACGGACGCATAGAATTGACCCAGCGAATGCGGGAGGGGAGTTCGCTTGAGAGTCGTGAAGCGGCTTTCCTCGCCCATTGCCATCAGAGTCGTGTCTGCTTCCGACGCCCCGTCAACCACCAGCACCGCCGCACGTTCAAAGGGCGATGCAAAGAATGCACTGGCAGCGTGGCAGAGATGGTGATCGAGAAAGACCGGAGGCGGCCCCCCGAGAGCTACGCGACGTCGGAGTTCTCCCCTCAAGCACAACAGCTCTTTCCATTCCTGTCCCAAACGCTCAATCGACCGGCGGCCTTTGACGACGCACAACTGCGGTGACCGCAGCATGGACCCGAGCGCCAAGCGGGCGCGGCGGGCGATCATCCAGTATTTCCAGGGAACGGCGATGCCGTCGAGTTGGTCGAAGGAGACGCCGGCCTCGCGGAGACAATAGTGAATGGCATGAACCGGCAACGCCGTCACGTGTTTCTGACGGACAAATCGTTCCTCTTCCGCCGCAGCTACGAGACGGCCATCCTGGATCACCGCGGCAGCCGCATCACGCATGTTCGACAAGCCAAGTACCAGCATGGGGCGATAGGATAAATGAGCGAGAAGGGACTCGCAAGGTCGCGGGAGTCCGGTTGCTTTCCGATCGGGAATCCGGTACGGTTGGCGACCATAGCTGTTTCTTCTGACCGCCCGGAGCCAGAATATTCCCGTTCAAGATGATTCACACGTGTGAGACCGCGTTCCATACGTCTCTGCTGATCGGTCTGCTCGCGATCATTGTCACGGGATGCGCCAAACACTTGGAGCTGCCTGACGTCGGCCCACAGCTCCCCTATACCGCCAAGCTTGAGATCGCTCCTTCGATCACCGAAGCGAGCTTCGACTACACCGACAACTGTGGGAAAATGCACCCGCTTCCTGTCGGCTCCGATCTTGAGGATGCCCTGATCGAGACGACGCAGAGGCTCTTCAAGACGGTCCTCGTCGATAAGGAAAAGCAGGACGTGCCCCCGGATGTGATCATCCGGGTAGATCTCGTGGATTCGGCCTTGACGATACAAACAGATAACGTCTACGACCGTGCGCCGGCTGAAATACGTTTGAATGCATTGGCAAAGATTCAGGATGCGTCAGGAAAACTTTTACGTGAAACGGATATTGCCGTAAGGCGGCAAGAGCGTCTACGCATCATGATGATGCAAAGGTACTGCGATTACATCTTTGAGCCGTTCCGCTCGAATGCGATTGTCGAGTTTGCGGCCAAGTACGCGGCAGAGACGAGAAGCGTCTTCGAACCCGCGGTGGAGACTGCATCTCCGGCCGATGTTCCGGCAGGACAGCCCTCTCAGTCGAAGGCGCTGCCGGCGCCCCTCCCGCTTTCGGATGCTCGTTCTGCGGCTGCCGGGCTTTCATTTAAGGCCAAGATTCTGGACGAAAACAGCAATATGATCCTGGAAGGCGGAGAGCGCGTCCGCATCCACATTGACGTGGTCAACAGCGGAACCCAGACGGTTCCCAATATTGCAGCGTCCATCACCGGCCATGAAATGCTCACGGCACAGTTCCCTGCTACCACGTTGCCGGTCGGCACGTTGCAACCGGGAGATTCGAAGTCATTGGATTTCGTCGCGACGCTCCCGCAATCGCTACGGGCCGAACAGGCGGAGTTAAGCGTGACCGTGGTGGAGCTTGCCACAAAAACAGGACCCCCGAGTCAAACCTTGGTCGCAGCGTTGGGGCCGATGGGAACGAGGAGCGACGACATCGATCAGATTCCTACTCTTGCAACTGCTTTTCAGCAACCCGACAATTATCTGGTCGCGGCAGGGCTGAGTACGTATCGAGATCCCGCGGTCCCAACCAGGAAATATGCATCGCTCGATGCCCAAATGATCACGCGGTATTTTCAATCACTCGGAGGAATTCCCGCAGCCAATATGCGCTTGCTCCAGGATCGGAAAGCATTGCGATCCGACTTGGAAGAAGCTCTCCTGGACTGGCTTCCCGCTCGCATCACAAAAAACTCCACCATTATTCTGTACTTTTCCGGACAGGCGTTGGTCACGTCAACCGGTGAAACGTTCCTGATTCTCTACGATGGAAGCACCGCTGCAACGTCCCGCTTGTACCCATTGAAGGATCTCGAAGCCGCCCTTTCCCGCCTGAAAGCGAAGCAGAAGGTGTTCATATTCGACGGGTCGATCTTGAAGCTTGATGGCGATCGTCATCCCAAAACGCAGGGACCGCTTTGGCACGCGTCAACCGAATCGATGGTCCGGCTGATCGGCACCAGCGGACTCGGAAAGAGCCTTGAGTCGGACACCTTCCGTCATGGCTTGTTCACCTACTCCCTCCTTCGAGGACTTCGCGGGGACGCCGATACCAATCGAAACGGAGAGGTCACGCTGGGCGAACTCACTGCGTACGTCCATCAAGAAGTCCCCTCGATCGCGAGAACCACCCTGCATCAGGATCAGCGACCTCAAGTCATTCCGCCGCTCCGCGCGACAGACCGGTTGGCAGACCTCGTCCTGACAAAACCGTCCGTCCTGACTTCCTCGCAACGTCCTTAACCCGCATTCTTCATAACAGCTTTTTTTCCTACACCCCGCCTCACCGGGATACGGCCCCGCTCACGGGACACCGGGTGCTCACAAGACACTGCCGGCTCAGAAGACACGGCCCGCTCACCACTCGCGGGCGTCCACAAGCGTGGCGCTCTTTCTTCATCGCGCCGTGCGCCTCGCGCGGCGCACAAGCCTCTTCAACCACAAAAAAAGGGCGGAGAGGAAACCCTCTCCGCCCCTCGTGCCAGGACAAACGTGGCGAGCCTAGTTATTCACTCTCTTTGCAAAAACTGCGCTCGTAGTTGATGATGATCCAAGCTTCTTCCTCGGTAATCGCAGCTGGAACCAGGGATACCATTCCCGTCCCAGGGCTGCCGTTCTTGATGACCCAGAAAAACTCTCCATCCTTCCGCTTCTTATGGAATTTGCAGTTGGTGAAATTTCTCGGGCTTGGATTTAAAATTGCGCCAGCAGGACCATCCCCCTTGCCTTCCTTACCATGACAATTGAAACAGGTCCCCTTGCCCTCGAACAACGCTTTCCCCTTCGCGATGCTTTCCGGTGTCGACGCGACCGGATTCTTCATCGCCTTTGCATCTGACATCTGATCCGGCGGAACGCGGGCTTTCAACGGATCGCGCTCTTCTGCTCCGGCCACCGTCGCAGATAACATCAGCAGGGCTGCACACACTCCCAAAGACTTAGAAAGATACCCCATTACACTCCTCCTTTGTATTGAACCCACTGCGTGGAAAAAACATGACTACCTACAAGGTCAAATCCAAATGAACGAAGCATACGCAAAAAACGCCCGAACTATAGCAATCGTTTTTCAGCTTTGTCAAGGCGATCGACCGTCGGAACGGTCTCCCTTCAGGACGCGCGCATCCTCCTCTTGACTAATCTTCGCGCTTGCGTTTTCCCCTCAGTGACCACATGAGGTCACTCAAACCTCATGCCAGGTTAGGAGCCCGCGTGCCGGCGATTATTCGAGGCTTTTTACAGGCTCCAAACGTTTGCCCCGTGACCAGTCCGTATTCGAGACACCTTTGCGCCTCAATGGGCCCATACTCGCCCCATTGCAGCGACCATGGCACCACCCGTTCACGATGTCTGTATGGTCGATGGATCTCGGCGGGAGTATTTCTGAACGGTGGGACGGAGGATGAATATGGTCAGCGCTTCAACACCACATCCCGGACAACCTTTCCACTTGGGCCGAATGCTCTCTGTGGCTTTCCATTCAATTCCGCATGGACACCGCCGGCGTTGCCCAGGGTAATGGTGAACTGGTCCTGCGCCTTCCATTGGGCCTTTTCACCTGGTCGCAACAAGGCTTCCTGATGACTGCCGGCATCAATTTGAACGACCACCCAGCTGAGTTCGGTCGCTTCAAGGTCGAGCACGAGGGGGCCATCGGATCCCACAGGCCCATCGACGGACAATCCTGCCAATGGTCCCTCCGATACATGTGTCGACGGGGCTGGAGTCGGAACGGTTTGAGCCGGTGTGTCGGCCACCTGATTTGATCGCGCGACCGGGGGAGCCAATGGCGGTTTTTCCGTCAACGGCTTCGTGGCGATGGGGGGAGGCTCCGGTGGCTTCACGCTTGTGACAGAAGGCGACCGATCCGGCTCCGGTCGTGGCGGAACATCGTGTGTCTCTTTTGCAACCGGCACGGATCTCTTACTCTGAGGTGGACCGTCGGACGAGGACCGACGTATCACCACCGAGGATTGTTCACGGCTGAGAAGAAACACCAGCGTGAAAATCGCAACTATGATCGCGATTCCAACGGCTTTTCGATTCGCCTTCCGCCGCCGATCCTCCTCAACCTGACGCTGGCGAAGTCGCTCCCGTTCTCCCTGCTTCTCGTAGAAGGCGCCGGCAGACTGAGCGAACCGATGGATGGCGTCTTCCTCGTCCAATCCCAGGGATCGGGCATAGGACCGGACAAAGCCGCGGGCAAATACCTGATCCGGCAACTTGGCAAAATTGCCTTCTTCGAGGGCTTGCACAAAATCCGAGCGGATCCTGGTTTTGGACGCCACCTCATCAAGCGTCAGACCCTTCGTCTCACGAACTTGTCGAAAAAACTCGCCTACAGATTCCATGGTGGTCGCCTATGGTTTGATGCGGGCAAGAAGCTCATTCGCCGCAGTCGCGTACTCCCCGCCTTTGTCGAGGGTGGAAACCTTCACCAAGGCTTCCCGTGCACGGACCTCGAGGCCAAGCTGGTGATAAGCCCGCCCGAGTTCCAGTTGAAGCCTGGCCGGAGGAACATTCGGCGGGATGACCGTCAACGCGTCTTCCAACACCTCCAGCGCGCCGCTAGGATCGCCTTCGTGAAGTAACGCACGGCCCAGATGGAACCGTGCCAGATCCGGTGTCCCATACAGCGGGTTGCTCAAGGCGCGCCGGAACGACGCAATGGCCTCCTTCCATCGATCCTGACTCACAAGCACCTGCCCCAAATAGGTATGGGCTTCGGAATAGTCGGAATCAATACGAATGGCCTCCCGAAACTCTTCCTCGGCTTGCTTGAACTTACCCTGCATGGAATAGACATGCCCCAGGCCGTAATGGGCTTCCTTATTGGCAGGATTGAGTTTGACGGCTTTTTGAAACGAGACGTACGCCTGTTGTTGATCGGAACCAAGTCGCGCCACCGCTTCTTGATAGTACCCTTTGGATTTGCGGATGTTGTCTTCATTGGCACAGCCGGATAGGAGAGCGGTTGTGATCATACAAGCCAGCATCAGGTTGGAAGAAGATGTACAGACCAACCCTCTTACTCCTTCTTCCATTATCCCACCCTTCTGCTCTTAGCGAATATCGTCAAAGTGTGTCAATCGCTTAAATGACCGGAATCGTTCTTCTATTTCTTTGTAATCCAGGTTCTTCAAACGGTCAAGGCTAAAGGCTTCTACTGTAAACGAGGCCATCACGCTGCCGAAGATGATTGCTTGGCGCATGGCCGCAGGCGAGCGATTCCCGGTGGCGGCCAGGTAGCCCAAGAAGCCGCCTGCGAAGGTGTCGCCGGCCCCCGTCGGATCCCGGACTTCCTCCAGAGGATAGGCGGGCGCGCCGAACACGTGTTCGCCCGTGAATAGCAGCACGCCGTATTCTCCTCGCTTCACGATGAGGTACTTCGGTCCCCGCGACAAGATGTTCTTGGCGACCTTCACCAGATTCGGATCATTCCCGAGCGCCCGCGCTTCCCCATCATTGATGATCAGGACATCGATGCCTGCCAGCACCTTCCATAAGGCATCCTGCTTGCCGTTAATCCAAAAATTCATGGTGTCGCAAGCCACCAGCGCCGGACGCTTCACCTGTTGCAACACATCGTGCTGCAATTCCGGGTCGATATTGCCCAGAAACAGCACTTCCGGTGAACGATACTGCTCTGGAATTTTCGGACGGAACGTCTCGAACACGTTCAATCTGGTATCCAGCGTATGCGCTTCATTCAGTTGATGCGAGTACTCGCCCTTCCACCGGAAAGTTGAGCCGGGCCGGCGTTCGAGACCAGCCAAATCGATGCCGCGTCCCTTGAGAAAATTCACGTGTTGATCCGGAAAATCCTGCCCCACCACCGCAATGAGATCGACACTCGTAAAATAACTGGCCGCCGTGGAGAAATACGTTGCGGAACCACCCAGCACCTCGGTAACTTCGCCGAACGGCGTCTTGACCGTATCAAGGGCCACGGACCCTACCACCAGCAACTTGCCCATAGATTACTACCCCTTCTTTGTATTCCGGATATAACGTTCGATCAAGAGTCCGAGACGTCGCCTGGTTGACACCGAAATGTGCGAGGCGGGCGTGACAATGGCGTTGCGAAGAGCCTCATTGCATGCACATGACCGTGCGGCCGCAACTGCCGGAACTACGGCGCGCAGGACCCGTTTGGCCAGGGCCACGTTCTGGTGCAGCGTCGCGAGGATAGCCTCCACCGTGACCGCCTCCTCCGTTTCGTGCCAACAGTCATAGTCGGTGGCCAGGGCCAGGGTGGCATAACACAGTTCTGCCTCCCGCGCGAGTTTGGCTTCCGGCATGTTCGTCATGCCGATCACGTCTACACCCCACCGACGATACAACTGCGATTCAGCCTTCGTGGAAAACTGCGGCCCCTCGATACACACATAGATCCCACCTCGATGCAGCGTCGCACCGGCCGCCTGCGCTGCGCGGGCGAGACCATCGGAAAGGTTATCGCAAACCGGCTTTCCGAAGGCCACGTGGGCTACGACACCTTCATCAAAAAAAGTGGAGACCCGACGCTTGGTCAGATCGATAAACTGATCCGGAAGCAGCACATCGCCCGGCCGAATCGATTCCTTCATGCTGCCCACCGCACTCACCGAAATCACCCGCTGCACACCCAGCTGCTTGAACGCGTAGAGGTTCGCACGGTAGTTGATCGCCGTCGGATTGACGCGATGCCCGCGACCATGTCGCGACAGAAACGCCACAGGAATCCCATCCATCCGTCCCAATTTGATCGCTTCAGACGGGGAACCGAACGGCGTCCGCAGACGAACCTCGCGGACACGGTCCATTCCCTCGATGTCATACAGGCCACTGCCGCCGATAATGCCGATGCTTGCCTCTTTCCGCTGAGATCGTGTGGTCATCCAACCGCCGTTTCCGAGTCGTGCCGACTGTTCACCGTCCAGACCGGTGACCGTTCGCGAAGGTCAGCCAGGAATCTATTGATATGAACGAGGAGTCTGTTCGCCGCGCTTGCAGGTGTATCTTGATCGTCCAGTGCGACCCATCTAATCCCCGGCTCTTTCCGGAACCAGGTCAGCTGCCGTTTGGCAAAACGCCTGGTATCGCGTTTGAGCCTGTGCACCGCCTCCGCATAACTGCATTCCCCCACAAGGTACGCGGCGACCTGTTGATATCCGAGCCCTTTCATCGAGCCTAGCTCGCGATGATACCCCTGTGCCAGCAGCGTCCTGGTTTCGTCCACCAGCCCGTTCGTGAAAAACGTGTCCACCCGCTGTTCGATCCGGCCGTACAGTGCGTCCCGGTCACGGTTGAGGCCAAGCAAGAGCGGCGTAAACGATTTCCCTGCGAATCGGTGCTCGCGTTGGAGATCGGACAGACGTTGTCCGGATACGTGGTGTACTTCCAGCGCACGCACGATCTTTATTTCATCATTGGGGTGGAGACGTTGCGCCGATTCCGGATCCACCCGGCTCAATTCCTGATGTAAATAACCCTTCTCTCGCAGCCGCGCTTCACCGAGCAATCGATCGCGAAAGTCGGGCTGTGCCTGTGGCGCATTGCACAACCCTCGAACCAGCGTTCGAACGTAGAGACCGGTTCCTCCGACGACCAATGGAAGCCGGTGTTCGGCATACAGGCGGTCGATTTCCACTAGTGCCTGCTCTCGATACATCCCTGTATTAAAGGGTTGATCCGGGTCCACAAGATCAATGAGCCGATGCGGCACACCTTGTTGCTGCGCGCGAGAAGGTTTATCCGTGGCAATATTCATCCCTCGATAGACTTGCCGGGAGTCCGCCGTGAGGACCTCTGTGTCAAGCGCCCGCGCGATGGCGATGGCGATGGCGCTTTTTCCGACGGCGGTCGGACCAACCAGTACGACCAGAGGTCTCCATGCAACAATCTGATCGGATAATGGAGTCATGAGACCACTGTGGGGGATGGACCTAAGTCCGGTTGAACATCCGAGCCAACTCGTCGGCTGAGAGACGAAATGCCACACGACGGCCGTGGGGACATGTCATGATCCGCCCTTCTTGAACCCAGTCTTCGATCAACTGCTTGATTTCCGGCTGCGCCATAAGCCGGCCTGCCCGCACAGCGCCATGACAAGCCAATGAGGCCAGAATCGGTTTGATCCGCTCCTCCAAAGAAGAGAGGGATGCCCATTGATCAAAATCCTCGATGAGATCCTGCACGACCGCTTCAGCGTCAGCACGTGTCAACGACAGGGGCACCGCTCGGATCAGAAACGACGACGAGCCAAACGGTTCGACCGATAACCCCACTTGCTCCAGGTCATGGATGTGGTGGCGCAACAGGTCCGCCTTCCGACCGGACAATTCAAACGGTTCGGGTAACAGCAGCGGCTGCGAAACCAGCAGACGATCGCGCCAACTTCTCCACAGGCGTTCGAAAAGCACCCGTTCATGGGCCGTATGCTGATCCACCACATGGAGTTCAGTCCCCACCTGTGCGATCAAGAACGTCCGGCTCATTTGCCCCAGCGGAATCACATCGGTCTGCAATACGGGGAGATAGGGGTCTGGCATCTCTCGAATCATGGAGGTTTGTTCGTCAACCGGCGCCCGATCTCTGCTCACCTGGGATTCTTTGCCTGCAGCGAGATGTTCGCCGGATTCAACCACCGGGCCACGCACGGAAGGGCTCGTCTCGGCATGGCGATCGTCGGCTTGCTGTTCCTGATAAGGATGCGAGTCCCGTATGCCGGTGGGCGAAAGACCCAATGTATCGCGCACCGCTGAACGGACCGCACGATGAATCGTTTCGGAGTCCGAAAACCTGATTTCCCGTTTGGTCGGATGCACATTCACATCAATCCGCCGGCTGTTTACGTCCAGAAAGAGCACGAATACCGGATGGTGCCCCTTCGCCAAAAAGGCACGATAGCCGTCGGAAAGCGCGTGGAACACCGTGGCATTCTTGATCGGTCGCCGATTGACGAACAGATCTTGCGGCGCCTTGGTTGCCCGAGCCCTCACTGGATCGACGATAAATCCCTTGATACCGAGGCCTTCTTCCTCCGCTTGGATTTCCAATGTCCGATCCACAAATGCTTCCCGGTAAATTTGCAGCACTCGATCGCGCTGCCGGGACACCGCAGCACAATTCAATATGTCATGGCCGTTGTGAACCAGGCGGAAGTGAACCTGCGGCCAGGCAAGACAGGCCTGGTGGACCGTGTGACTGATGTGAGAGAACTCCGTCGTCGGGGACTTCAAGAATTTCTTACGCGCCGGCATGTTGAAAAATAGGTCGGCTACTTCAATTCGGGTACCCGGAACAGCCGCCACAGTGTCCACCCTGTTCATCTGACCGCCCGTGATTGAGACGTGCGTGCCGGTGGTATCGCCTCGAGCCGACGTGGTCACTTGCACTCGAGAGACGGCTGCAATACTCGGCAACGCCTCACCCCGAAATCCAAGTGTTTGGATGGCATCCAGTTCGGCATCGGTCTGAAGTTTGCTGGTCGCGTGCCGTTCGAACGCCAGCACGAGATCCTGTGTGATCATGCCCTCTCCGTTATCCATCACGCGAATGTGCGTGAGGCCGCCATCCTTGATGTCGACCGTGATGCTCGTGCTGCCGGCGTCTAAACTGTTCTCGATCAATTCCTTGACGACGGCCGCCGGTCGCTCGATGACCTCACCGGCCGCGATCCGCCCGATGACCGCCGGCGTCAACACATGGACCTTTCCGAGGGCGTGGTCGAGGCTCATCGCTTCAGCCGGCTCCACTGTTCGAAGAGAAAAACGAATGGCAGGGGAACGGACGGTGCGGATGGATGCAGGGTCATCGAATCTCGGCCATCTTGGCTTTGGCCAGCTTGGCTTCATCGGACGTGGAGTATTCTTCAATCACCCGTTTCAAATATTTTCTGGACCGCGACGAATCTCCCGTTTCTGCCGCGGACAGACCGAGTTTGAACAATGCTGCCGGTACCTTTTCGTTGCCCGGGAATTCGTTCACCACATGCTCAAACGATTGCATGGCCCGCACGTAGTCCTTTTGGGCGTAAAAGGACTCGCCCAGCCAATAATGCGCATTTGGTGTGAGGGATGTGGAAGGAAAATCTTTGATGAACCGCTGGAAGCCGGTCACCGCCAAGTCATATTTACCGTTGAGATAGTCATTATAGGCCAGGTTAAAGGCTGACGTCGGCGTGATCGACGGTACTCCCGGGACCATGGGCGCGGGTTCGAACGGGAGGGTCGACTTGGCGGTCTTGCTCTGACGCATCGCATCAGCCGACGCCAAATCCGACTTCAGGGCTGCAGCCTGGGCAGCTTGGGCCTCCTCCATTCTGGCAAATCGGGTCTCGAGTTTTTGGAGCCTGGCGCCGGTATCATCGTTGCGCGGTTGCTTGGAGATTTCCGGCTCTCTGACCCGCTCCAGCGATTCCAGGCGACGCTGCATCGCTTCCATGCGCTTCTGTTCCTGTTCTTGCGTTTTCGAAATCGTCAAGAGCTGATCTCGAACCTCAAGAAAATCGGCGTGCTTGGCGCATCCCGATACGAGGAGCCCGGCGAATACGCCGGTTGCGATGATGGGGAACGGGATGGGCCCGCCTTTCATCATCAGTGGAGCTCCTTCAGTTGGTTGAGCTTATCGATGGCTTTGTTGGCTTCGGGAGACCGGGGATACAGGTCGATCACCTGCTTGAGGGTCGACGCCGCACGCTTTCGATCCTTCAAGGCCAGATACGCATACCCTTTCTTCAGCAGCGCGGCCGGAACCTTTTCGCTGGTTGGATGATTCAGTTGTACCTGATCATAGGCGTCGATCGCACGAGGATAATCCTTCTTCCCATAGTAGGACTCGCCCAACCAGAACCGGGCATTGGGAGCAAAGTCTGAATGCGGATGTTGAACCAGGAACTCCGCAAATCCCTGCCGCGCACGATCCAGATCCCCTTCCTTAAATCGAGTGAGGACCCGTTCGTAGGCTTCTCGATCCCCGGACAGCGCAGCCGCGCGCGTTGGGCCCGAAGACGGTTGCGAACCGGCCGACTGAGCCGGCAGCTCAGCCACAGAAACCGGTGGAATCGCAGGAACCGGCGGGGTTGCCGCCTCGGCAAGGGACATTCCCGAATCCGAACGCTGCGGAGTATTGACGCGGGCCGTCATATGTTGCTCGACCTGTTTCAGAAAGACTTGATGGTTGTCATAATTCTTGTCGAGCGCGTGCAGGTGTTGCTCGACCTGTTTCAGAAACGCATGTTGATTCTCCATATTCTGCCCAAGCGTTTGAATCTGCAATTGCAGATGTGCCACTTCTTTCGCTGATTCTTCCAGACGCCGTTCCTGCTCGTCCCCACGACTGACAAACTTCCCTCCGGCATTCTCCAAGGCTTTCGCAACGGAGGCCACGCTCCGATTGACCTCAGTCAGATGTTCCATCGTCGCTTTGTTGTCAGCGTCGATTTTTGCCGCGAGCGCGTCGGTACGTTTCGCGATCACAGCGGTATCCTGGTCGACGGAAACTGAGACCTGTTTGGTCGCCTGTTCCTGATGAATGACCTTCTCGCCGAGGCTGCCCAGGGCTTGCTTGAAGTCTCCTAGCGCAAGGTTGAGTTTCCCTACCTGATCGGCCAGGGCCTTATTCTGAGCGTCCAACTGAGCGATCGACGCCATCCGTGATTCGTTGGCATGAATCATCTTTTGTTGCTCATCGAGCCGACCATCGACTTTTTGCAACAGCGCGACGTTAGTTTTTTGAACCGACTCTAAGATGGCCTTCTGAACGCTTTCAATATGGGTTCCGAGCTTGTCGATGCCGTCCTTCAGCGCGGCGATCTCGGATTTTGTTTGATCGCGATCGGCCTTGCTTTTCTGTTCCTGGTTGACCAATTGCTGCTCGGCCCACCCCAATCGGTCCGTAATCTTTTTTTCATTTTCGGAGACCCGCTTTTCGCTGTCGCTTAGACGTTTGTCAAGCTTTGACTGCTGCACTATAAGATCTTCCTGTCTCTGTTGTAACAGTTTCGCATGATGAGTGGCCTCATCCAGCTTACCCTCCAATGCAGGCATCGCATCGCGAACATTCATAATATCCTGACTCTGTCGGGCTCTGGTCTTCTCTAATTCGTCGGCTTGCTGTTTAATCCGTACACTTGCCTGCCTCAGATCCCGGTCTACCTTATTGAGATCGGCCTGTTGGGCCACGCAGCCGTACAGTAGCGAGCTAGCCGAAAGCAGAATGATTGCGATTCCGACCTGACGGAATTGCCATCCTCCTCCCGTTAACCTAGAGTCGCCCGATCGTGTCCGTATCGGCATATGGTAATGATGGCCCTTGAATGGCGATCCAATGTTCATGACAAGTCTCCCTTATTCAATTGCTCGGAGAATCATGTCACAGGTCAGCTGCCCGGCAAAGTTATTTCGACCGGACCACGACATGTCCGCGCCGGTTCTGCTGATAGCATCCCTCGTTATGCTCGTTGCAGAAGGGGCGTTCTTTTCCATAACTCACGACTGACAACCGGTTGGCGCTGATCCCCAATTCCACCAGATAATTGCGAACGGCCTTAGCTCTCTTTTCACCCAATACCAGATTGTACGCCAAGGTTCCCCGCTCATCGCAATGGCCCTCGATCTTGACGATCGCGCCGCTATTCGATTTGATCCACTGGGCATCCTGCATGAGCGCCTGCCGGCCATCTTCAGAAATGGTCCAACTATCGTACCCGAAAAACACGTCATTCAGTCCGGCTTGAGCCGACGCAGCCTGTTCTTGCGCTTGCTCTCTCCGGATCTCTTCGACCTGTCGCTCGGAACTTTCGGACGGCTCAACCTTTGCCAGCATCGTCCCTCCCCCGCCCAGGCGTTCCTCGGATGGCGACTTGCCCTCCGCGACGGAATCGAATCCTTTAAGCACACTGGAATCCGGGTCCTGCGCTTTGCTCGACAACGACAGATCCGGGAAGGTCGATCCCATGCCTCCCGACCCGCTCGATCCACTCGGCCCCATCGACCCGCTCGACCCACCAGGCATTGAACTACCGCTGCTAGGTGGTGACGATGAACCGGATTTGGCCATCCCCCGCTCGGCCGCCTGGGTATCGCCTCCGGATTGTATAGATTTTTTGGAACAGCCAGACAGGCTGACCAGCATAACCCCGACCACGACTGTCAGGCCTAATGTGGCAATCCGTACGCTCATATGATGTACTCCTATTGGTTGAAGGGTGAGATCATTGAAATTAGTCTTCCATAGCCGGTTCCTACTATAAGGCCGGCGACCACGACGGAGCGCTGTTGTGACTACCTCCAAACGTGATCCGTTCCAAATCTTTCCCATCTGTGTTGATCATATAAATGTGGCTCTTGCCGTCGACCAGCGAGCTGAACACGATGTGTCGTCCGTCGGGCGACCATGAGGGCGAATCATCGATGCCGGACCCGTTCGTCAGTTGAACGCGTTTTTGACCGTCCGGGGACACCAGGCAAAGCTTGTACTGACGCTGGGCCGTCCTGCAGACCAAGGCGATCCAGTGTCCGCGAGGCGACCAGGCCGGCGCGGCATTGTAATCTCCTTCATAGGTCAACCGGCGCACGTTCGATCCATCCGCACTCATCACAAAAATTTGAGGCCCGCCTCCACGATCGGATGTAAAGGCAATTTCACGTCCCGTCGGAGACCAGGATGGAGACAGGTCTCCACCAGGATTGATGGTCAATCGTTGAGAAGCCTTGGTGCGCGTGTCGAGTTTATACACCTCAGAATTCCCATCCTGACTCGTGGCAAAGGCCAAGTAATTTCCGTCGGGCGAGAGTGTCGGCGTGATATTCAGCCCCCCCATAGAGACCAGCGTCCAACGCTTTCCGGTGGCGAGTTCAATGATATCGATATCCTGGGTATTCCGCGTGCGATAGGCGGTGAAGACAATGAACTTTCGGTCGGGCGACCAGCGCGGCATCAGATTCAGAAATCCGTCGGCGGTAATCTGCTTGGGTTCATACCCATCGTAATCCATGACAAATAGTTCACGGGCATTTCCGTGCTCGGAGACATACGCAATCTTCGTGCGTGCGATCCCCGGCTCGCCGGTGTAACGAAACACGAGTTCGTCGGCAAACCGGTGCGCCATCAAACGAACGACCGAACTGGACCCGACATACCGCTTCCCACCGACGATTTCGTCGCTGCCGCTGTCGTAGACAAACCCATCCATGAGCAGGTCGTTTTCCTTATCCCCATTCTTGGCGCCGGCTTTTCCCCACACGAGCACGGAGACCCCGTTGTCGGCCGCTTGCTTGAACACCGCCTTGTCGGTACTGCTGACTTCCCGCACCTTGACGCCCACGCTTGCCAAATCGACCAGGTTGAAAACCAGGGATCGTTTCAAATCTCCGCGCAATACCTCTTCGATTCGCCCGCCGAGCCATTCCGGACCGCTGCCGTTCTGAAACCCGAACACGCCGATGGGGATCTTTTGAAAATCCGGACGCGTCGCTTCGAGAAAGACATCCGTCGCAGGCGAGTCGAACGTACCGACAACGCCGGCTCCGACAAATAAGGACAAACACACGATGACTATATAGACGGTGCGATTCATCCGGCTCCCTCACCCACGGCAAATGTGAAATAGATGTCGTAGTACGGTTCAGTGATGCTCGGAGGAAAGCGAGGCAGATGGTTCGACACTCATGACCGCTCGACGGCCAGCATCGTAATACATCCATTCCCCGACTTCCGATCATCAAGACTCCACGCCGACCGATATTCCAGTTCGACGACAACCGGAACTTGATGACCACCGTCAGCGCGGTACCGGAGATATCCACGGGGGGGCCGTCCACTTCTCGTTGATGGCACGCTTCACCAGCGCCAGATAGGCGTTGGACCCGGACGACATGTTCGAAACCTGCATTTTGGTCGCTGGCGCCTTCACTCGTGGCAAGTTCGCAGTGACGGCCGGGGCGGCAGCAGCTTGGCTGCTGGTCACGAAACATGGGCTTGGTTTGCACTGCGTCGGGCATCTTGACGACCGGCGGCGCTTGAATGCTTTTGAGCTCCTTCAACTCGCGGTCCAGTTCTTCTGAGAGTGACGGAAGCTTGGGTGGAGCCGGGGCCGGCTTCACTTGCTCCTTGGGGACTTCGATTGAAGGGGTCATCTCCGGGACTTTCAACTTGTTCAGCACCGCATCAAAATCATTTTGCGGTCGTTCTTCGGTCCGTTCCAACTTCGCCTGCACAGCCTTTCTCGATTCGGCCGGTTTTGCAGGGCTCATATCACCAAATTTAGGCGGATTGTGCGGCAATTCAATGTCCTTCAGCAAATCCTGCATGACATCTCTTGCGACTCAGAATGGGCGCGGAGGGCGACGACTTGACCGACTGCGGAATCGGCTGAGGGGCGACGAGTGTCGGCAGGGGGGGCGCTGGTTGCGTCAAGACCGGAGCAGGCCTGGGCGGAGGCGATGATTCAACCGGTGCCGGCTTCGCTTGGGTGGGCGCCGGAGGGGGAGGCTGGACGGGTTTGGGCGGCACAGGAATGGGAGCCGCCTGCACAGGCTTCGGGGATGGCCGGACCTTTTCCGCGCGCGGCTCAGTCTTGGCGGTCTCTTGGGTAGGTGGTGCGACCAGGGAAACTTGGACTGCCGACAGAGGGCGTTCCACCGTCTTGCGAAGTCGAAATCCTGCAATGAGGGCCAGGATGCAGAGATGAATCACCAGCGACACCATCAGCGTTTTACGCAGGCGCTTGCCGGCAATGTCGGTCCTGCCGCCCGTCAAAAACAATCCGTATTGTCTGGATAACGCGTGAGACGTCATTTCGTGCGAGTCCGTGCCTCGTCAGGACATGCGAGGCAACGCACTATTTCTTTCGTGGTTGGACGGGCATCACGTTTTGTTCACTGACGCGTTCTGCACCGATCGGTTCCGTGACCATACCTAACTTTTCAATCCCCGCTTTCTTGATACTGTCCATGACCTGCACCACGGTGCCGTAGGGAACCTCCCGGTCTGCACGCAGGAAAATCGACACCTCGGAACTTTGATCTTTCAGGGCGCGAAGCTTCCGCTCCAACTGCACAATGCTGATGGGATCCTTGTCCAGATACAACCGCTGATCCCGTTCGATCGAAAGCACCGCTCTCGTTTCGGGCTTGATCGTATTCGTGGCGGATTTCGGAAGATTGATATCGATTCCGCGATACAACATCGGGGCCGTCACCATAAAAATTACCAACAGCACCAACACGACGTCCACCAGAGGAATCACATTGATCTCTGCCATGAAGCGTCGATGTCTGGTCTCGATCATCCGTGCGCCCCGACCGCCGTCGGTTTGGACCGCGTCTGCAACGACCGTATGACCTCGACGGTGAACGACTCGATGCGAAACACGGTCTTCCGAATGCGCGTCAGAAAATAGTTGTATGCAATGACGGCCGGAATTGCGGCAAACAGGCCGGCGGCAGTGGCTACGAGCGCTTCCGACACGCCGGGTGCGACTGCGGCAATACTGGCCGTTCCCTGGAGACCGATTTCTCGGAATGAATCGATGATGCCCAGCACGGTGCCGAGCAGTCCGATGAATGGAGTAATATTGCCTGTGGTCGCCAGCACGGGCAGATAGGACTCCAAATGTGCGATCTGATTCTGTACAAGATAGCCGATGGTCTTATCGATATAGTGACGATCGGCCGGCGCATGGACCTCAGGTGGCGCCCCGTCTCCCTGTATCGTCCACACGCGATCCATGATGCCTTGAAAGACCTTGGCGCTCGGACTTCCGTCGACGCGCTTCGATTGTCGGTACAACTCATCGAGATCACGCACCTTGGTGAACGCGGCAAAGAACCGTTGATCTTCACGGTCCGCTGCTTTAAACACGCGCCACTTATAGAGAATGACGGCCCATGAAACGACCGAAAAAAGAAACAGCAGCAGTAAGACAATTTTTGAGACCGCGCCCAGCGAACCGAACAACATTGGTCCCGACTGAAACATCAGCTTAGACCTTTCCCTTCAGGCAAAAGACCATGTGACGGGAGAGCATGGATTGTACCAAGGCTGAGGAAATGGCGGGGCCGACGGGATTTGAACCCGCGACCTCCAGATTGACAATCTGGCGTCCTAACCAGGCTGAACGACGGCCCCGCACAGTCAATGACGGCGGAAGAGTTTTCCGATGATTTAAGATTCGAATGACGTATTCAGCATACGGTAGAGCATCCCCTTGTACACCACTACTAATGGTCTAGGCAATGCCCTACCGCCTCTTCGTGCGAACTTCAAATTGGTAGGCGGAACAGGGATCGAACCTGCGACTTCTGCCTTGTAAGGGCAGCGCTCTCCCAACTGAGCTATCCGCCTGATTTTTCAAGGTCTGATGTGATTTTTGGGATGCTATCAACTCTCTGTTCCCTTGTCAATAAATAATGGGCCAATTTTGTCACCTCCACCCTACGGATACATGTACGAACCACGCGCCGAGGTCATTTCCGATCAGAAAGTCTATCCCGTTGATACGAGGCGGTGTGGCGCGGGAAACACGCAGTGTGGACTTTTTTCAATCGGGCACGTTCGACATGGGTGTAGATCTGTGTCGTGGCAATATCGGTATGCCCTAACATCGCTTGGACCGAGCGCAGATCCGCCCCGCGCTCAAGGAGATGCGTTGCAAACGAATGGCGCAACATATGCGGAGAAGGTAACGGCGCCAGGCCGATACGGGCCGCACGCGCACGCAACAATTTCCAAAATCCCTGGCGCGTCATCGGCGTTCCACGTCGCGTGACGAACATGTAGCGCGATGAGCGTCGTTTCAGCAGCAGCGGGCGCGTACGCATGAGATAGTCACGTACCTTCACCGTGGCGATCTCTCCCATGGGAACCAGCCGCTGTTTGTTGCCCTTGCCGAGAATGACCGCGAATCCGACATCGAGATTCACGTCCGCGATCTGAAGCGTGACCAATTCGGTCACACGCAGGCCCGTTGCATACAATACTTCCACCATCACGCCGTCCCGCACGTCTTCCAGGGTGGAGCGCTCCGGCGCATCGAGCAACCGGGTGACTTCGTCCATTCCCAAGGTCTTGGGCAATGTTCTGCCGCGCATGGCTTGTCGCAAACGGATCGTGGGATTCGAGGCAAGCACACCCGTGTGCACCAAGAACTTGAACCATCCGCGAATCGCAGCAATGCAGCGCCGGCGTGACGAGGGTGCGAGACCCTGTCGATGAAGGTCTTCGAGAAACGCGGACAGCTGCTCTCTATTGACATGGGTGAGGCGTCGAATTCCTCGCAGATCGAGGAAGGATTGAAACTTGACGAGATCCGACTTGTATGCCGACACGGTATTGAGCGAGAGTCCGCCCTCCACACGTAGAGAGTTGGCATAGCGACCGAACAACTCGCCAAACGGACGCCGGCCGGGCGACTCACCTTTGGGGTCGATGTTCTTCATTCTATCCTCGCCGGCAACCTGCACATATGCATCGCCGATCAACGCGGACATGACTATAGCCAACGACTACCGGTAACACAACGCGAATGCTGCACTTTCCTTGACACCCCTGCATACGTCTCCTATAGTGCTTTTTGATCGCGGCGCGATCAGGGTGTCGAACTAGCCCGCCAGCCGTGCAAGACACAATGTGCTTACAAGACAGGACCTGGTCATTATCCTGCGGGCGTTCACAAACGTGACACATCTCTTTCGGCGAATCGTGAACCGAAAGGGCTCACGCACGGCCCTCGCCGTCGTACTCCTCCTCGGCCTAGGTCTCTTCCTCGGCAGTCTTCCGGCTTTCGCGGCAAAAACCCCTGCACCGCCGCGCACGCCGCAAGCCAAGAATCCGTCCGCGCAGGCGCAGGCCACTCTTGATCAAGCCAAACGGTTGATCGATTCCGACCAGCCCGAGTCCGCCGCTACGGTGCTGCGCAAATTCATCGGCTCGTCTCCAAATCCCGATCAGATGGACGATGCCTATCTCCTCATGGCCGCCGCCATGTTCGGCATGAAGGAGTACGGCGAGACCACCAAATACATCACCCAGCTTCTCGGAGAGTTTCCGGACTCGGATTTGATCGATCGCGCCAAATTATTGTTGGCCAAGACCCATGCCAAGGTAGGCAATGTGGATTTAGCCTTACCCCTCCTGTCCGAAGTCCGCAGCCTTTCCGCCGACTCGAATACTAAACGCGAGGCCTTGCGCCTGACCGGCGAGTTCCAAGTGGTTAAAAAAGACTATCTTCGCGCGATTCAAGCCTGGCTCGACGAAATGAATCTCGAGCCGGATGATCAACCTCGCGAAGCGGAGCACCGGATCAGGGAACTCGTGAACGACCAATTGGACAAGGCGGCGTTGATCCGGGTCCGCGATGCCTATCCCAAATCTTTTCCCGGAGATCTTGCGTTGATGAAGCTCATCGAACTGCACGCCGCGGCCGGTGAGGATCACCTCGTCGAACGTGACGTCAAACTCTTTCTGAGCCGGTTCCCTTCTCATCCCTATGTCGCACGAGCATTCGATCAACAGGCCGCGGCGAGAACGAAACTGAAATCCCATCCGTACAGTATCGCCGCGGTATTTCCTCTCTCGGGCAAACTGGCCCCTTTCGGCAGCGAGGTATTGAACGGCATCCAGCTGGCTTTGGAGCGCACGAAAGACAATCCAGAGGCCCCTTCCATCGGCCTCATCGTCAAGGATACGGAATCGGATCGGACCGCTTTCTTGGAGGAACTATCGGAAGTGCTCGCCGACGATCGTCCGATTGCCGTCATCGGCCCTCTCCTGTCAAAAAATCTTCCCGTGATGGCGGAACTGGCCGAACGGGCGCACGTTCCAATGATTACGCCGAGCGCCACGATGCCCAATCTTCGTCGGCTGGGCAATTACGTGTTCAGTACATCGTTGACCTATGGGCATCAAGCCAAGCGCATCGCCGAATATGGACTTCGTGATCAAAAGTACCGGCGCGTGGCCATTCTCCATCCGGACACGCCTTACGGCCGGGAATTGACCCGTCTTTTTATTCAGGAGGTGCGACAACACGATGGAGAGATCATCTCCGTGGAGGCCTACAAGGAAGGCGATACGGACTTCCGGGCGCCCATCCTTCGAATCAAGGCGGAAGACCTCAAGAAGTACGGGGTGGAGGTCCCTCTCGAAGAGGACGCGGCCAAGGTTCCAGCCAAACCAGCCGGCAAGAAGGTCAAACGGGTGCTCTATTCCCCCGGCTTCGATGCTATTTTTGTCCCAGGCCGATCGCAGGAAGCGGGGCTCATTGCGGCCCAATTGATCTTTCACGATATGATCGTGCCGATTCTGGGAACCAACGGTTGGAATGCGCCGGAATTCGCGCGAGTCGCCGACCGGACGATCGACGGCAGCGTCTTCGTCGATGGCTTTTTCGTGGACAGTCCGAATCCGCTTGTGCAGGATTTTGTCGAACGGTATCGCCGCCGCTACCAATCGGCCCCTTCGCTGTTTGCGGCCCAGGGATACGACGCCGCACGGGTGGTCTCGGAAGCCATTCGCAAGGGTGCCACGTCAGGAGAGGGTGTGCGGGATTATCTGCTCCTGCACCACGATCTTCCCACCTTGGGCGGGCCCACCGACTTCAGTCCGGAAGGAACCCTGAACCGGCATGTCTTCTTGATCCAGGTCAAGCAGGGGAAATTGGTGCAGATCGAGCCGACCCCATGACTTCCGTATCTCACATTCTCCACACGCTGTCCTATATGGACCTGCCATTGCTTTTTGCCATGGTGCAGCACGAGTATGCGCATGGATGGGTCGCCCACTCCTATGGCGATCCGACGGCACAGACAGCCACGAGCTTGGGAACTGGAATCCTTCGATGATGACGGATCGGAAACGCGTACTCAGCGGCATGCAACCAAGCGGCTTATTGCACCTCGGCAATTGGTTGGGGGCGCTCGAGAACTGGAGAGTCCTGCAGGAAGAGTACGAGTGCTTCTTTTTCGTCGCCGACTGGCATGCGCTGTCGACGAACTATGCCGACACCAGTCGCATCAAGGAATTCGTCCGCGAACTGCTCATCGATTGGCTCGCCGCGGGCATTGATCCGCAACGCGCGACAATCTTTATTCAATCCCGTGTGCCGGACCATGCCGTGCTGCATCTCCTATTATCGATGATCATTCCCATCTCATGGCTGGAACGCAATCCGACCTACAAGGAAAAGCAGGAAGAGATCAAGGAACGGGATCTCAGCACCTACGGGTTCTTGGGTTATCCGGTCCTGCAGGCCGCCGATATCCTCATCTATAAGCCGGATCTTGTGCCGGTGGGCAAAGATCAACTTCCTCATCTGGAGCTCACGCGGGAACTGGCCAGAAGATTCAATAGCTTGTACCGTCCCGTCTTCCTGGAACCGAAAGAGCACCTCACCAGGTTTCCCAAGGTACTGGGGACGGACGGGCGGAAGATGAGCAAGAGCTACGGAAATACGATCAATCTGTCCGACACGGAACCGGTCGTTCGACAGAAACTCAAGACCATGGTGACCGACCCCGCCCGCGTGCGCCGCAACGATCCCGGCAATCCCGATGTCTGTCCGGTCTTCGACTTCCACAAGATCTTTTCGCCGCTGCCCGTCATTGAACAGGTGAATACCGAATGTCGCACGGCCGCGATCGGCTGCATTGATTGCAAAAAACTCGTTGCCGATCGCATGGTCGAACGCCTGACCCCGCTATGGGAAGCCCGCCGCTCAATCACTCAGGATCCGGCCCGCCTGGAAGACGTGATCCGAGAAGGAAGCCGGCGAGCCGCAGCGGTCGCCCACCAGACCTTGGAAGAAGTGAACGACGCGATGAACATATGATCAGTGCGCAGCACGGCATTGCCGGCGGCGCGCCATCAGTTGAACGAGAGGAGGTCCGGATGAACGTCTTGACTCGCCAGGCTGTCTTGGCTATCACCTCGCTTGCGGTCATCGTGTCCGGCTGCGGGACGCTGATGCACTCGGACAAACAATCCGTCACGATCTTCTCCCTTCCACCCGGAGCCAACGTCATCGTCAATCGGTATCTGCACGTCACTGCGCCAGGAACGGTCTCGCTCAGCCGGAAATCCGACCACCTTGCTCTGGCCGAGAAGGAGGGCTTCGAATCGAAAGAACTTAAAATTCGGCGCACCTGGTCCTGGTGGGTCCTGGGCGACGTGTTTGGATGCCTGATCATCTTCTCGCCATTTTGTATCTATAAGGATGTGCACGAAGGTGGATTCTATACCTTCGACGACGAGCTCTACATCACGATGAACCAGCGTGCCGTAACCGAATCCCCTCCTCCTACGTTACCTTGAACGTCCCCGACACAGGTCTCTCCACCTACCATCCAGCGAGTTCAGGCCATACCCGCTCTCCGGATCAGTCTACCCATACCACAGGAGGCTCACATAGAGAGGAGCTCATCGAGCAGGCGCCGCTATGCAGGCTAGAACGGAGAGGCGAGCTTTCTCCAGACCTCGGTCAACCGGCGCAAAAACGGGGCGCGAATGGTGACAAACGACAGGCCGAACTCGGATGGTTGAGTCCACCGAACCACGGCAACGTCGATCATGATGGGATTAGAATCATCACCCGGGAAAATACACAATTCCAACTCAGTGCCTGATTGAACGGCAATGAAACTCTTCACGCGACAGCCTCCTGGAGACAAATCCTTAAGATCCCCGTCTCCACCCACCATTTTGCCTTTGGTTTGACCCTTCACGGAAAAATGGCTGCGAAACTGGACACGAACGCGGACATGCTTGCGTTTGTTGAAGACTTTGGGCGCAGGTTTCATACGTTGTTGATAGCCACGGACGTTGCGCGTTCACCCAGTTCTGAAGCATAGGCCGAAAACCAGGGATAGGCGAGGAAATCACGGATTTCAGTAGGTGTGCCAATCGCACGGCCGCGAACGGCGCAAAACGAGCACCGGAAATGCCATGCCTTACAGCGTCTGAGGCTTGGGGTCCGTGAGCGTTTTTCCGGCCGAATCCAATAGATCGCGGGCGACGATGATCGGGGCCTTAAAATGGATGGCCAGCGCAATGGAATCCGACGAACGGCTGTCGAACACCTTCTCCTGATCCTTGAAGGTAACCGTCATGGCGCCATAGTAGGTACCGGCCTTCAGCGTGATGACGGTTTTCGTCACCCTCCCGCCGAATGATTCCAGAATGGTATGCATCAAATCGTGGGACAGCGGACGTGGAAGCTTCACGCCCGTCAAGGCGCCCTGGATGGAACCGGCCACGGTGTCATCCACGAAAATCGGAATGACCTTGCCTTCGGCTCGTAACAGGACGACCGGCCCATGGTCGGACAATCGCACTTGAACATCCGCGATCGTCACCTCGGAGGATGCACGTTCCGGATCGGCCTGCGCGTACCGGATGGAGGCTGAAAGGACGAACAAAGCCGACACAAGCAGGGTCGCGCCTACCCAACGATTCGTGTCTTTCATTATTCCCTCCTATCAGAATCTTGTGAAAGCTTCTGCATCACCCTCCCGGCCGCTGCGAGCCGAGACACGTCCTTCACTAGTGTAGTGTCCACGAAGTTCAAACATAAGTCGGCACTTGAGCAGCGATCCGCCTTCCCACCTCCCGGCGCGACCCCTCCGGGCCTTGCTGGGCGGAAGTCCTTCGGGCTCAAAGGACACGGGGCGCTCACCATCTCGCGCCCGTGCACAAACATGAGACGACTTATTCGTCGTCTCGCGCACCTCGCAGACTCGGTCAGTTCCCGCTTTCCTTCCCCGCAAGTCCACGGTGGGTACCCCCGCGCCTCCGGTGAAGTCGGCGGTCGCCCGCTTAAGTGCCAGTTCATCGAAGAAGTTTCGGGACACTACACTAGTGTCCTGGTAATCACGCGTCTGTGACCGTCAGGCGCGGACGTACGGGTTACCTTTCCGTTCGACACCGATCAGCGTCTCGGGTCCATGACCCGTCACGACCGCGGTATCCTCGCTGAGCGTATAGAGCCGTTCTCGAATGGAGCGCTCAATCGCATTATAATCGCCGCCCCACAAATCCGTCCGGCCGATCGCCCCTCGAAAAATCGTATCCCCTGCGAGTACCACGTGAGCAGAGGGAAAATGAAAGCACATGGAACCGGGGGTATGACCAGGGGTATGCAGGGCACGCCCCTCGAGAGAGCCGATGATCAGCTTCTCCTCATCCTTCAACCAATAATCAGGTGCGGGAACAGGGACATAGGCTACGCCGAACATTCGACACTGCACCTCAAGGATATCCCAGAGATCCCGGTCATCCGGATGAAGGCAAAGGGCGGCGCCCGTGGCCTTTTTCATCTCCCCCGAGGCGAGAAAGTGGTCGAAATGGGCGTGGGTATGCAGGATGCTGACGACGGTGAGGCCGAGCCGCGCAACCTCACGCAGAATGTGCTCCGACGCCCCGCCCGGATCGACGACAACCGCCTGCTTCGTCACCGGATCACCGATGATGGAACAGTTGCACCCGAGCGGGGGAACTGGAAAAGTCTTGCGAATCATGCCTGATGTCCGGGTGTGGGGTGGAGTCTCGATGCTACCGTCCTGCAATCGATTAGGCAACTCATGGAGGTTCCGGTGAATCTCTGTTCGTACGTGCGGTCCAGACCACCTCCGTATCCAGAATGTGCCAAGATGACTCGCGTGACCGCAGCCACACGAGAAAGCCTGCTCCGCTCCCGTCCGGTCGATCGTTCGCCACATACACCAAGGCCTGCTCCCGGCGAGGTGCGAAGCCGACTCTGGAGAAGGATAAGCGATCGATGGTCTGGGCATCCTGGATCAGTCTCACGGGACGCACCGAAAGCTCCCCGCCGGGAACGAAAACATCCGCCTCGGGCTCACCGCTTGACGACCTGAATCGATACGGAACGCCAAACGCAAAACGGCCGGCCAGCCGAGCCGGCTTGTGGTTGGTCAACAGAAAGTCTGTGACCAATTCCTGAGGAAGCCGGGAGCCAAACAATTCCTGCGTCTCGAGGAACGCGCGGGTCGTCAACTCAGGCCGTTCGGTGTCCGGCGGCAACAATCGATTCGTGGTCATCCGCTCGATCACGACGAGGACCGTGCCGGTCGTCAGAAATTTGGATCGAACGACCTCGTCATAAATCCGATACTCCTCCTCTGCAACCGTCTCGCTCAAGGGCGGCGCCGGTTCGGCAAGCGCGGTCGGCAGCGAGGCGGATATCAGCAGGAGACCGCATGCGAAACCGACTATGCTCGACATTCCTGTGGTCATGGAAAGAGAATAGCGCCTCGTCTCGAATCGGGTCAAACGGCCCGGTGCGTCTTCGGGATGGACAAGGGGACCTCGACTCTGGTAATCGTCATCTGCTGGATCTCCCGGACTATGATCAATAACCCCCGCGGCCTCTTCTCCCTTTGCCTTGGCATCGCTTTCGTATCGTCGTTCATAAGTTGCAAGCCGGATGAGTCCCCTTTCAAATCGGAGAACGAGAATTTACGCCGCCAACTCGTCAAGCAGGAGTCAGTCGTGACGTCGCTTCAAGAGGGCAACAAGGTCATGCAGCAGCAGATTGATCTGCTGAACCAGGAACTTCGTGATGCGAAACGTGAAGCCGAAAAAGGGATTGCCGAAGCCAGGGCCTTTCAGGCGGAAAGCAAAACCCTGAACGGCCGGCTTGAATCTCAACTGGTCGAAACGAAAAAACTCGCGTCAGAAATCCAACGAACGGCCGCGCGCGCTGCCCAGATCGCGGACAACGTCCGGGTCGAGGAAAAGGGCGCGCAGGTGGAGGACTTGCCAAGGCCCATCGCGGCGGTAGGAAAGGCTGCGGAAGAGGCTCTCGCGCGGAACGGCTATCACGTGCGGGTCAGCGTCAAGACCGATTCCAAAGCCATTTTCGTCACGGAACGAAAGGTCTCCACGCCGGCATCATTGGAAGTGTCGGGGTTTCGCAATCAATATGTGGTGTTTTTGCAAGCTCTCCCGTCCAACGTCACCCGCCTCGCGGTCAAAGCCGACTTCGAAAAACTCGTCCAGGGTGGACGGGTCTTGTCCGTCAATGCAGAAGAAACCGCCGACATCGAACGCCGTCTCATCGCAGAGATCAACAAAGCCGTTTCCGCATCGAGCAAATTGTGAACGGTTTCCCAACGGAGCGGAACGGACCGACTGTCCGATTCCAGCTCTCGATGCTCACAGCCTTCGTCTGTACCACGTTCTTCAACGCGATGCCCGGCTCCGGCTCCTTCTCTGAGGGGACATCCATCCCATCGACTGAATTGTCCCGTCATCTCAAGGCCATCGCAAAACGATCATCTCCGTCTCCTGCGATCATGATTCCAGAAGGCCACTTCTTAATGGGCACGGTCCGCATTGATGACGACCCCTACGGCCTCGATACGCAGTTCGACGATACGGAATTACCGCAGCAACGCATTTGGCTCGACGCGTATCGGATCGACCGGGACGAGGTGAGTCTCGGTGAATATCTCGCATTTCTGTACGAGAAGCGGCTGCACCCTTCCGAAGGCCTGCAGAAGCTCATCTGGCATGTCATTACAATCCATTCCCTGTCGGACGAAACGCTTGCGAGATGGCCTGCTTTATACGTCACGTGGAAAGAAGCCGACGAGCTCTGCCGGTCACGCGGCAAACATCTGCCGACGGAGGCTCAATGGGAAAAAGCCGCCCGCGGTCTCGACGGTCTGACATTTCCATGGGGCGGGACTGCTCCTAATAACAAGCTGGCGATGTTCGGCCAGCACCACGTGCATGAAATTCCGATCCTGGCGGCCGTGGATACAGGCGACGAGGGTAAGAGTCCGTATGGATTGCATCACATGGCGGGGAACATCGGGGAATGGGTGCAGGATTGGTTCGGCTTTGATTATTACGCCTACATTCCGGAACGGAACCCCCCTGGCCCGAGGAGCGGACGGTACAAGGTGGTCCGCGGCGGCTCATGGAAAAGTAAGCCGAATATGTTGCGTTCCGCTACACGCGGGGGCTCCGCACCGGATCAACGATCCCCCACCATCGGGTTCCGCTGTGCGGCGGCCTCAGCTCCCCTCAAATAAATAGCCGCTCGCACTTGGTCGGTACTGATCGTGCTCAGCCCTCGCCGGAAGAGCGGTTCGTTTCCGTCGCATAGTATTCGATGCCGCCGGAAAACTTCCGGTTCAAGAATAAGTCAGCGACGGCCAAACACTCCAGACCGAACGGCAAATAGCCGGCGTATCCGAGGAGCGGCATTTCAAAGATCTGAAACCGGTGCACGAAGGGCACTGCGTATTGCCAACGGGCCAGGCTCTGTGAATTCCACATTTCCCAAAACACTCCGCAGATCAACGCCGACAATGCGGTAATCCATACCACATGCCAGTCACCCTCGGTCACATTCGTGAAAATTGTCGGCTGACCCCAGACCCACTGCAGCCCCGTAATGAGGAGGAGCGGGGCGACCCACACCAACGGATAGAGATAGTTTGGCCACAGACCGATCCCCAGTAAACCGGCGGTTGCCGCGATGATCACCAGCCACCCGACCTGTTGGATCGATTGCGAGCGGATAATCCAGGCATGTTTTGAGCCGGGGCCGATTCGTGGATAGGACGTCAGCCATTCTGCCGTACCAAGGACCGCGGGTAGCACGGTCGAAAAGGGCAACGTAGCCAGTAGAATGTACTCCCCTGCCGAAAAGTTTCCGGCGCCGACGTAATACCAATTGTGGACGAATCGATTGAGGTACTCGAACGACCACCAAAAGCCCGCGCTGAGGGGGAAAAGCGACAGGAAATAACGTGGGCGGTGCAGCAACATGCAGTGGCCGGTCCTCGTATAGGTGACTGCATTGATGATCACAATGTAGCCGACCCACAGTGGCGTAAAGGTATGGAGTTGCAGAACGCCGAGCCACTCGAACCGGTTCCACGCGAGGATCCACGCGACGGACGTCCAGACGAGCCCAACCCAACCCCACCAGGGGAATGCACGTCGCTCGTGAAGCGTGAAACGTGAAGCGTACTTCGGAAGAACCGTAATTTGTGATGTGTGAAGCGTCGTTCGCGAGATACGAGAGACGAGTAACGAACGACGAGGGCTAAGAGACACGATGCGATCGACAAAAACCGCCAACGTGCCGACAATGAATGACGCAAGACCCAAAAAAATCGGCCATGAAAACGGCTCCTGCTGGATCGCCCTTGGACGCGGCGGCATTTCGAGAAAGGATTCGACGGACTCTCCTGCGAGCCACACGCCGAGCAAAGGTAGGACAACAGTCGCAATCAGAACCAGCATGATGATGCTCCAGCGGCTTGGCGACGATTCCATGCTGTGATGTCTTTTCACATGATTGCGAGTTGGGCCATTGTCATCCGCAGATTCGAAGTCCAGGTGATCCATAACGAGACACTTTTGGGTGGAGCGATCGTTGAGTTCCTCCAGACAACTTGTCATGTGCGGACAACTTGCGCAGTCTCTAACTTGTCAAAAATTAAGAGGTCAACGCAAGATGCCACGAACAAGATGTCCCCCCTCGCAGAAACCGTTCCGCTGTACTCATATGCGGTCATGGCGTAAGCAGCCAAGAATTCAGGGCTAATGTCGCTGTTCGCTTTCAATTAGAAATTAGGCGCGCACCTTGAAGCGTAAGAATGACCTAGCTGTGTGTCATCTTGAGCCAGACACTATCATGGAGAAGGAGGATTACATGTTCAAACCCCTATTACCATGGGCGATCTGCACGTTACTTATATTCGGGATAGTCGCGCCGCTGACCTTTACGGCTACCGTTTCCGCCTCGACGACATTCACACGAGTCACCGTGCAAGCCATCGACACAGCGGTCCCCAGCCTCACGTTCAGAACGACCGACGGACAAGAATGGACATTGCCGACTACTTCGGCTGAACTCCTCAACGGGTTGCGTAAGGGAGACACATGCAGTCTGGAGATTGATCTGCAAGATCGTGTCGTGAAGATCGTGAAGGCCGGTTCGGAGTTGCCCTGAGATATCTCCTTCTTGTCAACCAATCGACTCGTTCCAGGTTCATACCTGAACGTGACATCAGCGAGGTCTATATGAAATGCCGATATTTCATGAGCTGTGTTCTTGCCGTCGCAACGTGCATTGCCGTGGCCGTCCCGTTAAGAGCCGAGACATCGACGGCGCCTATCACAGACGGAGCCAGGGTCACGATCGAAATGACGATCAGCGTCCCGGATGAGCATGTCATGATTCCTAATCATAAGAGTGAATACATCCATGGCGCACGACAGTTGATTCCGGGATTGGAAAATGCCCTGACCGGGATGCACGCGGGGGAAAAGAAACGAGTTGAACTCGACGCAGCGCATGCCTTCGGCCCCTATGACGCAGGCAAAAAGACGTCGGTGCCACGCGGTCAACTCCCCGAGAAAATTCGGGTTGGAGACATTACGACGACCACCGATGGGAAACCATTCACCGTTGTCGCGCTGTCCGATGGTTCGGCAGTCATTGATTTCAATCACCCCCTGGCGGGAAAACAAATCGTGCTCGATGTCCGGGTACTTGATGTGAAGCCGAAGGCGTAGCAAGGACAAGACCAACGCTTGGAGAAGGGAACATTCCAAGGAGCCAAGAACCGCTCACAAGGGGAAGGTCCTGTCCTGCCTTGGATCGGGACCACTAAGTCGAAGGCTGATCACAGGGATAGTCCCTACGACACGCGCACGGCGAGGATGCCCGCTACAACCGCCCTTCATCCAGTTCGATCACATCTACCCACGTCGCGACGCGAGGCAGACTCTCGACCGGCACGCCTCTTTTCTTCGCGATCTCCGCGAGACGTCCCTGAAAACGTTGCCGGCTCGCCTCATCATTGGGTCTTCGCGCCAGAAGTCCTTGTGTCCATTCTGTGATCTCTTTCTCGTTCACCTGCCGGCCATGGTGGCGCACCCATTCCAGCAATTCTTCATCCGTTTTCCCGGTCAACACCCGCTCGGCAAACCGGTCCGGATCGATCTCCAGAAAATCGATCAGATACTTATCAAATCCGGTCGTGAGGTAATTGTAGTCCTGGATCTGCCCTTCATGACGCAGGCGAACCTTGTCAATGAACCGGGCAAGATGCGCGATGCCGCCGAGGAGGATTTTGGGACTGCGGGGGTACTGTTGGGTAGTCATGATGTACGGATATTCCCAAGAGAGGTGAATATAATCATGTACCGATCGGGATCGTCAAATCCAAACACATGCGCTCTAGAGGAATCAAGGAAGTGAAATAGGGAAGGCATGCACCGACTGTAGATCCTGCCTGCTCAGCGCTGCGGCTCGACCGCACATAAGCCTCACATCTGCTGTACTGTGAACTCGCTGGTGTGGGCCACTGAACTTTGAAGGTTTTATCATTAAACGTTCGGCTGACGAACGGCGACCAGCTCCGGTTTCGCCATAATGCGATGAGCGCAGTTTGCCATCTGACCGCGTGCTTCTTCATCGCGTGCGACTATAAGGCTGCACCGAAGCGGCGCAATGCCCTCGCACGCTTTTTTCTTTTTGCTGTTTTATCAAATCTGGCGCTATGGCGAAAACCTCCGTGCCCATCCGTTCCAGCCGAACTGAGCGAGCCCAATTGCAGCATAGCTGATAGGCTCAGGACAAATGAGCCCCTTTACAGTAATGAATGGTCTGTCAGGATAATCCTTTGGTGAATCCCATCCCGCTCAGCGGATCTCGGGCTTCCGCACGATTCGCGACGGAGGACCCACCAGCCGTACAATTTTATGCAAGGGTAAATTCTTGATGCCAGCCCAGCAGGAGAAAAGACGAAATCTTGTCAATTGGGTCAGGTGGGCAATCCGGTCAAGCAGGACCTTCGGACTGATCAACGCCTCACCCATGACTCTATCTCATGGATGAAGAACCAAAAGACCAAGTAATTCTTCAAACGGATCATAGTCTCGGTCATTATGCAACAATGTGTGCCCTTGACGTAGACAATATGTCGCGATCAACGAATCGATCGTGCGGCGCACTGTTCGGCCAGCTTCCCGCAGACGCCGATAATTCTTAGCGGCCTCGATCGCCAAATCTGCACCGCCCATCGGATAAATCTCGAATCTGAGCAGCTCACGGTGTACTGTTTCAAAAGCACGTTCAGTCGTTACCCCTTGGAGTACTTCGCACAGAATGAGATCGGTTAAACCCAACCGCTCACGATGCAGATTTCCCTCGAGCCATTCTGCGTGAGGTGTACGCATGCCACGTAGGTAATCAATCCACACAGTCGTGTCGACAATGATCATGAAGCCGTCTTCACGCGGCTTTCACGCATTTCCTCTAGATCCCCCTCCCACGCCACCTTCCCTCTAAGATGCCGAATCCCCTCCTGCCCCTTCACCTTGATCAGGAGACGAAGCCCTTCCTCCACGACAGCACGTTTAGTGGAGAGACCTGTCGCCTTCATCGCTCTTCGCATCAAACCGTTATCGATGACAATATTCGTTCGCATGGTCCCTCCAAGAACTCAATGTGTACAACGTCATTGATCATACACATGCGCTCCTGGCAAAGCAAGGCAGTCGTCCACGGACGGCAGATACTCTCCGACCAAGCACTGCCGTACCTCTTGTCAGAGGTAGCGCCTTGTATCCTTTGCTGCGGTTTCCGCACTTGCAGAGCAGATGCGAAGGTTACGTGCAGCCGAGGCGCAGCGCTGAACAGGCAGAAATCACCATCCAATAGGTCTTGACCTCGTTCGGCTGGAACGGATGGGCACGGAGGCTTTTGCCATAGCGTCATGCGTGATGGAACGGTGGAGAGGAGCCAGCGTGCGACGGCGTTGCACCGCTTCGGTGCAGCTTTAGAGTCGCGCGCGGCAAGATGAACAAGGTCCAGCAGCCAGAGCCCGTTCATCGCATTATGGCAAAACCGGAGCTGCCCGCCGTTCGTCAGCTGAATCGAGCTTGTGTGATTTCTAGAGCAGCTTGCAGAGCGCGTGAAGGGCAGGCACAAGAGGTGAAAGGAATGGAGGCTCTACAGTGCGAGACCTTTTAGACGGCGCCACCGTAGTTGAACCTCTCTTTCGTCCTTTCGTCTCGCAGCGGCATATTGTTTCAGCAATCCCAAGCCTGCGGCAGTTTGATAGCACTGGTCGAGCTGCCGGAGCTTTGCTTGAATGGACAGTCGTCGTCGCTCGCCTTCCTGAACCTCGCCGACTAGCTGCCAACGACTGAGATAGGCTCTAGCTTCTTGTCTCGTCATTGAGCGGATACCTTTGCCGATTTGCCGGCGCGGAGATACTGATCGACGCCGGCCGCCATTTTTCTTCCTTCGGCGATCGCCCAGACGATCAGCGAGGCGCCGCGTTTGGTATCGCCTCCGGCAAAGACACCGTCGAGATTGGTCATGAAGTTGTCGTCCACGGTCACGGCGCCTCGGGCGTCGTAATTCACGCCGAGGCTGTCGAGAAAACCGTTCTTGACCGGGCCGGTGAATCCCATCGCCAGCAGCACGAGGTCCACATCCATCTCAAAATCGGAATTTGGGATCGGAATGAATTTCCCTCCCTCGAACGACACCTGCTGTCCATGCAACTTGGTCACATGACCATTGTGGCCGGTGAATTTGACGGTCGACATGCTCCATTGCCGGTCGCACCCTTCTTCGTGCGCGTGCGACGTCCGGAGTTGCATCGGCCACAGCGGCCAAGGTGTCGAGGAGTCCCGCAATGGGGGCGGTTCCGGCAAAAGTTCAAACTGATGAACTTCCACGCAGCCCTGGCGATGCGTGGTGCCCAAGCAGTCCGATCCGGTATCGCCGCCGCCGATGATCACGACGCGCTTACCTTTGGCGGTAATCGGCTCTTCCGTCTGCGGGATGCCGGCGTTGCGCTTGTTTTGCTGGGTCAGATAGTCCATGGCGAAGTGCACGCCCTTGAGTTCCCGGCCGGGGATCGGCAGATCCCGCGCCTGCTCCGCTCCCATGGTCAGGCCGACGGCATCGAACCGGCTGCGCAATTGCTCAGCCGTCATGTCTTTTCCCACATGGACACCGGTCTTGAACTGCACGCCCTCGGCCTTCAACTGTTCGAGACGCCGGTCGATCACCCACTTCTCCATTTTGAAATCCGGAATCCCGTACCGCAGCAATCCCCCGATCCGATCCGATTTTTCAAAGACCGTCACCTGGTGGCCGGCCCGCGCCAGTTGTTGCGCCGCCGCCAGTCCCGCGGGACCAGACCCGATGATCGCCACCGCCTGGCCGCTCTTCGTGACGGGCAATACAGGCTCGACCAGACCTTCGTTGAACCCGCGGTCGATGATGTTCCATTCGATGACACGGATCGACACGGGATCGCTGTTAATGCCCAGCACGCAGGCCGATTCGCACGGTGCCGGACAGAGCCGGCCGGTGAACTCGGGGAAATTATTCGTCATGTGCAGGGCTTTCAAGGCATCCCGCCAGCGCCCGCGGTGGACCAAGTCGTTCCACTCGGGAATGAGATTCACGACGGGGCACCCGTTCGTGCTCTGGCAGAATGGGACACCACAGTCCATGCACCGTCCGCCCTGCGCCTGAAGTTTCTCCTCAGGAATCGGTTCGTACATTTCCTTCCAGTCGAGCACCCGCAGCTCGACCGCCCGGCGCTTGGGGCCTTCGCGGGGATATTTGAGGAAGCCTTTTACGTCACCCATCTTCTACTCGTCGCTCGTTACTCGTCGTTCGTCGTTCGTGAAGCGTATCTCGTCCGTGAAGAAATGTATCATTTGTTGATCTGTTCATGTGTTGAATGTCGGAAGTTCATCAGATCGCCAACTCAACAGATCATCAGATGTTCCTGTTGCGCGTCACGCTCACTTGCTACCCTTAGCAGTCGCCGCCTTCCGCTCGGCGAGCACGCGCTTATAGTCGATCGGCATGATCTTCACAAACTTCGGCAACATGGTTTTCCACGCGTCGAGGACCGTTTTGGCTTTCCGGCTGCCGGTGTACATGTAGTGTTTGGTGATCATGTCATGAAGCAGTTGTTTGTCTTCGGTCGTCCTGACTTTTTCCAACTCGACCATGCCGAGGTTGCACCGCGATTCGAATTTTCCCGACTCGTTCAGGACGAACGCCGCGCCCCCGGACATGCCGGCGGCAAAGTTCCGACCGGTTCCTCCCAACACCACCACCACGCCGCCCGTCATATATTCGCAACCGTGATCCCCCGTTCCTTCGATCACCGCGTGC
Source organism: uncultured Nitrospiraceae bacterium (assembly GCA_963795615.1). Lineage (GTDB taxonomy): Bacteria > Nitrospirota > Nitrospiria > Nitrospirales > Nitrospiraceae > DASSBQ01. The sequence continues at coordinate 356,067 of CAWCIJ010000001.1, forward strand.
GCGCCGCTGTTTCGAACGGCAAACCGTTCTCCCGCCATACCATAGAAATAGGCTTCACCCTGGGTGGCTCCGTAGAGCGACGTATTGCCGACCAGGATCGTATCTTCCGGCGTGAAGATCGAGGCCTTCGGAGGGTAGACGATGAGCTTGCCGCCGGACAGGCCTTTGCCGATGTAGTCGTTGGACTCCCCTTCGAGGGTCAGCGTGATGCCGCGCGCCAGGAACGCACCGAACGACTGACCAGCCGAACCCGTAAACTTGATCGAAATCGTATCGGGTGCGAGGCCCTCAAGGCCATACTTCTTCGCGATGTGGCTCGACAGAACGGTGCCCACGGTTCGGTTGATGTTTTTGATCGGTAACTCCAGCGTGACTTTCTCGCCGCGTTCAATGGCCGGCCGGCAGAGTTCCACGAGCCTATTATCGAGAATATGGGCCAAGCCGTGATCCTGTTTTTGCACACAGTAGCGCGGCACATCCGGCCCCACATCCGGCGTGGCCAACAGCGGCGTGAGATCGAGACCCTTGGCCTTCCAATGGTCAACGGCTTTCTGCACCCGGAGTTTGTCCACACGACCGATCATCTCATTGATCGTACGGAAGCCGAGTTTGGCCATGAGTTGCCGGACTTCTTCCGCGACGAAGTAAAAGTAGTTGACGATATGATCGGGCTGACCCATGAACTTTTTTCGTAGCACGGGATCCTGCGTCGCGATGCCGACCGGGCAGGTATTGAGATGACACTTCCGCATCATGATGCAGCCTTCGACGATCAATGGAGCCGTCGCAAAACCGTATTCCTCGGCGCCGAGCAAGGAGGCGATCACCACATCCCGCCCGGTTTTCATCTGGCCGTCGGTTTCGACCCGGATGCGGCCGCGCAAATCGTTCAGCACGAGCGTTTGATGTGTCTCCGCCAATCCCAACTCCCATGGAATGCCTGCGTACTTGATAGAGGAGAGAGGTGATGCCCCGGTACCGCCGGAATCTCCGCTGATCAGAACTTTATCGGCGTAAGCCTTCGCCACACCCGCCGCGACGGTCCCAACCCCCACTTCCGCCACGAGCTTGACGGACACGGCTGCATCCGGATTCGAGTTCTTCAAATCGAAGATGAGCTGGGCCAAGTCCTCGATGGAATAGATGTCGTGATGCGGCGGAGGGGAAATCAGTTGTACTCCCGGCGTGGCATACCGCAACCGCGCGATGTTCTCGTCGACCTTGTGTCCCGGTAATTGACCGCCTTCGCCGGGTTTCGCTCCCTGCGCCATCTTGATCTGCAATTCGCGCGCATTGGCGAGATAGTGCGCCGTCACACCGAATCGGGCCGACGCCACCTGCTTGATGTAGGAATTCTTCGAATCGCCGTTGGGCAAAGGAAGAAACCGCTCGGGGTCTTCCCCGCCTTCGCCGGTGTTGCTCTTGCCGCCGATACGATTCATGGCGATCGCCAAGGTCTCGTGCGCTTCTTTGCTGATCGATCCGAATGACATCGCCCCCGTGTTGAATCGCTTCATGATCTCCGTCGCCGGCTCGACGTCGTCGATCGAGATCGGCTGCGGGAGATACTTGAAATCGAGCAGGCCGCGAAGATTCGAGCGCCGCACGCTCTCGTCATTGACGAGAGCGGAAAATTCGGCAAACGTCTTCGCGTCTTTGGCTTTGGTCGCATGCTGGAGCTTATAGATGGTTTCCGGGTTCCAATTATGGTGTTCGCCCTGGACGCGGTAATGAATTTCGCCGCCGAAATCCAAGTACATCACAGGCGCCGGTTCATACGCGATGCGATGCCGCCTGAGCGTCTCTTCACCGATTTCCCTGATCCCGATCCCTTCCACCCGTGACGGCGTGCCGGTGAAATACCGATCGACCAGGTCTCTATTCAGGCCGATCGCCTCAAAAATCTGCGCGCCGCAGTATGACTGCACCGTCGAGATCCCCATCTTGGAAAAGATTTTGAGCAGGCCTTTGTTGATGGCCTTGATGAACTTCCCTTCGGCGGTTTGCGCATCCAGGCCTTCGGGGAGATAGCTGTCACGCTCCAGGTCCACAAGGGTCTCGAACACGAGGTAAGGATTGACCGTCCCCGCGCCATATCCGATGAGGGCGGCAAATTGATGGACGTCACGCGGCTCGCCGGTTTCGAGTATCAGGCCGACTTCGGTCCTCGTACAGTCCCTGACGAGATGATGGTGCACGGCCGAAATGCCAAGCAGGCTTGGAATCGGCGCCCATTCCTCATTGACACCCCGGTCGCTCAAAATCAGGAACGTGTGCCCTTCTTTGATCGCCTGCGACGCTTGCTTGCACAGATCATCGACCGCGGCGCCCAGTCCGTCCGGTCCCTCCGCCACGCGGAACAGCATGCGCAGCGTCGTGCTCTTGAAATGGGAGTCCGTGATCTCGCGAATTTTCTGCAAGTCGGCGTTCGTGAGAATCGGCTGCTGCACCTTGATGCGGCGGCAGGATTCAGGTGACTCGTCCATCAGATTGGGTTTGGGGCCGATGTTGGTGACCAACGACATGACCAGTTGTTCGCGGATCGGGTCGATCGGAGGATTCGTCACCTGCGCAAAGAGTTGTTTGAAATACTTGAAGAGGAGTTGCGGCCGCTCGGACAACACCGCCAGCGGCGTATCGGTGCCCATCGAAGAGATGGCTTCTTCGCCCGTCACCACCATCGGAGTAATGACCATCTTCAATTCTTCAACCGTGTAGCCGAACGCCTGCTGCCGCTGGCGAATCGTCGGATGGTCCGGTTGCGGGACGTTCAGCGGCTCAGGCAGTTCATCGAGCGAAATGCCGTATTGCGCGACCCAACTGCGATAGGGCTTGCGACCGACGATATCGGCTTTGATTTCTTCGTCGTCGATGATGCGGCCTTGCACGGTGTCCACCAGAAACATCCGGCCCGGCATAAGCCGGCCCTTCAGACGCACGTCCTTCGGGTCGGCGGGCAACACCCCTGCTTCCGAGGCCAGCACGACCACTCCATCGGTCGTGACTTGATAGCGGCACGGGCGCAACCCGTTCCGATCCAGCGTCGCGCCGATCAACTTCCCGTCGGTAAAGCAGACCGCTGCGGGACCATCCCACGGCTCCATCATGGCGGCGTGGTATTGGTAAAACCCGCGACGGTCGAGATCCATCTGCGGATTTGCGACCCATGGTTCGGGAATCAGCATCATCATCGCGTGAGGCAGCGAGCGGCCCCCCATCACGAGGAATTCGAGCGCGTTGTCGAGACAGGCGGAATCGCTCTGATTCTCGTAAACGATTGGGAACAGCTTCTCCATATCCTTGTCGAACAGGTCGGAGTTCAACCGACCCTGGCGGGCCCGCATCCAGTTGACGTTGCCCTTCAAGGTGTTGATCTCGCCGTTGTGACAGACAAACCGGTACGGATGAGCCAGCGGCCACGTGGGGAATGTGTTGGTGCTGAACCGCGAGTGGATGAGCGCGAGCGCACTGGTCATGCTGGGATCGGTCAGGTCCTGGTAGTAAGCGCCCATCTGATGCGGTAACAGCAGACCTTTATAGACCATGGTGTTGCTCGACAGGCTCGAAATGTAAAAATAGTCGCGGCCTTCGATTGCCGATTCACGGACGGCCTTCTCGACCTGCTTGCGGATCACGTACAACTTGCGTTCGAATTGCTCATCGTTGAAGATCCCGCGCGCGATAAAGACCTGCCGCATGAACGGCTCGGTCTTGCGGGCCTGCACGCCGATGACGTCGCTCTTGACGGGCACGTCGCGCCAACCGAGCAGCTTCGCGCCTTCTTCCTTCACAATGCCGGTGAGCAGGGTCTCGCATTGCTTGCGCGCGTCGGCGTCGGGCGGCATGAACAGCATACCCACGCCGTACTCTCCGGCATTGGGCAGCTTGATGCCGATATCCTTCGCCGCACGCTTGAAAAATTCATGAGGCACCTGCAGCAGAATACCTGACCCATCACCCGTGCAGGGATCGCACCCTTGCGCGCCGCGATGGGCCAGACGCTCGAGCACTTGCAGGCCGTTTTGCACGATACTGTGTGATCGCTGGCCCTTGATGTTGACGACGAACCCGATCCCGCACGCATCTTTCTCAAATTGGGGATCGTAGAGACCTTGTTTCGGAGGAAATCCCGGGACATTCATGACGTGACGCTCGCGAAAAGGAAGGTTATTTTAGTTCACAGGATTAACCACTCACCGGAGGACGCTTAGGCTCCGCGCGGCCACCATTTCAATGATCTTCAAGCGGGAATTGAATGAATGGTCACCTTACTGGATGGCGCGTGAAAGTGTCAAGATTCCGGTCATGTCGATGACTCGTTCTGCTTGACTTGAGAGCGCGCCCTGCCCTACTATCCGCCGCATGCCGAACGGACCGACTACCCTGACTATCCACACGATGGCTGATGTGTGGGAAGCCTATCGTGAGGAACTCGAGGGCGTCGAGGAGCAGGTCCAGAAGAATCTCGATTCCGGGGTGGCCCTGGTCAACACCGTCGCCGCCCACATTCTGAGCAGCGGCGGGAAACGCATCCGTCCTCTGTTCGTGTCCCTCTGCGCGCGCCTCTGCGGGTATTCCGGCCGGGACCACCTGCTGCTCGGCAGTCTGGTCGAATTCATCCATACCGCCACGCTCCTGCACGACGACGTCGTGGACGATGCCGATGTCCGCCGTGGCCGCCAGGCTGCCAGGAAAGTGTGGGGCAATCAGATCAGTATCCTGGTTGGCGATTACCTCTATTCCCGAGCCATGTGTCAGCTCGTGGAGTTCCGGAATCAGGCCATCAATGAAGCGCTGTCCGAAGCCTGCCGGAAAATGGCCGAAGGGGAAGTGTTGCAACTCTACTACAACGGCAACCCCTTGATGCCCGAGCCTGAATACTTACGGATCATCGAACACAAAACAGCCGGATTGATTGCGGCCTCGTGCAAAATCGGGGCAATCGCCGGGGGCGCGGTTGATGACCAGCAGGACGCGCTTTTCCGATTCGGCCAGCGACTCGGTATCGCCTTCCAGTTGGCTGACGATACCCTCGACTATGCAGCCGACGGCGACCGTCTGGGCAAAACCTTGGGCCAGGACCTCCGTCAGGGGAAAGCGACCCTTCCGCTGCTGCACCTTCTCCAACATTGCTCCGGACGCGATCGGGAAATGATCAAAGATCGGATGGAAACCCGGACCTTGAGCGAAGAAGATCTGCACCGCATTCTCAACCTCATGCAGGAGTTTGGCTCTATCGCCTATTCCATGGATCGGGCACAGGCGTTCGTCGCGGCGGCCAAGCGAGATCTCGACTTGTTCGAGGACGGAAATCCCAAACGAGCCTTGTCAATCGCCGCCGACTATATGGTGACTCGCGATCGGTAAGCCGACCGGCCTGCCTTACATCGACGCCCGCCTGCTGATACACAAGATTGTCGGTTCGTGTCCGGCGTCCGTACACGCCGGGCACGGGGAATGGTATTTCCGTTCATCTTCATTCTTGAGGACTGTCCATGGCGCATATCATTCCGTTCCGCGGCACCTTGTATGATCCTGCTACCGTCGGCGATGTCCGCAAAGTTGTGGCTCCTCCGTACGATATCATCGATGCCGCCATGCAACAGTCGCTGCACGATCGTCACCCGCAAAACGTGATTCGGCTGGAGCTTGGTTTCGAGCAGGCGGGAGATGGCCCCTCCTCGAACAAATACACGCGGGCAGCCGCCGCGTTGCGGAACTGGTTACGAAGCGGTGCGTTGCACCGGGACACGCAATCGGCGATCTATTACCACACCATCGAGTACCTCCCGCCCTACTCCCCGCCGGGCTCGGCCACGCGACTTCTGAAAGGATTTCTTGCGACGGTCGAACTCGAAGAGTTCGGCACCGGGAAGATCTACCCGCACGAGAATACGCGTGCAGCCGCCAAGACCGATCGCTTGAATCTCCTCGAAGCGTGCCGCTCGAACTTCAGTCCGATTTTTTCGCTCTATTCCGATCCCACGGGCAGCATCCTCACCTGGCTCGAACAGGCCACCGCATCGGATAAACCTCGCATTGATTTTCGCGATGACGTCGGATTCCGCCAGCGGCTCTGGGCGGTTACCAATTCGGTGGTCCTCGAAACAGTGGTCGATGCCATGAAGAGCACCCCGTTATTCATCGCCGACGGCCATCATCGCTATGAAACCGCGCTCAATTACCGTCGCGCGCGACGCCAACAAGCAGGACCCGGCACGCAACACACCGTGCAACCCTACGACAGCGTCATGATGCTGTTCGCCGGGCTTGAGGACGAGGGGCTGACCGTGCTGCCGACGCATCGTGTATTGACCACGCCGCTGCCTGCCGTCGCAGCGCTCACACAGACACTCACGGAGATGTTTGAGATCGTTCCCTTTCCGTTTCAGCCTGCCACCGAGGAGCGTGTCCGGACGCAATTCCTCGAAGCGCTTCGGACTCGAGGCCAGTCGGCGCCGGTGTTCGGTCTGGCCGTGCGGGATGAACCGGCCTATTATCTCCTGGAACTTCGGGGTTCCCATCACCCGACCGCGGCCACGTCGCCACGCGATCGACTCGATGTCTCCATCCTTCAACAACAGATCATCAGCAAGCTCTGTCCAACGACGAAGGAACAGGAAGCGATTCGGTACACCAAGGATGATCATGAGGCATTGAATTGGGTGCTCGGAAAGACGGGCACTGCGGCACTCCTGCTCAATGCAACGAAGGTGAGCGAAGTGCAGGCGGTGGCCTCGGCCGGCGAACGCATGCCGCATAAATCCACCTACTTCTTCCCTAAGCCCCTTACCGGTCTGGTGATGAACGTGATGGAAGAATAGGACGTAAGGCTAAGGGGTAAGGCGTGAAGAGTTGTTGAGTGGAGAGAACTTGACGGGGTTGCCATGAAGGCCAAGATCCTCATAGTGGATGATGACCAGGACATCGTCACGATGCTCCAGGACCGTCTGGATGCCAGCGACTACCGGACCGTCACAGCGGCAGACGGCCAACGCGGCCTCGAGCTGATCGAGCAGGAATCTCCCAATCTCGTCCTCCTCGACCTGTACCTGCCCCGTCTGAAAGGCATGGATGTTCTCAAACGCCTGGCGCAGATACGGCATATGGAGGATATTCCGGTCATCGTCATGACGGCGGCCGGGACCATCCCCGATGCCGTCGAGGCCATGCGACAGGGCGCCTATGATTTCCTGACCAAGCCGCTCGATAAAGATCATCTGCTGATCGTCATTCAAAAGGCCCTCGAACGGGATTCACTCAAACGGCAGGTCGCTGTGCTGAAGTCCGATCTGCAAAACCGGTACGCCACGATCGTCGGCAGCAGCCCTAAAATACAGGCCATCATCGAGTCGGCACAACGCGCGTCCAAGTCTGACGCCGGCGTGTTACTGCTTGGCGAGAGCGGGACCGGCAAGGAACTGTTCGCACGCTCGATCCACCAATGGAGTACGCGACAAAGTATGCCGATGGTCGTCATCAATTGCGTGGCGCTCACCGAATCGCTGCTCGAAAACGAACTATTCGGCCACGAGCGCGGAGCCTTCACCGGCGCGGACCGGTTACAGAAGGGCAAGCTGGAGATGGCGGACGGCGGCACCGTGTTCTTGGATGAGATCGGCGATATGTCGTTGCCGCTGCAGGCGAAACTGTTGCGGGTCGTGCAGGATCGGGAATTTCACCGAGTCGGCGGAACGAGGCTGGTATCGGTCAATGTGCGGTTCATCGCAGCCACGAACAAAGACCTGAAACAGACCATCAAGACCGGACAATTCCGCGAGGATCTGTTCTTCCGATTGAATGTCGTCAGCCTGACGTTACCTCCGCTGCGTGAGCGCAGCGAAGATATCGCCACCCTGGCCCAGTTTTTCCTGGAACGCCATACGAGGGAGGCGAAACGGCCCGGCATGACGTTGAGCGCCGCTGCCGTCGTCGCCATGACGCGTTATCCATGGCCCGGGAACATCCGGGAACTCGAAAACGTGATTGCCCGGGCCGTCGTGTTGTGTCCGGGTGACACGATCGAGACGGACGTGTTGTCGCTGTCACCCGAGGATGCCGCATTGCGGGGCGGCCCTGCGGACTCACTGCCCTATATGAGTCTGCCCTACCATGCCTCGATGGAGGAGCACAGTTCCCTTATTATTGAACTCGCGTTGGAAAAGGCAGGAGGCAATCAGACGAAAGCGGCGGAGCTCTTAGGACTTCAACGAACCTACCTTGCACGACTCATCAAGCAACGCAAACCATCGTCCGAATACCAGTGAACGGGGCATTGAGTACACGCTCCACTCATTTCTGAGTACTGAGGACTCTCGAAAGTCCTCCTTGCGGGCTAATGCTCACCGGCCGGTTTTCTCGCGGACAGATTGACCAATCCGTTCGCCGCGTCATGCTCCACCTGCGCGTAACGCTCCGGCGTCCCCACATCCGACCAGTATCCCTCGAGGTCATACCCCAGTATCTTCTCTCCGCCTTCAAGGCCGCGGACATAGGCATCGATGATCGACGATTCCTTGCCGTGGGGCAATGTCCGAAGCAGTCGTGGATGCAGAATATGGACACCGGCAAACATGCGGGGCTCGGTCGGCTCGTGAAGGGATAACCCCTTTCCGGTAATCCGCACGATCTGTTCGTGCTGGCCCACTTCCACGAGGCCCCACCGCGCCGCCTCAGGGTCCTTGCGCAGCACCATGGTGACCGCAGCCTCCCGTTGCCGATGAAAGGCTGCGAGCGCATCGAGATCCAGCTCGAACAAGGTATCCCCGTTCAATACCAAAAACGGCTGCCCGCTAAAGAACGACTCGACCTGCTTGATCCCTCCGCCGGTCCCGAGAATGACAGGTTCATGTGAATATTCCAGACGAAGCCCGTACCGCGAGCCATCGCCCAAGGCCTGTTCAATCATCGGTCCGAGGTGGTGGAGATTGATCACCACTTCGTGGAATCGATACCGCTTCAGGAGAAGCAGGTTCCAGACGATCAGCGGCGTGCCGGCCACGGGCAACAGCGCCTTCGGCATGACATTCGTCAGCGGCCTGAGCCTGGTACCGAACCCTGCGGCAAGAATCATGGCTCTCATAGGGATCTCGTTAGGCGTAAGATGTAAGGGGTGAGGGGTAAGCGAGCCGGTTGATTCGAAATCCTTTCCCTAACGTCCCTCGCACCTCACGCCTGACCCCTTACGTTTCACTGCAGTTCAAGCACATAGGGCGCGAGATGCCTATGCAGAGTCGAGAGCTCCGGGTACTTGAGCAGATTTCGCTTTACATAGCCCAGGACGCGCGGGATGTCGGCCAGAAATTTGGGGTTCCGTTTGACTTGATCGATGTAGACGAATCGCCCGGCCGCTTTGAGATTGCGTTGAATGCTCGTCAGGTCGAAGAGACGGCGAAACGCCGCACGATCCGTCATGCCCGCGTCGTACCTCGTCATGCCGTCCAAAAAACATGCGATCAGGTCGTCGATCAGCCCCTCGTCGAGTTGAATGTAGGCATCACGAAGCAGGGATGCAAGATCGTAACTGCATGGCCCCATGAGCGCGTCCTGAAAATCAATCACCCCCAGTCGCTCCCCGTCCACCATGAGATTGCGTGAGTGATAGTCACGATGCACGAACACGTGCGGCTGCCCGGCCAACAACTCGGCGATTTTCAGAAACTCCTCCAGAATGATGTGCCGGTCGTCGGAGCACATGGGCTTTCCTTGCCGCGCCACCACGCCGTATTCCAGAAAGTGATCGAATTCCCACATCAGCAACGGGACATCGAAACTCCGATGAAAGGCGATGCACGCGGCATTGCGCGGACTGGTTCCCTTCGCCTGTATCTGGACCAGTCCCTCGACGGCACGACGATACAAGGTCTCGATTCGCGACCGTTCCGTCGCGTGGCAGGCTTCGGCGAGCGTGACGTCGCCGAAATCTTCAAGGTAAAGCAATCCCGCCTCACGATCATAGTAGTAGAGGGCGGGAACCGCGACTCCGATGGCTTCGAGATGAAACCGCACATTGGTGAAGGGTAATTCGTTGATCTGAACCGATGCGCCGCTCGCCGCCTCCTCGGACTGTTTGAAGCCTTCCGCCTCGGCAAGCTGCATCATGATCACCGACGACGGAGACGTGCCTTTCAGCCTGACACGGAAGTAGCGACGATTGGACGCATCCCCGGCAAGCGGCGTCAGCGAGGCAAAGGTTCCGTGGAACGGCAACTTGGACCGAATCGTTTCGGCGATGCGCGTCGGCTGGGGCGGCGTGAGAGAACTCACCGGCGGTGCAGGATTGGTCATGGCCATACGGACCGCATTATAACGGAAAGCTTCTCGACTGCTAGCAAAAAGTCGCGATCGATCCAGAGCGAGACGGAAAAAACGTATCACCTCCGCCATGAATGAGGCAGTCTGTGCGAGTCCCATTGTCCTGATCTCTGGAAGTTATTATGCTGTCACAGTGGAACGACGCGTGAACAAGTTCGACTGTGGACGTCTTGGGACTGTGCCGCTCTCGAAATCATAGGGAAGTCGTGATTCCGAACTGACATATAGAGGAGAAGGCCGTGCAATATATCCATCTTGGTCGTTCCGGATTGAAAGTCAGCCGTCTCTGTCTCGGCACCATGAATTTCGGTCCCGAGACATCGGAGGCCGATAGCTTTCTCATCATGGATCGGGCGCTGGAGTTGGGCTTGAATTTTTTCGACACGGCGAATGTCTATGGCTGGAAGGTGGGAGAAGGAGCGACCGAACAAATCATCGGCCGGTGGTTTGCGCAGGGAGGGAATCGACGGGAACGAGTGGTCCTAGCCACGAAGGTGTTCGGACGGATGGGCGACTGGCCGAATCAATCCAAGCTCTCAGCCTTGCACATCAAACGGGCGTGCGAGGACAGCCTGCGCCGGCTGCAGACAGATTATCTTGACATTTATCAGATGCACCACGTCGATCGGGAGTCGCCGTGGGAGGAAGTCTGGCAGGCGATGGAACAACTCTATCGCGAGGGGAAGGTGCTCTATATCGGCAGCAGTAACTTTGCCGGATGGCACATTGCCCAAGCACAGGAATCGGCGAAGTCCCGTCATTTCATGGGACTCGTGTCCGAACAGAGCGTGTATAACCTGAATGAGAGGACGGTGGAACTCGAGGTCATCCCCGCCTGCCGGGCCTACGGTCTGGGCCTGATCCCGTGGAGCCCTCTCGCGCGTGGGCTTCTCGCCGGCGCCTTGGAGCCTACGAAGGTCGGGCGGCGGGCCGACGAAGACGTGCGGAAAGACATCACAAAATATCGTACTCGCCTAGAAGGTTACGAGCAACTCTGCCGGCAACTGCGTGAACAGCCGGCCGACGTGGCGCTCGCATGGCTGCTCCACCAACCGGCCGTCACCGCTCCGATCGTCGGCCCCCGCACTATGGAGCAACTCAATGGTTCGATGCGGAGCCTGGAATTGACCCTACATGCCGAGACATCTCAAGAAACTCGATGAATTATTTCCCGGCCCCGGCGGGAGCGGCTCCTGAGGCTTATGCCTGGTGACCGTCTCAATTGCGCGCTCCTCACTCGATGACGTACCGGAGTAGGTAGATTCGTCCGCGCCCCGGCAAAGGGGACCTGAAAGATTGTGTATCCTGCAAGCATGCGAGTGTTCGCTTGTGAACTGCGGAACTCACAAACCCAACCAGCGCTTCTCTCCGATACCGGCGTTCATACCACGTCATCACGATTCCCTGGTAGGCTGTCCCCACCCAGACGCCATCAGTACTCAGCGGTCCCTTCCGGTAGTTTGACACCCACGCAGTGATTCGTGCTTCAGGCTTCCCGCCAAGCATAACGGGAGCGGCATCAGAATTGCTCGCATTCTGAAAGGGTGCGCGGCTTCTCGGATTGATCGTGCGTGGGACCGCCGATCACACGACACACGCCGGATCTTCCCGACAACTGTTCGGACATGCACTGAAAGGATGGAGAACCATGCCTAGGCAGCGAGACAAAACCTTGGAATGCAGATCCTGCCAGGGACACCTGGTGCCGGATCGGTATGTCGATACGGAAGATGCATGCGGACACATGTGGGTCCGCATGCTGCGATGCGTCGGTTGTGGCAAGATTTCAAATGTCTTGCCGCCACGGCGAACCAAACTCCTCCAGTTTTCGCCCTTCGGCAAAACGGCGCCCCGAAACACTCTCGCCGACAAAAGTACCCCGCTCGGTATCTAGCTTTCCGTAGTCGCGGCCCGAGGTACCGCCTGACGGGTAACCTCAGGCGTCAACCGTCGACGCGTTGAACGTACCGCTGTTGTTGGCCGGCGTGGTACTGAAGCCGTACCCCTGAATCTTCACCTGATGGCCGATCGCGCCCTTGTTAGGCAGCTCTTTATGCCTTTTCTTTATGCCCGACCCCTTTTCTTTATGGCCGGAATGGGATCAAACCCATATCCTTGAATCTTCACCTGACTGCCCACGGCGCCTTCGCCGGGCAGTAGCACATAGATCCCGCTCGCGCCGGGGGTGAAGCGGTCGATGCCCAAGAGATTGCCGACCGCATCATAGTTATAGATCGCCGTGTTGCCTCCTTCATCGACGACGGTGGTGGGGCAGCCAAGGTCGTCGTAGGCGCCGGCAAACATCGTACTTGAGAAGATAGCCCAGGTCAGTACGAGCATCTTAAAGAAACAAGAACCTGTTATTTTTGGGATATTGCTATCTCAAAGCTCTCAGACCTGTTCTTAGGTAAAATGACCACGAGGTACGCAGCCCGCGAATGCGTACTGGTCACCTTTTCCCTACCGCTTTCTGGTCAACCACGCCTGCAAAACTCACTATCGCTGTTGTCAGGTCTTTCATTTGATCCGGCGTCAGCTGGAAGTAATCATTTGTTCCCTCTTTCCACACGATCCCTTTGTCGTCCACGTACAATATGCTGTCGGGCAACTTCACTTTCAGACGGATAAAACTTTTGTGGAGACGATTCGTGGTTTTTGTAGCCACGAGTTGCGTCCGCAAGTCTTTCACAAACGAATGCTCTTCATAGCGTGGGAACGGGCTTTGCAGTGGCCATACCTTAGAGAAGCGAATGACGTAGTCATTGCTTCTTTCAATAGTTTGCGGTGTCACTCCCACCACGGTCTCCGTCCCAAAAAGAAGAAAATAGATAACAGTCGCATGCAGGTCATCAAAACGATACCTGGAGGAGGTCTCGCTCTCCGTCTCCTTTCCCCCAGATCCCGTATGCTCGCCTCCCCGAGTATCTGGGGAGGTGAGGGCAAGACTTAGAACCATAAGGGCGCAAGAGATCAGGACATCGGCATGCTTCTTATTTTTTCTTACATGGAGGTGGGTCATATTGTGTCCTCAAAGTTTTCCCGAGATCGCCGTACTGGATTCTCATTCATCAACACGTTGGCTATTTGTCCAGGTCCGTCATCATGAGGTGCCCCATTTCATGAGCGATGGCAATTGCAGTTTCTAGGTGAAAGAAACGGGGTCAGGTCATCCCGACCCCGTTTCTCGCTCCCTTTAGTCGATTGTCACGCCTAATTCACCAAACAATGTCATAACTCCAGATCAATCCCGAGATTCTGTAGCTTGACCAACGCCGAATCAATTTCCTCCAGAGCTTTTTCCTCACCGAATTATGACCGCAACACGAATTACGGCCGCCCTATATATATAAGCGAGGGTGGACCCGCGAGGATTTGCCCCTCACCCTACCTCTCCCTGCATAGGCGAGGAGAACTTGGAGTTCTTAGAGCCGAGATTGTAGTTTCGGATCAGGGTTGATTTACGAACACGTCGCAGCTGGGAAGGCGAAGGGATGCTTAGCCTAGCTTTCCCGTCTCGATCGGGGCGCACCACCCGCCGCGTGAACCACCACTCGCAACTCACAGCGGCGACGGTCGCGCCGGCGGCATCGGCTGCCACATCCCAAGGATCGGCTTGTCGCATCGGCACAAAATACTGGTGGACCTCGTCCGTCACTCCGTAGAGAGCCGAGGCGACGATCGCAAGCGCGACGGCTCGAGAGGCGGACCATGTTCCCCCGGCAAAGCGAAACGCACGGTACCAGAGAATCCCGAAGACACCGTACGCCAGCATGTGTTGGCTCTTATCGCCCAAGGCCTGAACAAACGACGGGAGCGTCTCGGGAAAAAACGATTGAGAGGAGAGATAAAAAATCAGTCCTGCATAACAGCCCACAGGTCCCCAATACCACAACCATCGCCATGGAGCCTGACTCGCACGTGGTCCATATGGTATGTGGGCCGTGCCGTCAGAACTCATGGCGTGCCGCTCTCCCTACGTAGATGGGATGCATCGTCCCCTGATCAATCAATCCGCGTCTCGTGTGGCAATCGACAAGGTGTGGGAAGACCGTCGTTTCTTGAAACCCTTCCACCCCTATGACATACTGCCGGTGAGTCTGCAAGAAACTTCTCCATGAAAGACATCCGCCTCTCTTTCCTCTGGCATATGCACCAGCCGTACTACACGGATCCCGTCACGGGGTCCGCCAGTATGCCCTGGGTGCGACTCCACGCGACCAAGGCGTACTTCGACATGGCATATCTCATGGAGAGATTTCCAGATATGCAGGCGACGTTCAATTTCACTCCGTCCCTTCTGTTGCAATTGGCGGAATTGAGCTCTGGTACCGTAGCCGATCTCTTCTTGGAGTATGCGCAACGACCGGCGGCAAACCTGGCGCCGCCCGAGAAGGCATTTCTCATCCGCCATTTCTATTCAGCCAATTGGGCGACCATGGTCCGTCCCTTTCCTCGCTATCATGAATTGCTCGTCAAGCGTGGCGCCGACATCCATGGGCAGGATCTCGACAAGCTGACGCGGCAATTTTCCACGCAGGATTTCCTCGATCTTCAAGTCTGGCACAATCTCGCCTGGTTCGGCTTCGGTACGATCCAGCGGTACCCGCGCCTGGCGGCGCTGCGGCAGAAAAATCGAGGCTTCACGGAGGACGACAAGCGAGAAGTCCTGGCGCTCCAACGCACGGCGATCCAGGACATCGTCCCGATGTACCGTGCGTTGGCCGACCGCGGGCAGGTTGAGTTGACGACCACGCCTTTTTTTCACCCTATCCTCCCGCTGGTGATCGATTCGGACATTGCGCGCCGCTCCCGTCCAGACCTTCCCATGCCGGCCCGTTTTCATGCCCCCAGCGATGCGGAAACACAGATCCGGCGGGCCGTGGAATATCACACCCTCACGTTCGGCCGGCCACCAGTCGGTCTGTGGCCCTCCGAAGGGTCGGTCTGTCCCGAGATGGTGCCGTTTCTGCACAAAGCACAGCTCCGCTGGTTTGCCACCGATGAAGGCATACTGGCCCGTTCGTTTCATTTGGCCGGGAGATACTGGAATCGGCAGCACGATCTCTACCAGCCGTACAGGGTGGGTGCGGAAGGCCAGGCCATGACCATGGTATTTCGAGATCGAGAGTTGTCGGACAATTTCGGATTCGTCTATCACAAAACGAATCCCGATTCGGCAGCCGACGACGTCCTCCGGCGAGTGCGTGACATCGCCATGAACGTCCAGGGAGAGAAGGCGATCATCCCGGTCATTCTGGATGGAGAAAACCCGTGGGAGCATTATCACGACGGGGGTGAGCGATTTCTATCGCTCCTGTACCAGGCATTTGGTGGCCCGGGATTCCAGGCGGGAGAAGGGGTGCGGATCGCCACGGCGACGTTTACGTCTGCGTTGGACGCCGTTCCACCCACCCAGCACCTGGACCACCTCTATTCCGGTTCCTGGATCAATCAGGAGTTCAAGATCTGGATCGGACATCCGGAGGACAATCGCGGGTGGGATCTTCTTCAGCATACGCGCACGAGCCTCGTCGCCATCACGCCGACCCTGCCCCCCGAGCAGGCCGCGGGCGCGTGGGAAGAACTGTACGCTGCGGAAGGCAGTGATTGGTTCTGGTGGTACGGAGATGACTTCGACACCGACTATAAGCAAGAGTTCGATCGATTGTTTCGCACGCACCTCCGCAACGCCTGGACCCGCGCCGGCATGACGCCACCCGACTTGCTCAACCAGTCCATCATCCAAGTACGGACTCAGCCGCACGTGGATACGGTACAATTGCCGATCGCGTTCCTGTCTCCGGTAGTCGACGGACAGGTCACGACGTTTTTCGAATGGCGCGGAGCCGGGACCATCAATCCCAATCCACCGTTAGGCGCGATGTGGAAAGCCGAAGGTATTTTCGCGGCGATCCTGTTCGGATTCGACCGTGATCATCTGTACCTTCGCCTCGACCCGGATGAGCGTGCGGCTTCGCGTCGGACTCTCCTCACCGCCGACATACTGATCACCTCGAAGGAGCAGCAGGACAAACTCAGCTTTACTCTGGATCCCTCGGATGTCGAACGAGTCGTCCTCTCGAGTTCCACACCTTCCGGCGAGTACCAAGAGAGGCTGTTCTCCGGAAGCATGGCTTGCCGCACGATCATTGAGCTGGCCATCCCATTCAACGATTTGCAGATCGAAGTCGGACAGGACCTGGGGCTCAGCCTCCTCGTCCTGGAGAAGCAACTGGAAGTCGCCCGTTACCCCTATCATAATCCCGTGATTTTTCCGCGGCCAGGAGACGATTTTGAAGCGGCCATGTGGAGAGTCTAGGGAAGAGTGCGATTTGGTGATTGACTGATTTGGAGATTGGTGCCGACCCGTATCGTACCGTTCATCACTTCACCAAATCACCACGTGAAATCCAACTTGCCGTGAGGAGGAAGAATGCCTGAACTCAGAAGAGATCCGATTGTCGGGCGGTGGGTCATTATTTCCACGGAACGAAGCGGACGGCCGCGCGATCTGTCTGCGACTCCGGCACAGTCACTTGCGGTCACCCTGTGTCCCTTTTGCCCAGGACAGGAACGGTTGACCCCCAAAGAGATTCTGGCGTACCGGCCGCAATCGGCCGAGGACAACGGCCCGGAATGGTCCGTGCGCGTGGTGCCGAACAAATTTCCTGCGCTCCAAGTAGAAGGCGATATGGGGCGCGAAGGGCTCGGCCTGTACGATCGGATGAACGGCGTGGGCGCGCACGAGGTGATCATCGAAACATCAGACCACAAGGAAGCCCTGGCCGACATGCCGGTCAAGCGCATTGAGAATGTACTCTGGGCCTATCGCGACCGCATTCTGGATCTGAAAAAGGATCTCCGTCTGCGCTACATTCTGATCTTCAAGAATCACGGCGCCACAGCAGGCGCAACTCTGGAACATAGTCATTCTCAGCTTATCGCCCTGCCGATCGTCCCCACCAGCGTCATGGAAAAGATCCAAGGGTGTCGTGCGCACTATGAGCAGAAGGAGCGCTGCATCTATTGTGACATCATGCGACAGGAATCTGCAGAAGGCGCCAGAATCGTCGCCGAAAATGTGGAATTCCTCTGTCTGACGCCCTATGCCCCTCGCTTTCCCTTCGAGATGTGGATGTTGCCCAAGCGGCATGTCGCCAACTTCGAGGAGAGTCAGAGGACTCAATTCGAATTCTTGGCTTCGATCCTCTCTGAAGTTCTCCGCCGGCAAGACAAGGTCCTGGCCCGGCCCGCATACAACTTTGTCCTGCATAGTTCCCCGCTGCAAGAGCGCACCGGCGAGTTCTATCACTGGCACCTGGAAATTATCCCCAAACTCACCCAAGTCGCAGGCTTTGAATGGGGGACTGGATTTTACATTAACCCCGTCGCCCCTGAAGAGTCGGCCAAGGCCCTGCGCGAAGCAGACCTTTCAATCTAACCCCTAGAAATTCCTACTGGAAATCAACCTAAATTGTATGTCGATCGACGGGTTCACCGGGTAAACTGCGCGAGAGGGTTATCCATTTCGACTGGACGAATCCCTGACGCTACCCTGAATTTTGTCCAGTTGACCCCTTGTAATGGGAAATACCGAGGCGTACAACTGTCCCGTACTACAACACTCATCCTATTCATATTGCCGGCTATATGGCCGGCTCGGCTTTATCGGGATAGTAATGAAGCGCGGATTGAAGGGGCAGAATCCGAATTTGCCGGACCCCATCTTCAGTGCCCTCGAATACAAAAATGAAAAATTCAAGAAACTCGCCTGGGTGGCCGGGTTCCTGTTCGTCTGTGTCCTCGTGGTGTTGATTCTCGAACTTGCCGGCGTGATCAAGTACTAGCGCTCCTCTTCATTTTCTCTGGCCGTTCTGCGCCCCTTACAGTTCGTGAAGCGTCGCTCGTCAATTGTATCTCATGAGGAAACCTCTGAATTTGTTGATCTGATAATTTTGTTGCACGTCCGAAATTGATCGGACCTGCCATCAACAGATCACCTCTCTCAAACGAGAGCCGCATTTGCAATCCTCATTCGGCCAGCCTTAATATCTCCTTATGGTCGTCCAGCTCAGTCATCCCCAGCGGGAAGTTGAGATCAAAGGTCCAAAGCGGGTGCGCGAGATGTTGCGGGATTTGAATCTCGTCGTGGAGGCGCATCTGGTCATCCGTGGTGATGAGCTCATGACCGAGGATGAGGTCATAGCAGACGCTGACCACATTGAAATCCGGCCGGTGATATCCGGAGGCTCACCCGTGAAGCGTGAAACGTATCTCGTGAAACGCTCGATGACGCCAGGTCATTGATGGAGATTCCCTTTCGTCGTTCACGACCAATACTTCACGATTGATGATGCAAGATTGGCAACAGAATGAACTGTACGAAGTGTTCCATCAGCACGAAAGCAGTGATCGCCCTGCCGCGGCATAATGCCGCATTTTGCAAAGCCTGTTTCACGACGTTCGTGCACGAGCAGGTAGCCCGCGCGATCAAGTCGCATAAAATGTTTTCGAAGGACGACCGGATCCTTGTGGCCGTGTCGGGCGGAAAAGACAGTCTCGCGCTCTGGCACATTCTGCTTCAACTCGGATATCGGGCGGATGCGCTTTACGTCAATCTGGGGATCGGAGACTATTCGGCGCGGTCTCACCAGAAAGTGCAACGTTTCGCCGAGACGGTCGGCGCCACATACGGAGCAACGCTCCTGGTGCATGTCGTCGAACAGGAAGAAGGGGCCGGCATCCGTGAACTCTCGAACATGTTGCACCGGCCCACCTGCTCCACCTGCGGCACGATGAAACGGTATCAATTCAATCGCGCGGCGGTAGAACGGGACTATGATGTCATGGCCACGGGGCATAACCTCGATGATGAAGCGGCCCGTCTCCTGGGAAACGTGCTGCACTGGCAGGAGGAATATCTGGAGAAGCAGGGGCCCGCGCTTCCCGCCTCCCTGGAAGGATTTGCAAAGAAGGTCAAGCCGTTGTACCGGCTGTCCGAACGGGAACTGGCCGCCTATTCGGTGGTCAATAAGATCGACTATATCGTGGAAGAGTGCCCGATGGCGAAAGGGTCCAAGACGCTCCTGTACAAGGAAGTCCTGAACAGGCTCGAAATGGAATCGCCCGGCACCAAGCAGCGCTTTTATTGGGGGTTCCTTGAAAAACAATCTCGGGGCGAAAGTGCGCCGGCCTCAATGGAAGAGAAAGACAAGAGGACACTCCATCCCTGCCAGACATGCGGGCAACCAACCAGTGCCGAGATCTGCTCCTACTGCAAGATGATGGCGAAGGCCAAAACGGCGACGCCGCAGTAGCCGTTCCTTTCATTCCTGTCGATCAGGAAAAGTGGTCAGGTCTTGCAATCACACATCACGCGCTTCGGCTTGCTTCAGCCAGCGACTCACGGTGGCATAATGCACGCCTAAATACGAGGCGATTTCTGCCAGGCGATAGCCGTGCCGTCGATAGGCCGTGACGAGCCGCGCTCCCGTGCGCTTCCCTTCTGGAAATAACGTGGCCAATGTCGGTCGCTGCGCCTGTGTCTGTCGTCGCGGCACCTCCGCGATTACCCGATCCGGCTGATGCTGAGCAACAAACTCGTCGCTCCCCAAATACAGCTGTCCGGTCACCTGCTCCCAGGGCGAGGGAAGACCCCGTCCCTCCGCCACGAAGCGTCGATACTGGGCTTGTGCGGGAGCGACCCGGGTGCCGAACTGCGCCCAGAGCCATTCGGCCATCAGAAATGATGGGCAGGCCGCCTCCCCCGCCGTCGCGCGATAACTACTCCAGGCCCACAGGCGTGGATGAGGCGCCAGCTTGGCCCGCACTGGATTGAGCACGACATAGCGACACAGGCCTCCGAAATCGTTCTTCAACAGCCTACTCATGTCGATGAGTTCACTGATCAGCCAGCAATCTGGCTCACACTGCTCGTGTATATGACCATGGGCCTTTTGCATCAGTCCGTCTCGGTGTGTATAAGAGGAGGATGCAACGCCTGCTGACCCTTGAGCGTCTTCTGTCGCCATTCAGCACGATGATGTTTTTGTCGGTGATCCGTCTCGCGCGTTGTCGCTTGCCGATCGATCCGGTCGTCGCATGCATCATCACATCGTTGGTCGTCTATCTCGCCAGCTCTATCAGTCCGGCTCTGAGCGAAACTCGATCAAGCAGTCCTTTGCAGTCTCCATCCGTCACCCTCCGCTTCGTCTCCTGGAAAGGAGATCATCCCCGTGCCTGGGATGAGGCGCTGGCCCAATTTGCCGCAAGCCATCCGCATATTTCGGTCATGCGTGAAATTGCGCCGCACTCCTCCACCGCCTATCACGATCTGTTGACGCAAAAACTGAAGAACCGGGACGCGACCGTTGATCTGTTCTTCATGGACATCATTTGGGTACCGGAATTCGCCTCGGCCGGGTGGGCGCTCGCACTCGACGATCTGTTTGCTTTCATTGACCGGCAACAATTCCTGCCTGCCACGATCCAGACCGGCCAGTATGGCGACCACATCTACGGCGTGCCCAGCCGTATTGACAGCGGCATGCTGTTCTATCGCGCGGACCTCCTGACACAGTATGGATTTCATCCGCCGAAGACTTGGGAAGAGCTTATCTATCAGGCAGATGTCATCGTGGAGGGTGAAAGGAAGACGCACCCAGCCATGCGCGGCTACTCAGGGCAGTTCAAACAGTACGAAGGGCTGATCTGCACCATGATGGAGTTCATCGGTAGCCATGGCGGCAGTCTGGTCAGCGAAAATCTCACCACGTCGTTACTCTCCACGCCGAATGATCTCGAGGCGGTGCGGTTTGTCCGGGACAGGATCATCGGACGCACGGCCTCACGCGCGGTGTTGACCTATCAGGAACCTGAATCGGTCGTCCCCTTTGTCCAGGGCAACGCCATTTTCCTTCGCAACTGGCCATACACGTGGGAAATTGCCAATGATCCTCGACGTTCGCGAGTGGCAGGCAAAATCGGTGTCGCGCCCCTGCCGAGTTTGGGTGACCGCCCATCGACGACGGCGCTCGGGGGATGGCTCTACGCCATCAGCCCCTACTCCTCTCATCCGCAAGAAGCGTGGGAATTCATTCGCTTCCTATCGAGTGAAGCCATGCAACGGCATTTCGCACTCACGGCGGGAATCGCGCCCTCACGAACGGCCCTGCTTCAAGACGAGACGGTATTGCGGGCCAATCCGCAATTCCGCGCGCAACTTGCGATGTTCCACAGCGCGACCCAACGGCCTCGCACACCCCTCTATCCGGCGATTTCCAACATTCTCCAACGATACTTCAGTCGCGCCCTCGCCTTTCACGACGTCGATCTCGCGGTGGAAGCCGGTCGGGCCGATGAACAAATCAATCGACTGTTGGAACTGAGCCGGAAAAATTGACGATTGATTCATTGATGATTGATTCATTGCTCGTTGGTTTCCATTGTCAATGACAAAATGACTCGATGACTAAATGTTCCAATTCAAAGGTGTCTCACGAACAGGTCGCCGCCTGGTGGATGCTCACGCCCGCGCTCGCCTTTACCTTGACCCTCGCCATCTATCCCGTCATCGCCTCGTTCATCCTGAGTTTGTATCGCATCATCTTAAGTATGCCGGCGCTCGGCGAACCATTCGTCGGCCTGGAAAACTATGCCCTGCTTTTCGCCGATCCGGCGGCCAGGCAAGCCTTCGTCGTGACAGCCGGGTTCGTGGTGTGTTCGACGCTGTTGGAGCTGGCGTTCGGCTTGGGCATCGCTCTAGTGATCCACGCCCAGTTTCCCGGCCGTGGCTGGGTACGGGCGGCGGCACTCATTCCATGGGTCATTCCCACCGCCGTTGCGTCGCAGATGTGGCGATACCTATTCAATGACCAATATGGATTGGCCAATCTCATCGTGTTCGGCGATCGTGTGGCTGATTATATCCCCTGGCTGGCCTCTCCCGGTCTCGCCTTCGCGATCATGGTGCTGGTCGATGTCTGGAAGACCTCTTCCTTCGCCGCCCTCTTGATCCTGGCCGGACTACAACTGATCCCGGACGAACTCTATGAGGCCGCCCGAATCGATGGCGCCAATCTCTGGCAACGGTTTTGGCATATCACCCTACCGCTGCTCAAACCAGCGCTGCTCCTGGCGTTATTGTTCCGCACCATGGACGCGTTTCGCGTCTTCGACCTGGCCTTCGTCATGACGCAGGGAGGTCCGGGCGACGCAACTCAAGTGTTGCAACTCTATGGGTACAAGGCCATGTTTACCGAAGGCCGGATGGGGTATGGAAGCGCCGTCTCTGTCATGGTGTTTGTGGCGATTTTTGCCCTCTCGCTCCTTTATGTCCGGACTGTCGGCTCACGCCTGATGCAACGGGAGATGTGATGACGCAACGGCTACTCCTCGCGCTCGGCATCTTATTGACGGTAACCGGCAGCCTGGCGCCGTTTGTCTGGTTCGTACTGACCTCCTTCAAAACACAGCAGGAGGTCGAAGCGGTCCCCCCGTCCTGGTGGCCAAGTGGAGGATGGCATTTCTATCGCGCCGCCTTGTTTGACTATCATCTATTGAGCTACGTCGGCAACAGTGTCATTGTAGCCGGCAGCACCACGCTCCTTGCACTGGCGATCGGCATCCCGGCGGCCTATGTGCTGGCTCGCGTGAAACTACCGGGTAAACCCTGGATCCTCGGCGGACTCCTGACCGTCTCGATGTTTCCGCAAATGGCGATCGCCGGACCGGTCTGGCGCCTCCTGGCGAGCGTCCAGGGATTGAATACGCACTGGGGACTGATCCTGCCATACGTCACCTTCAGCCTGCCGCTCGTGATTTGGATTCTGGCGTCGTTCTTCAAAGAGCTTCCTGCGGAACTGGAGGAAGCGGCGCGGGTCGATGGCTGCAACACCTGGCAGACGTTGACGCGTATCATGCTGCCCCTGGCCACGCCTGGAATCTTTACCGCCGCGATCCTGACATTCATCTATTCCTGGAACGAGTTCTTCTTTGCACTCCTCATTCTCACGCAACCGGAGAAGCACACGTTGCCGCTCGGCATCGCATTGTTTCAAGGTGAATTCACGATTCCGTGGGGAGAATTGGCGGCGGCCTCCGTCCTGGCGACACTACCGTTGGTGTTCATCGTCCTGTTGTGCCAGCGGTGGATCATCAGCGGACTGTCGGCCGGAGCGGTGAAGGGATAACTAATGGCAGATCTCGAATTACGCGGCATCTCCAAACGATTCGACAAGGGTCTGGTGCTGGACAACATTTCGCTGAAGGTGCCGAATGGGACCTTTGCGATTTTGCTCGGCCCCTCCGGATGCGGTAAATCGACGCTGCTGCGAATTATCGCCGGTTTGGAGCCCCACACGTCCGGACAAGTCTTCATCGATGGAGCGCCGGTCGACAGGCTGTCACCTGCCGCTCGTGACATTGCGATGGTCTTTCAACATTACGCGCTCTACCCTCACCTCTCGGTGCGCGAGAATCTGGCCTTTGGCCTCTCCATGCGAAAGACTCCGCGGCACGTGATCGGGGAACGCATTGCGGACACGGCCCAACTGCTGAACATTCAAGAGCTGCTCGACCGCAAACCCAAGGATCTCTCCGGCGGCCAGCGCCAACGGGTGGCCATGGGGCGCGCGATGGTGCGAAAGCCAAAGCTCTTTCTATTCGATGAGCCGCTTTCCAATCTGGATGCGCAGCTTCGCACAAATACCCGCATCGAACTCAAGAAGTTGCAACAGAGGCTTGGGGCCACGATCATCTATGTCACCCATGACCAGGTCGAAGCCATGACGCTCGGCGATGTCGTCGTGGTGATGGATGGAGGCCACCTCCAACAGGCCGATCCACCGCATCGGACCTATCTCCATCCGGCCAATCCGTTCGTGGCGAGCTTTATCGGCACGCCGCCCATGAACCTCTGGCAGGGGAGGCTGCGTCAAGAGGGTGGCACTGGGATATTCCGGGTTGGAGGACTTGAGTGGACCCTACCACCCTTTGCGATGGGCGACATGGGTTCGTTCGCCGGCCACGCGGTGCTCGGAATCAGGCCTGAAGACATCCGGCTGGAACCGACGACGCAACCCGCCATACACATTGAGGCCTCCATCGACCTAAGTGAAGACCTTGGCGCGGATCAGATTGTCCATTTCTCCGTGATGGGCGAATCCCTTGTCGTGCGGGTGTCGCAACGCCCTCTCGTCTCACCAGGCCAGACCCTCTGCCTCTCTCTTCCTCATGATAAGTTGCATTTGTTCATCGATGACCGGCGAATCAATCTCTTGCCAAACTCAGATCCATGATTACGGAAACAGCACGCGCTGAACAGGCGCTGATACACTCATGGAAAACACAGCCTTCGCTTGCAATGACACCAAAGACCCCGTAAGCTTCAGAGGATTCAACCGGCACTCGCCGACAAACCGAACGTTGAACTTTTAAACCGGGACAGATGGCAACCTCTCAACGCGACTATTACGACGTGCTTGGGCTTCCCCGCAGCGCCTCAGCCGACGACATCAAAAAAGCTTTTCGACGCCTTGCCCGCCAATACCATCCCGACTTGCATACCGGCTCGCGCAAAGTCGAGATGGAAAAGAAATTCAAAGAGTTGAATGAAGCCCAGGAAGTCTTGTCGGACCCCGACAAACGGAAGAAGTACGACCAGTACGGGCAGAACTGGGAACAGGCCGAAGCCTACGAGAAGGCACGTCAGCAGGCAGGACCTCAGGCCGGGGGAGCGGGTTCGTCGTTCGGTGGTACCGGTGACTTCAACGACATTTTCGACACGTTTTTCGGAGGACGCGGTCGAGGAAGCGGTGGTGCTCAAGAGTTCGCCGTACAAGGAGAAGACCTGGAGATTGAAGTCGAGCTATCTGTCCCCGAGGTGTTCAGCGGCATCTCCCGGCGTGTGGAGCTCTCTGAGCGTGTGCCATGCAAAGGGTGCGGCGGCGCCGGTATCGTACGTAGCCGCGCGTGCGTGGTGTGCGGGGGTTCGGGTATCCAGTTGGAGAAACGCTCCATTGAGGTCCGGATTCCTGCGGGCGTGCAGGAAGGGACGCGGGTGCGCGTGGCGGGTAAGGGTCAACGTGGCTTCAACGGCGGAAAGCCGGGCGATCTGTATCTAAAAGTTCATATCAAGAGCAATGGAGTATTTCGGCTGCACGGAACGGATCTCAGCGTGACCCTTCCGATCTGGCCATGGGAGGCAGCGCTCGGAGCTGACGTGATGGCGCCGACGCTGACCGAGCCGGTCCGCGTGAAGATCCCTCCCGGCAGCAAAGCCGACGCCAAGCTTCGGCTCAAAGGAAAGGGACTGCCGACCGCTTCAGGCGGGTATGGCGATTTGTTTCTGCGGTTGAAGATCGTCATGCCGTCTCCGATTTCCAAAGAACAACTCGCGCTTTATGAGCAGCTCGCGCGCCTCCCGCATATTGATCCCCGCGCCGAGCTTCTGGTTGCCGCCCGGCGCGGCTAGCAGGATGCTGAAAAAGTCCGCCAGCTTTGTTCTCGCGGCACTCAGAGGCTCAACGTACGAAAGGGAGTACGTTTCACCTCTTCGCTTGCTGTGGCCTCGCTGGACGGCCTTTTTGACCATCCTGCGAACGCACTACACCTCACGTCAGACTCACACATCTCATCGGATATGGATCTGATCGAATACGGATTGTTCGCCTTCAGTTCTCTCTTCGTCATCGTTGATCCTATCGCCGCAGTGCCCGCCTTCCTTGCGATGACCCAGCGCGACTCCGTGGCGCAGCGGTTGCGCACCGCCCGAATGGCCTGCTGTGTCGTCGTGGGCTTTCTCACCGGGTTTGCGTTCCTCGGTCAAGCCATCTTCAAGCTGCTCGGGATCACGTTGCCGGCCGTGCAAATCGCCGGCGGCATTGTGTTGTTGTTGGTCGCGCTCGACATGCTGCGGGCGCAACGATCCACCGTGCAGGAAACCGCCGAAGAAACCGCAGCGGGAACGAGCAAGGACGACATCGCCATCACACCCCTGGCAGTGCCGATGCTGGCCGGACCGGCTGCGATCTCGACCGTCATCCTGCTGGAAGCCCAAGCGGGGACCCTCATGCACCGGGGGGTACTGTTGGCGTGTCTTGTACTCGTCGGGCTTGCAAGTTACATTATATTAGCGGTCGGGGCGACGGGCGCCAAATGGTTGAATCCCATCGCCGAGAAGATCATCTCCCGATTGATGGGGTTGTTGTTAGCCGCATTAGCCATTCAGTTCATGCTGAATGCGCTCAGAGCAGATGAAGGAGTCCTCGGACGTCTGGTGGGACACTGATAGAATGTCGAAAAGAACCATCACTTTTCTAAGACACTGGGCGCTCACCGACTCGCGCCCGTGCGCAAACATGAGACGACTTATTCGTCGTCTCGCGCACCTCGCCGCTTTGGCTGTTCAATTCATGCTGAATGCGCTCAGGGCGGATGAAGGAATGCTCGGACGTTTGACGGGGCACTAAGACGATTCATGCTTATACTCATTCCACCGGACACGGTATTCACGGCACACTAACGGTTTCATTATAAGGAGGAGGGAACGATGACGCTGAAGAAATCCATGGTTGCGGGGACGTCGCTCTTGGCCTGTACACTCATGCTCTCGCCGGCCTGGGCTGATCCCGACAAAGGCTACGGAGGCCACGGCGAAGGATACGGCGGCCAATCCGGTCATGGCGACGGGTATGGCCGGGGTGGCCATAGCATGGGCGGCGGAATGATGGAGATGATGATGCACGGCGGTGCGGGCCACCTCATCCGTCACCTGCTCAAGCATGAAAAGGATATCGGTTTGAATCCCGATCAAGTGGCCAAGCTCAAGGAAACGCAGCTCAACCTCGATAAGACGAGAATCAAAATGGAGGCCGACATTCAAGTGGCCGAACGGGAACTCAAAGCTCTGATCGAGGATGAGAAATCCGACATGGGGACCATGGAGGCGAAGCTCAAGCAGAGCGAGGACATTCAGGTCGGGCTGCGGATGACCTCCATTAAGACGCGACGGGACGTGCTGGCCCTGTTGACGCCGGAGCAGCGGGCCAAGGAACAGGCCGAACACGAAAAGGTCATGCAGCAACACAAGAGCATGGGGTCCGAAAAGGGAATGGCGCCGGCCAATCCGCATCAAAGCAATCCCCACGGCGAGAAGAAAGCTCAGTGATAATTCAGAGCAGAAGGATTCACGGACGACTCGAATCCTATCGAAGAGAAGAAACCGCCTAGAAAAACTCGCTATTGATACGCAACGGCTCAGGACAGGATTAAACCTCCGTCTTGAGCCGGTCCATTCTGCTCCCCTTTCGTAGCGATCAGGCCGAGCATCCATTCGTTAGAATTGACCCACCGCTCCATTCTATGCGAGAGTTTGCGGCCCACGTGACGAGCCAGAGACAGCAGCGTCTTCGAGAAGGAGTTCTTATGATCTCGAATCCGAAACACAAGAGCCACGACTTGACCGACGGTCCGGGGCGGGCTCCGGCGCGGGCGATGCTGAAGGCTGTCGGCTTCACCGATGCCGACCTCGAACGGCCGCTCGTGGGCGTCGCCAACACCTGGATCGAGGTGATGCCGTGCAACTTCCATCTCCGCCGCCTGTCGGAGCGGGTCAAGGCAGGCATTCGCGCAGCCGGCGGCACGCCGATCGAATACAATACGATTGCGGTTTCCGACGGCATTTCCATGGGAACCGAAGGCATGAAGGCCTCCCTCATCAGTCGGGAAGTCATTGCGGACTCCATCGAACTCGTCGCGCGCGGGCATCTCTTCGACGCCGTCGTGGCCCTGTCCGGTTGCGACAAGACAATTCCCGGCACCGTGATGGCCCTGGCACGCTTGAATGTTCCCTCCCTCATGCTCTATGGCGGATCGATCATGCCGGGTCGCTTTGAAGGCCATGACGTGACCATTCAAGACGTGTTCGAAGCAGTGGGGAAACACGCGTCTGGCAAGATGACGAATGCGGAGCTCAAGGATTTGGAAGACCATGCCTGCCCTGGTCCCGGCGCGTGCGGCGGTCAGTTCACCGCCAACACGATGGCGATCGCCTTCGAATTTCTCGGCATTTCTCCGATGGGACGGAACGGTGTGCCGGCCATGGATGCACGCAAAGACGAGGTCGCGTTTGAAGCCGGCACGCTCGTGATGGACCTGCTGAAAAAAGATATCCGTCCCCGGCAAATCATCACCAGACGGTCGATCGAGAACGCCATCGCGGCGGTCGCCACGACCGGTGGCTCGACGAACGCGGTGCTCCACTTACTAGCCGTCGCCCGCGAAGCCGGCGTGCGATTAACAATCGACGATTTCGACAAGCTCAACCGCAAAATCCCGCTCCTGGCCGATTTGAAGCCAGGCGGTCGCTTCACGGCCGCGGACCTGTATGCAGCAGGCGGGACCACGTTGGTCGCGAAGCGGCTCATCGACGCCAAACTGCTGCATCAGGATCAGATCACCGTGACCGGCCGCACGATCGGGCAAGAGGCGGCAGGAGCGAAGGAAAGCCCTGGACAACAAGTATTGCGACCGTTGTCCAATCCCATCAAGCCCACCGGCGGGCTGGTGATTCTCAAAGGGAATATCGCGCCGGAAGGATCCGTGGTCAAGGTCGCCGGACACTCCATGCTGGAGTTTCGCGGACCCGCCAAAGTCTACGATCGCGAGGAGGATGCGTTCGCGGCGGTCAAATCGAACCAGATCAAGGCCGGCGACGTCGTGGTGATCCGCTATGAAGGGCCCTCCGGGGGACCGGGCATGCGGGAAATGTTGGGCGTGACGGCGGCTATCGTGGGGGCAGGTCTCGGTGACTCCGTTGCCCTCTTGACGGACGGTCGGTTCTCCGGAGCCACTCACGGGCTCATGGCAGGCCACATCGCGCCGGAAGCGATCAAGGGCGGCCCGATCGCCGCCGTGAAAAACGGCGACATCATCACCTTCGACATCCCCAAACGACGGCTGGACGTCGCCGTGAGTCAGAAGGATTTGGCGCTGCGCTTGAAGAAAGTGAAGCACCCCGTTCCACGATACACATCCGGCGTGATGGGGAAATACGCACGCCATGTGTCGTCGGCGTCGGAAGGGGCTGTAACGGATTAGCCCGCATTATTCACGAAGGTCAATGGAGGTTCCAGCGATGCGACGTTCTCCGTCGCTCGTCGTCCGTGAAGCGTATCTCGTCGTTTCGCGAAGGATTTATGAATTTGTTGATTTGCTGATGTATTGAATGTCAGAAGTTCCATCAGATCGACAGATCATCAGATCGGCAGATCATCAGAATCTGTTCATTTGTTGAATGTCGGAAGTTCATCAGATCGTCAAATCAACAGATCATCAGATGTTTCCTTTTGCGCTTTACGTTTTCGAGTGCGGGCCATGCAGAGAATGTTTGGGTGGACGCTCGTTGCTTCGGTCATCTTTCTCATCTCGTTGCACGAAGAAGATCGTCGCTTATTCTCTGCAGAGGGGACCGATCCCCCTTGCCAAGACTGGCAGAGCCGCCATCCGGCGTGGATCTGGTGTGACGACTTCGAAGTCGACCGGCTCCGCGGCTACTTCGAGTACGACCTTCGCAACGGGCGGTTTGTTCGCGAAGCCGGCGCCGGAATCAATGGATCGGTCGGCATGCGGACGGAGTACCTGCCCGGTGACCCGCACGGCGGCTTCCTTCATCTCGCCTTCGGCAGGACTCCTGCTCCGTACATCAAGCCGGTGGATGCCGGAACCACGCGATACACCGATGTTTACTGGCGATTCGAGGTGCGCTATCAGCCAGACTGGGTCGGAGGCGGAGGAGATAAACTGACGCGCGCCATGGTCCTGTCTTCCGACCGCTTCGCCCAGGCAGCCATCGGGCACTTCTGGAGCGGCGCTTCACCCGGTTCCGACGCCGCCTATCTCTATCTCGATCCCGCCTCCGGCACCGACGAAGCCGGAACTTTGCGGACGACGACCTACAATGATTTTCCGCATCTTCGCTGGTTGGGAGCTTTGCAGGGAAAGACCGCCATTTTTGATGACCACAACGCGGGGATGTGGTTCTGCATCGAAGGTCACATGAAGCTCAATTCCCCTCGACAGGCCAACGGCATCCTGGAATTTTGGATCAACGAGGGACTTGAAGCGCGCCGGACCGGGTTGAATTGGGTCGGAGACTACGTCGCGTATGGCATCAATGCCGTGTACCTAGAAAACTATTGGACAAGTTATCCGTTCCAGACCATTCAGCAGCGTTATCTGGACAACTTCGTCGTGGCGAGTGAACGGATCGGCTGCCGTATCGATTCTCGTTGAGGTTCGCGACGCGAAGAATAACGAGGTGCGCGAGGCGACGAGGAAGTCGCCTCAAGTCTGCGCACGGGCGCGAGACGGTGAGCGCCCAGTGTCTTGAATTCCTTGCGGACGCCGCCGAGCCGGTGAGGCGGCCGTGCTGTGACGCCCAGTGTCTTGCAAACCCCCTGTGGACGCCCGCGAGATGTGAGCAGGCCGTGTCCTGTGAGACGGCGGGGTCTTCTGCGTGGAGGCGCAAAGAAGCCTTCATGAATGATGAGGGCTGCGTTCCGCCGATGCCAGGATGAGATCGAGAGCCTTGTTTGGTTCGCTCGCCTGCACTATTCTGATTGCAAGCTTTTGACCGGTTCTCCTTCACCTGTGTCCGGTTGCCGAGAGGTGATTGCTGCATGCCCCGGATTGCCAAACTACCTTCTACAGTTTCCTCGGATGGAAAGACGGCCACCGACCTCGCACGTCCTGAGTTCTACCTCAATCGTGAACTCAGCGTCCTCGAATTCAATCGACGGGTATTGGAACGTGCACAGGCAGGCTCCGTGCCTCTATTGGAACGGCTCAGGTTCTTGTGCATCGTCAGTTCGAATCTCGACGAATTTTTCGAAGTCCGTGTCGCAGGCCTGCAGGAGCAGGTTGCTCACGGCACGGGTCAGTCCGGACCCGATGGGTTGACTCCAAGAGAGCAGCTCGAGCGAATTGCGCACGTGGCGCACCAGCTGGTCGGTCAGCAGTACATCATTCTCAATGACCACCTGATTCCTCAGCTTGAGGAGCATCAGGTCCGCTTTTTCAAACGCGCGGATTGGAGCCCGGCTCAGCTCGGATGGATTCGCCGCTATTTCACCCGTGAACTGTTGCCCCTCTTGAGCCCGCAAGGCCTGGATCCGGCTCACCCCTTTCCAAAACTGCTCAATAAGAGCCTGAATTTTATCGTGGCGCTCGAGGGGATCGACGCATTCGGCCGCGTGAATGGAACGGCGGTGGTGCAGGTGCCCAGATTGCTTCCCCGGGTCATTCATCTTCCGTCTCAGGTCAGCAAGGGACCGCACGACTTCGTCTTTCTGTCCTCCATTATCCACGCATACGTGGGCCTGCTTTTTCCAGGTATGGACGTGAGTGGGTGCTATCAATTTCGGGTGACTCGCAACAGCAATCTCTTCGTCGATGAAGAGGCGGCGGAGGATCTTCGTCATGCGATGGAAGGCGAACTTCCCGCGAGGCGTTTCGGCGATGAGGTGCGATTGGAAGTGGCCGACAACTGCCCTGCTGAAATGGTGAAATTCTTGATGGGCGAGTTTGACCTGTCTCGGGAGGATGTCTATCAGTGCAACGGGCCGGTGAATCTTCACCGGCTGATAGCCATTCCGGACCTCGTGGATCGGCCGGATCTCAAGTACCGCGCGTTTATCTCCAGCCTGCCTCCGGCGCTGCTCCCACGTAGGGACATTTTTGACACGATCCGCAGTGGTGACATGCTTCTGCATCATCCTTACCAATCGTTTGCCCCGGTCCAGGAATTCATCCGTCAAGCGGCGGAAGATCCGCAAGTCTTGGCGATCAAGCAAACGTTGTACCGCACGGGAATTGATTCGGACATTGCCAAATCCTTGATGCAGGCCGCAGAAGCCGGAAAAGAGATCACCATCGTCATCGAGTTACGCGCGCGGTTCGACGAGGAAACCAATATCGAGTTGGCCCGTGATCTCGAAGAGGCCGGCGCCCATGTTGTCTACGGCGTCGTCGGCTATAAAACTCACGCGAAAATGGTACTCGTCGTGAGACGCGAAGGCAGGACGTTGCGCCGCTATGCTCACTTGGGAACCGGCAACTATCACGCGCGAAACGCCAAATTGTATACCGACTTCGGGTTGCTGACCTGCGATCCCTCTATCGGAGAGGACGTGCACAAAATTTTCCATCAACTCACCTCGCTGGGACAGCCTGGTAAACTCAAGCGGCTCTTGCAGTCGCCGTTCACCCTGCATAAGACCTTGCTCACCTGTATCCAACGGGAGACCATCTTCGCGAGGAAGGGCAAGCCGGCGCGCATTATGGCAAAGATGAACGCGCTCCTGGAACCACAGATCATTCAAGCGCTCTATGCTGCATCCCAGGCAGGGGTGAGAATCGACCTCATCATACGGGGCGCATGCGCATTGCGTCCCGGAGTCCGCGGCCTGTCGGATCACATTCAGGTTCGTTCCATCGTGGGACGATTTCTTGAGCACAGCCGCGTGTACTATTTCCAGAACGACGGCGACGAGCTGGTGTACCTCTCAAGCGCGGACTGGATGGAACGGAACTTCTTCCACAGGATCGAAGCCGCCTTCCCCATATTAGAGAAGGACCTCAAGCAGCGGGTGATCAATGAAGGGCTCCTCACATATCTCAAAGACAACACGCACTCTTGGATCTTACGCGAAAACGGCACCTACGTCCGCTGTCGCCCGCGAGGACGCAAGCCACAGACCGCGCAGGATGTCTTGCTGCAGAGGCTTGCGGGACCACAGCCGTAGCAGGGTGTTGAAAAGCCGGTCTCCCTCGGGTCCTATGTGGACCTGAACACAATACCCGCAATGATCACTTCTCTACTATTTGAGGGATGGAAGACGTTGTTCGATCACCGCTGTCCAGGCTGGTTCGAGTTGATGCCTGGCCGTATTGAGAAACTGTTCCTCAGCACTTGCATCGCGGCTGCCCCTGACCGCACCCAACGTATGGAATCCGAAATATGCAGGCGTTCCAATGAGATTCAGGTCTTCGACGACCTGTGCCAATGACTTCCCCCAGAACACCTCAAAATAATGTTGCTGCACGTCGTCGGCAGCCTGTGGCTTGAGGATCATCGTGTCGGGGCCCAGCTCGTATTCGCCCATAAATGCAATCGTCCCCGCGGATACGGTCGTATCCGTCTGTTTCACCAGATCGCGCGCAAACAGAAAAAGCGTCAACTCCCTATTTCTTCCGTAACCTTTCGCCGATTCGCTGTACGCGACGGCAGCATACCGACCCGGCTGGATATTCTGTACGTACACCGTCCCTCCTCCGCTCGCCCCCGGCACGGATGCGACCACACTGGTAGGAATGAGTTTGGTTCCGCGATACAGGTTGCCGTCGGAATCCACCCTGACCAGGTACACCCGGTTCTCCGTTCCCGTGGGCCATTTATCCGACTTAATCGTAATTCCGATGACCGCGCTTCTGGCGTCGACCGGCTTCGTAATACCGACCGGGGAAACAAACTCGGCCGCCAGCAATTGGAAGGGCTTCGGTGGCCGTTTGGAGGCACAACCCGTGATTCCTACAGAGACAATGGCAATCGTGATCACAACCGAACGTATCATGCGGGCACTCCTCTCGATAATCAGCCTGCCGGCAAATCAACCTAGTGTAGGAGATTCTCGGTGGTGGACTCAATGGTTGGCGTCACGATTTGGAAGGATTCTCCTTCACGGAACCTCGCAGCAAGCAGTCGCCGGGATCTTTTTGGTTGCCGGTCTGAACAACTCTGTTCTTGATCGCACGAATGTTTGAGCCGAGTACTGTTACAGTGATCGAGATCTGAGAATAATTGGCGAGAGTCCGATGAACCGACCCCCGACTTAAGCGTAGACCACTCCGTGAAGGTTGAGATACCAACCTGGGCAGGCGGCGTGACGTAGGTCCAGGAAAAGATATCCGGCAGGGGGAGAAGTATCAGGGAATCGGAAGTAGTTGCGGCAGATCTCCGGCAGTGTTGCCTCTGTTCTGGTTTTCCAATGAAAGCCGTTTCAGCACGGACTTTGCTCGCTCCTCCAGCCGTTCGGCTTCGCCTGTCCGTTGCTTGCGCCTGAGCAAGGACGCATAACTCTTCAGCGTTTTGGCATATCCTTGGCGTTCTTGCCCCGCGGATTTCTCAAAAATACCGAGCGCGCGCCTATACACCTCTTCAGATTGATCCAGACGATTCTGCGATTGATAGAGGCTGGCCAGATTGTTTAGTTCTATCGCCAATTGCGGGTGCTCGGCTCCAAGTCTGCTTCTCCCGGATCGTCAGCGCCTGCTGATACAGCGGTTCTGCCTGCGAATATAACCCCTGCAATTCGTAGAGTTGCGCTAGATGACTTAAGGCATTCGCAAGCTCGAGATGGTCCGGGCCGAGCGATTTTTTGAAGATTCGAACGGCGCGCTGGTACAACACCTCCGCCTGGGGGTATTGATTTTGCGCCTGATAAGTTCCCGCCAGGTTGATCAGATTCCGGCCGACAATCGGATGGTCCGGACCGAATGCCTTCTCGTGAATGGCTAGAGCGCGCTGGTAAAGCGGCATCGCTCGCTCATTTTGTCCTTGTGCTTGATACAATTGCGCCAGATTATCACGGGTGATTGCAGTCAGGCTGTGTTCCGGTCCCAGCCTCTTCTCCAGGATACCGAGTGCCCGCTGTAGGAGAGGTTCCGCATCGGCAAACGTCCCTGATCTTGATAGATGACCGCGATGTTGTTCAGACTCTCGGCCGTTTTGCTATGGTCCGGCCCGTAGACCTTCTCTCGGATTTCCCGCGCGCGTTGATGGAAAGCCTCTGCTTGCGTATACAGCCTCTGCATTCTATAGAGCTCGCCTAGGTCCGTCAGGCTTGACGCCGTCTCGGCGTGATTTGGACCGAACAAGGACTCGCGAATCCCAAGGGCCTCCTGAAACAACGACTCCGCCTTCGCGTACTGTCCGAGGTCGCGCTTCACCTCCCCGAGCTGGCTCAAGCTCTCGGCGAGTCGCTTGCCTTTGGGGTCGATTCTCTTGGCTTCATCCCGTGCCTTGGAGAACTGCTCCTCCGCCTGCGTATACTGCCCCGCACGCAGAGCTTCATGACCTTTTTCCATCGCGGAGCGCCAACGCTGATCAGCGGCACATCCTACCAATAGAGTGACAGCGACACATCCGGCGAAAATACCTCTCCACTGATAGCCGACCTTCATGGGGCTCTTGTTCCTGATGTATGGGACGATTGTGATACCTCGCAAGGGGGATTCCCGGCGGGCGTTCAGCCCACAGTTAACTACTCATGACTCCTGCAAATCAACCCTTTTCTCGACGCGCCTTGTATTCCTGAACGATTTCAGTCATTTCACATAAATGCATTCAGTCATCAGGGGTCGAACACAATGGTGTGGATGGCACTCGCTTTTTGGATGGACCGTCTACTTGTGAAGGATTAGCCCGCATTATTCATGAAGCCGTCATGAATGATGCGGACTAGAGAGGGATCTCCGGGGTAGGTTCTTCCGGCGGTACGTCCGAAACGAATGGACGCTCGGGCCACGGCTGCTTGAAGTTGTGCCGAGAGGTCGACCGGGTAGGCCCTCGATGTATCTGTATTTCAGAGGCGGCCGCCGCTCTCAGGAAAACACTTGCTCATACATTCCGGGCACAGGCCACCATTGAACTGGAGAGCCGATCGTTCGGTGACAAAGGTTTCCAGATCATACCATTCGCCGAATTTATCAGGAACGCGCTTGCACCACGCGCACAGATTGATAATCCCTTGCGGCGCGCCCATTCGATCTTCGTTTTCCCGCCCTTCCCCCGCCGGGGTCTCGTGGTGTCCGCATTGCAGGGTCTGTTGATGCTTGCGAAAGACCAGCACGGATCCGATGACCATCCCGATGTCATCGAGGACGGGAGCAACACTTCCTACAATAGACCGGCGCGCATCGGATTTCGATGGTAGGACCGAGGCGGTCATCTGCACGATATGGACTTCGGCCATAGCGGTCGTCGCGGGGTTTTCCGTCCCTGGCAAGCTTCCTTCCGGACCAAAACCAATGAGTGTCGCAAGACTGACTCCTTTGGCATCCGGCTGTTTCCACCCCACCATGTCTTCTGCTGCCGGGTTCATGTAGGTGATACGTCCGTCACGATCCGTCGTCATGATCCCCTCTCTGATGCACCGGACCGTGGTGGCCAACCATTTGAGATTCTCATTCATGTGACGATCGTGATGGGCTCGGTGGAGTGCGAGCTCAATGGTCGTCCGCAGTTCATTGGGTTGATACGGTTTGAGCATATATCCGGCAGGCGACGTGACTTTGGCCCGTTCCAGCGTATGATCGTCCGCGTAGGCGGTGAGATAGATCACCGGCACGTCGTACTGTTTCCTGATTTGTTGAACGGTTTCTACGCCGTCCATCTTTCCTTTCAGCACGATATCCATGAGAATGAGGTCGGGATGGGATTCCTTGGTCTTCCGAATCGCCTCTTCCCCCGAAGTCGCCGTCGCAGGGACTCGATATCCGAGCCGCCGAAGACTGAGCTGTATATCCTTGGCCACGATCGGTTCATCTTCTACGACGAGGATGTTGGCTGGTTCCATGATGCTCATACCCTCTCTGAATACTGCAGCTGCTGGAACCGAATCTCCCATTCGGTCCCATGCCCGCTTCGCAGCTCCGTCGTCCCGTC
Source organism: uncultured Nitrospiraceae bacterium (assembly GCA_963795615.1). Classification (GTDB taxonomy): domain Bacteria; phylum Nitrospirota; class Nitrospiria; order Nitrospirales; family Nitrospiraceae; genus DASSBQ01. Next base: position 393,103 of record CAWCIJ010000001.1, read on the forward strand.
AAGCTTTTCCGCCAGCAAGGTGACCAGTTCAAGCCCGAGAGAATCCGGATTGTTGAGGACCCCGTCCCTTGGGATCCCGATTCCATCGTCACTCACTCGCAAGGTAAAAGTCGCGTCCAGGTGATCCTCGAGCCCGATGTGCACTCTGCCTCCGTTGTCATCGACGAAGGCGTGCTTCAGACAATTCGAAATCAGCTCGTCGATAATCAATCCGCAAGTCAGGCCGGTATCGATGTCGAATTCCACATCGTCGATGCTCAACTCCAACACGATGAAATTCGGATCGACCCCGTACGAGCGGAACAGATGACCGGTGAGCGTTCTGATATAGTCGCCCATCTTGATGCGCGACAGATCGCTCGACCGGTGCAGGGTCTCGTGCAGAAGCGCAATAGAGGTGATCCGAACCTGGCATTCCCGAAACAGTTGGTTGACCAAGGGGTCTTTGATGGACGCAGATTGGAGATTCAGGAGGCTGGAAATCACTTGGAGGTTGTTCTTGACCCGATGATGGACCTCACGCAACAAGCTTTCCTTCTCCTTCAGCGTCCGGCGTAATTGATCCTCCATATCTTTGCGTTCGGTCAAGTCCATGCAGGTGCCGATATAACCGCCGAAGCGTCCGTCCGACTCGAAGAGGGGCACTCCCGTGTCAATGACCCACCGATATTCTCCGTCGAGTCGGCGCAGCCGATACTCCATCGTAAACGGCTGTTCGGATTTGAAGGCGGCAAGATACGATTCCCGGCAACGTTCGAGGTCGTGATGATGGATACCGGTAAACCAATTGTCGCCGATCTCTTCTTCCAACTTCCGTCCGGTAAACTCCAGCCAGCGCTTGTTGACGAAGGTAATATGCGTGTCCGGGCCGGCCATCCAGACCATGACCGGCGCGGTATCCGCCATCATGCGGAATCGGGCCTCGCTCTCGCGTAATGCGGCTTCGATGCGCCTGCGTTCCGTGACGTCGCGTGTGATGGCGGAGGCGCCCATAACACTGCCATCCGCATCCTTGACCGGAGAAATCGTGAGGGAAACATCGATCCGGTCGCCTCGCTTGCGACGTTGCACGGTTTCGACATTGCGGACGTGTTCGCCGCATGCAATCCGGTCCAGCATCGCCGGTACTTCGTCGAGCCTGTCCGGTGGACAGAGAAGGGAGATCGACCGGCCGATCACCTCTTCCGCTCCATATCCGTAGACCCGTTCCGCACCGGTATTCCAGCTCTGAACGATGCCGTTCAGTGTCATCCCGACAATCGCATCGTCGGACGATTTCACGATCGCAGCCAACTGGGAAACGGCTTCAGCCCGCAGGTCTTCCAGTTGCCGGTTGGCCTCCTCTAAATCCGCCGTACGCTCATGGACCTGTTGCTCGATGTCTTCGTTGATCCGAAGTAACTCGGCCTCGTCGCTTTGGCGTCGCATGCATAGCAACGTGGTGACCCAGATCACCATCAGTGCAAATCCACGATTGCAGACGGCAACCCAGGTAATGGTGACCAACGGCCCGCGGAACAGACTCAGAATCGTGACCACAGACGCGAGACCTGCTATGAGCGGTGTCAGGCGGGCATGTGGGATTCGCGAGGCGATCAACACAGGGACGACATACAGGGTCGTGATGGTCAGTCCCAGCGGCAGCCACCAATCGATAGCAAATATTCCAGCGATCATCGCCAGGGCCGCTCCCAATGCTGGATAGTTGGTTCGGTGAAGTGAGAGGAGCGACGGAGTGGAGAACGACTTTGTCATTGCTTTTGCGACGCTTCTTAGTTGTTCCATGTAGGTACTAGCAAAGCTCGTGCCTTACGGTTATGAAGACAGAGAGATCGTGCTCAACATACGAGAACGGCATTCCCGTACTAACAGGTCAGCAGCCTTGGTATATATCCACCGGCCAGGATTCTCCACTCAGTTCTGAATTGAAGCGGCCTTTGAGCGCTTCAGTGAAGTCATTCCAGCCGCCCAACTTCAACGCAAAGTAAACGACAACATACCTGTTCATTCGCGCGTGCCAGGTCCTCGCTTCACTTTCTCTTGTACCTATCCTCCTTCAAGCGCTGTTCATCCTTGAACAGCATGACCCTGACTGCCATCTCCTTGCTTGATCCGACCAGCCTCAACCCTCGCAGGAATGGCCGTCATGACCGTTCGAGCCCTGGTGGTGAGTCTTCGGAGTACCAGCATGCGGGTCGGAAAGAGGCAAGATCTCTTAATAGAATCCCGCCACGATGCGCCGCTAGATCGCGCGCCGATCGGAAAGGTCATAGAACTTCTTTATGCACTGAGCGACATAGCCCAACTGATCCTCTGTGAGTTCGGCATACACGGGTATGGACAACACCTCTTCCGCCGCACGTTCGCATACCGGAAATGCGCCCTTCTGATAGCCCAGGTCTCGATAGCAATTCTGCAAATGCATGGGAAGCGGATAGTAGACCTCGGTCCCGATTCCCTTGTCTTTCAGGTACGCGCGCAGCTCGTCCCGCTTGGGAACGCGGATGGTGTATTGATTGTAGACATGCGTACTTTCGGGACCGGCTTTCGGCAGGGTCACGCGATCCAAAAGATTCGCCTGTGTGAAGAGTTGTTCGTAGCGAGAAGCATTCCGGCGGCGACCTGCCGCCCATTGCTCAAGATACTTCAGCTTGATGAGGAGGATTGCCGCTTGAAGCGAATCAAGCCGGCTGTTGATCCCGATCGCCTCATGTAGGTAGCGGACGCGGCTGCCATGCACCCGCAGCATCGCAATGGTATCCGCCAGCGCCTGGTCATTGGTCGTCGCCATTCCCCCGTCGCCAAATCCGCCGAGATTCTTCGAGGGAAAGAAACTGAAGCACGCGACATCTCCCCACGCCCCTGCCTGCGTACGATTGCGCGATGCCCCGATCGCCTGACAGGCATCTTCAATCACTCCAATCTTGCGTTGTCGCGCGACCTGATTGATGCGCTCCATTTCAGCACAGAGGCCGAAAAGGTGAACCGGGATGATCACCTTGGTACGTGGAGTGATAGCCTGTTCGATCAGGGCCGGATCCATGTTGAACGTATCAGGCTTGATATCGATGAAGACGGGTTTGGCGCCGAGTCGTGAAATAGCCCCGGCGGTTGCAAAAAACGTAAACGGTACCGTGATCACTTCGTCTCCCGCTTTCACTCCGAGAGCCATCAAGGCCAGGAGCAATGCGTCGCTTCCGGACGCCACCCCCACCGCCGCCCTGCTGCCTACATAGGACGCGATGGCTTGCTCCAGGGCGACGACGCGCGGCCCGAGAATGAAGCCTTGTTCATCACAGGTGGCTTCGATCGCGGCGAGGACTTCTGTTCGGATCGCCTGATATTGCGCTTTGAGATCAAGCAACGGAATGTTCATTGCACTGGCTCCATCTGTGAGGTGAAATATTTGCGTTCGGCCCCGTTCGCATCCAGCAGGCCATCGATCGTAGCAATCGGAAGTGACAAGCCCACTATTGTTGTCCTTTCTGGACTACCGCCATCGCTTCGCCGTCCATCGAGTTATGTGCCGGGACCGTCGTGGGACGCACGGGCCGCCGGTCATCCGGCAATGCCGCGAGTAACCGTTCATATTCTTGCTCCTGCTGAGACACCATGTGATGAATATCGAATTCCACCGGAATACCGGCGGCACCCCGTCGTCCGATTGCCACTCTGAGATTCGCGTTATTGAGAAGCCTCAGAACACGGTCTGCAATGCCCGATACATTCCCGGGTTCGACGAGATACCCGTGCTCACCGTCACGGATGATTTCTTCTGCCCCATCGACGCGCGTCCCGACCACCGGGATGCCGCTGGCCCGCGCCTCCAAGTAGACTCGTGGGAGGCCCTCCCACAATGAGGTCAAGACAAACACATCCAGGCAACGCAATATTTCTAACACATCGCGACGCCAACCCAGCAGCTGCAATGATTGGTTGAGGCCCAGCCGAGACACTTCCGCCTCCACGGCCGGCCGCAAGTCTCCATCGCCGATGAACACAAACCCCACGTCCGGGCGAGTCGCACGTACCAGCGCCGCTGCACGAATGAAATCCAATGGAGCCTTCTGCTTCTTCATCGGCGCGATCATCCCGACCAACAACCGAAGCGGATCGAGCCCCAGTTCCCGCTTTTTCGCATGGGTATCGATCGCCATTCGTCGGATGGTCGTGAGGTCTACCCCGCTGCGAATGATGGCGCAGCGATCGCTCTGAAAGAGTCGTCGTGCCACTCCCTCCAGACGATTGGCTTCAGACACGGCAAAAAAGCGTGTCGTGAGGCGACCGATCAATCGCTCTGCCGCAACGAGCATCCACCGATGAAGAGGCTGCTGATACCGCGTGAACCCGAAGCCATGAATGGTATGAATGACGATGGGCACCCTTGCCAGCCGGGCCGCCAGCCGCCCGATGATACCGGCTTTCGAACTATGGGTATGGACAATGAGCGGTTTGAGACGGTTGAGTAGACGTGTCAGATCACGGATCGCCAGCAGATCTTTTAGCGGGCTGATCTCGCGGACTAGGTACGGCACGCGGTAGAAGTGTTCTCCCAAGAGGCCTTGAGCCTCTCTATCCAGAAGGCCGGACTCACCACTGATCAACATCGGCCGGTACCGCTTTCTATCGAGATGGGAGACGGTGAAGAGCGTGTTCTGTTGTGCTCCACCCAGTTCCAACTTGGTAATAATATGGCAGACCGAGGGGATTGTCACCTTGGCGTCCCCTCCTTAGGCGGCCGCCTGTCTTGTCCGCAGCATTTCCGCAAGACCCTTCCCTTGCGCGATGGCATCCTCCATCGACGTGTGTTCCCATAAACCATACCGGCCGATCGAATAAATGCCGCGGCGCCTCAATTCAGCAAGAATCTGTGGTACGACGCGCGCCCGGTGCTGGTCGTACAGCACATAGGCATAATAGATATTCTTCACATCCGCAACGACAATCTCGTCGTCGCGTCGCAAGATGCCGGCTTGTTCCAGGCCCATGCGGACCCGTTCAATCAGCCGATCAGGAGGAATATCTTCGTCCGGCAGATGAGATATTTCTACATAGAGCGAACTGCAGCCTGGGCGTCCTAACTCCGGTGAAAAGTTCGTGGGAAATCCGGCCCGGTAGAACGGGTAGTCCTTTTCAGGAAAATAAATCCAATGCTTGTCGGAGATCCTTTCACGACCGATACCAAGATTGACGCTATAGACCGAAACCCATCGCAGGCCGGCCGCGGCTTCGCGGATGGAGGGAGGCAGATCCGCACAGCACCGGACAAGCTCCGGCAATGGTATCGTCGATACCAGCTCATCATAGTCTTCGGTTCGTTGCCCGTTGCATCCCGCACGAAACACGGCCCTACGACGGGTCGTATCGACTTCCAGGAGTTCGTGGTCATAGGCGATATCGCGAATGGACGGAAGGAAGGCCTGCGGCAATGCTTGAATTCCACCCTTCGCCGGATAGAGAAAAGAGGGATTGTAGCCAAACGCTTTGTCTTTGATCCCGAGCGCTCCGTTTACCACGTCCCTCGGTTCAGGTTTGGGGACCAGCCATGACACCCAATCCGCCGTCAACTCATCCAACGGTACCTGCCAGAGCTTCTCGTTGAAGGGAATCATGAAGTGTTTGGCAATGCCCTCCCCTAAACTGTCGAGGATCCAGTCCTTGAATGAACGGATCTGATTCGATTGCCCTGCTGCTGGCTTGGTGAGGGTGTCGATAAATCCCATGAGACAGTCTCGCACCACCTCCGGCGGCAATCCGTAGGTATTCACCTGGAATGGATACTCTGTATAGGTCCGGTGCGAGTAGACGTAGGATCGACGTGTGTGTTTCTGCAATTGCGTCGGCAGGAGACTTTCGACCAGCGCTTTGATGGCTGCTTGCCGGAAATGTAGCAGATGCCCGGTGTAATCAAACGTGAAGCCGTTTGTCTGATACGACCGGCAGAGCCCGCCGGCTTCGGGTTCCTTTTCCAGAATACGACACGGCAGGCTTTGCAAATGGTGCGCGGTGCTCAGACCGGCCAGTCCTGCACCGACAATGAGGATCATGAGGGCATCGTCCTTTCCAATCTTCACCCATGCAGCGTTTCATGTGACAACGGCGGTGAGCCGTGGATCACCTTCACCCGTGCCAGTCCCACCGCCACGAGTCCCAGGACGGCGATCGTCATGCCGCTCAAGACGAGAGCCAGGTCCTGAGGAACCGACATGACCAGCAATCCCACACCGCCCAAACCGGCGGAACCGACATAACTGATGACAACGACTTGGCGAACCGACAATCCCCAATGGCGCAGCCGAATCGCCATGTGATCGGGGCTTCCCAGAAAAATCGGGAGTCCGCGGAGAAAGCGAATGTACATGACGAAGAGTGTGTCGAAAATCGGCATGCCCAGAATCAAGACGGGCGTCAGGAGAGAGATCGAATGCCCTTCCGTGTACTTCCCGATCATCGAAAGACTCCCCAGCATCAACCCGATGAACATGGCACCGGCATCACCCATATAAATCGAGGCCGGACTCCAGTTGTAACGGAGAAATCCCAGTAAACTTCCGATCAGTGCGACCAGCATGAAGGTGATCGTTTGATCACCGTTCAATATGGCGACGATGCACAAGAATATCGCACTGATGACTCCGACACCTGCGGACAGGCCGTCCATGATATCCAGGAGGTTGAGCGCATTGATCATTCCCACCATCCACAAGATGGTCAGACCGATGTCGATCCACTCGGGCAGCGAGGCAATCTCGATTCGAATCCCGCTTTTGATAAGAATAAAGACGGCGAGCAGCTGACCCAGCAGCTTGATACCGGGCGTCAAGACCCCGAAGTCATCGATCAATCCCAGCATCATGACCAGCGTACCAGCCAGGACGATACCCAGCACGTCATGCCGAAATTCGAAGGTAAACGCGAGACTGATCAAAAAAGCGAGATAGATCGCCAGGCCGCCGAGATAGGGCACAGGCTCACGTTGATGCTTCAATCGGCCGTCGGGACTATCGACGATGCCGAACTTCAACGCGGCACGCCGAGCCATCGGCACGCCGTAGAGCGACAGAGTGAAGGCCAGCATCAATGTCAGGACGAGCAAAATCATGGTTTGGTCATCGAAATATCGATCGATTCTGTGTCATGGAGACCATGTGCGTTCCTCGATCGACTCGCATCCACCAGCGCATACAGATGTCGCAAATGAACCCTATATCCAGTCTCCGAATGAAGCTCCATGACCCGTTGTCGGGCCTGTTCGCCCAGACGCCGGCAACGGTCAGGGTTGAGAAGCAAGGCGATGACTGCGTTCGCGATATCGGAAGCCGAGCTCCGTATGCGCACGCCGGTCTCTTCATCCACCAATCTCCAGGTACACCCCACATCCGTCGCTACCGAGGCCATACCGGATGCCATCGCCTCCAGCAACACCTGGGACGGATAGTTGTCCCGACGTTGCAGCGACACGAAGACACTGGCATGGGCGAGGATCGGAGCCAGATCTTCAACGAACCCCGTCGTGGTGACCTCCGTCAATCGGCCGCGTGCCACACCCTGCCGAACAGATGCCTTGAGCGGACCGTCCCCTAAGATGAAGAACCGAGCATCCGGAATCGCCTGCTGAATCGCGGGCGCCGCCTCGAGAAACAACAGAGGATTCTTCTCTTCGACCAAGCGTCCTGCAAAGACCACCCAAGGCTGCTTGGGATAAGACGCGTGGAATCGTGTCACATCTACAACGCTTCCCGTCGAGGCTGCGATCTTCGACGGTTCGATACCCTCGCGAGCGAGGGATACCCGGATCTCCTCGGTCAGGGCATCGACCGCATGACTCCTTGTGATCGCCGCATGAAAAAGCGCCAATGCCCGCTGCGATCCGACATGACCGGCCAGATTTGGATCTGTCACCGAGACGATATAGCGATGGTGTCTCCGCAGAACCATGAGCGGCAGGGCCACGTAGGCCCCTCCTAGAACGACGTGGAACAGATGCGGAGTGCTCAATCCATAACGGACCAAGAGCCGGCACGCCATGACGAGATAGTCGAGCTTGCGAACCCAAAAGCGAGTCCGGTCGCTGGCCCAGGGAAGGCATCTTGCCAACAGGCCGAACGGTTCAGTCCAGCGAACGACATGTCTCGATTGGGCCGGAACAAGCCCTCCTGATACCAGTCTAGTCCAAAGTCCCCGATTGATCACGAAAACAGTGTCTTTTTCCTCGCTGGCTAGACGAGTAAAGAGGCGGCCCAGCCGGCGCTCGGTTCCACCGACTCCACTGTTATTGATGAGAACTAAGACGCGCCGCATGGTCTTTGATCCAGAAACCGACGACACCACAACTCGATATTCAACCACCGCCACAGAGTCGAGCCGAGACCTGTCGTTCCCGAGAAGTGAGCGTCCAGTGTCCGCCGTGCTCCTTCGATGTTGAGGTATCCCCTCGCCCTTGTACGGGAATCAGCGAGGCAATCTTCGATGGCGGGCCGCAATCCATGGCGAAACCATTGATCCTCCGGCGTGGCAAACCCGACTTTGTCGACACGCCATTGCACCGCCGGCGGCAAGATTCCTTCCATCGCTTCACGAAGCAACACCTTGGTCCATCCGTCACGCAACTTCCAACTGCCGTCCAGCCGGTACAGAAACTCGACCAGGCGATGGTCGAGAAAAGGTAGTCGCGCTTCTACGCCAAACGCCATCGAGTTCCGGTCTTCCGAATGCAACAACGCTCGGAGACCATTCCGGGTGAGCAGCCTCTGTTGCATGCCAAGGAAGGCTGAAGTGTCGGCGCTATCGGGATCTTCAATGGACCGCCACCGATGGGCGAATTCCCTATTCATCCATCTCCCGTTGCCGCTCCATGCCGTTCGTACGGCATGAACGAGCGAGGGCGGGAGAACTCCTCTTCCGAAATTACCAAACGCCTGCACAGGTATGGCGCCATGGCGCCATCGATAGGCACGCACCTCGTGTAGCAAGCGGGTCCAACGTCCTGCACGCACCAAATCCGCAAAGTAAGCTCCGAAAAACGCGTGATAACCGCCGAGAAGTTCGTCGGCTCCCTGTCCATCCAGCAACACCTTGATCCCGCATTCCGAAGCCAGCCGCATGACGGTCCATTGCGCGAAACTGCTGGTTGAACCGAACGGTTCATCATGTTGCCACACGAGGCGATCCAGTACCTCTGCCAGCTCCTTGGGATCAGGAAATGTGTAGTGGGCATCGACGGCACGTGATCGAATCACTTCGTGCATGAACCGTCGCTCATCGTACGGATCTTCATCGAAGCAAGCCGAAAACGTTTTCGGTTTATTCCTGATTGCATGCGTGGCGCTGTCGCTCACTCGGGCAAGAAGGTCGTTTGTCACGCAGACGATCGCCGACGAATCCAATCCGCCGCTCAAACAACTCCCCACGGCGACGTCGCTCCGTAGCCGGATCCGCACCGCGTCAGAGAAGAGGGCTCGGAAGTGTTCGCGCAGCGTCTCGGCCGACACCGGTTCTTCAGAAGCCGACAATGGCAGATCCCAGTATCGCCGTTTGTGCAATCTCCCTTCATGGATGCTGAGATAATGAGCCGGCTCCAATTGCCTGATTTGCTCAACGAACGTCTGGTCATTGAAATCCAGTCGCCCCCCATCGAGATAGGCGTAGACAACGGGTTGATTGGCAACCGGATTGCGCACGAGGGGCAACAGCCCTTTGAGTTCCGAGGCAAATGCAAAGCACTGTCCATCCCAAAAGTAGTAGAGCGGCTTTTCTCCCAACCGGTCGCGAGCACAGATCAACTCGCGCCGCTCCCTATCCCAAAGCGCGAACGCGAACATGCCGTTGAGCTTCATCAAACAGTCGATCCCCCACTGCTGATACGCGGCGAGTAGAACTTCAGTATCGGACTCCGATCGAAATGCATGACCGAGGGTCCGCAGCTCCGCACGCAACTCGACGAAGTTATAGATCTCCCCGTTGTACGTCACCCAGTGCCGGCCATTCGCCCCAGCCATCGGCTGGCAACCGGCCTGAGTCAAATCGAGAATGGCCAAGCGCCGGTGCCCCAGGCCGATAGAGTAGCGGTCATCGTGAAGCCCGTCATCGGACGAGAGCGGCCCTGTCACCAGCCGTGCCGGTCGGGGTTGCCGGTGCGAGAGGAACACATACCCTTCTCCATCCGGTCCGCGATGAGCCTGAGTAGCAATCATGGCCTCCAGTACATACGGATCCACCCCGCGCTCAGAGGAAACAACCATACCGGCTATTGCGCACATGACCGAGTACCCTCCTCGATCCTTCCGATCGACTTCACCAACCCTCTGTAGAGCCCTTCCATCTTGCCCATTTCTTTCTGTTGGTCACCGACCGATTCCATCAGGCCCCTGTTTGTGACGAGGCATTGTGCCCGGAACGTGTCATCCTGCAATACTTCGACCAGCACATCGGCCAAGACCGACGCATCAAGGACAACACGCCGCCCGTTGACTCGGTCTTGCACAAGCTCGTCGTATTGCGGCAGTTCGTTCAACACGGGCGTGGCCCCACAGGCCATGGCTTCCAGCAGAGAATTCGGAAGGCCGTCGGAAGCAGGCATCATCGTGACCGCTTTAGCCAGGTTGAACCAGAACGGCATCTCCTCGTGCGACACATCGCCGACAAAACGAATCGACTTGGTGACATTCAGATCTGCAGCCAGTCGCTGAAGCCGGCGCTTATAGGCAAGATCCGCAAAGTAATCGGTAAACACGACAATGACGTTGGGAATGGCTCGTCTCAACCTCGGAAGGGCTTGTATGATGTACTCATGGTTGTAGAGCGGCTGGAGAAGCCTGGGGCTGAACACGACCGACTGGTCAGCCTGAATCCCCCAACGGCGGCGCAAAGACGCCGTATCAATGTTCGGCCTGAACCGTTGGAGGTCCACTCCCCATCCTACGTGTACAATCGCCCGCACATCAGGCACGAGCGCTCGCACTTGCGCTTCCATATAGGATGAGTGCGTCGTCACGAGATCCGCCCGTCGCAGCAGGCGGCCGGTCAACCCTTTGCTGTACCACTCTCGGTAGGCTCCCTGGTCAAGCAGCACATCGCTGCCCCATGGAGTGACGACACAAGGGTGCGGCAGGCTTGCAAGAAGTCCCCAGGCTAATCCCCGTAGATAGTGAACATGAACCACGTCGGGCTTCGTCCGTCGGATGTGCCGAATCATGCTGAGCGCCGAAACAGCACGTCCGAGTTTCCTGGGCCAACAGCTCATCGTGACATCTGTTTGTTGAAACCTCGTAATCTGGTCGGACGCCGCCGGTTCCACCGTGACGATGGTGCAATCATGGCCCCGATCGGCAAACCAGTCCGTCCAGCGTCGGAGACTAATGGACGCGGCCGGACCAATAAAACACAACCTCAGGCGGGTCATATACGAGGCTGTTCTTGGTTCAGTTATGGTTAGAGAATGCCAAAGAGACAAGCAATTCTTTCAACTGTGAAACCGATCGCTCGAGACTATGGTATTCGACACCGTATGTCCTCGCCCGTCGGGCGTAGTCCTCGTACAACCGTTCCTCGAGGCTGAGTGCACGCGCCGACGACACGAGATGGTCAAATGAACCCTCGGCGCAAAAACCGACTCGCTGATCGGTCAATACACGGTCCGGGTTGACGATCCATGACACGATCGGCACACCATGGAGGGTCGCCTGCACAAAGGTATTGGGAAAGCCCTCATAGACGGACGTATTCACGAATACTCTGGCCGTCGCGAATAGTTCATCCATCCGATGGAGAGGAAGATTGGGCTCGAACGAGAGATTCGACAACCCGCGGGCACGACCGCAGATGGATTCCCACAGTTCCCTCTGTGCAGAATCCCGCATCCCGACCATCACATGAGCCTGCTCAGGACATCGCTCGGCCAGATCGAGAAACAACCGCGGCTGTTTTAACGGATGGATTCTACCGGCCCAGAGAACCGACCTTCGGTTCGCAGAACTTTCAGGCGGAATCGGATGGGCGGTACGAATAACAATACCTCGCCGTCGATACCCATTGTGGAGTGCCGCCTGCTGATCCTCGGTCCGACAAATCACAGCCTCAGCGTGCCGAACCCCGAAGGGATAGAGCCATTTCAACGGTCCTGACACGCTGCCGCAGGGCAAAGCCAAGTCGATGCTCGATGCGACGACGTAAATGAACTGGCGACGCAACAGTCGGCAAATGAGAGCATAGGCACCGACTTCAACGCCGGCGCCTGCATGAATATAAACGTCCGCGTCTATATCCCTGAACTGCGCCCACATCTCCCACAGCGCAACCATGTATTCTGTGTATCTTCGAACGGTAACGGAACCGCTGGAGATGGCGCCCCTGGACTCCTCTGTCAGCCGTCCTTTGGTCCGACGGGCGATGAGCGTCAGTCCTTCGACGACCTCGGTGAACGGTTGGTCACCTACGGTCGTCAGAACTGAAACGTCAAATCCGGGAACGCGCGCGAGCGCGCGAGCTGATAGATAGGATTGGACTTCGGCTCCTCCGAACGGAACCTTAGCTTCCGGGTGATACAATCCGTATCCAAGCGGGGAGATAAAGCAGACCTTGAGCGGCCTGGATACTATCTTCATTCGTTTTAGAATGCACCCTGACGATGCCTCGATGGGTTCGGCAGGCAAGGTTCCCTCATGGGTCATGACCGCTTTACCCATTCACGCACACCGATCCATAGCTGCGCTTCCAAGAACCGTGTTCAACAGAGACGTTACACGATGGCGATACGTATGCTCATCCATGACATATTCGTAGGCCTGGTTGACCAAGGCTGTCCGATAACCGACATCCGTAAATTGACGCACGGCCTCCTCGACATTGGAAAAGTCCTTCTTAATGCTGATGTAGTGTTCATCGCCTTTGAGGATTCTGTTGTAGGCCCCTTCCAACAAGAGCTGACAAGTCTTTGTTCCGATCGGCTCGAAATGTCGTGACGAAATCGCCTTTCCGGAAACGGGATTCGGATAGGGCTTGAAGAAGCGCTCATCGATGTGTGTGAAGGTTGCTGCCGGATGGTCGGCCATATAATCGATGACGGCCTGGCGCGTGTGATCATCCCGTTCCAGGAAATGGGTTCCGGACTCCGCTCCCATGATTCCCTTGCAGCGATTCAAAAATCCGTTCCATTCCTCACGCGGATGGCGGACGAAGGCGATATCCTTCGTCAGCCCCCATCTTGCCGCCTGGCAGTCGAAGTATTCGAGAATGCTCGTGCGCTCGATGTCACCTAAGGCATATGCACTCACATAGATGTCCCCACGAAATCCGATGTCGATCGCCCGCGCGCCTGTTTCCGGCTTGTAAATACGGGGATTGAGAGCGGCTGGAGCCTGCAGGACGACCGACTGGTCGCACTCGGCATACAACCATTCGGCGGACGCCAGGGGAAGTTGCGACGCGATGTAGTCTGCCGATACCGCCCGCGCGAAGGCGATCTTCTCCTTCATGTTGTGGTATTCGTTTCCGTAGAACACGAGCATTGCCCCCTTGCGTGAATGAAAACGCCCCTGGGCCGCACGCAACAGCCGGAGATGGTCCCATGCCGCCGAGTGCAGGATAATACTGAGCGGGTACTCCTTCAGTTTGCGGAGCCCGGCTGCGTATTCCATCATGTTGTTGACGTTGCACCATTCTATCTCGATCATTGGACAATGAGTGAAGGCATCCTTCCAATCCATGACATAGGACAACACCCGAAATTCATCGTGAATGATCGAACGGATCCCAGGGAGATTCCTCCAGCTCGACGGAATCTTGTGCGGATTCAACCTGAGAGTTCCCGCGATGGTATCCCGAAGGATCGATCTCCACTGCGTTTCTCCTCTGGCATAGAAGCCGACGGCACGTAGGCGGTCTTTCACGGAGATCCTCTCAGGCGGGGCGAGTCGCGACGACCACGAGCGGAGAGATGAGCAGATAGGCGAGGCGTCGACCCATCCGGTTCGCAACAGCCATGTTCCGGATTATTCGTTTCACCGGCCCCACGGTGGTCATGTCGAGGCAATCAAATCGATCCCGAACCACGAGCCCGCGTGCCTGAAAAAACCGTTCGAGTTGAAAAAAAGAAAACCAGTGTAGAGCCGGACAGGGTGTGTGGTTAGCCAGAGCCGGCACAGACCCACGGGCCAATCGCACAATGATCGCTTTTAACTCCGGTGGCCACCAGCTATACATGGGCAGCCATCGGAACTCTCCTTGCCTCGGGCACAGGACATTGGTCGTCTCTACCCACAACAGCCCTCCGGGAGCCAGAACCCTGATCCATTCGGCCAGACAACCCTCCCAGTCTTCCACATGTTCAAGAAGTGAGTTGGCATAGACGATATCGAATGAGCCGGTGTCGAAGGGCAGCAGATCTCCACTGGCCACATGGTATCGAATGTTCCAGCCCCGGTCCTTCGCGCGTCTGGCAGCGTGCGCAATCTGGTCGACGTCTACATCTACTGCCGTCACCTCCAGTCCGCGTGCATGCCAGAATTCCGAATACACTCCGATTCCGCATCCCACATCAAGCAGCCTGGAGTTACGTCGCCACGTACCGGCTCGCTGCATCTCTCGGGTGATGGTGTCGTAATGCTTCGTCAGAATTTCGGCCTTGTGTTCGCGCGTGATCGTCCGGCGTACGTGATCGAGAAATCGTTGTGGGCTTACCGAGGCCGTCACGTATCACCTGCAACCGAATGAATCGTGGGCAAGCATCTCAAGCTGCAATCCGGCCGGCATGTTTCTGAATGCATCGCTCGATAACAGGCAGATTCTCATTCGTCCAACGGATGGTTTCTTCCAGCCCTTGCACAAGCGAGATCGAGGCCGTAAATCCCAGTTGACGTAATGATTTTTCCGTGCTGCCGACGCGCTTTCCAGCATGATCCCATACTCGCCGCGGCAGGTATTCGATGGAGACGGGATTCTTCGTCATCCGATTGATCATCGTTGCCAAATCCCGAATGCAGGTCTCCACTCCGCTGGCCAGGTTGTATACGTCGCCGGGTGTTCCATCCGTGGCGCATAAGAGCAGACCGCGCACAATATCGTCGACATGGATAAAATCTCTGCTGGCACGGCCTTCATTCTCCACGAGAAGCGGCAGACGCCTGAGCGCTCGATAGATGAACGTGGGCGTCACATTCCGCCAGACGGTTGCCGCTGTTCCCCGCCACTGCCCTGCTCCCAGAATTTCTCCAGGCCCGTAGACGTTCTGAAATCTGGCACGCACGGTCGGCACTTTGTGTTGGTTCCAATAGTAGACCGAATAGAGTTCGCCGACGAGCTTCGAAATTTGATATGGGCTGTCCAGTTCGATGGGAATCGGCCCGTCCTCCCCGACCGGTTCCGGCTTGTCGAACGTATGCGGAGCCAGGGTGCAGCCGGAGGCGGAATAGACCACCTTCTTGACCGCTCGAAATGACTTGATGTGCTCGTACAGCCGCAGGGTGGTGATCAAGTTATGTTCGTGATCAGCCAGAGGATCTGCGATCGAATTTTGGTTCCCATGAAATGTGGCCAGATGAAATATGTAGTCGAACTCATCCTTCAGCCGCCCCAGTACTCTCTCGTCGGCAATTGACCCTTCGTTCTGGGTGATGCGAGGGTCCGAAGGCAGATTCTCCCGCTCGGACGAAAGTAGATTGTCGACCACGACCACCGATCGACACTCCAAGGCCAATGCATGACGAACAAGGTTGCTACCGACAAATCCGGCGCCTCCCACTACCAACAATCGCTGATCTTGCATATTCCGGTTCACTCCGTCTTTATACGTCACTTTCACGCAGCTGACTGCTTCGTCTCGACCGGCTTCAGGTGGGTGAAGGTCTGCTGGATGCCGAACTTCTTGTACCAGGCAACGGTTGCAGCGACACCGTGCTCAAGCGGCGTATGAGCTTTCCAATTGAAGTCGTGTTCCGTTCGGGAAGGGTCCAACAGAATTGTGAATACGTCGTCGACACTGCGCGGACGTACCTCGACCTCCTTCTCAAGCTTGATGCCAAGGGCCTTGGTCGTGGCATCGAACAGTTCCTTGATCGCGAAGTCTGACCCGGAAGAGATATGATAGGTTCCCACACTTCCCTTTCCATCGATCGCCATGAGCACCACGGCTACTAGATCGTCGATAAAGATGAAATCACGTCGTGTGTCCATGACAAAGCACGGCTTCTGAGTGGTGAGACGGTGGTAAAAGGTCGGGAGCGGTCCGCTTAAGTTCCTTGGTCCATAGGCATTCGCCAGCCGAAACGAAATCCAATCCAGACCGCTCAGCATGACGTATTGTTCGCCGCTGGTCTTACTGATGGCATAACTGCTGCCTTCCGGACGAACCGGATGGGTAATCGTAATCGGTTGCTCCGATGGCTTGAGGCCATAGCACAGTGCGGTCTGAAAGTAGATCAGGCGCCCGACGTGCCTGCGCTTGCTGGCTTGAATGACATTGGCGGTCCCTACGACGTTGGTCAACGCATCCTCCGTCCAATTGTCCGGATCCTTGTACGACGCAGCGGCATGCACCACCATATCAGGCTGGAACTCCTCGAAAACCCTGTCAACCAGTCTCGTATCCACAATCGTTCCTTCCACCACCGTCAACAGCCGGTGCGAGGCCAGATTGTCGCGACGCCCCGTAACATAATTGTCGATGACGAACACTTCATCGCCTCGAGCGACCAGCCGGTCCGCAAGATGCGACCCGATAAAACCCGCGCCACCCGTGATCAAGACTTTCATCGCGTAACCTCCACGTTGATCAATTTCTTGAACGAAGAGATGCGATCATGAAAGGCCTGTTGCCACAATTCGAGCGACAACAATCCCCAGATCTTTCGTCCGTACCGTGCTTCCTTGTGCAGACTTTCAACCACTTTCCGATTGTCGATCAGATCACGCGTCATCGCTTTCTGTGAAGAGAAAATGTCGCATACAAATTCGTGAACCACGCCCGAATGGCTCAACCATTCCTGCAAAGGAACCGGGAATCCCATCTTATCGGTTCGATTGAGAATCGACGGTGGGAGTACCGCGTGCATCGCATTCTTGAGGGAATGCTTCATCCGTCCGTTCATGAATTTCACATTGGAAGGGATGGTCGCCACAAACTCTACCAACGGATGGTCGAGAAACGGTACCCGCGACTCCAGACCGTGCGCCATGCTCATGCGGTCTTCCACATGAAGCAACGCCGGCAGTAAAGTCTTAAAATCAAAATGCGTCATGCAATCGAAATACGATTCCTTTCGGACATTCGTCCCGCGGAAGATGCGATTGAATTCGTCGAACGGCGAAAAGCGGTCGAGCGTAGACCAATTTATTTCACTGTCGAGATCGCGTGCGCGATTGATGAGCCTGAAATACCGGCGATCCAAGTCCTCAAAAAGCCCTTTGCGCCAAAATTCCTGCAAGAGCGGTTTGTATTCACGGAGTGACGAGAGGTTGGGGATGATGGATTCGTATGTGACGATGAAATTGCCGTTTTGCATGGTGCCGTCGATGGCCGCCTTGATGCACTGTTCGAAATAGGCGATCAGATACCGTGCGTATCCGCCGAAAATCTCATCACCACCTTGTCCGCCCAACACCACTTTCCGATGCCGGCTCGCAAGCTGAGACACCATATACTGCGGAAACGAGCCGGGCCCGGCGACAGGCTGGTCGAGATGGTACATGATCTCCTGAATATGGCGGACGAAGTCTTGACCGCCGATGTCGGTTTCGAGGAGATCGAATCCTCGCCATTGCGCAAGCTCTCTTGCATATCGACTCTCGTCGTAAGTGGGGCCCAGAGAGAATTTTCCGGTGAATCCCAGAAACCCCGCCTGCTGGCGCGTGCCGGCCATCGAAGCCACAATGCTCGAATCCAATCCGCCGCTGACATAGGAACCGACCGGCACATCACTGCGCAGATGCAGTGCGATGGAATCCTCAAGCAGGGCCCTGATCCGATCCTCGAAGTATTTCTCCGTATGATCCCAATCGAGATGGTAGTACACCTCCCAGTAGCGCCGCGTTTCGACGGATCCATCCCGGGTAATGAGCACATGGCCCGGCACGAGTTCGTGAATGCCCTCGAAAAGTGTTTTCCCCACCAGGCAGAACTGAAAGGTCAGATATTCTTTAAATGCCTCAAGGTTGGTACGGACGTCAGGGACGAACGGCAAGAGTGCCTTGATCTCCGACGCGAGATACAATACCTGATCGACCACGGTGTAATAGAGTGGTTTGATACCGAACCGGTCCCTGGCGCAAAACAACTGCCGGCGCTCGTCATCCCACAACGCGAAGGCGAACATCCCACGGAAGTGATCCACGCAGTCCAGGCCCCACCGTCGATACGCATGGAGAATCACCTCAGTATCCGAGTTGGTCTTGAAGCATTCCTGCCCAAGTTCAGTCCGTAGTTCGCGATAATTATAGATTTCCCCATTGTACGTCACCCAGTTACCACCACTATCGCGCATCGGCTGCTGCCCGGTCTCCAGATCGATAATACTCAACCGGCGATGACCGAAACCGGCGTGCCCGCGAGGATGACACCAGAGGCCTTCACCGTCTGGACCCCGGTGACGTTGCAAGGCATTCATCACGTGCAGATGCCGATCCAGTGCTGGATATCGTATCCCCGTTAGATCACAAATCGCGGCAATTCCGCACATCTCACGCACCTCGGCGAACTGAAGAACGCAAAACTACCCTTGGAGTAGCTCTATTGATCGAAGACAGACCTCTGTCCGACCATGTTACGATGGAACGGCGAGTTGCGCACGGAAACACACGAAATCCGGCGAGCAGGCAGGGGGGCTATTTCCGAGCGACAGCGTAGAGGTCCAACCCCAGGCTCTTCCCAAGCAAACTCAATAATTTCTCTCGTTCCCAATAGAGATCCACGCGCAAGCTGATTCTGCGCGACGAAGCCCGTTGTTCATTCCTTGGAATCCTGAAGTTCAGCTGGTAACACAGGCCATTGCAATTTTCTTTGTGGATCTCCACGTCGGTGAATCGTTGAAACATTCGTCTGAGCTGCCTGATCGAAAGGAACACTGTTTCGGGAGCTGCTTTCCCCACCTCATCGGCATGGTCATAGGCAAGCCGTTGTTCGTCGTTTCCCCGTCGCATACCATCTGAGGAGACGAGATCGCACCAGAAGGAACGCAATGTTTGCCTCGGCCATCGATGCCATTGCCGGTAAGACAAAAGGTTGTACACCATAATGACCGCCGTCCCCCCCGGCCTCAGAACTCGGTAGGTCTCATCAAGACAGCGCTGAACATCTCCGGTATGATGAAAGCACCCTATCGATATAACCCGATCAAACGTCCCTGAGGGCAAGGGGCACCGCAACATACTCCCCTGTATGGCCTGCCCGGGGAGATTCCGACTCCGTAAGCGATGGTTCAACAGTTGTACCGGGCCAGCAGCTACATCGAGCCCTGTATAATCTGCCCCGGCTTCTACCATCCGCTGTCCGAGACTGCCGTATCCAAGCCCTATCTCAACAACCTTCTTGCCGGACAGTGTTGTGAGATCCACATACTGGAGCAGGTAGGGGTAATAGTCGAAATAGCCTCGGTCGAAACGAGCCAGGGACTCTGGCGAAAAATCCCGCACGCCTAGGGATTCTGCTAGCACGGAACCGGCCAGTGTGTTCCAAAACGCTGCGTTTGCCTGATCCACGTTTCCCTGAAGTCGATAATCGAGGTTCTCGATGGTCGTTATGGGAACATTCTGATGACGCATTGTCCCGCTCGGTTCGTAGGGGGGCTTAGGCGGCTCGACGCAGCCCCGATGGTGCGTTGACAAGGTATCCGCACAAGTCCCAAGCCAGTTCCGGAGCATGCCGCATGAGTTGGACGAACCCTTCAAATGAATGGAGATCGTAATTCCCGACACAGACCGTAATTTGCAGGAAGGGAGCGACCGCATAGCGTACCGTCCCGCCCACAGCAGAATGGTTCCACACCATACTTTTCACCTGCTGTTCACGGCCCACGACGCTCAGAGAACAGGTCCCGGGAACCTTACAACTGAGAAGTCGCTGACTTTCCAGCACCAGCGCGCCACGCTCCGGGTGAAAATCGACGTGCACTTCAAAGGGTCTTTCCGACACCTTGCCGGCAACGACCTGACCTACCACGGCAAGTTTGAGGATATCTCGCACAAGATCCCCGAAGCTCACCGCCTGTCGGAAGGACGCATCCTTGATAAACGCCTTCAATACCTGCCGTCCTGCCGTCAACCGCATCAGCAATCCGACCGCCAGTAGGCCTTTTAGCATATTCTGGGGGAACAGCAGCCACGGACGGACCTTCTCTTTCGCTGTTGATACCACCATCGCACAGGGACGTTCTAGACTGGCGAGGTAGTAACACATCTTGCGACGTTGGCTGATGCGCATTCCGTACGTCACCAAAACCTGATCGAACGCATCGGCTAAGGCTTGCTGAGAATAATGCCCAGAGGCCACAAGATCCCGATACGTTCGCTCCGTCATCGCCTGTAGGAACGGTAGATCGCGCAGTTTCGCCACGACATGATCCATGTTTGCAAAATCTTTTCGGAGAGGGATGTAATGTTCCCACGGCTTGATGACCCCTGAATACTCACCCGGAAACAGGATGAGCGCCGTCCGCAAGGCAGCCGCCTCGAACACGCGTGGTGAAATCGCCGTCACCGGCACCTTGCCATCGTAGGAGCCAACCACATCTCGCGTGACATCCTCGAAGTTTGCCGAAGGAAATTCTGCAAGATAGGCTTTCGTTCGCTTTTCAAGCGTGCCATCAAAGTCGGTAATGCTCGCTCCACTTTCAGTACCTAGCGTCGCTCGGCAGGACGCAATGAAATCGATCCATCGCTGGCCATAAATCCGGTCCTCTTCTTTCCAGCCGATATCGCACCGGAGGTTGTACTGTGAGGCTCGCGCCAAGACTCCCTGGGCGATCCAAACCTTTTCTTGCGCAAGACGCCCGAGCCAAAACGACAACATTCGACCGCGATAGCCGATCTCGATAGGACGATGCTCCAACGGCGGCACATCACGGCCGATGAGATTATCTGGAACGTATCCCGCGAGCGTGGTGATCATGTTCACTCCAGGCAGACGAACATCGTCATAGATCAGTGGAATACTTCCAGGCCGCAAGAGGGTAAAAAGCACGTGAATACCAAAGTACCGCATCATCGCCGTAATGGCATCCACCCACCGATATTCGTCTTGCAGAAACTGGATCTTGAGGCCACGGAACCGGCGAATCTGTTCCCGAAAAGCCGGCGAAAGGTAATAATCGGAAATGATCACCAGGGAGTAATGCAGCACAATTACATCGAACTCACTGAGGTCGAGGTAGCGACTGACCTTCATTCCCCGGGGATTAAAAACCCGTACATCGTGGGCGGAATACGCGGTTAAGGCCGCAATATGATCGAGCACAGTGTTCGCATGACCTCGATGGTCGTCGCAGATGAGCAGGACTGAGAGCTTTTCGCCAAGGGATAGAGAGGAGATGCGGCGTTCTGGGACTGCACTGATGGAGGTGGGTGTGCTCATGAATAAACGAATTCAGCGAGAAGAGTTTGACCTTGCTTTTAAGAGAACACGCCGATCCATCGGCTCAAGACATTATGCGCGCTCATCGGGGTGCCCAGCTGCGCTCGGTGGCCGCAGCTCGAACATCATGTGGAAAGGAGAGTAGAACCACAACCACAGCCAATCACGCTCGGGGAATTGAGCCAACTGTTTCCAGTACCACCGCCAATACCCGTGTTTGATGCGCCTGGGCAATTTCCAATGCCAATGCCCCTCTGCGTAATCCAACACGACCCACGCCTGGCGGTAGATCCGGCTCAACCATTGGGACACATGCAGTGGGAGGGCGTTCAGTATCTTCTGGTGTGGAGGATGCTCAACATTCGGTTCAACCCCCCGGCGTCGGACAATCTCAAAGTCCTCAAACAGTTTTTCCACAAGATCATCATCAAAGGAACGCAGATGGGTGAACTCATAGGACGTTTCCATACCGGCATACTTGCTCAGATCCTCTTTCCATGGAACCAACACGTAAAATCGTCCGTTCGGCGACAGAACTCTCTTTACCTCACGCATCACTGCCGCGGGATCGAGAACGTGTTCAAGGACCCCTGTGCAAACAACCACGTCGAACGTCCCCTGTTGGAACGGAATATTTTCTCCCTCTGCCTGAACGACCCGATGGGTACTGGCCCGCGCCACACGAAGATAGGCCACGGCAAGATCCATACAGACCTTGGTACTGGCTGACTGCATCTGGTCAAGCAGCAATCCCTGTGCTGACCCGACATCCAGCACTCGTTTTCCTTTCACAGCGCCGATCAAACTGAGGAGGGGTAGGTTGCGCGCATCCTTTCCACGCTCCAGGGGATGGATCAGGTCGTCAACTGCAATCCGGTCATAACAATGACGATACCGATCCTTCAGGACGGAAGAGGCCTTGGGGTCATGCGCGACGGATGGTTCTCTGGGCCCGACCGTATTGGGCGTCAACTGGCAATCCTTTCCTCTGACACAACACGTGCACAAATAGCCCACGTGACCGGATGTCTGACGATACCAAGATCCAGGGCAATTCCGACGGGCTGATGGACCGAGAACATCTGCCGGCGGTGCCAGATCACAGCGTGCTGAGGACTCACGGAATCGTTGAGATCCAACGAGGGATACATCCCCACTGCCACCGTATACTCACCGGGCCCCAGCAGCAGGGGAGCAAATTGAACGTCAATCGTACTTCTCCCCTCATATAGCCGCACATAGACGTCCTCGATGGAAGAAATGACATTGCAGACAGTGACTCCGTCGGATCGAAAGATTGAGACGGTCATCACCGCTCGCTCTATCGCAACGCGAGCGTGGCAATGAATCCGAATCGTGATCGCATCCCCCATCGCCAATGCATTGGTCGGTACATGTCGGACATCGAGAAATTGGACCTCCTCGATCTCGACGGTTCTCTGCTTCCGCATCGCGAAGGCCGCGTCCGACGTCCCCCCCGGGTCTGACCATGCAGTCCGCGACTTTCGGTCCTGCTCAGCCTGGACCGCCTCGGTATAGGCCATGATCACCTCCAATGGGGAGCCATCCGCGGCGATCCGACCGTGATCGATCCAGACACAGCGCGAGCACAACCGCAACAACGTGGCATTGTCGTGCGACACAAGCACGGTGGTGCGTCCCTCTTTTTGGAATTGCCGGAAGCGCTGGAGACATTTGCCGAAGAAATAGGCATCGCCCACGCCGAGCACTTCGTCGATTACCTGGATATCCGCCGGGAGGCAGGTGGCCACGGAAAACGCCAACCTCATATACATGCCGGTGGAGTAGGTTCTAACCGGTTGATGGATGAAGGTCCCCAGTTCAGAAAACTCTACGATGTCATTGTAGAAAGTCTGCATAGCGCGACGGTCGAATCCAAGATAGAGACCACTGGCATAGATGTTTTCATGGCCGGTCAAATCCGGATGAAATCCGGTACCGAGTTCAAGCAACGCCGCGACCTGACCATGCCGGACGACCTCCCCGCTGGTCGGTCCGCTGGTTCCGGCAAGCAATCGAAGCAAAGTACTTTTTCCCGCCCCGTTCCGTCCGACAATACCCACGGTACTTCCTTTGGCGATATCGAACGAGAGGTTCTTCAGTGCCCAGTGTTCGTCGTATCTCCGTGCTAGCACCCCTTCTCCCATTCTCAGAAAGTCGAGTACGCGCGAGGAACTCGTGCGATAGAGCCGGTAGACTTTCGATAGGTCTTTGACTGAAATGGCGACGTCGTTCATCACACCAGATCCGGCAACACTTTCCGCAGTCGCATGAAGTAGTGATACCCGATATTCAACAACACCAAGGCCACGCCGCCGAACAGAGCCATCCCCGGTAACTCAGGGTGTCGTCCGAACAATACCGTATCCCGGTACCCTTCAATGACAAACGAAAGGGGATTCAGAGTAATGGCCAGGTCGAGGCCATGAGGAACCATGTGTGCGGTATAGGCAATCGGCGAAATAAACATCAGCAATACCATCCCAAGTCGGACGATCTGGGAGAGATCCCGGAAGAGGATATTGATACATGATAGGATCCACACAGCCCCGACTGTAAACATCGCCTGGCAGAGAACAAGACCCGGCAACCAGATCAGACTGAATTGCCACATGCCTCGAATGCCCAAGACCACCAGAAGAATCGAGGTTCCAAGCAACTGTCCCACCAATCCGGAACACACGGCCGTGACTGGAATCAGTTCCATGGGGAACAGCTGGCCCCGCATAAGGTTGCGATGAGCCAAGACAGAATTCGTGCCTCCGATGATGCCTTCCGAAAAGCCGATCCATGGCAAGAGTCCGCAGGTCACGAGCAATCCGTAATCAAACCCACTCAAGCCAGGCATGGGCTGAATTCGGAGGATGCTGCCGAACACAAAGAGGTAACTCCCCAGAATCATTAGCGGGCCCACGAGCATCCACAGCAATCCGAGCCGGGAACCGGCGTATCGCACCTTGCAGTCCAGAAGTATCAGGTTCCAGATTAGTCGACGGTGATAAATCAACAACTGGAGGCACTTCATGTGCAACGTCCCGCAAGATACTCCGTCATAACCCTGACTACAGATTGTCGTGCCTGGCCGTCTCCATACGGCTGACCGGATATACAAAGGCAGCGTGCAAGCAAGTCACGACTGGCGGAGACAATCAGCGTCAATAGATGGTCCACCAGGATACGATTGATTTCTTCCGGCATGGTACGGTTATGGCTCCTCAAACCCGCTTCCCATGGGCGATCGGAATTCTTCACCTTAACTTGCAGCCAGGCGGCCCGCGAGCGTCGAATTGGAATTTCCATAAACCAACACAAGATACGGTCCTTCATCCTGCATGACCCGTTCGAACCCTTCCAACATGCGGTCCGTCTGTTTAGCCGTGAGGACCTGCTCCTATGGCCAGATCATGTGGAGGAAGGAAGTATTTCTAACTCGCGATAAAACACCGCAAACATGTACTCGTCGCAGTGTCGCCCGGTATGCACAAGGACTCTCTGAGAGATTCTTGCTTGCCGCTCGTTTTGTGGACAGCATCAAGCGCACGAGACACCACGGCAGCCTTTATGAACTGTAGATGAGCGCCCGCGACCATGAGCACTTTCATCTCGCGGACCCCTCCCCCGTGCGGTCTTCCTTACTAGAAGTCCCGCTTCCGGAATATCGCGCAGGCCGACACGACGAGGATGGTCGCATAGAGAAGGCCATAGCCCGTCGCAAGGGCCTGGTAAGTAAGTGCGACCGGAATGCCCGTTGCGGCCTGACCTTTGATATTGAGCGATTCGAGATTCGGGCAGAGATAATACAACCCAGTTACAAAGGCCATGATGGCCTCGGACTGACTGTTCTGCGCGAAACCTTTCATATCCGTTGTCAGATGACCGATCACATACATCCCGATTGTCATGATGGCGCTTAACGTGGAGGACGTGAAGGTTGAAAAGAACAGCGCCAACGCGGTGACGAGGAGAACTTCCACGAAAATGAGTTCGACCGCCTGAAACAACGCCATCTGCACCGGCACCCGGTACAGCAACATCGTACCCAAGAAGACAGCCATCATCACGACCACATTCACTGATAGCGTGATCACCAATCCCAGGTATTTGCCCAAGATGAATTGCGCACGGCTGATCGGCCTCGCCATGATTGTGTAGACAGTTCTTCGTTCGATCTCCTTGCTCACGAGGCCAATGCCCACAAAAATGGCGATCATCACGCCGCCTAGGTTGATGGCGGCCAATCCCATATCCTTAATGATTTTGTGGTGTTCCATGATCGTGAGGTCGGCAAGGAGCACAGACGCGCCCATCAGCAACACTGCGAAAAGCAACAGGTTATAGAGAATTTTGTCGCGCAGATACTCACGGAAGGTATTCAGCGCAATGACCAAGATCGGTCGCATCGTCACGCCCCCACAGCCTGGTTGAAGATCTGCGGCTTCTCAGCTTCCCGAAGAAAAAGCTCCTCCAACGATCTCTTCTGCGGTGTCACTGATACGAGCCTGCCGCCATGCGAGCGGATCATTGTCACGACGTCATCCACTTGGTCCTGCCCGGGAACGACGGCCAGCGTGTGTGTACCACGCTGGAGTATATGAGTCGCGATTTTCTGAACACTCCCCATTCGGGCAGGGCTAACTCCTTCCCAGACGATTTCCACCGACTGGGTGTGGCTATACCCCACGAGTTCGTCGACACGACCGGCAGCGAGTAATTTCCCCTTCATCACGATGCCAACACGGTCGCAGATCATCTCGACATCGGGAATGATATGGCTGCTGAAGAAGACCGTTTTGCCTTGTTCCCGCAGGCCGAGGATCAGATCTCGCACCTGCTTGCGCCCCAGAGGATCAAGACCCGACATAGGCTCATCAAGCACGACAAGTTCGGGGTCATGAATGATCGCTTGCGCCAGCCCGACGCGTTGCAACATCCCTTTCGAAAACTTTCGGAGTTGTCGGTGTTCGGCATCCAGCAACCCCACCAGATCAAGTAATTGGCCAACACGCCCCTTCAAAGTAGATCGATCCAGTCCGGCGAGCTGTCCGTAGAATGTCAGGAACTCCCCTGCCGTGAGGTAATCGTAAAAGTACGGAGATTCCGGCAGAAAACCGATGCTTTTTCTCGCTGCCACGTTTCCCGCCGGCTGGCCGAAGATCTCGATCGTTCCACTATCAGATCGCATCAACCCCATGAGGATTTTCAGCGTCGTGGTTTTGCCGGCGCCGTTAGGTCCGAGAAATCCGAATATTTCTCCGTGAGTCACCATAAGAGACAACCCATCCAGAGCCGTCACAGGAGGCCTTCCCGGCCATCCCGACTTGAATGATTTGGTCAGATTATCGATTCGAATGACATTCATGACATGCTCCTTGCCCAGCGCGCGCTATCGTGCTTGAGGAAAGGACTGCGGGATCAGTCCCGGTCCTTCCGTTGGTGGGCTATTCTTCACAGTTTGGCAATCCACATGCCGATACACGTGTAAGCGCTCACGCAACCCTGGATCGGATATACGACCATCCATAGGACTCAAAACGTACTTCCCGCCGAAAGGCGAGTGAGGAATCCGGTCGATAATCCCCGCCTTCACCAGATCATCCAGCGTCATGGGAAGTTTATGATGGGTAGTGGAAAAGCGTTGCACTCCCTCTTCCAAAAATCTGATATCCCTCTCCGACATCACTTCTTTGAAGCGGTGACTGAGTGCTTCGCGAAGCCGCTCGTCTTGGGTCTGTTGAGCAAATCGAGTCAGAAATTCCAGCGCAGCGTTGTGATCACCGCCTTCGACCGTCATCCTGGCGGCTAACTTTGGAAGATACGCGGGCGCACCGGGCAGAAGGGACGCCTGCCGAAAGTATTCGGCGGCATGAAGAGGGTCGCACAGTTCGTAGAAGTAGTCGTAGCCCATGATATATGGCAACTGCCACACGTCCGGATTATGGCGGATCCCTTTGCCGAGAATGGCAATGCTCTCCTGTACCTGTCCCGACCATACACCTAGAATTGTTCCCGCCGCGTGATACGCCGAGATGAAATGCGGGTCCAAATCGGTCAGCACATCGACCGCATGGTAGGCCCAACGATATCCAGCTCGCGTTTGCTTCCGTTCGCCCAGATGCTGAACGGCTTTTAGCCAGATGAGATCAGCCGTGACCTGACGATATCCCAACACCGCCACCTTCAGATATTCTGCCTTTGGAAGATATTCGAGTTCCGTGACACGGTGCGCGGTCGGTCGTTGCCGCTCCATCATGTTGAGCAAACCGGCAACAGATACACCAAGGACTAAAGTAAGGATGCTGGTCGTCAGCGTCACGATAATCTGAGAAGGGAGGAAGCGGTTCACGATATAGGTTCGCTGGCTCGATCGAGTTCCGTCTTCAACTTCAGTACGTCGACCGACAGATAGACTGATTCCAATGTATCTTTGGATACCGCCTCATATCGACGCTGGCGTTCGAGTATTTCGCCAACCTCACGGTTCGCCAGCTCACGATCGGTGGTTGAGCCCGATGCAACATAGGCTCGTGCCAACCATTCGCGTGCGGGAAGAAAATTGGGCTCCAGCTGTTCAGCACGGAGCACCTCTTGGATACCTCTTTGCCGCTTTCCAGCCGACCAGTACAAACGGCCTAGTTCAAGACGGTGAAATGGAGAAAACGGCTCGAGTTCACGAGCTTCTTCGTAGGACTGGATCGCTCTCTGTATAAGCTCCTGCCGCTTAGATGCAGCCGCAGGGTGGAACGCGATTGCGTGCGCGAGGGTCGCGTACACATGTCCTTGGATGCCCCTCAGACGGCCATCGAGGGGGTTATGACGGATAGCTTGGGAGAGTTCATCAAGAGCAGCTTGGGCAGAGCCTTCCTGTAGGGTTTGTTGAAACGTGCGGAAATGGACCGCTGCAAGAGAACTGTGATACAGGGCTTTGTCGGAGTCGAGCCATACTGCCGATTGGTAGTTCTCCATCGCCTTGACTAGATTCCCCTCCTGTTGTGCGCGCGATCCCGCATCGAAATAGACCCAGGCGACTCCGGACTTCAACACCACCACTCCACTCACTACAATTAAGATCAGAACACCCGCTGCGAGCCAAATCCGGTGCGGTTGCAAGGTCACCCGTTGCCAAGCAGCAACCTGTCGATCGATGAGAAGCGCAATCGCAAACAGCAGCCCGATGGCCAGCGTCAGGAGGATGGCAATGGCCGACTCATGTAGATTGGAATCCACAGCAGCGTGAGTGAGAACAGTCGCAATCATTCCACCGAGTCCTATGACCAACCCGCGCTGCCACCGCCACAGACGAGCACGGTGAACGCGGCTAAATTCCATGACCGTACGCATGAGTCCCCACAGAAACACCATAGGTCCCAGGATGCCCAACTCCACGCCAAGCTGCAGATATTCGTTATGCGCTGTCTGCGAAACCTTCCCATAGCGTGCAATCCCGCCCTCAACCGGAAACGCGAATTGCGGATAGATGTATTGATAGAGACCAAAGCCGCGACCGAGCGGATTGTCTACGATGAGATGGACCGCCTGATTCCACATGTGCACACGGGCGTAGGCAGCAGGGTTGATGGTATGTTCTGCTGCGATCCTGGATTGGAGTGGGTTGGGTATGAAGAGGAATCCCACGACGACTAGGGCAAGAAGCGCGAACCCTCTAAGCCGGTAACGCGCGATAACCACAAATGTTGCACCTGCCAGAAGGGAAAGAAGACCACCTCGGGATCCCGTTACCACCACACCGGCAAGCAGCAGAGTCAGAATCCCTCCCCACAGGACTATCCACCTGGAGGACATTCTGTAGGCAGCTATAAGCACGCCAAAGTCATTCACGCAATGAAGATGACGGGTAGTCCGTTCAGCATTGTGTTGAGGCCGCCTCGTTGTGTATACACCGAGTCCGAGCAGAAGAACGAATATCGCGGCTAGATACCCTGCGAGGAAATTTGGGTTAAAAAAAGTCCCGCCGGGGCGGAGTATCCCGAATACTGAATATTGCACCAAAGCCAATACTGACTCACCGAGCCCCATCGCGGTTACAACCCCGAGCAGCCACATCACATACTTCCATCGGTTTACGAAAAAGACAATCAAATAGAGCAATAACGCATACAGACTTACGACCATGAACCACTGTCTGCTCTGATGGCGGTTTGAAGAGAGCATCATCGAAAGAAACGCCAGACCGATAAAGGCCACGACAGGACGGTCGAGCACCAAACGCGGTCTCATCATCGCTCCCTGACTAAGACCAATACAAAGACAGAACCCGGCCAGAATCAGGATCATCAACCGGATTATCATCACAGCCACATGAGTCGTTCCACCTTCCAATGTGGGTGAGAAGACAACTAATAGCGTCAAAAGCAAGAAGGCCGAAAATCGAACTGAGCCATCTGCATTAATTGAGCGATCGTATTTCATGATCGTATGG
This sequence comes from uncultured Nitrospiraceae bacterium, assembly GCA_963795615.1. Taxonomy (GTDB): domain Bacteria; phylum Nitrospirota; class Nitrospiria; order Nitrospirales; family Nitrospiraceae; genus DASSBQ01. Next base: position 423,117 of record CAWCIJ010000001.1, read on the forward strand.
TCAGAAGAACGCCACCGCAAGTCGATCATCAGCTAAGGAAGGCTCCTTCACAGCGGATTCTTCTCAAGGTCATGTTCTTGTACAGTTTATGAAGCTTGGCGAACCGAGGAATGACGAGAGGTCTGTGGTGAGAATATTTTCTAAAGGAAGGGTACCATTCCAAAAGAACCTGTCAAACAAAAACACGAAGTCTGGGTGAGAAAGGGCATCCCCTAACTCACCCAGATCGTGGTTACGAACCCAGAGAATCCTTAGATGACAACGTCATCGTTGTCAGAATTCTGCAGATTTTGCTTGATGTCATTCACGTGCCACTGGTCAATGGTAGGGTCATTGTCCAGGTTGGCCACCGCCGTCGAGGTGAATCCGGGCGTCGCAGAGTTACCCGGCTGGTTCCCCGACACAATCGCCGCAGTTCCCTGGCCATCGGCTGAAATGAGACCAACTCCCGCAGGAAGTTGATCAACATTTGGTGCGTTGGTGCTGACACCACCACCACCGACGGCCGTCGTCGTGGCTCCACTCCGATAAGTATAACGGTTCGATGCACCGGCCAACGCGTATCCAATCTGAGTAAAGCTGCCATACATGGATTGTTCGCCATAATACGAGGTCTGCGCGACGAATACACCGCCCAGATTTGTTTTGGCTTCTGCCTGGCGCGACTTCGCCTGATACCGCAGGAAGTTGGGGATTGCAATTGCCGCCAGAATACCAATGATGGCCACCACGATCATCAACTCGATCAAGGTGAAACCCTTTTGTCCCTTGAACAACTTCATGATAATCCTCCCTTGTTAAATAAACTCTCTGCCTGTCACTTCCGTGGGGACTGTCGCTTCCCTTCCCTCTGGTTCAGCATGTTCCATGCCACATGACCGGGGCCAATCAGGATGGCCACCTCACCATAATATCGCTGACTTACAACCCCTATGATTGGACCATCCGACGGACTACGTCCGAGACCTTTTCCGATTTCTGTTCGGAAGAGGCAAAGATTGGCACCCCCAGGAGAGCCGAAGGTGAACCTGCCGAAAGGCAACATGCGATTGGTCTGTGGTCCTAAACCTGTGAATAGATTCACCACTATGGAAAGTCCGCGACCCGGGCTCTCAAGGATGAGAAGCGCGGACAGGAACCTAATGGTTTGCCACAGAAGAACTCAAGTCTACAGAGGGGAACCAGTGTTGAGGGAGGCTTATCTTTGCAGAGAATGGTTGCGGTGATGTGGGATATTACCGAGCATCATTCTGATCCGCATTTTGCAGATCTTGCTTAATATCATTCAGGTGCCACATGTCGATAACGAGGTCCCCGTCCAAATTGGCAGTTGCAGTAGCAGTAAAACCTGGTACAGGAGCGGACGTAATACCCGCAGGTACATTCAAATTTTGACCCGGATCGATCCCTACTCCAGGAAGAAGGAGATCCACATTTACCGTCGTACCGGGCCCCACTCTGTACGCATATCGATTGGTAGCTCCAGCAAGCGAATAGCCTATCTGACTGAAGTTACCGTATATCGATTGCTCGCCGTAGTATGCCATTTCGCTGACGTATATGGCTGAGAGGTTCGTGCGAGCCTCACTTTGTCTCGACTGGGCTTGGTAGCGTAAGAAATTAGGGATGGCAAGGGCCGAGACAATCCCCAGGATAGCCACCACAATCATGAGCTCAACCAGCGTAAACCCCGTTTGCTTTTTCAGAGCACTCATCGAGGGTACTCCCAAGGACAGATTCTCAAACAAGCATGAAGCAGATGCCGTGCCACGGGCAAAACCTACGTTCTAAATCAAGAAATAGCATTGGCTTTCAAATGCCTAGGGAATAGCCTTAATCATTAAGATACGCGAACAATCTCTAAAAGCGAGGATTAATGTCGTCTGAGCGGCTAAATTTTGTAATACACGGACATGAATGGCACGATCGATCCTCATGCTATCATTGCAATACATCATTGATGTCCAGGGCACCGGTGTTCGGCGGCGTCTCGGTAACATGCCACTCATCGAGTGTGCTATCGCTATCAATATTCGCGGTCGCCGTTGCCGTGAAACTCGTCGTACTAGAAGCTGCCGCCGCGATCGAATTGTCCGGTGTCGCCGCTCCAATTTGTGCAAGAATCGATTCGACAAACCCCGTTCCCACCCCTGTTGCATCTGTCTCCTCCGTTCGATAGGTGTATCGGTTCGTCGCTCCCTCGATCCTAAATCCGATCGAACCAAAGTTACTGAAGCGTTTGTGATCTGCAAAGTACGCCATTTCCGCCACGAAGGTACCCCGTAGATTCATAGCAACTTCAGCCTGTTGACTTCGTGCCCGGTAGCGACCGTATGCGGTCACAGACATGATGGCAAGCACTGCAATGATGACAACCACCATCATTACCTCGATGATCGTAAAACCTCGCGTTCCTTGTCGTAGTCCACAATTCTGGGCGAACAACCGACTTATCGGGTCTGTGCGGCCCTCTTGGTAATGTTCCATAAGGAAAGCCGTTGCAGGCGCAGAAATACCGTACAGGATTAAATGATAGCAGAAGTCTGTAATTAAGGAGTGGCGGAAGGACTCTTCTGATCGGATACTCGGCGCATGGCTTGACGGATTCGTTCTTCTTTGGAAGGATCTCCCAATCCAAGTTCTCGGAAGCGTTGCATCAGTTTTGCATTCGACGGATCCAGTTCCAACGAATGCAATAACGCTTCTCGCCCTTCGGCAATTTGCTGCTGCTTCAGGTAAATCTCCCCAAGGTGTTCATAGACAACCGGATCATCTCCAACCAGGATCACGGCACGCTTGATTTCGGTCAGTGCTTCGCTCAAAAGGCCTTTCTTGAAGAACGCCCAGCCCAGGCTGTCAACGTAGTAACCATTCTCAGGCCTGAGGGCGATAGCCTGTTTCGTCAAATTGATAGCCTCCTCAATTTTCACGCCTCGTTCTGCATAGCTGTAGCCAAGATAATTCAAGGCATCGGCGTGATGAGGATTGAGTTTCAGCGTCATCTCCATTGAACGAACGACGTCGTCGAACTGGTTGAGTTTGTCATAGGCCGTACCGGCATTAAAGTACAGATCGGCATTGTCTGGATTGTGATGAATGCCTTCCGTGAAGGCCTGTAAGGCCATGTCGTATTGCTCACGCTGGAAATGTGCAAGGCCAAGTACGATGTGCGACTCCGGCTGTTTGGGATTCAGCTTCGTCGCTAGCTCCAAGTGCTCCGTGGCTTCAGAAAAACGTTTCAGGCGATACTGCAACAGGCCCAGATGCAGATGCCCTTCGAAGTACGTCGGCTCGATTTTGACATTCAATGCGTAGGCGTCGATCGCCTTGGGGAAGTCTTTTGACTCCTCGTAAAGATATCCCAGATAGTCTCTTACTTTCAGTTCTGTCGGGCGAGCGGCCAGGATCTTCGTGAGTCGCTCAATCGCCTTTGGATAGTTTTTCTGTTCGCCATATATAAGACCGATCCTAAGCTGTGCGTCGAGGTCATTGGGGTCCTCGTTGAGCATGCCTTCCAGTTCTTGCAGTGCGTCATGATAGTTCTTGGCGCTGATCTGAAGACGGATCAGGTGGTGTCGGATCTCTCGATTCTTCGGATTAATCCCCTGTAGATATCGGCGATAAATAGCAATGGCCTTATCGCGTTCCTGACGTGCCTCATACACCGATCCAAGCGCAACATAGGCTGGCTCAAATGCCGGATTTAAGGTCAACGCACGATCGAAGCTGCCCACCGCCTTTTCAAAGTCTCTTGCTTCAACGCCGATTCTTCCCAGGTAGTAATATCCGACGGCCGATTCGGGCGCCATCTTGATTCCAACCTTAATCGTCTCCTCGGCTTCCGCAAATCGTTTTTGATTGGCCAGAAGCAGACCCTTGGCGAAGTAATGGTCGCTTCTTTGCGGTTCTTTCTCGATCGCCCTTTCGAAAAGAACCAGCGCCTTATCCGTCTTGCCTGCTGCCGCATACATCCCGCCGATTTGTCCTAAAAGCTGTGCATCCTGCGCGGGGGCTTCCGCAACTTGGTCCGCATAGCGAATGGCCGACGCGACATCTCCTGCGGCAAAGTACAATACCGCCAATCGAGCCTTCAAAAAGTCTGACGTAGAATCATGCTGCAAGGCAGTCTGATATTCTCGGATCGCCTGTTCCGTCTCCTGTTCCATTTCGGCTTGGTACCCTAGCATGAAGTGGTAGGATGCGCGGGAATCCGACATTGGCGGAGAAAGTTTCGGTGGAGGCGGGGTCAAGACGGGCTGAGCGGCCGACTGAGCGGTGGATCGCGGAGGGGTGGTGCAGGCTCCAAGCAGGAGAGCACATACGAAAAGGCTGGAGACCGTCAGGGCGATTTGAATCGGTGACGGTATAGCGGAGGCAGGTTTTCCCTGCCCCATAGATAGTTGCACAGTATTCAATTCACAGGCGTGCGGATGGTGGAGCGACTTCCTCTCCTTGATTATACAGAGGGGGGAAACAGAGCGTCAAACGACTTCCCGGTTCTCAAGACTCTCAAATTTGGCGAACCGATCATGAAAGAAAAGTTCTTTTCTCCCTATGGGGCCGTTTCGATGTTTACTGACGAGGATATCGGCAATCCCTTTACGTTCCGTATTTTGTTCGTACACTTCTTCGCGATAGATGAACATCACCACATCGGCATCTTGTTCGATGGCTCCCGATTCTCGCAGATCGGCCAGCATAGGAATCGGTGGTTTTCGATTTTCTACGGCGCGACTCAACTGGGAGAGAGCAATCACAGGGACATTCAGTTCTTTGGCTAAAGCCTTCAGTGATCGTGAAATATCGGAGATTTCTTGTTGACGGGATTCGGCGTCACTGCGTCCCTGCATCAACTGAAGATAGTCCACGATGAGCAGTTCCAATCCTTTTTCAGCCTTGAGCCGCCGCGCCTTGCCGCGCATTTGCTGTACCGTCAGCGCGCCAGAATCATCAATAAAGATCGGCGCTTGCTCAAGCCGTCCAGCTGCCTCCGCCAATCGCCACCAATCTTCCTTTTGAAGCCGTCCCGTTCTCAAGGCATGCGAATCGACGCGCGCTTCAGAACTCAGCATCCGCAGAACCAGCTGAGGCTTGGACATTTCTAGACTGAAAATACCAACCACGGCACCAGCCTGCAATGCAGCGTGCTGCGCCATGCCAAGAGCAAGACTGGTTTTCCCCATGCTCGGACGGCCGGCGATGACGATAAGATCTGACGCCTGAAGGCCTGCGGTAATATCATCGAGATCGTAATAGCCGGTGGGTACTCCTGTGACACGTTCTTTTCGCTTGGAAAGCCGATCGACCACATCAAGACTTTCCTTAATAATCTGGTTCACTGGGGTGAATGACCGATCAAGCTTTCCCTGGGCGATGCTGAATACCGATCGCTCGGCAAAATCCAACAATTCATCCACGGCGGTCGTACCGTCGTAGCCGCGTGTAATGACCTCTGTTGACGTGTGGATTAACCCCCTCAAGAGCGCCTTCTCTCGGACAATCTTGGAGTGATAGCGAACGTTCGCCGCACTGGCCACCACTTGCACCAGTTCAGCGAGATATGCCGCGCCTCCAACTGCTTCCAGTTCGGATCGCGCTTTCAGACATTCAGTCAACGTAATGTGATCGATGACCTCCCCGCGGTCGGATAGCTCCAACATGCCTTGATAAACCTTCCGATGGGCGGTGCGATAGAAATCTTCATCGATGATGATCTCCATCGCTTTGGCCATTGCGGTATTATCCAGCAAGATGGCTCCAAGGACGGACTGTTCCGCCTCCAGATTTTGCGGAGGGAGACGAGGTTGAGATACATCGATCCCGGACATGGATTTCATTGTGCCAATACCATTCGGTCCTTTGAGTGAAGACCAGCAAGCGCAGTGATCTTCATTTTTGTGCGGACCCTCTTAGCCGTTCCTTGTGCCCGGTTCATAAAGTCCAGGTCGTTGAGAATATTTTCCACCACAATTGCCTCATCTGTCTCGGTTCCGGATACTCCAAGCACCACTACGGCGGCAGCCCGCTCAGCTCGTGCCTCACGTATGGCAGCGGAAATGACGCCACGACCGGATAATTTCACCCGACCCTCGATCACACGGGAACCGCCGCTTCTCAGTATACTCGCTACTTCAGTCGAACGCTTCCAGGCCTGCGGAGACGTTACGACGAAATAGTCAGCACGCGAAGACGGTGGGGGCATGCCTCGTCCGTCGATTGCTCGAAATAGCCGATCGAGGTCCAGCGCGAATCCAGTGGATGGTAACTCCGACCCAAAGCGTCCAATCAGGTGGTCATACCGACCCCCGCCGCCTAATTCGGTGCCGACCCCTTCGGCAAACACGTCGAATACGATCCCGTCATAATAATCAAATCCGCGGAATTCTCCCAGATCGAGCAGAAGCATGTCCCGTCGCCCTGCAGCCACAAGCTGCTCGTACACCCGCGAGAGCCGATCGAGCGTTCCAAGCAGCATTTGATTACGACCTGCCAACCGTCGCCCTTGCTGCAATACCTCTTCCCGACCGTACAAGCCTGGTGCTTTCAAAATGGCTTTGGCGGTGGCGCGTGTGACACGTTCCTGAGCCAAGACTTCCTCAAGGCGTGGCAGATCCTTACGTACAGCCGCCTGCTCGGCTCGCTTTTGACCGGCATCAGACATACCAGATTGCGCGAGAAGCTGCTTAAAGAACCCGACGTGGCCAACGGACACTCTAAAAGACGTCAGACCGGCTTGAAGCAGACAGTCGATCATCAGCGAAATGATTTCGCTATCACGCGTGAGATCGTCCACGCCGATCAACTCGGCACCGACTTGAGAAATCTCTCGATCTCGTCCTGCATGTTCCGACTCATACCGAAAGACGGAGGTGCGATAGCAGAGACGCATTGGAAAACGAGTCCCCATCATGCCCATTGCCACCGTTCGTGCAATTTGGGCCGTCGCATCTGGCCGCAGCAAGAGAATACGGCCGGTGGTGCGATCGGCGAATTGATAGCATTTCTCGATCAGTTCCGGCTCGAGGGCAGGCGCTAGCACATCGAGATATTCGAAGGTGGGAAGAATAATTTCCTGATACCCCCAGCGGGAAAGTTGGGTCAACAACGTCTGCTGGAGGCCCCGAATGCGCCGGGCAGCCTCAGGCAAAATGGTCGTCATCCCAATCGGGATCAACGACCGATCCTGGCCGGAAATAGGATGAGCCGGTACGGACAGCGGCTTCAACTGAGGAGAGGACATGGTCGGCTGGCGGGCATTCTAGAGCCCCTTTGACAGGTCAGCGACCTTCACAGAGAGGATATTTTTGCTCGACTTAATCTGATCGAGCACGGCACCGGGCACGGGAGCATCCAGTCCGAATATCAGCAGTGCATTCCCGCCTCGCTCTTCGCGTGAGCACTGCATACGGGCGATATTGATTTGATGATCACCGACCACCTGACCAACTGTCCCGATCACCCCCGGCCGATCCACATTGAGAATAAGCAGCAGGTGACCCTCAGGAACCACCTCCACCTTGAACCGATCTATTTCAATAATGCGTGGGTCCTTCCGATTGTATAGCGTGCCCGCCACTTGGTGAGATTTTTTCCCTGCTTCAACCCGCACTCGAATGACGCTGACGAAATCGCCCGCATCACTGCTCTTCACTTCCTTCACTTCTATTCCGCGTTCCTTGGCGACGATGGGAGCATTCACATAGTTCACAGGATCCTCGAGAATAGACGTGAGAAGCCCGCGTAACACCGCGATCGTCAAGGGAGCGATGGTTAACCCCGCGACTTCACCGCTATACTCGACCGTCACCCGTTCCAAGCCTCCTTCAAGCAATTGCGCCTGCAACATGCCGACGCGCTCGGCGAGTGACAGGTATGGCTGGAGTCTCGGTAATAGTTCTGGCGGGACAGAAGGTATATTGACGGCGCCTCGCGCGATTCCCTTCGTGAAGTAATCAACGATTTGCTCGGCAATTCCAACTGCGACGTTTTCCTGAGCCTCCGTGGTAGAGGCACCGATGTGTGGCGAGCAGATGAAGTTGTCCAGCGTCAACAATGGGTGATCCGATTTCACGGGTTCTTGTTCAAATACATCAAAGGCAGCGGCGGCGATGCGTTTCTCCTTCAGTGCTTGATAGAGATCACTCTCGTTGACGATGCCGCCTCGCGCGCAATTGGCGATCATGACGCCTGGTTTCATCTTCGCGATCGCCTGCGTGTTGATGAGTGATTTTGTTTCAGGAGTCAGTGGCGTATGGACAGAAATGATGTCGGCACGGTGGAACAATTCATCCAATTCCACCATGGTGACGCCCATCTTCTGAGCACGTTCTTCAGCTAGATAGGGATCATATGCGACGACCTGCATTCCGACTCCCAGTGCCAGTTTGGTCAGATATCCCCCAATCTGTCCCATACCCACTATGCCGAGGGTCTTGTTGTATAACTCCACCCCCATGAACTTTTCTTTTTCCCATTTGCCGGTTTTCGTGGAAGCGGCGGCTTGAGGAATACGCCTGGTCATAGCAAAAATCATGGCCATGGTATGTTCAGCAGTTGTGACGGTATTCCCTCCGGGTGTATTCATCACGACGATGCCACGGCGAGTGGCGGCAGTCGTATCAACATTGTCAAGACCAGACCCGGCACGCCCGATGACTTTCAGCCGATCGGCCGCAGCGATTACCTCGGCGGTCACCTTCGTTCCTGAGCGAACAATGAGACCGTCGGCGTCCTTTATTTCTTTGAGGAGCTCCTCTTTCGGCAGTTTGGTTTTTACCACAACGGTAAAACCGGCTTTCTCGAGATGCTCAATACCCTGCTTCGAGAGACTATCACTAACCAAAATTTTCATGGTCTTCGTACCTTTATGCGACAGGGATTGGGTTACGACTTGCCCATGAACACTTCTTGAGCCTTCGCCACCCCACTACCAAGCTTGATGGGAAATCCCAGTCCCTTGACCACCATCTCCACTGCGGCGAGCGCAGTGATCACGTCAAAGCTGTCGATGTACCCCATGTGCGAGATGCGGAAAATCTTTCCCTTCAGGTGATCCTGCCCCCCAGCAGCCGTCATCCCGTACTGGGTACGCAGGTTCTTGTAGACCGCTTGTCCGTCGACTCCATCCGGAGCCGAAATGGCAGTTAATGCGTCGCTGGGTCGTTCTTTTGGAAATACCGAGAGACCGGCGGCATGGACGCCTTCTCGCATTGCTCTGGCAAGCGTGGCGTGCCGCGCAAAAATTGCATCCAGGCCTTCGGCTTTAAGGATGTTCAAGACTTCTTTCAGTCCAATAATAAGCGAGACAGCTGGGGTGTATGCGGTGGTGCTCTTCTGCTGGTTCTCTCGCTCTTTCTTGAAGTTGAAGTAAAAAGCCCCGTTCTTTGCTTTGTCCGCGAGCCGCCACGCTTTCTCGCTCACGCTGGCGAATGCGAGACCCGGCGGCAGCATCAAGGCCTTCTGTGAACCGGTCACAACGACATCCAGGCCCCAAGCATCGGTCTTCAGATCTAATACTCCTAGGGCCGTGATCGCATCCACCACCAGAATCGTCTCATCGTAGCCTTTCACGATGTCCGCCAATGCCTTGACATCATGGGCCACACCTGTTGATGTCTCGCTTGCCTGCACATACACGGCTTTAACCGAAGGATCTTTTCTGAGGGCGTCAGCCACGACTCGCGGATCGACAGCCCGTCCCCATTCCACCTTGATCTCGTTGACTTGGACTCCAAACGCCTTACAAAGCTTTGTCCATCGTTCACCGAATTTCCCGCCGTTGACAGAAATCGCCTTGTCGCCGGGAGACAAGAAACTGGAGACCGAACCCTCCATGCCGCCCGTCCCGGACGAAGCCAGAATCAAGACATCGCTCCTCGTTTGGAACAACCACTTGAGATCTTCTCGAACCTCTCCGAACAACTTGTCGAACTCCGGAGCGCGATGATGGACCATCGGTCTGGCCATAGCCAACAACACCTCCGGGGGAACTGGCGTGGGTCCAGGAGCTAACAAATACCGTTTCAACATTGCGTGATCCTCCCAATGCGCGAGTACATTCGACAATGGCGGGGAAAGCGCGCACGTTACCATAGGCTCCTAGTGTAGTCAAGGTGACCAGTACCGAACTATTTCATTTTTTCATGCAGTTAAGACCACAACAAGATGAAAATCCGAATAACTTTTGCGCGTCCTTCTCACATGGGAAGGGAGACCGGCTTTGTTCAAATCCTTGACAAGAAATACCCTGGCAGCTAGTCTAGCCTTCACTCATGAGTCAACTACCCAAACGAATGAGTATCATCCGCCGCGCCGGTAATCATCTCCACATTTTTCTCTTATCCCTGTTCTTTTTCCTGAGTCCCTGCCTCCTAAAGACAGGTTTGGCCGAACCAATCAGGGATTCAGAAATCCATGTTCAGTCGGACACCGCTCCTGATTTCCTCGCCGAACCTGAGCCACTCGCCGCGGAGGAGGAGACAGAAACTGCTTCCTCAATCGAGAATGTGAGTGAGTCTATCGAGGAAGCCGCCTTTCCGGTATCCAGCGAACCCTCCACGGAGGTACCGCCGGCCGAAGAACTACTCCAGTTAAAGCCGTTATATGGAGCAACCGCACGGTTCTCAGACATCCTGACCCCACCCGCTGAAATTACCCAGTCTCCGGGTAATCAGATTGTCGGGGATGACCACGGCATCACGTACAATGTGCCGGTCGTCCTTGATCCGTCCGTACAAGGACACATCCACTATTTCAATACCTCCATTCGCAACCGTTTCGAACAATGGTTGGTTCGGTTGAGCCGGTACCGCCCTCTTGTGGATAGCATTTTTTCAGAGTTTAATCTTCCGAGCGATCTCATCTTCCTTTCCCTCGTCGAAAGCGGCTTCAATCCGTACGCCTATTCCCGGGCTCGTGCTACTGGTCCATGGCAGTTCATGAAGGGCACCGCGAAAGTCTACGGCCTGCGGGTCGACAGTTATGTCGATGAGCGGAGAGATCCGATAAAATCTACCGTGGCAGCAGCCCGTTATCTCCGCGATCTCTATGATCTGTTCGGGACCTGGCCATTGGCCATGGCGGCATACAACGCCGGAGAAGGCAAGGTCATGAGAGCGCTCCAGAAGGCGCAAGCGGAAAGTTTCACAGATATTGCCAAAACGCGGTTAATCAGGCGCGAAACCAAAGAATATGTCCCACGATTCATGGCTGCCACCATCATCGCCAAAAATCCGGATCGCTACGGATTCCCACAAGGCGAGGTGATCCCCCATCAGTTTGAAGAAGTCATCGTGCGGCGTCCGGTTCACTTTAAGGCCATTTCGAATGTGACCGGTGTGTCCTATCAAGAATTGCGCTTACTAAATCCGGAATTGAAACGGGATGCGACGCCCCCGGACGGCTCAGAATACTTTCTCAAGGTTCCGGTTGGAACCAAAACCAAAGTAGAACAGTTTCTCGATCGTATTCCGACGCATAAGTTTCCGCCGATGCAAACAAGAGTCCAGCGTGTGAAAACCACCGTACCAGACTCGGGCAGCGGCTACCGGGTCCGCGTAGGGGATTCGCTGGAGAAAATCGCCAAGCGGTTTCATATTTCGGTGAAGGCTCTCAAAGCCAGGAACAACCTGTCCAGCCCGGTAATCAGACCCGGGGACCTGCTGGTCATCGCCCGGTAGAACGACTCCATCCCGCATCAATCGACTGAACAGAGTTATTTCTTTTTTGAACTCGGCTTGGCTGGACCAGCCGGCTTCTCTGCCTTCGGGGTATCCGGCGCAGAAGCCGGAGCCGGGACAACACTGTCAGGAACGGCATTCTTGGTTTCCAACACTTTCACGCGTACGGCGGCTTCACTGGCGAACGGCGAATTCGGATGATTTTTCATCAAATCCTGATAGTGGGCCAAGGCTCCTTCCGGACGGGATTGGGCTTCTTCCAGTTTGGCAAGTTCGAATAACACATTGTCTTTATTGAGTGCACCGGGGATATCCAGAACGGAAGAGAAGGCCTTCACCGCCTGGTCTCGATCATTTTTCGTAAGGTAGGCATATCCTAGGCGCTGTTGGACCAATCCCAGGAGTGCCGGATTTGACCCATACAGCAGCATAAACCGCTTATAGCTTTCGATGCCCGCATCGGTTTCGTTCGCCAATATTTGAGCATTTCCTAGATAGAACAACGCGAGAGGACCGCTCGGTGTCCGAGGATACCGCTCAACAACCTCGCGATACTCTGCGATGGCTTGCCTTAATTGATCGTCCGCCTTCTTCGGATCATCCGCCGGACGATTGGCGTAATGTCTCGTGGCTTCTCGAAGAAGTTCCGTCGCCTTTTGCGAGGTTTGAAAGTCGTACCACAAGACGCCCCCGACGACGGCCGCGGCGACCACTAGCACCCCAAAACCGACCAATAGAGCGAGCCGCTGCTCCCGGAGGAAAAATCCGAAACGCTCGGCTCCGCTCAGCAGCTCTGCTTCATCGAGCGCGTCATGTTTCGAGGGAATCCTGATTCGATATCCCATACCCAACCTGCACCATGTGAGCTGAGGTCACAGAGAAATAGTCGCCTCTCACGGCAACGCGCCTTATACTAGGGGCGAGCGAGTCTTGTCAAATTGGAGACCCCGAATCGCAAGTGATTCCTCATCATGTTTGAAAGAGACCTTCAGGACCTCGACCGACAACATCTCCTGAGACGCCTGAACGTGGCGACTTCTTCGACCGGTCCGACCATCGAGATGGATGGACGTCGCGTGATCTTATTAGCCTCGAATAATTATTTGGGGTTAGCCACACACCCCAGAGTCATGGATGCTGCGCTCAGCGCCATTCGAGAATTTGGTATGGGCGCCGGCGCTTCAAGACTCGTCAGCGGGACGCTGCGCCCCCATATGACTCTCGAAGTGGAGCTGGCACGATTCAAAGGAACCGAGTCCGCTTTAACGTACGTGGCAGGATATCTGGCCAATCTCAGTGTCATTCCCGCGCTTGTTGGAGCAGACGGCCTGATCCTCGCTGACCGCCTCTGTCATGCTAGTCTCATCGACGGATGCCGGTTAAGTCGTGCCCGATTGCGTGTATACCGTCATGCGGATGCCAATCATTTGGAAAGAGTCTTGAAGCGGAGACCAGCCAAGCAGCACGTGCTGATTGTGACGGATGCGCTTTTCAGCATGGACGGTGACGTGGCGCCTCTACCCGACATTGCGACACTCGCTGAGCGCTATGGTGCTCAAGTGTTTGTCGACGATGCTCACGGAACCGGTATCATGGGACCGACCGGTCGAGGCTCGCTTGAACACTGCGGGGTGGAATCACGCTTCCCCTTCCATATGGGCACATTGAGCAAAGCGATCGGATGCGCAGGAGGATACATCGTCGGCGACTCCTCGTTGATTCAGTATCTGGTCAACACCAGCCGAACATTCATCTATACGACAGCCCCTCCTCCGGCTGTCGCGGCAGCGGCGGTGGCGGCACTACACGTCATAGAGGAGGAGCCGGATCGTCGAGCGAGGCTCTGGGCTAACCGCGACCACCTCTTCGCAGGCCTCCAGCGGATCGGCTTTCACACAACTGCTACCGTCAGCCCCATTATTCCGATCCTGATCGGCGATGCAGATCGTGCGCTGGTCATGTCGCGACAACTCCTGGAGCACGGCGTCTATGCACCGGCTATTCGTCCACCGACAGTCCCCGCCACCACCAGCCGGATTCGAGCGACGGTAACCGCGGACCACACGACAGACCAGTTGAATGAAACTCTTGCCGTGTTCGAACACGTGGGGCAATCGCTCAAACTCGTGTAGTCCGCCCACTTCTTTCAGCCTCTTCTCCATCTGCATACTTCAGTTGCTCTCCGCGCCGGGCACCGGTTCTGTCTATTTTATTGCTTTCTGAACACTGTATGGCATCATCCGGAGGTAGTCCTATTCCGTATTCTTACTTCATGCCAAGACTGTTTCCTCACAAACATTAATTCCTCCAGCCAGGGAGCCTTCGAATGATTGATATTTCGAAGCTATTAACGTTTGCCGTACAACAAGGGGCGTCCGATTGCCATATCAGCTCCGGCGAACCCCCGATGATCCGTCTCCACGGTGACCTCAAGAAACTGGACCACCCTCCCTTAAGTCAAGATGAAACCCACGCGCTGATTTATGACATGATGAGCGATGTCCAGCGAAAGAACTTTGAGGAACATCGTGAATGCGACTTTTCGTTCGATTTGGGGGATATTGCGCGCTTCCGCGTCAACGTATTCATTCAGGGCCGTGGCCTTGGAGCTGTTTTTCGAACGATTCCCACAGAGATTCTGCCGCTGGAAAAGCTCGGCATGCCCCCGATCCTTCGACAACTCTGTGACCGGGAAAAGGGCTTGATTCTCGTCACGGGCCCGACTGGATCGGGAAAATCCACCACGCTCGCCGCAATGATTGATTATCTGAACAATACGTATGAAGGGCATATCCTCACGATTGAAGACCCGATCGAGTTCGTGCACAAATCAAAAAAGTGCCTGGTCAATCAGCGCGAGCTGGGGGTGCATACATTATCGTTTGCCAACGCGCTGCGGGCGGCCCTGCGAGAAGACCCTGATATTGTGCTCGTCGGTGAAATGCGGGATCTCGAAACGATTCAACTTGCTTTGACGGCAGCCGAAACCGGACACCTCGTCTTTGCCACGTTACACACGTCGAGCGCACCAAAGACCGTGGATCGCATCATCGATGCGTTTCCTCCCAACCAGCAGGCTCAGGTTCGGGCCCAGCTTTCTGAAACGCTCGAAGCCGTGCTGACGCAAACCTTGCTCAAGAAGAAAAACGGCGGCCGCGTCGCCGCCGTTGAAATCATGATGGGTACGACCGCAGTCCGTAACCTCATTCGCGAGGCCAAGCTCCACCAGATTCCGGGGGTCATGCAGGCCAGCCAAAAAGACGGCATGCAAACGATGGATATGGCGCTCGTCGAACTCGCGAGCCGGGGTATTGTGACCAAAGCCGAAGCGCAGTCCAGGAGTATGAATCCGAATCTGTTCGGAATGGCCGCTGGGGGCGCTGCTTAAAGCGGCCGACGACAATCCTGACTTTTCACGACGCGCCATAACGAGGATCACCATGGACGTTCGAACTCTCTTGGAAGTGATGGTCAAACAGGAAGCATCGGACCTCTACCTCACGGTGGACGCCCCACCCGTCTATCGGATCCATGGCTCGACCCACCGCACCGACGCACCTCCGTTCACCAACGAGCAACTCGAGTCGCTGGCCCTCGCGATGATGCGCGGCCAGCAACGGGGCGAATTCGAAGAAAAAATGGAAATGAATCTGGCCTTGTACTACAAGGATCTCGGCCGCTTCCGGGTCAACGTGTTTCGTCAGAAGGGAAATGTAGGACTGGTATTTCGACACATCAAAGCCGAGATCATGACCGTCGAGCAGCTGGAATTACCACCCACGATCAAAGATATCGCGATGACCAAACGCGGACTGGTGCTCGTCGTGGGCGCGACAGGCTCAGGAAAATCGACGACGCTGGCCGCCATGATCGATCATCGCAATAGCATCCATGCAGGCCACATCATCAGCGTCGAAGATCCCATCGAGTTCGTGCACCACCACAAGAAATCGATTGTTACGCAGCGGGAAGTGGGGTTCGACACCCACTCATTCGGCAATGCGTTGAGAAACACGCTGCGACAGGCGCCTGATGTCATTCTGATCGGAGAAGTCCGGGACACGGAAACGATGGAGGCTGCGATCACATTTGCCGAGACAGGTCATCTTTGCCTCGGCACCTTGCACTCAAACAATGCGAATCAGGCGATCGAACGTATCATGAACTTCTTCCCTGTCGAACGCCATGCGCAGATTTATCTGCAGCTCAGCCTCAATCTCCGGGCGGTCATCTCACAGCGCCTCATCCCTTCCGTGGACGGACGTCGCGTGCCGGCACTCGAAATCATGTTGGATACGCCGCGCATCAAGGATCTGGTCAAAAAGGCCGAAATCGATACCCTCAAAGAGGCCATGGAACAAGGAATCGATGAAGGGTGCCAAACATTTGATCACGTGCTCTTCCAGCTCTATAAAGCCGGAAAGATCAGCATCGAGCAGGCGCTGATCAATGCCGACAGTGCCAACAACCTTCGTCTCAAGATCAAACTGGAAGGCCTGAAGGGAGATGACGCAGTGAACGCTCTCCTCGACAAGGAGAAGAAAGACGAGAGAGGGTTTCAGATCCAAGGAGGGCAAGCCGGTCAGAGCACCCTTCGCAACCGGTAGGTATTCCTTCCCTCGCCGTTTACCCAACCACATTCGCGCTGCCGGCTGATCCTACTCCACCCAAGGCCGGGTCATCTTGCTGGACGGTCCGAGGCCTCTCCAAGCCGTTCAAGATACGAGGACATCTGATCCAAAGCCCCCGCGCTCAGCTTGCTTCCGTACCAACCAGGCATCGTCT
The DNA here is from genome assembly GCA_963795615.1 of uncultured Nitrospiraceae bacterium. Lineage (GTDB taxonomy): Bacteria > Nitrospirota > Nitrospiria > Nitrospirales > Nitrospiraceae > DASSBQ01. The sequence goes on from CAWCIJ010000001.1 coordinate 439,580, forward strand.
TGTCTGGATAACCAGGCACAACATAATCGCTCGGCGAGACGATCGACTCCACAATGTATTCCCGAACCGTTTTGGCTCGGCCCGTATATGCAGGGTCCGCCAGCCGTTTGACCCCATTCGTACCAAGCAGGAGAGGAGGACCAACCTGCCCGGTGGCCCCGATAATTCCTGGGATCGTGTGGCACACCGGACAGCCTGCTCGAACAAATTGCTCCTGGATGGATTCTTCACCGGTTACAAGTGGAACCATCCTCGAATCTAGATGAGGCCGGTCGGTCACGGACTCGGGAGTGTTCGGGGAATGACTGGAAGCCCCACGCCAGACTGAGGCTGCCGCAACAAGAAAGACCATCGCTGCAATCGCAGCCATCCACGCCTTTTCATTGTGGTTGGAAGGAGGAGATGTGGACCCAGGCGCAGGGCATGTCACAAGATTACGGGGATGAGGCAAACCAGCGACGTGTCATACCGACTTCCATTTGATCGTGCACCCGATCGCGTGCGTGTACGCCTCGGCAGGCACAGACCCCGATAGCAACCGCTCGACGGCATCGCGCACGTAGGATCGGGTGACCTGCTGGGGCTTCTGCCATTGATCATCGAACTTACCGGAGTAGCGCACCTGACGAAGGCTATCGAGAACAAACAGTTGAGGCGTATGCGTGGCGCCATAGGCCCTGGCGATGGATTGAGAGTCATCCCGAAGATAGAGAAAGTTGAATCCCTTCTTCTTGGCACGTGTTTTCATCTCTTCGAAACTATCTTCAGGATACTGGTGTGCATCATTGGAATTGATCGCCACCAGTCTCACACGCCCCTCGTACTCTCGCTGCATCGCGATCATTCGATCTTCGTAAGCCTGCACGTAGGGACAATGATTGCACGAGAAGACGATGAGGAGGATGGGATAGTCGTTGAGGTCTGACAGAGCCCAGGTCTTGCCGTCCACTCCGGGGAGCGAGAAATCAGGAGCCTTGTCACCGATATGCAGCGTACCACTGACTTTGGTCCGATCATTCGTCATCGAGTCGTTTCCGAACACACATACCAGCTATCGGTATTCCTATTCTTTCTTGGGTGCGGCCATCGCACAGCGGAACCCAACCGTGCGATCTTGAAACTCAGGCTCTGCCGAAAATCGTGCCGTCACGCGAATTGCCGACGGGAGATCGGCCCATGACCCTCCGCGGATGACTTTTTTCTCCCCGGCAGCCGGGCCTGTCGGATTCTTGTCGGAACTCTTGGGATAGTATTCACGATCATACCAGTCGGCTACCCATTCAGCCGCATTTCCAGCCATATGATTCAGACCATAGGGACTTCTCCCCCCCTCCTTTAGCCCATGTCTCACACTCATGCCCTCAAGACCCGCCCCAACAGGCACCAGCGTCACCGCTTCGCTGACCCATACCCCGCGATTGTAATTGGCAATGTCGACAAACGGCTGCATTTGACCCCATGGAAACCGACGGCCATCGGTACCCCGTGCTGCCTTCTCCCATTCCGCTTCTGTGGGTAAACGTTTACCGGCCCATTTGCAATAGGCTGCGGCTCCTTCCCAGTTCATACCGATCGCAGGGCGGTCCCCAACCGTCGTGGCGGCTTCATCGTCCCATGTAGCCGGCGAATCGTATTTCGCGCCTTCGAGAAACTTCTGGTAGGCGCTCATCGTCACCTCGTACTGATCGATCAAGTACGGATCCAAGGTCACCTGATGCTCGGGCCGCTCATTCGGCAACCCATCATTGCTACCCATCGTAAACGATCCACCAGGGATCAAAACCATGGGCACACCATCTTTCCCTTTGACAAGGTCTGATGATCCATTCTGACCATCTGATTTTGCGGGAGGCTCAGCCGCATGACTCGCCAGTACACTCAAACAGATCAAAGCCGGTAACCAGAGCATCCTCATGACGGCCTCCTGCACAATGCACAGATGAACTATGAACGCGTATGACCACCACAAAGTGTAACTGCCGTTTGGCAGAAACTCAACCGTCTCCCTACGCGCTGGCTGGGTGCCCCGAGCGGCATATGCAGATAATCCAGCTCGCGGCAACCACTCATAAAAGAATTGGTGAGTGAAGAGGCATGTCCGGATAATTTGTTATGGCGCACCACCAGGTGGATCGGTAAACCTGGTCGGTTTCGTGAAGTGATCCCAGGTCGTCACTAGTCCCTCCTCGAAATACACACGAAAGTCGGCCGTCACACAGGCATCTCTTCCAATCGGAGGATAGAGCCATACCTTCACTGGTCTTCCCTGATACTCGATCTCCTTTTTACAGACCGGGGTACCGAGCGAGAGGAATACCTGATCCTCGTTCATATTCCGCATAAGGCTACCCCGGTCGATCGCCCGCCGGATCGCTTCAGAATAAGACGGATACTGCTCCTTCATCATTCGGTGCCGTTCCGAGTCACACCCCGCAAGGACCACAGCCAATATGAACATGCTGCTCAGAAGCGCAACTCGAACCATTACGATGAAGGTCACTTTCTCCAGCCAACTAATAGCCATAGGATGAGTCGAGATCATGGGACGGTTCAGATCCGCCTCTACCCCGGCATGAGCCGGAGCGTGACGCCAGGGTGAGAAAAGCCGCTCTTCATGAATCCCGTACTAGCAACAAGAGGCGACCCTTGAGAAATTGTAGAACCAGGCCGGACCATTGCAAAAGGCCTTACACGTAGTCGGGTTCAAGCCTGACAGGAGCAATGATAAGGTAGACATGCAGTCGTCGTCATCAAAGAAAGCCCCTCAATAATCATGGGGACCAATTCCTTCGCGCTTTGCACATATGGGACAGTAGAACATCGTGGCCGTCCAAATTGTCCACAACTGATCTTCAGAATCGCCTACAGCTTCTTTCCGACACTCGCAGCAAACTGCGTTCCGATGCTTCCTTATCAATGCTGAAGCTGTGAGGTGTTGAACGGGCATGTTAGGTTTTCGATCTGTACAGGGGCCGTTGTGGAACCTCGATCGTTCGGAACAGGCGCCTACCGTGGGCTTCCCGTGCAGAAGACCGTAGCTTCGCAATCGGGAGCGAGGTGGCACATAGCGCCTTCCAGCATTCTACGCGGCCCTTGAAGAACGGCAAGAGAAGCTTGGGAATGAACAGGCGCGAGCGGTAGGCGTTCCGGACGATGAAAGAAGGTGGACATGTGGGCCTCCAGAAACCGTAGACGCTACCGTTGACAGCTACGGTTCACTGAGAGGCCGACGCTGTATCGCTAGGACTGGAACGCGTTTAGAAGGAAGTGGTGTCCCCAACGGGAATATCAGCCTTTTGACCCCGTACCTCGATCGCCTTATCATTCCATTTTCTAGGGAGATTCGTTTAGCTGCAGCTTAGCTAGCTATGGTTGCGAGGGCTCGATTTTAGCGGCATTTCGACCCCCTCCGCATCCCGTTGCAATAGATATGTCTGAACACGCAGTCGGTTGGGCTATGCGGGCCGAGCAGCTCCCCGCGGCGCGCCGGAAAGGGTTCCCGGGTGACTATACGGAGACTGTCACGCGCAAGAAGGTCGCGGGAATGGACGTGGTATCCTTGCGTGGGCTCTTGTTCTGGCTGTTGAACAGAACGTCCAGCTCCTTTTGCAAATCCCCGGCTCGACCATTCTTTTCTGCCGCTTCGAACGCGTTCATGGTTGGCCCATAGTAATTTCTGAATAAACCAAGCAGCTCAGACGGTGTGCCGAGATAGTTGAAGCTAAACGTGTCCATGGTGAACGTTATCTTCTCTCTTGGGATCCCTGCGCCTGTAAATCGCTCGATCACGTTGCTCTCGATCCCCCACGTCATAGGACTGATGAAGCCTTCCGGCGGTGGTGGTGAGTACGAGGAACTGATTTTCAAGATTTGTGCGACCAATGTCGGATCATTGGGAATCCAGTTCCCCATAATGATCCGACCTCCCGGCCGGGTCACGCGTACCATCTCCTTGGCCACATCAAACGGTTTTGGCGCGAACATGGCTCCAAAGATGCTCACGACAAGGTCGAACATATGATCCTTCAACTCGTGCAGATAGGACGCATCACCTTCCTGAAACTTGCAGTTCGTGAGGCCCTGCTCCTGCGCACGCTTGTTCCCAGCCTCAACAAGGTTCTTCGCGATATCAACCCCCAACACGTCTGCTCCGAGTCTCGCCTCTGGTAATGCCGTTGTTCCATCGCCGCATCCGAGATCCAAAACTTTGAGCCCTTTTGTGATTCCGAGTCCCTTGACGAGTGCCTCTCCGCTCTCCCTCATACTCTCCGCAATGCGAGTAAAGTTGCCTTTTTCCCAAAGTGCTTTGTTTGGATTCATGGGAGTATTCGCTCTCCTGTGAATCATGGTCGCTGCGATGCGCCGGATGTCTGCAATGGCGACAGGTTGGCTCCCCGACTCGGCGCCGTGCGAATCATATAGGAAGTGAGCGGGATATTCTACTTTCCCAGCTCGGCCTGGTCCATCGCTGTGTGAGAAGGGGATGGGGGGTGAGGCGAGAAACGCAGCGACCCGCCACGCGCGCCTTGGATAAGAAGAATTAGCAAGAGAAACTCGGAAACCACTGGCAGCGTCTCAAACTCGACATTGAAAGTATCCCAGTGCTTACAGCTGACATGCGCCCGGGTCACACACAGCGGCCAACTGGTGTCCGGAATATAAAGCCGAAGCTCCTGAAACCAACTCGCAGGCGTCTCACCCACATTGAGATGGCGAGGTGCCTTGTACGATAATGTAAGCATATGTATTTCTCATGTCGGACAATCTTGAAAGCCTTAGGCCTCAGCGCTCTGGCCGCCACGAGTGGAGGGCGATGCGAACAAACTGCAGATCAAAGGCGCCGTGAAGACCTCCATGTCCCTTGGCTGGCGCGACATTTTGAATCGCAACTCCTACGATCAAGTCTCCACCCTCATGTGCATCGACACCTTGCCCGGCGGAGACAGCCTGGACAACGCAAAGTGGCGCGGCAAAGGCTCATGTGTCGAGGGTGCGTCTCAGGTGAGAAGATTACCGGGCGGCACAGGAGGCCTGACGTTTTTTCACGCTGTGTTGGGTGGACGCTCGTCTGTGCGCTCCTGGTTGCCTGTTCGGTGACCAAAGAGCCGGACCCACTTCCGGCACCTCCGCAGCCGGGACCGCTCGGATGGGAAGTTCCTCCGCCGATGTCTGCCCAGGCGCTGCTGCCGCCGGACTGGCTCAAGGGGCCGCACTACCTGGTCCAAGACGAAGTCGTGAACGATGGCGCCCAGCACCACTTTGTCGTGATCTCTGACTTCGGGGCGTTTCCCGCCACCGGTACGTCCATGCTTCGAACCCGGATCGTAGAAAGCGAGGCCATAGCGGCGTTGAAGGACGCGCGCCGATCGGAGGTGTTCGCCAGTGCCCTCACGTTCCAAGTCCTCCACCCTTTCCGCGGCGTGAAGATGATGATCATGGAGCCGGGACGCGTCGCGAGTAGTGTCGGCGGGGGACTCTTGGAGTTTCTCGCCATGCCCGGACGCTTTCTCAACTTTGAATCGAGCGATTCGGAAGATTCTGTGACGAAGTCGACGATTGGGTTCTCTTATATGAAGCGAAACCTCGCGTTTCAGTTCGGGGTGGATCCCTATTCGTCCAATCCCGTGCTGCAAGACGAACTCAATGAACTGGCCTGGATTGCCTTCACCGCCGATTTGGCGCCTCAGATCGGGTATTTCTTCATGCCTGGCGGCGCCATCCTTTGGATGACCTTTAGCGCGACTCGCTGGACGTCCTATCTCGATGAGCAGGTCCGCGACTTTTCACCAGGCGATCTGCGTGCTCGCGACCGCGGCAAATTGGAAAAGATGGGCGTGAGTGAGGAAGACATCAACCGGTTCTTCCTTAATCCGCAGTATTCACCGCGACACTGGATCATCATTACTACCGCCCTGGAGGAATTGTCCGATGTCGACGATCGCGGGGCCTTCCTCGCCGATGCGAGGGAGGCAAATTCCGAGGAACTGGTCCTGTTTTATCAGCACGTGGCGGAGATGATGCGCGGTTATCACTTGCACGTAGGCTCTGTCGACCGGCTACTTGCGCTGCCGCGTATCCCGGCTCTCTATACCAAGGATCACGCACTCGTCGTGATGCTGCCCGTCGATCATCTGTTTTGGACCTCGCGCGTCGCACTGGTCGCGCAGGCCCTGACGGCCCATGTGCCCAGTCGGCCTCGTATTGCCCGGCGCGAACTCTGGATCGCCGGAAGGGTCTCCCCTCGTGCCAGGCAGGAATTCGAATCGCTTGGATGGGCCGTGTACGAGCAGGTATACGAGAGGTTAAACCCACCGGCATAACGCAGCACCGGTGGGGACAGGGGGCCAGGCGTCTGAGGGACATCGAGAGCGGTCTGCGCCGGCGCCCTCTTGGATGAGAGATATTTGACCCCGAAACAGAAGTCAACAAGCGACCTCTCAGCTGTCTGCACTGATACAAAGCAAGTCTTCTATCAGAAGGTTCGTGACTAAGCACACTAACTGGTCACTCCCTGGGGCGGACCCGAGAAAAGCCGGTCCGTATGTTCCTGCGCCTCCTGCGACACGTCCTATGCCGCTCCAAATCGTCCTTGATGGTTTGACGAAACTGCGAAGCGGCTATTGGGGTATGACCTGCGCCGGACGACACTCTCAGAATTCAAGCTGCGCTTGTCCGGTGTCCTGCTCGCCCTGCTATCGGACATCGCGGCGGATGATCGCTTCGTTGATCCCCACTGTACTCACGAAAACTCCTCGTCCCCAAATCCCTCCCCCATCCCAATACACCTTCCCCAAGAAGTGCGGAAATTTCTCCTTCAGCTCCCGACTCGTGACACTCTTCAATGTGGCCACCACCTTTGCCACGGCATCCTTCGGTGGAATGATCATGTGTAGCTGCACGTGGTCCCCCTCAATCCCGATTTCCTCAATGACCCAGTCAGGGTGAAAGTTCCGCACCTCCTGCAGCAGAATCCGCAGCGACTCTGCAATCCCCGCGGTTGCAGTGGGTAGCGTAGCGGCTGGGAGGCGATTTACTCGCTCATCGCGCAGGTTCAAATTCAAGCTGGTCGGTATTGGAGTTGTACACAGTCGTACCGAAAGACCTAACCATGTCCGCGCCGGTTTCACCCTTCTCCGGTATGTGGGCATGCACGAAAACGGTGATCCTCTCCTCATGGGGCTTTCGACCGTCCTGTACCAAGACCTTTAGCACCGCCCTAGCAATTTGGTATGTGTCGTCCTTCACCTGACTAAAGTTCGCTGGCAGACGCTGATACACGAGCGTCAAACGAAAACTATCCTTCCCCATCTCCTCAAATCTGATCCCGTTCCATGTCGCTGGGGAAGGACCAAGAGACTGGATCACCTGGTCTTTGAATAAGTTCCCATCGAATGGCTTCTCGTCAAGTGGCTTCTGGTCGGTCCCACTAACCTTCGTCGGGGTCGGAGACTTACTGCACAAGCCCAGGCCCATGAACATGGCGACAAGTGCAAGGATAAGGAATAAGAATTGTTTCATCGCGGAAATCTACAACCCAAAGAAATGGAGAGTCAACATGATCCACCTAGGAGTTGGTCAAGGAGTTGGCCGAGGCTGAGAGAATGTTGGATTGTTAAACCGGAACACAATGGAGAGATGTCAACCGAAGGACCGTGTAGGAAGAAACGCCCACGCCGACACTAACACAATGAACACTCCCACCACGAATAAACCCACC
>CAWCIJ010000002.1:0-48668 GCA_963795615.1 uncultured Nitrospiraceae bacterium
CTCCGTTGTTTAGTGGCCCAGCTATTTACGCAGGCCGGGAGTGGTCGGGTGGGGCTGGGCAACATGGATTTTCGGGCCGAAGTAAAAATTGAGTCCCGGTCACCGCCCAACACACCAACATTCGTTTAACCGAGTTCTCTTCACGATGGTACAATCCTGTGTCCAGTCCTCAATCTACGACAGTGAACCAACCGGAAAATGGGACGATGATGGCATCCAGATGCAGGTTAATTGGCTGATGTAGCCATTGGACCGCCACCTTGAAATTGTTAAAGGAAGTGCCTCGAAGAGTTCGCTTCAGGAGAAAGGGAGGGTTATGGGCAGATCGCAGGATAGAACCGATCTAGATCGGCTCATGTACCCACTGGCTTACAGCCGGGGCTATCAGCTCAACTCTTCCCCATATGTGCTTTCTATTAACAGCGGACGGCCGCGAGAGGAAGGAGTCCGACCAATGAGTCTGCCGTTCTACAAAGCCGCAGCCTCTGTATGTGCCAATTGTGGGAAAGAAGATGGAGACAAGCTAGAAGCCTTATTTGACTTGGACATGTCCTCCACGTTGATTCCAATGCGCTACAACTCCCTCAAGACCTATCTTTCGAAACACAAAGACCGATTCCCCGCGCGTTACATGCTGACCTATGGGCATCGACGAATACGGATGTTGAAGGCCAGTGAGGTTAAATCGATACGGGCCGCAGTGCTTCGTGGACCAGGGAGATTGATTTAGCAAAGTAGTTAGTCTACCTTCCTGCGCTATACGATCGCTGCAACCTTCTCTCCGGCGGAATCGAGTGACATTTAGTAAATGGCTCAAATGCTTTTCTGCAATACTGTTTTCCGCGCTATTGATGTCATGCGGAGAAACATTTCAAGAGCAAGCTGAACGCGAAAAGAAAGAACGTAATGAAAGGCTGGAAGCGAAACGTGCCGTACAGCAGCAGACTCTGGAACAACTGCAATCAAAGCATGATGCCGATTCGCTGTGGAATCAGAACGACGACTTCTTCTTATTTGAGATTCAGGAGAGGCTTATTCGGAATGACCGGAAGCCGATCATCGGGATTGCTGGGTTATGGGATATCGACAAGATTGGGAAATCCTATAAGGTTCACCTGATGTCTGAATACGGCAGACGGGTTAATCCGAATCCCCTACACATAGTCGTCGATTGTGAAAAATCACTTCTGGGCAATCTTCAGAAGCCACGTTATCGTGGCTCTCACTGGCGAGGTTTGCCGAAATACGTGTTTGTAGCCCGCATCCATTCGGTAAAGAGATCAGAGAATGTGGATGTGTCGGTACTTTCGGATAGCACTACCGTTGACACGCGGCCTTCGTTTATCGCAGAAGGTGAATGCATAGATCTTAAAAGCACCGCAGAACCAGAATCTAAGCCAGAAGCGAATTAATGGAGCCGCATTTCCCGTTATTCCATTCGGCTCTTATCATTTGGCCACCTGTCAATTTCTTCAATGCCCCCGCTGGAAATACTGAACAGGGCCATCGCTCCGGTACCTTTATCAAGACGAATCAACAGATGGGGGCTTGTCGATATCTCATAACGGGATGCAAATGACAAATGGCAAATGGCTACCGCTGCGAGGATTATGCCCGTCATAAGGCACAAGACATTTTTCCGTACCGGGGGGTATGGGAGCATCCCTGACCCAGGCTGAGCGAATACCGGACGAGCCAGGAGGGGTACCGTCAAGCCTAGGGAGATCGCCTTGTGCCCTTTCACAAAGCGTTCATGACGCTGTTTGTTTCGTGCGCCATGAAACCGATACCTCAGGGGGATACCATAAGACCGATACAATGACTTTCACGTCTACTCTTACTGAGAGCAAAATTCCAAATTGTCGAAATCTGGAAAGTTCTATGTGGGCATTCCCAAGCGAGGATGGAAGGCGAGTTTTTTAGGGTGGGGACTATCCCTTCGGTCTGACCCACGCCAAAGGAATCCTGGCGACTCGTTCCACGCACGGTTGGAACACCTCTATCTCCCCGTCCTTATAGATTGCGAGGACCTCTCCAGTGAGGTACCCAAACAGCGGAGAATCCCATGCAATGGTGTCGCCCGCTTTAACATCCGGACCTAGTGGAACAGACTGGCGTTCCTCCCTAGCAGACTCGCCTTGGACCTCGCACCTCTCAAGGTCGTCGATAGATTTCCCACAAACCACACAGGCTGACCAGTTGAGATTCACTATGGATTGACAGGACTGGCAGCGAGCAACGCCGACACTCTGCACTGCTACCTCCGGAGGAAACATAGGAGGAAACTACAGGTTTCCTTAGTAGTCAGAAGCCTCATGAAAGGAAACCCCTTTCATCCAGCACTGACACCGACTTACGGTCTGAGTTTCCAAGATTGCCCCTGCGTTTTCGGAGGGGAGAAACAGGAAACCTTTTCCCACACAAGGAAACGGTCGAGGAAACCTCAGGAAACTTTTCCTCTCCTCGCCCTTATTGCCCTTTAATCTTGCGAACAAGTTTCGACGCATAGCCCTTGCTCATGCCTAACTCTTCAGCAATGTCGGTGGGTGATGTGACTCCCTCTGCGACTAATCTTCTTACCTGATCCCCTTTCGACACTTCCAGGGCCTTCCAGACCCATTGGAGTCGGTTCTCATCGTCATTCAGCCTTACATCCAGGGATTCAACATCCTGGCCCTTTACGGAGCGCGACTTCGTAAAATTAAGCTCAAAATGACACCCTTCTTGTGGATCATAGCCTGCTGGTTGCTCCAATTGGATCACTGTGTCGAGGCTGTCCTCTCGGCCTGATGTGCCTCGCTGCTGGCCCCCTTTTCCGGCATGGTGAACCAATACTGTCGCTAATCCACGATGGCGAAGCCTAATTAACCACGCGTTAATCGGTTCCCAGTCTCGCTTGCTGTCCTCATCAATCCCGGAGAACAGGCACGCAATATTGTCTAGGATGACCACCCGGATCTCTGGCCTCGTATCAAGAATCTCCATAATCTCAACGCGCATGGCCTCCGAGGTGAGCACCAGATCACGCTTAAGGGTATGGTAGACCCATTCACTGGTAAGAAACTGCAGCATCGCTTCAGAAGGAGGTGTATGAGTTAATGCAGCGGTCCGCTCGCGCAACTCACTAAGTTGCATCTCACCGTCAACATAGAGCACTCCAACCGGCGACTCGACTTTCCAACGGAGAAATGATGTCCCGGTTGTTAAGGCCACCGCTAACCCTAATTCGAACATGGTCTTGCCGATCCCACGGCGTCCGAATACCATCACATTCCCACCTTCAGGCAACCAGGATAGGTGCCGTTTCCGCTCAGGAAGCGGGAGGGCTAGCAGTTGCTCGAAAGAGAGCACAGCCTTTGAGAGAGCCGGGGAAATGCCAGTTCCCTCTGATAGGAGGACATTCTCCTCTGGCCCACCTAATGGTTTGCGACTCATCTCTTTAAGCTGCATGGGTGTTGTGGGCACGATTCTGCTCCTTTAGTCCTCTAGCTCTTATTCCGAAGGCCACTTCTTCCAGCAAGTCAGCCCTCGCAATATCATCCCGAGCATTGATAACAGCCTGCATCGCTGCATCGCTTTCCGCATTCGACCAGTTTGACGTATCTAATCCCTGTGCGGCCTTCAGCACTTCCGCAGCCCGCAACCAAAGGAGGAGAGCGTGGAACTGAACCCGCCAGACAGTAGTCTGCCAATCAAAGGAGGGGCGGTGAAGTTGAGCGGCTCTCCGGCTGATTCGAGGTTGTTCCGGGGTTGGAAAAAGATCGGCAATCCCACAGCCCAAGGCCTGGCATATTTCCCCAACCGTGCATCCCGCGAAGCAATGAAGGAGGATTCGGCCATCTTCGGCCTCTCTGACACTGAGGCTAGGGGAACGGTCTACGTGAGCGGGACATCGGGCCAGCGCCCCGCGTGTGACTCGGCGGACCCCTTCTAAACGCGCCATTAGATGAACGATCGTCATTTCGGTTCCTCCATCGAAGATGTCACCCGACACCGAGCGAGAAAATTCATCAAATCCTGCCGGGAGAAGACAATGCGTCGCCCACAGCGATAGAACGGAATTTTCCTCTGCCTCGTCCATGATCTCAACGTATGGCAAGACACTCCTACCAATTCGGCACCCTGAAGCAAATCGAGTTTACTGTCATCATCCTGTCGTTCCATGCTCCCTCCTCTTCACTAAAGTTGACTGCCAGCCAGTGCAAATGATATCTATACTCACGTACAAACATCAAATATGTTTACTTTGTACATCGAGGTAAACAGCTCTATGGATAAGCCGAGCCCTAATCTTAAAGACCCCTCCAAATTTCGTCTTAAGCCTGTACGGAGAAATGATCCCTATTGGGGGATAAAAGTGCTGGCGAAGCATCTGAACAGGGTCTACCGAGGTGGCGTTGACACGTTTTCAGATCCCAAGAATCAAGCCTGGCGAAGGGCTGGCATGATCATTCGTAAAACATCGGGAGACTTAAAGTATTCATCCCGCGTGAAGTTGAGAGAGAAAGAAGCCAGCCGTTCGCTCGAACTCGCAGCCTGGCACTTTTCCAATTGGTTTGTTCCCCGTACACGAGTTGGTCTATATGTCGCAATAGAGAGCAGGCCTAAAACGAAGCGTAAGAGGCCTCATTTCAATCTTGAACCTCGCATTTCGTACCCTTCTGAAGAGCAAGACCCTGATAGCTTTGTTGGTGCGCTCTTATGGGAACACTTCTTTTCGAAAGACAATTATCAACGAATTAAGCATTGCGCGACATGCGCAACATGGTTTGTAGATCAGAGCAAGAACAAGAGAGGACGTTACTGTACCAATCCCTCCTGTGCTAACAAGTGGTGGAACCGTGCAAAGAGGTATGCCTCGCCCAATTTCGGCAAACGCAAGAGAAGGAGATAACGATGGAAACTATTCCCGTGACACAGCAGCGGGCTCGGAAGGGAGGGAAACGCATCGGTTTATTTCGGAAAAATGACTGGTGGTGGTTGGACTACTACGATGCCGAAGGGAAACGACACCGGCAAAAGGCCGCCCCGGATTATGATACGGCGAAGAAATTGTACCGCGAAAAGATGACCGGCATTGCTCGAGGGGAGTTCCTAGGCATTCGGGAGGAAGGGATCAGCTTAAGACGATTTGTAGAGGAGAAGTATTGGCCGACGATCAGCGGCATACTCAGTGGACACGAAGCGAGAAGATCCCGTTCTATCCTCACCCTCCATATTCTTCCCCGATTCGGAGATTGTAATATCAGCAAGGTACGGACAGAAAACATAGATCGTTGGCAGTCTGATCGAATAGCAGCAGCGAGTCTTGGGACGGTTCGGAAAGAGATGATGCGCTTAAAGCACCTACTCAATTGCGCCGTGAAGTGGCGGTATATCAAAGACTCCCCCGCTAAGGGTTTGCAAACGGTCAAAATGCCTCCAGGACGGGTCCGCTATCTCACCCTAGAGGAAAGGGCAATGCTGCTTGACCAAGCCCGGCCAGAGCTTCGCCTCTACATTGAAGCTGCTTTACAAACCGGCGCACGACGAGGGGAGTTGTGTAGACTGCGATGGACCGATTTGGATATGAGAGCACGCATAATCACATTCCCAAAAACCAAGAATGGAGACCGGCGAACCGTTCCTATGACAGACACCCTTTACAACATGCTTCAAATTTTGCCCCGCCCACTTAATCAGGAAAACACGGTTCTGCCAACTTTAAGTCCTGACGCCATCACCATAGCTTTTAGACGACTTGTATCCGAGTTAGACTTACCAAACCTCAAATTTCACGATCTAAGACATGACGTTGCTAGTACGCTGACCATGGCCGGCGTACCTCAAAGAAGCATTATGGAGATCCTGGGACATAAGGATCCCCGTATGACATTGCGATATCAGCATCTGTCACCGAAGCACCTGCGGGACGCTATGAGTTCATTAGAGGGACCAGCCGTCAAAACCGATATCACGAAATTCGGTTCCTAGACGCTTCCTGAGAGGAGGACACTAAATACAGTGATAGCTATCGTAAAGAGTTCGTTCCTGGAAGCCTCTCGAATTATGGCGAGGGGCAAGCACCAGGAGTTTTCCATCGGGGGCCGGCCAAGATCGGCATGATCACGAAGGGGCATCTCCCGCGAGGACGCACCGAAACCCAAGATTCGGGTTGTACCTCGACGGTTCATACTTAAAGCGGCGCGCCGTCCGTAGCTCCACATCCGCAGTGAACCAAGACCCGCCGCGAAGTACCTTAAAATTGCCCCGTGGCGGCCCAGTCGGATTCCTTCCAGCCTTTGGGGAATCATAGTAATCTTCTGCATACCAGTCATCCACCCATTCCCACACATTCCCCGCCAAGTGATACACTCCGTATGGACTCCGTCCGGTTTCATAGCTGTCTTCATATGCCAGCCGCTCGTCATATATATTTTTCTGATAACCGTCCTGCCCGAAATTAGCCCGCGCTTTGGTAGGTTGTTCTTCACCCCAAGGGTAAGTACGGGCGTCAGTCCCCCGTGCAGCCTTTTCCCATTCTGCCTCGGTGGGTAACCGCTTCCCTGCCCAACGGCAATATGCGTTTGCATCGTACCAGTCAACGCCAATGACAGGAAGGCCGCCATGCTTGCTTGTTTTAGCCTGATCCCACATAGACGGGTATTTGTGGGCGGTGTAATTGAGGAACTCTTCGTAACGCGAGACATTCACTTCGTACTTGTCAATGTAAAAATCATCGAGATAGACAAGATGGCGGGGATGTTCATCATCCTGTCCTACATTTGCCGGTGAACCCATAACGAACTCTCCACCCTGCACCAGCATCATCGGCGCACCGTCTTTGCCTCTAATTTTACTAAAAAGCTTTTGCTCCGGTTCGCCTGAATTGCCATAGTCCAGTGGAACGCCCCGCCGCGGAGGGCTTCTAACACAATCCCCGCAGGCACTGCATACCCAAACTGATCCAAGACGCCAGTCACAACGCCCGCGACCTTGCCGCGGCTAATCAATGGCCCGCCCGAGTTTCCTTCATCGGCCACCCCCGTAAAAACCAGATCCGGCCCACGCCGCCCGACAATCTTGCCATCAGTCGCGACCCATGGCACACCCATCATTCGATTAAATCCGATAATGCGAACCTGTTGATCGACCGCAAGCGAGCCAGGCTCTATCTGGAGGGCACGCAAGCCGGACGGCAAGTTCCCGCGGACAATAATGACGGCCAGACCCTTGGGATTGAGAGAGTCGATGCCTTCAACGGTCGCCTCGAATGTCCTATGAGACTCCTTGAAAAACGTCACCTCGGGATGGGCATCTCCTTCAATTACATGAGACACAGTGACAATATACGCCGCACCTTTCTGATGGGACACGATGATGCCAGAACCGATTCGTCTGATTCCTCCGGCATCGCTAGCGAGTTGCACCACGCCGGCTTTCACCGCTTCCAGGCTGTCCGACTGTGCCGGGGTCGGCCCAGAGCCAGTCTCTACGCCGCACAGGATCGCGATAGAGATGACAAGGCGCGGGAGGCACAGCCGTCGCCTTCTACAATCAGGATTGAATAGTAAAGCCGCTGATTGCCTGTCAACGGACTCTAGCCTCACTGTCCCATGAAGACCTTCTCTTGCTCTTCCATTTCCCAGCTACTCCAAGAAACTCCCCTATGGCAATGCCGGTCATCTTTGAATCCGATAGGCACTATTTAGGCACTAAGCTTTTTGAAAATCGCGTAAGTGCTGGTGGTCCCAACGGGATTTGAACCCGTGTCTGAGCCTTGAGAGGGCTCCGTCCTAGGCCAAGCTAGACGATGGGACCGGCCAATGTGTCGATCAGCAGCGGGTAAAGAGCCGGCAGAACGTGGACTGTACCATAAGGGATTATTCGAAATAAAGCAGCGCGAGCGCCACCATCTGGTCCATTGCGAACATGAAAGATGGGGTGCCGTCCGATCAGCAGCAAGCATCGTCATGCACGTGCATCCAAGCGCTCCACCGACATACGTATTGTGGCTTGCTCTAGTCGAGATTTTCGCCTACAGTGAGCCAGACTATGCCGCAGAGGATCTTTTCCCAACCCTGGCCTTCGATTGCTAGTATCGCCATCAGCTTGTTCATGACGTCCTGCACGGTGTCCTCCCCTGTCGGAATGATGGCCCCGAAGGATTCCAGTGCGTGGGCCCAATGCGGCACGGCCACTAGAGTGAAAGTGAAGGCCCCGGAATCAACGGTCACCATCGCCTACACTGAACCGACAACAGGGACTGACGGGAAGCCGCTGACAAACCTGGCGAGAACGACCATTTATGTTGACGCGGGAACCGGTCCCATGATCGGCAAAGTCGTGCCGGCGACGAAACCAACCGGCGGCGGCAAGATGTCGGAACAAATCACCCTGACGGTCAAGGATGCGGAAAAGGAAGTGGCGCTGTGTGTCACGGCCACGGATACGGACGACCGAGAAGGGCCCGCCTCACCATAACGGTTCAAGGGGCCTCCCTGAACGTCGACGGAGCGTACAGGAGCATACTAGACCTTTGTCCTCTCGCTCCCGACGCATGTTCGTGATTAGATCTGGTATGGGCTCGCGTATCAATGGCCGGTCAGCGGCATTGTGATGGACACGCAAGGCACAAACCCGTCGAATACCCCGTCCTCAGAACTGGACAAACAAGGACACGGCATCGAACTGCGGCTCGGCTCCAATATTTTTCGCAATACCAACGGTGTCGTCAAAATCCAAGGGAAAGAGCAATTGGTACTGGAAGCCAGCGCCGCCCACGACCGGGTCTTGCTGACCATGGATTTCTACGATGGAAGTGGCCACCACATCGCCCATTTGCGCAGGAACAAATGGGCGTTCAACGATGCCAACCGTTTCCTGATCAGCACCAGCGAATCGCCGCCCTCTCTTTTTCCCCATCTTCCGTGGTTGAAGGTGACGGATCAAGACAGCGGCGATACCCTGCTGGAAGCTGCGGTGGCACCCGGAGGGAAGATTCACGTGGCGACCGGCAAATTCTATTCGCACCGCGGCCAACTCATCGAGATCACCTCCCATTTTTGCCGCGTCGGATCGAGCCAAACTCTCTTTGGCGATGTCTTCGAAGCCCGCGGCGGAATCGCCTTGTTGGGGTAGAGAATGATCTGACGGTCTTCCCCACCTAGTGAGATTACCTAGCCCAACGGGAGCGCAACATCTATCAGCCGGTCATAGCCGCCATTGAATTGACCCAATCCAACCGGACCCGCGCTCTGTGTCAAAAAGACACATCTCCTTTGACATCACCAAGGCTCCTCGTAGAATACGCACCATGAGCACGATCCATCGGCCGAGCGTCCAGGCTTTTCTGGTTTGCGACTGCGTCATCGAAGATAGTATGACGAAGAAGAAGACCCTCGTCGGGATTTTCACACACCTCCAAGCCGGCGCCTTTCCTTTCCAGCATCAACAACTGGGTTTGTATTTCTGCCTGACCGACGCGCAAGGCCTGTACCAATTTGATATCGATCTCTGTTATTTGAACAACGACCAACTGGTATGTCGTGCCAGCCTGCCGAACATCGACATCAGCGATCGTCTGCAAATATCCGACTTCGGGATCAATCTTCCTTCACTCGTCTTTCCCGCCCCGGGACGCTACGAGTTTCGCCTGCGCATGGGCGGATCAGTCATCGCCCAAAAAGACTTTAACGTCATCCAGCAGCCGACGCAGCAAGCCGCCTAGTCCCGCTCAGCCATCCGGCATCATTGATACCTGGATACCTGCTGGCCGCAGACAGCGCTGGAGGATTCCGCTCTATAGGCTAGTAGGCGCCCACGAGGGTCAGGCAGGTGTCGACATACTCGGATTCGCCTTTGCGACAGGCTTGATTCCGCTGCTCTCGATCGCTGTACAGGGTGACCACCATTTCCGCCAACGTACTGTAGCAGTCTTGTTTGAACTGGCCATCGAGATGCCGGCAAAATGCGAGACCCGGGTCCGGACTCGCATCGGTGAGAATAAAGTCTTTGACTGCCCCAATGAAGCATTGCCGCACCTGGTCGCCTTTCCCCAGTCCGCATAACTCCGTAACCCGCTGCGGGTCACGCAAGGTAAAGCCGCTGATGTCCCTCCCCAGGCTTCGAAAGCATGTGGTCTGATGGTCCCCGGTCACCCGTTCACATTGCGTGAACGCCTGGGCGAAATCGTAATTCAGAAACGTGAGGACCGCGGACGTTTGCATGAGGTAGCAGGACCGCAAATATTTTTCACTCAGCGCCGTACAGGGATACAAGAGATCCTCGGCATTCATAAAACTCGTGTCCGGGGTCTGATCGTGATGATGGTGCGCATGTTGGGGCTGTCGAGCATTCTGGAACGTGACGATGTTTTCCATAAATACGCCGCCGTAGCACGACTCCCGATCCCATTCGCTGGTCAGGTAATCGCAATGGGCCAGGCTCTTGAGCACGTCAAACCGAAATTGAATGGTTACGCCGTGTCCGATGCCGTGCAGGCAATTGTATCGCTTGAATAAAAAATCGGCAGCCGTTCCGGTTGCCGGGCAGAGAGACACGATATGGTGAGCCTCCACCGACGGCAGGCTGGTAAGATACGCTTGGAGCACGCCATGGTAGCATCCGGACCAAAACACATCGCGACAATGTGCCATGGCTTCCACCGCACTGCCGTAATGTGCAAACGACCGCTGGCCGAGGTGATGCACGAGGGGATGGGTCTCCCGCAGAGCATCGCTGTCCTCCCTGGCAAACGTTTCCAGCAGCGATAACGCCTGTTCCGTCCCGCCCGTCTTGAGCGCGTCTTCGAGTTGTTGTTGAAAGCAGCTCATCTTTGCTTCAATCAGGGGAAGGCGGCAGGTTTCTAGAAGAGCCGCATCGTTTGCCAGAACCGGTCCGGAAGAGATTCCCCACACAACGAACGTCGTCATCAGCCACAGATATCGTGATGTCACCCCTTTCCCCTCCTTGCCCAGATTCTCAGCATAGTGCGGTCTGACTTTTGACCATTGTAGGGTACTGGCTCCCACCTGCCTAGTAAAAAGCGGGCGCGCGCGGAATAACGGGGCAGGACTCTCCTCGTTTGAGCCACTTCTCCCACCCTATCTGTGTATGATAGAAGACGTAGATCATGCACGCTACTGCGCCGCCGCCAGGAGAACAATGACCGATACGCCCTCTCCATCTGATTTCATTCGCGACATCGTCGCCGCCGATCGCGCAACCGGCAAACACGACGGGCGGGTGGTCACCCGTTTCCCCCCTGAACCCAATGGCTACCTGCATATCGGACACGCCAAGTCCATCTGTCTCAATTTTGGCATCGCCAATGAGAATCCCGGCGGCATCTGCCATCTTCGAATGGACGATACCAATCCAACGACCGAAGACCCTGAGTACGTTGCCGCAATCCAAGCCGACGTCCGATGGTTGGGGTTCGATTGGAAGGGACACATGTTTTATGCGTCCGATTATTTTGATCACCTGTACGACTATGCCCTGAGGTTGATCCGAAAAGGTCTTGCCTACGTCGACAGCTTGAGTGCGGATGAAATTCGGCAGTATCGGGGTACTCTGACCGAAGCGGGCAGGGACAGTCCTTACAGGAACCGTTCGATTGAGGAGAATCTCGCCTTGTTGGGACGGATGCGAGCCGGCGAGTTCCCGGATGGTTCCCACGTGCTTCGCGCCAAGATCGACATGACCTCCCCCAATATCAACCTGCGCGATCCGGTACTCTATCGCATCCGTCATGCCGTCCACTACCGGTGCAGAACTCGATGGTGCATTTTCCCGTCGTACGATTTTGCCCATCCTCTTTCAGACGCCATCGAAGGGGTAACTCATTCCATTTGTACCTTGGAATTTCAAGATCATCGACCGCTGTATGATTGGGTCGTGGAACACTGCGACACCCCGCATCGTCCCCAGCAGATCGAATTCGCCCGATTGAACATGACCGACACAGTCATGAGCAAACGTAAATTGCTGGATCTGGTCGAACGCAAACTCGTGTCCGGCTGGGATGATCCTCGCTTGCCGACACTGAAGGGGCTCCGGCGGCGCGGCTACACACCGGACGCCATCCGTACTTTTTGCGAATCAATCGGAGTGGCCAAGCGCGATGCAGTCATCGAAGTGCAGCTCCTTGAACATTTCGTGCGGGAGGACTTGAATAAACATTCGCCACGGGTCATGGGTGTCCTGCGTCCCCTACGACTCGTGATCGAGAATTATCCTGACGATCAGGTTGAGCAGATTGATGCGGTCAACAATCCGGAAGATCCGTCCGCCGGCAGCAGACCCGTACCTTTTTCGCGCGTCGTCTATATCGAGCAGGATGATTTTCGGGAGGATCCGCCGAAGCAGTTTTTTCGTCTCGCCCCTGGACGTGAAGTGCGGCTTCGTTATGCGTATATCATCAAATGTACGGCCGCCGTGAAAGATCCGGCGACCGGCGAAATCATCGAATTGCGCTGCACCTACGATCCTGACACCAAGAGCGGCGCCTCACAGGCTCATCGAAAGGTCAAATCGACCATCCACTGGGTATCGGCCGTCCATGCGATCGATGCGGAAGTCCGGCTGTATGACCGCCTTCTGCTCATTGATCCTTCCAAGGCGTCTCCGGATGAGGACTGGACGTCGTCTCTCAATCCCTCTTCGTTGGAACGGTTGACGGCATGCAAGGTGGAACCCAGTTTGAAACGCGCCGGTCCCGGCAGCCGGTATCAGTTTGAGCGACTGGGGTATTTTTGCGTCGATCCGGATTCCACCCCTGATCGGCCGGTATTCAATCGGACTGTCTCGTTACGGGATACTTGGGCCGAAATCGAGAAGACCCAGCAAGGCCGCACATAGTCTCCCCGTTACGTGCGATCATCATCGCCGTTCCCTGCAGAAGTAGGACGCCTCCTGCCTTCTGCACGATTGTCTTGGGCATTCGGTTCGGGGGACAATGCCCTTCGTATACAGGGCGAGGTTGAAACCGATCGGAGGACGCCATGGAACTGAACCGAAGCTACGAAAGCGATACGGCATCTCACAATGAGTTCATGGAGCGGCTGGCGATTCTGGAAGGTGCCGTCTCGAAAGCTCCCGCACCGATTCGGCCGATGTTATCGAGTATCCACCGTTCAGCACTCTCCCTCCACAACATCCTTCAATCGATCGATATCAGGCCCCTCCTACCTTCAACACCATTCAGCAAGCTCTCCTGTTTCGATTGTGGCACTACCACCATGGAATCCTTCCATACTTCGAAACAAGGGGGATACCACCTCTGCCCCGCCTGCTTTCAGCATCGCACCCGCACCGGCCGCGCCCGCACGGCACACTAACAGGGTGTTGAAAAAGCCCGCCTTTGTAAGACACTGGGCGCTCACCGTCTCGCGCCCGTTCACAAACTTGACGTGCATTATTCTGCACGTCGTGAACCTCATTATTCTTCGCGTCCGCGGACCTCGCTGCGGCCGTACCGCGGACCGGCGTGTCTTGGCACGCCGGGGTCGGGCGGGTGAGAACAACGGCCTTTTTGAACACCCCGCGCGCACCTCAATAGACACACCACGGCCAGTTCCACTTTCCCTACCGAGCGGGTTCAAAATGGTTTTTCAACAGCCTGCTAGTACGACATGCACCTGCATCAGCGGGCCTACGGAACGATCCTCCTTGCATCGCATGATTGTCGAGGGCTATCGGGGGGGCGCCAACCCACATGACTCATGAGGGTTCGTGACGAAACCGCCTCACAAAGCGTTCCTCGTGAAGCGTGAAACGTAAAAGGAACATCTGATGATCTGTTCGATGTGTCAATCTGATGGCCTTCTGACATTCAGCAAATCAGCAGATCAACAAATTCATAAATTCTCATGAACGAGGTACGAGCGACGAGATACGAACGACGAAGGCTAAGTAGGCTGGTTATCTTGCAATTCCTGTGAATGTATATCCCCAAAATTCGCAATAGCACTTCGATCCTAGGGCACCACCGGATAAAGAGCAGGTCCCATAGTTCGTGTGACACCTATTTGTTCCGCTGGCAATCGGCGATGTTTCGCCGTCCCCGTTCCTGATGTCTCCCAACGCTTGTGTCATGCCGTGAGTCGGTTCCTCGCCTGAGACACCCAGGAACGCTTCCACCGCTCCATCATCTCTGCAGACTCGTTCCACCTGATCCTTTGTATACCCTTGCTGCTCAAGATAGGTTTGCCGCTCGACCGTACATGTGCTGAAGGTTTCGGAGTGCAGGACTCCCCATGAAGGAACAATCAGGCACATCGCTATTGCGGATACCATGATCGTTCTCATTGCGACCTCCCTCCTTCATCAGGGAAGGTGAGTTCTCGCGCTACGTACAGCGTGAGGACGAGGACTATCGGGTGACTCTCGACACCTCCCTGTTGACCATTGTTAGAACTGCAACCAAACTGGTGAGCAACTCCCGTACCACGTGTTACTGCAACGGGACGAGCAGAGGGGTGAGAGAAAGGACGACTGATTCCGCCGATTTAAATTACCAGTATTCTCGCATGCGGTAGCTCAATGCAACGCCCTGAAGTATCAAAACTGATACTCCCCGTATCCATTTAGATAATGCCGCCGGACTTTTTAGCTGTCCTGCAAGCTTTTTCCAGGCGGAGGGCCGCAAGCCTGCTCTAGAGGTAAAAAGCGCTTCTGGTAATCTAACAGGAGCTTCTCGATTCTCTCGGATTGCTTCTTTAGCTCCTCGTACTTGAGGCCCTTGACCTCCTCAAACACGACATTGATCTCCTCGACTTGGCGTGCAGACTGATGAAGAAACGTGTCTCGACAATGATAATATTCCGCGCCCCCAAATACAAAAAGTTCAAATGCGCTCTCACATAATTTTCTGGCCTGCGCCTCATGCTTTTCCCCGAGACCCCGTAGGGACGTGACCAGACTAGGCGCAATTTTCAGCTCGATCCCTACATAGGCCTGGATCAGCTCCCAACGAATGGAGGCGCGCTTGAACGGACGAGCATAGTCCGGACATGGAGCCAGCTCCACATTTTGTCCGGTGTGAGGGTCCAAGACGATCGTGGAGACTTCTTGACATCCAAGGAGAGAAACGCAGACAAGAGTGCATGCCACGGATCTCAGAAGCAGCGATACAAGGGAACGGTCCTGCCCCGATGCATCACAGTGTACAAAACGGAAAACAAGAGAGACGGCGTCAACAGGTTTAAGGACGCGCATGATCGTGACGAATGCCCTCCCATCCCCAAAAATGCCATAGATCATCGCTGCTACCGGATACCTTTTACAAATGAAAAAACGAGCGGTTTGGCACTTCCCGGGAAAGGGGTCGCGCGAAACTGGATCACGCTTTTCTAGTTGGAGGACAGATTGCGAGGTTATTGCCGGTGACGGAGACGAAAGTAATCGCGCAGTGAAATGGCTGGGGGACCAGGATTCGAACCTGGGTAGCCAGCTCCAAAGGCTGGCGTCCTACCACTAGACGATCCCCCAGCGCCGTGTATGTCAATCCGGCAAGGTACAAGCACTGACCGAAAGTGTGACTCGGCGGTGAATGTGATGAGTGAAAAGTGGCTGGGGGACAAGGATTCGAACCTTGGTAGCCAACTCCAGAGGCTGGCGTCCTACCACTAGACGATCCCCCAACCGTGCGATCACCCTATAATAAGGGCCTCAAATCAGTCAAGCCTAAGAACTTCTTGCCCGTTCGAGTCCCCTCTGCAATCGATGCAGGGTCCGCTCCCTTCCCAGCACTTCCATGACCTCGAATAGTCCGGGGCTGGCGGTGCGGCCGGTTAAGGCAACGCGGACCGGTTGGGCAAGCTGCCCCATTTTTATTCCTTCTTCTTCGATCACGCTTTTAAAGGCTTCCTCCCACGTCGCCTTCGAAAAGATCGGCAAGGATTCAAAGCGATGAATCAGCCTGTCGAGTACGGGAGCACTAGACGGGGTGAGAAATTTCTTGACTGCATCTTCATCCATGACAGCCTCATCGCCAAAGTACGGCGTGATCCAATTGACCATTTCCAACAGAGTTTTGGTCCGTTCCTTCACCAAGACCACAACCTGTTCAAGCCATTCCTGAGTCACCACCCGAAGCGCTTCACCGAACCCCGCCTGTTCTAAAAATGGACGCAACTGCTCCACAACTCCGGCGGGGGGGCTATGCTGAAGGTATTGTGCATTCATCCAGAGCAGCTTGTCAGGATTGAATACAGCCGAGGATTTTTGCACATGATCGAATGAAAATTTGGCGATCAGTTCTGGGCGTTCAAAGATTTCCTGGTCCCCGTGCGACCATCCCAGTCGCACGAGGTAGTTCACCATCGCTTCAGGAAGGTAGCCCATCTCCTTATACGCGATGACAGACGTAGCTCCATGCCGCTTGGACAGGCGTGCCTTATCCGACCCAAGAATCATGGGCAAATGTCCGAACCGTGGCAGTGGGTATCCCAACGCCTGAAAGATCGGGATCTGCCGGGGTGTATTCGTGAGATGATCGTCACCTCGAATAACATGGGTGATGGCCATTAAGGCATCGTCCACCACCACCGAAAAATTGTAGGTCGGATAGGCGTTCGACCGGAGAATGATCAGGTCATCCAATACATTATTGTCGAACACGACCCGGCCCTTTATGAGATCGTCGATGACTGTCTGGCCTTCTAGAGGCGCTTTGAACCGGAGTGCGGCCTCATCGGGCGGATCGCCGATACCGAGAGAGCGGCATCGTCCATCGTACCGTGGAGAGAGACCCTTGGCTTCCGCCTCCTTGCGGCGGGCTTCAAGATCTTCCGGCTTGCACACACACCAATAGGCCTTGCCCTGCTCGAACAGACCTATCGCATGTTGGCGGTACAGCGTGACCCGCTCGGTCTGTCGAAACGGCCCCTCATCCCAATCCAAACCGACCCACCGCATTCCATCGAGAATGGCTGTGATCGATGCATCCGTCGACCGGCTTTGGTCCGTGTCCTCGATACGGAGGACAAATCGACCCTGTTGCTGCCGCGCGAAAAGCCAGTTGAAGAGCGCAGTCCTGACTCCACCTATATGG
Organism: uncultured Nitrospiraceae bacterium; assembly: GCA_963795615.1. Taxonomy (GTDB): domain Bacteria; phylum Nitrospirota; class Nitrospiria; order Nitrospirales; family Nitrospiraceae; genus DASSBQ01. The sequence continues at coordinate 17,039 of CAWCIJ010000002.1, forward strand.
AGAAATCCCGTCGGACTAGGGGCAAAGCGAACACGTACTTGGGTCATGGCGGCAATCTAGATTCTGGTGGGCGTCTTGATGATCTAGCTTTTCCTACGATGGGGGCGCTATCTATAACACGGTGTCGGGGTGATGTACAGGATGTGGGATTTCTCCCCTTTGCCGCATCGTGCGGGGATTCTAATGGCTGAGATTGCACAACCGGCTGAAGTCATTCGTATCACCGATCTTTCAACCCATGTGAGAGAACTGGTCCTCTCTCCGCTGGAACATAGAGTCTCCTATCAACCGGGCCAGTGGATTTCCCTCAAACTTCCCGTGGGCCAGAAGCCTCCTCTCAATCGCGCCTATTCAATGGCAGAGCCCGAGGTCTCCTCCGGCCACCTCACTGTAGTGTTTGACAGAGTTCCTGCCGGACTCGGCTCACAATATCTTTTCTCGTTGAAAATCGGCGACCGCGTGCCGCTATCCGGCCCCTATGGAAAGTTCATGCTTCCTCAACAGGACCATACGCGACTCTTGCTCATCGGTCGCTATACCGGAATCGTTCCCATTCGATGTATGGCACGATCAATCATTCCTTGGGGGAATTCGACGCAGGTGACTGTCATCGCCGCGGCTCCTAGCGAAAGCGAGCGCCTGTATCACGATGAGTTTCTGGACCTGGCCTCTCGGTATCCTCATTTCCAGTACAGGTTCACGATCTATGGTCACGACGTAAAGCAAGATGCAGCCGATGACGTCCTTCGTGTCATTGACCTGGTGCAGCAATTCAAAGGCCAGGAGCGCCACTTTATTCCGATGATTTGCGGCCTCAGAGACTTTGTGCGTCCCTTGCGAGCCTATTTCATGGATCTGGGATTTGACCGGAAAGTGGTCAGGGTCGAGACGTATGATTGATTTGGCGAACTTGTTGATCTGATGATCTGGCGATCTGTATGAGTGTGGTCCGTAAGGTCGTCGTTCGCATCGTTCTCCCCATTCAACACATCAACAAATCATAAGATTCCAATTCAATGCCCTTCCTTAGCCAGATTCTTGTTGACTGCAGGAATCTCAATCACCACATCCGTGGTACCGTTCGGAACGCACTGGCACCCCAGCCTAGACTGCAAGGTCGTCACTGGAGCCTCCTCCAATTGGTCGAATTCATCGTCCGTCCCTTCATTGCAGGTCTCCAACCCCTTTTTGACGATGACGTGGCAGGTCGAACAGGCGCAAACCCCACCACATACGTGCTCGAGATCTACGCCGTTACCCATTGCAATGTCGAGCACGCTGCCGGGAAGCCCCGTCGGTCCATATGGGATCTTGTCCGGCTCCACAACGACCTTGGTCTCATGCTTATTCGGCGCAATGAACGTTATGGTGTAGGATGTTGTCGGTAATTCGATCTCGGCCTTATCGATATAAGGATTCGTACCCCCCATTTCCTCTCCCTTCCCACTGCACTGTGCTAACCAGGCTCGCCGGGCCTTGACAGTTTTAAGGCCCCTATGGTACTTTTAGTCCGACTCAATTGGTCGGAGACCATTATAATCCCCGATCGAATAAATCGGCAATAGCGTTTATGCTGAAATTCTCAAAAAAAGCTGACTATGGCCTGATGGCCCTCCAACACATTGCATCGGTTCAATTCGGAGATGTCACTCGCGCCCGGGTCGTCAATACAAAAGAAATCGCCGAGGAATACAATATCCCGGTTGAACTGCTGGCCAAGGTTCTTCAGACACTTTCGAAAACCGGACTGATCGAAAGTCACAATGGTCCCAAGGGCGGATATCTGCTGGGTAGGTCGCCCCGCGAGATCACCATCGCACAGGTCTTGGAGAGCGTGGAAGGGCCGCTCGGAATTATAGATTGCTCGCACGAAAGAGATGGAGACCAATGCATGCAGCTGGAACATTGCACCATCCGAACACCGCTGCTGAAAGTCCAAAGCAGTATTTATCAGCTTCTCAACAGCATGACATTGCAGGACATGATGGGGGGCACTCCGCTCATCACCATTCAATCCGTCACGACAGAACAACAAGGAGTTGAGCGATGAAGTTTCCGATCTATCTCGACAATCATTCGACGACACCGATGGACCCTCGCGTGCTCGACTCGATGCTGCCTTATTTTACGGAAAAGTTCGGCAATGCGGCGAGCCGAAATCATGCCTTTGGCTGGGAAGCGGAAGAGGGCGTGGAGAACGCGCGCAAACAAATCGCCCGCCTGATCCATGCTGATCCCAAGGAAATCGTCTTCACGAGCGGCGCGACCGAATCCGACAACTTGGCCCTTAAGGGCGTGGCCGAAATGTACCATGAGAAGGGCAACCACATTATCACATCTTCGACCGAGCATCGTGCCGTGCTGGACACAGCCAAGACGCTGGAAGCAAAACGCGGAGTGAAAGTGACCTATTTGCCCGTCGACAAATACGGGATGGTGGATCCCGAGGACGTGCGAAAGGCTATCACCGATAAAACCGTACTGATCTCGATCATGTTCGCCAACAACGAGATCGGCACGCTCAATCCGGTGAAGGAGATCGGCAAGGTCGCCAAGGAAAAGGGCGTACTGTTTCACTGTGATGCCACCCAAGGCGTGGGGAAGGTGCCTGTCAACGTCCAAGAGATGGGCATTGATCTCATGTCCTTTACCGCACACAAGATTTATGGTCCGAAAGGGGTTGGGGCGCTGTACGTGCGAAAGAAAAACCCGCGCGTACGCATCGCCTCCCAGATGGACGGCGGGGGCCATGAACGAGGCATGCGGTCGGGAACGTTGCCGGTGCCACTGATCGTAGGGTTCGGCAGGGCCTGCGAACTCTGCGAGCAGGAAATGACGGCGGAGGGTGTGCGTCTGGCTGCCATGCGAGATCATCTCCATGCGAACATCACCAAGACATTGGAAGATGTCTACTTGAACGGCCATCCGACCGAGCGGTTGCCGAACAATCTGAATGTGTCGTTTGCTTACGTGGAAGGCGAGTCCCTGTTGATGGGGGTGAAAGAAATCGCGCTGTCTTCGGGATCGGCCTGCACCTCGGCCACGCTCGAACCATCATATGTATTGCGCGCGCTCGGAGTCGGAGCGGAGCTTGCACACTCGTCGATCCGGTTCGGATTGGGTCGTTTTACCGTCGTCGAAGAGGTAGATTATGCGGCCAAGCGGATCATCGAAACGGTGAATAAATTGCGGGAGATGTCGCCGCTGTACGAAATGGCTAAAGAAGGCGTTGATCTGAAGAACGTGCAGTGGGCGGCTCACTGACGAACAAGACAGAAAGAGGAGGAATAAGACCATGGCCTATAGTGACAAAGTGGTTGATCATTTCAATAATCCCCGCAATATGGGGAGTTTCAAGAAGGAAGAAGACGGCGTCGGTACCGGTATGGTCGGAGCGCCTGAGTGCGGCGACGTGATGAAATTGCAGATCAAGGTTCAGAACGACACGATTGTCGATGCGAAGTTCAAGACCTTCGGGTGCGGTTCTGCGATCGCCAGCTCGAGCCTTGCGACGGAATGGCTCAAGGGTAAGTCGGTGGAAGACGCGTCCAAAATCAAGAACACCGATATCGTACAGGAGCTTAATCTGCCGCCCGTTAAAATTCACTGCTCTGTCCTGGCAGAGGATGCCATCAAGGCGGCATTGGCTGACTATAAGAAAAAGGCCGACGAGAAAGTCGCAGAGTCAAAGTAAACCTCTGCGTACGCGACTTGGAAGGAGAATCCGGTTATGGATACAACTGACAGCACTTCCGCTCCTGCCGTGACACTGAGCACGACCGCACTCACCGAGGTCAAGCGGCTCATTAATGTGCAAGGGCTCACGGAGGGGGGATTACGACTCGGCGTCAAGGGGGGCGGGTGCTCCGGGTTGAGCTACACGATCAACTTTGACGACAAGATCGGCCAATACGATTCCGTGTATGACTTTGAGGGAGTCAAGGTGATCGTCGACGCGAAGAGCGCCATTTATCTGCAAGGCACGCAATTGGACTTCCAGAAGGATCTGATGGGTGGTCAGTTCAAGTTCGTGAATCCGAATGCGGCGAAGACCTGCGGATGCGGAGAATCATTCTCGGCCTAACCCTTCTTTTTCGATCCCCTGTTTCTGGCGGCTTACGAACGGGCATGGCAGCGACGCCATGCCCCTCTTGTTAGAGGAGCCTTTATGGATCGCGTTCAAAAAACATCCGGCACCCGCGTCGAACTCCAGATGGCAAGAAGCATGTGTTGGCACTGCCAGTCCGAGGTGGCCGGAGAATATTTCTGCGACCGCTGCGTAAAGGTACAACCGCTCTCCAAAGAACTCGACTATTTCACGTGTTTAGGTCTGCCGCGCCGGCTCAAGATCGATCCCGCGGATTTAGAGAAAAGGTTTTACGAACTCAGCCGGACCTTTCACCCTGATTTTTTTCAGACGAAAACCGACAGCGAACAAGCGATCAGCCTGGGAAATTCGGCCCTGCTGAATACCGCCTATCGCACGCTGAAGGATCCCGTTCACCGAGCGGAATATCTGCTCCGCCTCGAAGCGGGTTCCGCCAAAGATATTCGCAACTCGCCTCCGGCGGACCTGTTCGAAGAAATACTCGCGCTGCAGGACGACCTGGATGAGTTTCGAGCGGCTTCCTCAATCGAAAGCTCCCCCGAGACCCTGGAACTGCTACGAAACAAACTGGCCGCTGATCGTGACACGCTGGAGCAGCGTCAACGCGACATGGAACGCCGCTTATTTGAGATCTTCGAGGCTTGGGACACGCTCCAAGACCAATGTGAAGCGCCCAACGCCGACAGTCGCAAGAAAAGAGAAACTCTCCTGAAAGACATGCGGGAAATCCTATCGAATCGCACCTACGTCCGCAATATCGTCGATGATCTCGTCGCAACGATTGGTTAGCACGGAGGCGGACGGGGCGCGGCAACTGGACCTCAAACTTGGGAGCATGAACAGCTTGTTATGGCACGCATAGTCGGCATCGATCTCGGCACAACCAATTCGTTGATCGCCTACATGGACGGCAAGACACCCAGGGTCATACCGGGGCGGACCGGCCGTGCGATGGTCCCGTCGGTCGTGGCCATGACCGACAACGGACTTATCGTTGGGGATCCGGCCAAGGAACACCTCGTTCGGGATTCGGCACGCACGATTTACTCCATTAAACGCTTTATGGGGAAGGGACTATCCGACGTTCAGGGAGAACTTGCCTATTTCCCTTATAAGCTGCACGAGCAAGGCGGCGTCATTCGCGTCCAGATCGGCGAAAAGAGCTATTCCCCTCCGCAGATATCCGCCATGATCCTCAAGGAACTGAAACAACGGGCCGAGGCCTATTTGGGCGAGGCTATTCAGAAGGCCGTTATCACGGTGCCCGCCTACTTCAACGACAGCCAGCGGCAAGCCACCAAGGATGCAGGCATGATCGCAGGGCTCGAGGTCTTGCGTATCATCAACGAACCCACGGCTGCATCCCTCGCCTACGGATTACAACAGCGAACCCAAGGCACGATCGCCGTCTATGATCTGGGCGGTGGGACTTTCGACCTTTCAATATTGAAATTGAAAGACGGCATTTTTGAAGTGCTATCGACAAACGGCGACACCCATCTGGGCGGCGATGATTTCGACCGCGAGATTGCGGATTATTTCTTGAAGGAAATTCAGGCTCAGTACGGGATCGACCTGCATACCTATCCCGACTCCATGCAGAGTCTCCGCCTCGAAGCGGAACAGGCCAAGATCCGGTTGTCTGATGAACTCAAAACGGTCGTCTCCCTTGAACTTCCCGAAGGGAAGGGCCGGTTCCGTCGAGAACTGACGCGTGACTACTTGGAATCAATGACCATGCCGCTGGTCGCGCGATCCCTCGGTCCATGCCGCATCGCTCTCAAGGACGCGGGGCTGACGCCTGCCGATGTCGATGAGGTGGTGTTGGTCGGAGGCGCGACCCGGATGCCGCTGGTACGCCATCGCGTCCAAGCACTGTTCGGCAAACCACCCCATTGCGATCTCAATCCGGACGAAGTCGTTGCGTTGGGGGCAGCGGTGCAAGCCGACATTCTTGCCGGCGGAACGACGGACATGCTGTTGCTGGACGTCACTCCCTTGTCCTTGGGAATTGAAACCATGGGTGGCGTCATGAGTGCGCTCATCCGTCGAAATACGACGATCCCGACGAGTTCGAAGGAGATGTTCACCACCTACGTCGACGGACAAACCTCAGTCGACATTCATATTCTCCAGGGCGAACGGGAACTGGTGCAAGACAATCGGAGCCTGGCGAGATTCCAGCTGAGGGTCCCTCCGCTCCCCGCGGGCGTTCCTCGAATCGAAGTCACGTTCCTGATCGACGCGAACGGTATCCTGCAAGTCTCCGCAAAAGACGTGCGAACGGGAGAATCACAAACGCTCGCCGTGAAACCCTCGTACGGGCTCACCGATGAGGAAGTGGAGCGAATGATCGGGGAATCGTTCGAATTTGCGGCGCAGGATTTCAAGTCACGACAGCTCATCGAAGCTCGAACCGAGGCAACGGCCATCCTGAACGCGACAGAAAAGGCGCTGAATCAGGGCGGCCATCTGATTACCGCTGAGGAGTTGGCGGCCGTGCGCTCAGCACTCAAGGCTCTCGAAACCGCCAAGGACACCGAGGATCATAAGTTGATCCGGACCCGCATCCAGGACGTGGAAAAGGCCACGCATCATTTCGCCGAAGTATTGATGGATAGCTCGCTCAAGCAGGCCCTCGAGAACAAGAAACTATCTGAATTGGCGTGAACCGTGCCTCGTGAAACGTGAAGCGTAAACAGAAACATCTGATGATCTGTTGATGTGGCGATCTGATGAACGTCTGACATTCAACAAATGAACAGATCAACAAATCATGAATTTCTTCAGGGACGAGATACGTTTCACGAGTGACGAAACGAGAGATACGACTGACGAATGTGAGGGAGCCGACGATGAATTTAAAATGGCAGGATGCCGAAGAACTCGCGATACGCCTCGTTGAAACGCATCCGGACGTCGATCCGCTGACCGTCCGCTTTACCGATATGCACGCCTGGATCGTCGCATTGCCGGAATTCAAGGACGATCCCAAGAAGTCCAACGAGAAGATCCTCGAATCGGTTCAGATGGCGTGGCATGAAGAATTTCAGGACAGCCGCTCCTGAAAGCGTCGTTTGCTACGTGTATCTCGTCACTCGCTCGCACTGTAGTGAGGGGTTCTTTCTTCACGCTTCACGCTTCACGCTTCACGCTTCACGCTTCACGCTTCACGCTTCACGCTTCACGCTTCACGCTTCACGCTTCACGCTTCACGCTTCACGCTTCACGGGACCGGAGCCGGCGGCGCGCTCTCCGGAATCTGATCTAATGTGTAGAAATCGATGGGATCGATCTTCGGGCCGGCGGAACGGGTAGGTTCCGTTCCCTTCGTGAACAATTCGACTGTCCCCTGCTGTGCATCGTGGTCGCTCAGTAAGGCGGTCGCAGGGTCGATCTTGACGAACATGACGCCGTCCGGAATTTCAAACGGCATGACGGGAAGCTGCTTGAGCGCTTCCTTCATAAAAGACGTCCAGATCGGCAGCGCCGCGTGGGCGCCGGATTCCGTCTCGCCGAGCGGTCGCCGGTCATCGAACCCCACCCAGGCGCCGGCGGACAGATTCGGAGTCGATCCGATGAACCAGGCATCCGTGAAATCGTTCGTCGTACCGGTTTTTCCTGCCACCGGGCGATCGATGACACTTTTGGCCGCAATGCCGGTTCCACGCTGAATGACATCCTCCATCATATTCGTGATCAAGTACGCCGTTTCGCGGGAGACTACCTGACGAGGTTGAATGGTCGCCTGATCAAGGGTCCGGCCGGAGTTATCCTGCACGCTGGCCAGGGCATACGGCTCCACGCGCATCCCTTGGTTGGCAAACACCCCGTAGACCGAAACCAGCTCCAGCATCCCGACACTCGATGAACCCAGCGCCAGCGAGAGATCCGCAGCCAGCGGACTCGAAATGCCAAGGGTTCTGGAGAAATCAATGACGTTACGAACTCCGATTTTCTCGAGCAGTCGGACGGTCGCCAGATTATGGGAGTGGATCAACGCGTCCCGCAAGCTCACCACGCCATGAAAACGTTTCCCGTAATTCTCCGGCTTCCAGACCTTTTCGTCTTCCTCCTGTTCGTAGACAACCGGCGCGTCCAGGACGACTGACCCAGGACTCATGCCTTGATTCATGGCTGTCGCGTAGATGATCGGTTTGAACGCTGATCCCGGCTGCCGATGGGCGAGGACCGCGCGATTGTATTCGCTTCGGGCAAACTCATAACCTCCCACCATGGCCCGGATGGCTCCGGTTTTGGGATCAATCGCAATGAGCGCGCCTTCGACGACGGGCACCTGCTCGAGACGCAAATGGATCACGTCCTTCTCGAGTTTTTTTACCGCTACGTCAATGACATCGCCGGGAGTCAGGAGTTGTTTGACATTCTTGACCACGGTGATATCTTTCGTCGGATCTCTCCCCTTGAGCCGCTTGGTCGCCCAGGCAAGATCATCGAATGAGAGTCGACCGGTTCCCCCTCCGGCTTGCACGAGCGCGAAGTCTTTCCCGATCTTGGTGACCACGCCTTCCATCACATCTCCTTCTTTGAGCTTGATGGAAGGATCGGCCGTCGGAGCGTCCAGTGTGGCAAGATCGACGGTGCGCACGGGGCCGCGCCATCCTTGCCGTTTATCCAATTCGCGGAGGCCGTTCAAGACTGCCGCTTCGGCCGCCCGTTGCATCTCGATATTGAGCGTGGTGAAGACTTCCAGACCGCCCTTATAGACCATCGATTCGCCGAACTTCGCGACCAAGAGCTGGCGGACATATTCCACATAGTAGGGACCCAAGTGCTCGCTGCCGGGACGGCGAAAATTGAGTTGCTCCGCAACGGCCTGCTCTCGCTCGGCTGATTTGATGAATCCTGCCTCCTCCATCCGAAACAGGACATGCTCCTGACGCTTTTTTGCGCGATCGTAGGCTTTGAAGGGAGAATAGTGGTTCGGTGACTTCGGCAACCCGGCCAGGAACGCCGATTCGGCCAACGTCAGCGCCGACAATTCCTTTCCAAAATACGTTTGAGCGGCAGCCGCGACGCCGTAGGCCCCCTGCCCGAAATAGATCTGATTCAAATACATCTCGAGAATTTGTTCTTTCGACAACACCAGTTCCATCTTATACGCGAGAATCAGCTCTCTCAGTTTCCGGTCGAAGGTGCGTTCGGCGGAAAGAAACAATGAGCGTGCAAGCTGTTGCGTGATCGTACTCGCCCCCTCGACCTTCCGGCCCCCGTGCCGGATATTCGTCACCGTTGCACGCAAAATCCCGACGATATCCAAGCCGGGATGCTCGAAGAACCGAGCATCCTCCGTCGCAATGACCGCACTCGTCAGACTCTTGGGAATTTCGGGAAGAGGTTTGAGAAACCGCCGCTCGATGAAGAACTGGCCGATGATCTGGCGATCATCGGAATAGACGCGGGTGACGAGGCTGGGCTGGTAGTTTTGTAGCGGCTCGAGCGACGGCAGGTCTTGAGAAAAGTACCAGAGCACCCCGGCAACGCTACCGCTTCCCAGCACGAGCGCCAGCGCAAAGCCGATCAAGGCAATCTGCCACCAGCGCCAGCGACGTCTCGGTTTGTCTGGAATATCGAGCAGATGACTACTGTCAGACATGCGAATATGTGATGTGCTCGGGTGTCAACACACCTTACAATGCGAATGCCGTAAACTCAAGCAAACCTCGCACTGCTGAACGGAACAAAGCGCGCTGGAATCATCCCGGTGCTTGTCGTAGAGGTAGCGCTTCGGGTATACTCGCTGCGACGCCTTCGGTGAGGGCGTCTTTTTTTTGTCACCTTCCACCAATCTAGGACCGCCATGGAATCACACATCGTTTCTGCTCCTGCCCCACCAGTCCTCCGTCCGCCCCAGGGACGGAGAACGGATATCCGGAATATCGCCATCATTGCCCACGTTGACCATGGCAAGACCACGCTGGTCGATGCCGTCCTTCGCCAAACGCACGTGCATCGGAAGATTGACGACATGGGCGAGAGAATTCTGGATTCCATGGACCAGGAACGAGAGCGGGGCATTACCATCCGAGCGAAGAACGCCAGCGTCATCTACAACGGCGTCAAAATCAACATCGTCGATACGCCGGGGCACGCAGACTTCGGAGGTGAAGTCGAACGAACGTTGCGCATGGTCGACGGGGTGCTGCTCCTGGTGGATGCGAAAGAAGGGCCCATGCCGCAAACGACCTTCGTATTGCGCAAGGCATTGGCGCTGGGGCATCGCGCGATCGTCGTCATCAATAAGATCGATCGACCCGATGCCGTCGTCGACGACGTGGTGAATCGCACCTTCGACCTCTTCGTGCACCTGGGGGCCAACGACGAACAGCTGGATTTCCCCCTCGTGTACACCTCTGCGATCAACGGCATGGCCACCCTCGATATCAACAAACCGGGGACCGACATCCTTCCGCTGCTCGATACGATCCTGGAAAGGATACCGGCGCCGGCCATCAACCGGGACGCAGCGCTCCAAATTCTCGTCCTCGCATTGGTCTATGATCCCTACAAGGGGAAAATGGGAATTGGGAAGATACAGTCCGGCTCCATTGCACGCCGGCAGGCTGTCGTCACGCTGACCAAGGATGGGGGGGAAGTGCCCGCCAAGGTCTCGGATCTCGCAGTATTTTCAGGGCTCGAACGGACCGACGTGGAGCAGGCGGAAGCCGGAGAAATCGTGGCCGTGGCTGGTCTGGAGGAAGTCAACATCGGAGATACCATCGCCGATGCCGTCAATCCGGTTGCGCTCCCGCGCGTCATGATAGACGAGCCGACGGTGCAGATGACGTTTTCCGTCAACAACAGTCCGTTTGCCGGCCGCGAAGGGAAATTTCTGACCTCCCGTCACTTGCGCGAGCGTCTGTTCAAAGAACTGGAGACGAACGTGTCGCTGCGCGCCCAGGAGACGGACAGCGCCGACCGGTTTCTGGTCGCCGGTCGTGGCGAATTGCATCTGGCTGTCCTCATCGAACAGATGCGCCGGGAAGGATACGAGCTGCAGGTCTCACAGCCGGAAGTAATCATTCATCGCGACGGCGACAAGGTGACCGAGCCGTATGAAGAGCTGAGCATACAAGTGCCCTCAGACTACCAAGGGGCCATCATCGAAGAAATCGGTCGGCGCCGAGGTGAACTGCGGCACATGAAACTGGCGCACACCGAGGGCAGCGTAAGCGAGATGCACCTCGAATACCACATCCCGACCCGCGGCATTATCGGCTTGAAAAACGTCCTGATTGCCAAGACCAGGGGAACGGTGGTGATGCACCATGTCTTTGCGGGATATGAACCGGCAGACGAAAAAGCGCTGATCGTGGGACCCCATGGTTCGCTCGTGGCCTTCGAGCAGGGGACAAGCACGGCCTACGCCCTGTTCATGGCACAGGAGCGGGGAGAATTATTTATCGGGCCGTCCGTCGAAGTGTATCAGGGCATGGTCGTGGGGCAAAACAGCCGGGACGAAGATCTGGACGTGAACGTGTGCAAGCAGAAGCACTTGACCAACATGCGGGCGTCCGGCACAGACGAGGCGGTCGTACTCACGCCTCCACAAGAAATGACGCTGGAATTCGCCTTGGAGTACATCGGCCAGGACGAACTTGTGGAAGTGACCCCGCACAACCTTCGGCTTCGCAAACGGCTCTTGAATCCGGACGAGCGCCGCAAAGCGCGGAAGGCCAACAAATAGGTTCACGACGCGCCGGATAAGGCGCGTCACGTTCGTGAACGGGTGCGAGGTTCGCGACGCGAGGAATAACGAGGTTCACGACGTGCAGAACAATGCACGTCAAGTTTGTGAACGGGCGCGAGACGGTGAGCGCCCAGTGTCTTGAAACGTTTGCGGACGCCGCCGAGACGGTGAGGCGGCCGTGTCCCGGCCCGGTGAGCACCCAGTGCTCTTACAAAGCTGGTGGACTTTTTCAACATCCTGCTTGGGTCGAATCGCCGGATCGTCCATCGGCGCCGGTATGAAAATCCGCAAAAAGATTCCGAAGTCCGCGTCCTCCAAGCCGCCTCTTTTCCTCATTGGATACAGTTTTACGGCCCCCGCTCCCGAGGAGTTAAAAACCTGGTTCGACGTGCACTATGGGGGACCGCTGACTCTCGAGCCGGAAGGCGTCACGGGGGTATGGTCGGCCAAGCACGGCCCCTGGTCTGCCCGTATCAGACTGTCTCTCGCTTCGGATGAACGTGAAACTTTGTCCCGGCACACCGCCTGGGACCATCGATCCATCGCAACGGTCTCGACCCCGCCCACAGGGCCAAGCAATCTGATCGATTCGATCTTGCATGCGGCTCGCCTTGCCCGTGGTCTCACTCTCCTCACGCAAGGCACCACGCTGGATCTGTCCACACAGGTCTATTCGAACCCTTCCGATTGGAACGATCGTCCGTTGACATATTTTCGGACACAAGACCATATCCAGGTAAATCAGGACGACTCACATGATCTGCCCCATGACTGGTTCTATACGCTGGGAATGAGCAAGTTTTCCTTGGATGAACTGGAACTGATGCAGCCGCGCGGTTTGCCGCCCGCGGAAATGATAGAGCTCTTGTCTGACGCGGCCGCCGAAGTGGTGAAATCCGGACACAATGCGAAAGTGGGCGCCAGCATAGAAATCCCCGCTCTGGCCCGCACCTTGACCATCGTCAGGCACCGGACCGCCGCACCGGCCGGTCTCATGTTGGCATTTCGTGAACTATCTGTGTGAGCTGGTCGATTGAATTCGATCAGAATCTCAACATGTTAGTGGTTCCTGGGGTTAGGCTTAGCCCGCATTATTCATGAGGGTTCGTGACGAAACCGCGGAGACGCCTTGCGAGGTGCGCAACGCGAGGAATAACGAGTGTTACGTTTTGCGCACGGGCGCGAGACGGTGAGCGCCCAGTGTCTTCATAAAGCTGCCGTGTCTTGCGCGCGGAGCCGGGAGGAAGGGAGGCATCCTTAAACAGGATTTCGACCGACCGAACGGCGAGCCCGTCCGCCTGGCCGTGTAAGACTGCCGGCCAGGCGCGTTGTAGCAGCGCTTGCGAGGTCGAACACCACTCGATGGATCTTGGTGCGAGAGTGAATACCTCATCTGACATAGGTCGCCGGGTCATTGAGACAGATCGGCGGTTGGAGTAGAAGCCTTCATGAATAATGCGGGCTAGGTCTTTCGGCCCGTTGACAAGCTTTTTGGAGGCGTGGTACCACGTGTGAGTTTGCTTATATCGAAGGTTTAACCTAGAAGGAGGATGCAATGGTGGATGTAGCTCCAGAAATCAAGGTCGGCGACACTGCGCCGGACTTCACGCTGAAGGATCAGGATCAAAAGGACGTCAAGCTCAGCGACTTTAAGGGAAAGAAGAATGTCGTGCTGGCCTTCTATCCGTTGGACTGGAGTCCTGTCTGTACCGGTGAAAACAAATGTCTGTCCGACGATTTCCCCAAATTCGGATCGGCCAACGCCGAGCTGTTCGGCATCAGCACGGACAGCTTTTTCTCACACAAGGCCTGGGCGGATTCGCTCGATCTGAAACATCGTTTGCTGGCGGATTTCAATCGGGAAGTGGTCAAGAAGTATGGTCTCTATTTCGAGCCGCTCAACTGCGGAAAGCGTGCGACGGTGATCGTCGATAAGAATGGCAAGGTGGCGTACGTGAAGGTGCAGGAAATCAAGACCGCACGTGAGGACAAAGACATCCTCGCCGCTCTGCAAAAGCTCAATTAAAAGGACTGTGGACCGAGGACTGGGGACGGCGAGGGTTCGGAGTATCCGGAACCTCAGTCCTCAGCACTCGGACCTCAGCACTGCCGATGGCCGGGACTGTCGAAGACGTCAGCGACGCAAACTACAAAACCTTTACCGAGGCGCCTGCCGCGCTCGTTTCGTATGGACTCGCGACTTGTGAACCCTGCAAGGCCTACGATCCTATTTTGGAGGAGGCCGCAGCGAAGTTTCCTCACGTCAAAGTCGGCAAGGCCAAGATGCATGTGCCGGGACGCTGCCGGGAAATCAAAAAACAACATACGTTCGAAACGTATCCCACGACTCATTTCTTCTCGGACGGCAAGCTTGTCCTGACCCGTGAGGGGAAAGTGGACGCCGCCGAACTCGCCGCACTGATCTCCGACTACCTGATAAAATAGACCCGCCCTGCGGAGGTGACCTCCCGCGATCACGTGTCACCTCATAGCTCCCATCGACCGGCGTCCGATGAGCGCACTCCGCGAGTGACTGATGGCCTCCCTGTCAGGATTCTTTTGTAGAATACGATCAAGCCGCAGTGTTAACCCGATGAACGAGCGGAACTGGTCTCGCGCCTGTCTGGTTGCGTTGATCATGTTCCTCCTTCCCTTCGCTCGGGTGGCCCTCTGTTCGACTTCTGCTGAAGCGCAAACACGGATACCGGACAACACCCCATCCCAGAACCGTCACCCGATGGAACGTATCGGAAAAGATGGAGCGCCCCTCATTCGCATTCCCGAAGGAGAATTTGTCATGGGAAGCCACGCCGGGCAGGAGGATGAACGGCCGGCTCATCCTGTCTACCTGGATGCCTTTTACATCGACAAATATGAGGTGACCGTCGAACGATACGCCGCCTTCCTGACTGCGCAAAAACCTGAGCGTCCCTTCAAGTGGCGCGAAGCAACGAACGGCGCACATGGCCGGAAGCCTGTCATCGGTATCGATTGGTACGACGCGAAGGAATACTGCGAATGGTCAGGCAGGCGGCTGCCCTCCGAAGCAGAGTGGGAAAAGGCCGCTCGAGGCGCCGAACCACGAAATTATCCATGGGGTGACGAACCACCGACGCGGGCTCACGCCAATGCAGGCCAACGCACATGGAACGGCTACGACACACTCACAACAGTTGGACGCCACATTCGAGGCACCAGTCCGTATGGAGTGGACGATCTCGCGGGAAATGTCTGGGAATGGATCGCGGACCGGTATGACCAGCGCTACTACGAAACGAGTCCGCCAAGGAACCCGCTCGGACCGTCAACAGGACTGTTACGCGTGCTCCGAGGCGGCGCATGGAATAACGACGCGACAACGATCCGTGCGGCGAATCGCGCCGCCTACGCGCCGTCGGCGCGCCGAAACGATGTCGGGTTTCGCTGTGCAATGGATAACCCCTAGCGTGACGCCAGCACTCCCGCCGCCAACCTCTCAGGTCACGGCCAATAGATGGACGTCGCCTTCACGTACCCAAAGAGAATATCCCGACGCGCTACGATGCCGATCAGCGTCCGTCCTTTCACCACCGGCACGCGAATCAAGTGCCGCTCTTGCAGCAGGTGGACCAAGTCCATGATCGGCGTGTCCTCGGTGACAGTCACGACCGTGCGGGTCATGATTTCGGCGGCCATGAGGGTTTTCAGATTCTTTCCCTCTTCCATAGCGTGCAATAGGTCAAACTCCGACACGATGCCCAGCAGATTCCGTTCGTGATCGACGACGGGGACGCTGCCGAAGTGGTGCTCGGTGAGAATGTCCGCGATTTTTGCCCCGGTGGTATCGGGCGCGATCATGTACACGTCGTCTTCCATCAAACTATGCACGGTCAAGGACTGGGGATTGCACGCGTGCACCATGTATTCCGTCGCTCGCATAGGGCACCTCCCGCGCCGGCGCGCCTGTCATGACATGGATCTGTGGTGAAGGGCACAAGGGATCTCTGCGTGGAGGACACACACGAAAGGACGTGCTGCAGGAACTTTCATGGGAGTACGCATGATGGCCCTCCCGGATGCGATGGGGGCGATCACCCCCCCACCGTTTGATGCTACCGGCTCAGACGATGGGTGTTGGTGAACGGATAGTCTACACCTCTTGAAGAGTGCACTCAACTGCGCTGATATCCTGCCCCTCATAATTTGCGCGGGCTCTCTGACAGTGACATGAGGGCTTCAATGGAGCCACGGCGGTCCAAGCGTGTGACGTTTGTATCCCCCGCCTTCTGTCTAGCCATCATGTCAGGTGTCTGAGAACTACCGTCGTCTTGTCCGCCTCCAAACGATCTGATAAATTGCCATCCGAATGAGGAGAGCCCTCCATGTCACCTGTCGCCATTCAGACCCGCCGATGGACACGACAAGAATATGAGCGAATGGCTGAACTGGGGTTGTTCCGTCCTGAGGAGCGCGTCCAACTGCTCGACGGCGAGATTGTCATCACGACGCCGCAGAATAGCCCTCATGCGGCAGCCATTGGCAACACGGAACGAGTGCTGGCTCGCGTGTTTGGCGACGCCTATTGGATCCACATTCAGATGCCGATCGTTCTTGATCCCGACTCGGAACCAGAACCAGACCTGGCCGTCGTATCAGGCACACCTGCAGATTATGTTCAGGAACATCCCAGAGCTGCCGCATTGGTCGTCGAAGTGGCGGATAGCACCATTGCTCTGGATCGGGAACGCAAAGCGCTCTTGTACGCCCGTGTCGGCATTCCTGAATACTGGATTGTGAACCTTCCCGATCGCTGCCTCGAGATGTATCGAGAACCGGTGGCGTCGGCTCAGCCCGCCCCGCACTACCGTGTCCGTCTCCAGTTGGGCCCCTCCGACTCTATCGCCACGCTGGCCAAGCCCGACTTCTCTCTCCGCGTCGAGGACCTTCTTCCGTAATTTGGAACGCTGAAGCCTCGATTCCAGCTTGATCATTTCTAGCAAGACACTTCCTTTCGGCGTGTTCACAAACTCTTACCTGCGCCAAGGATCAATAATGCGTTCAGCCCTTCGAAGCGAGTCTCTTTGGGTGAGTCTCAAACTGAAAATCCAAGAGGTTCACAGGATGCGGCCGCTTTGAAAGATAGAGCACCTCAATGCCGACCACTTGATTGGATTTATCATAGTCCACAATCACGCCAGGCGCGACCTCCGCAGACTCTTCCACGGGCACATCGACCAATTGGAGATGCAACGCATCCGCCTCTTCATCCACTCTCAGTTTCATAGCTGCCTCCTCATCTTGCGATCGAAATAGCACGTGATGATCCGCAGAGGGTTTGTGGCTTTCTTTACAATCACACGCAACACACGCTTCATGAATAAACCTCCCCGCCTTGATCCTGATGGGTGACTGATGCGGCTGAGGCACGAGCCGACATCGTAGACGGCGACAACCAGGATGCGACTGAGTCACGCGCATAATGGTGGGGAAGGAACCCTCAGCTCTCCCATACACCGCCTCACTGACCACACAGCGGGCGGAAGAAATACTATTCCCTCTTGACCGGAGCCTTCGAGATGGGCGACCTCTTTGCTTTTTCTTGAAACGAAGGGTACTACCGCTGTCGCAAGAAGTCTTCGACCGAGAATCCGGCGTCCTTCAGAATCCGCACCGCGAGGCCACGACCGAGATCGCAGCCAGTATGCACGGGAATTGTCACAGAAACCGCCCGGCCTGTGTGCCAAAGCGTTAGATGGCTTCCGGATTGTCTATCTTCAGCAAACCCTTGAGACTTCAGGAATCGAACGATGTCCTGAGCCGTAACCTGCGGCATGCGTGACATCAAGGCACTGCAACGGTGAGTTCCTCGACATGCACGAGTTTTTCGTTTTGGGGGATAGGTTGGTGATGAGCCAGGAGAGATTGAAGGTGCTCCTGAATCGCTTCGCGAATATTCCGCTTGGCCTCCTCGATCGTTTTCCCATTACTGAAACAGCCAGGCAATGTCGGGCTGTAGGCCATGTAACCCACATCCTCGGCTTCCTTCTCCACGACAATCTCAAAGGTATAGTAAGTCATGGCCTTCCTCCCGCAGCCGAGTATAGCATATGAATCTTTGTTGGAGCAGGACGTAGAGACGAAGCTGCGTCAGGCGAAGTGCAATCAAAGAAAACCACTCCCGACCCCTTTGTTGTTTTTGTTGTTTCCCTGCGCGTACCGGGATGAAATTTCATGTCCGGCATTATCCTCAGTGCGCCTCGCCTGGTGTGCGTCAGGCGAACTGCAATCAATAAATGACTCCCGACCCCTTTGTTTTTATCCCAGCCGGAATGAGCTTCAAATACTCTTGGATATCCACTATGACCATACCTCCTCCGCTTGCTTGGCCGCCCTCACTCTACAAGCCACCGGCCATGTACCTTGATCGCGTCGTACATGGCATCGGGGGCCAGGTCGGCGCCATTGGGCCATTGCACGGCACCTGTCACTACCCGCACCTGAGCAAAGACTGTTGGGTCGCGTAGGGGCTCGAACACCGTACTTTTCACGTGGGGACCACCAAGAAAGTTTCGGAGATCCACATCGCCCGTGGTTCCGTCGACAAATGTGACCCGCAACAGCAGGTCAGGCATGGCGCTCACGGAAACAACGCGCCAAGGCACGATATGCTGGATAGCGGGGTCTACGCCAGGGGGTCGATTGGTTTGGGAGCTTTGAGTTGGCTGCATAGATTCCAGTCCTCCATCAATTCGTCTCGATGATCTGTCGCCCATTCCAGGACAAGTGCCATGGCGCGACGGGGTAGCGTTCCTCGCAACACGCGCATCACGCGCATCGAAGACCGCCTCGTACTCTCTATAGAGCGCATGGAAATGCGGTGGATTGTGGTCCCGCCAGAACATTTGAATCACAATACCATAGAAAACACTGATCGTCGGCATGGATTGCTACACCATATTCACGCGTGTCATGCACTTTGCCCTTGTCGGAACTGTAGTCATCATGGCCCCACTCGCAGCGAGCGAGCACGGTCTGAGAATCCCATTGATCGTTAAGCCCGGATCGCAATCGAGTCGGCAACAGAATGCGGCGGCATTTTACACAGATTGAGTGGCTCAGGGATACCAGGTTGTTCGGGTGCTATGGGATACGACCGAAGGGAACACCAGGTGCAAGGTTTCTGAACCCTCGCCCGCCCTTTCGCAATCAATAAATGACTCCCGACCCCTTTGTTTCAGCCCCGACTATGCCCTGTCTGGCCTTCGACGAAGTCTTCCGCTGGCTCGGTCTCACCGTGCTGACCTGATCTGCCGCCAGACTCACCCCAGCACCGCCATCGCTGTCTTGCCCAGACCGGTGGGTACATTCACCAAGAGCCCCTCACCCTGCCCTCCCCAGCGGGAGAGGGTCGTTTCACCTGTTCCAGCAACTCATACAGCTCCATGCGAGAGCCTCCGTGCCACCTCACGGTTCAGCCGCTCGCTATCCCACTCCGGATGCAACGATGCCAATTGACCACGTAGCAGCTTTTGTGCCGATCGCCACAGCCCGAATCCGATCGCGAGCCGTTCGGTCGGCGTCTTGCGCCGCAAGATCTCCGCCATGGCATCATCGACGACTTCGATCCGCCGCAGATCTCCATCCATGATGGTAGTTTCCCTCCTCCTTTAGTCGTTAACCTTCCTGGCATCCGATCACGATACGGTCTCGCAAAATGATGCCGGGAGCATACCGGTTCATACCAGGCGGGACAACCTCATTGCCGCATCACCTTCCCATCGGCTTTTACGCACCCGATTCCCAATCATCGGCGCCAATTCAGTACTCCTCGCCCCGCCCTCACCTTTCTCCTCTCCCTCCCTTGGAGGGCGAGGGAAGCAGTTCTTCGGTTCAAGGCCACCTCAGCACCCTCAACTCAGCACTCAGCTCGCCTTGGCCGTCACACGTAACTTCACCCGCGTCTTCCTTTGCAGCGCATTCACGATCCCGAAGAAGTTTTCGGTACTGGGGTTGCCATTCGGAGCCAGCATCCGGTGAAGGCTCTTGCTCGGCTTGTCGAGCGTGGCCGCCAATTCCTCGAACCCGACGGTGGCGTTCACCAAATCGCGCAAGATGGCTTTGCCGGTCGCGGTATCGCCTCCGAGGTAAGCATTGATCGCCTCCGTAAACAGCGCTTCTCGAAAACGTGGATCGCGTTGCACCCGCGCCGTCACCGTATGCTTGAACTCTCGTGTAAGTGCCATGGTGTCTCCTCTCCGTGGCTCACTTGCTTTTGCGATGGCGATACAGCGCCCATCGATTTTTGGCCGTCTCGATTGCCTCATGCTGGCGCTGCTTGGTACTGCCACCAAGCAGGATGACCACGGTATCACCGTCCTTGCCGAAATAGATCCGGTATCCAGGACCAAAGTCGATCTTGCGTTCGTACACTCCCGAGCCGGCGCCCTTGACGTTCGACCAGTTCGCCACCGAAAGCTGGTAGAGGGCAGCAGCGACTTTGCGGCCGCCGGCGCATTGAGCCCCTCGAACCAAGCGGTATAGGGCGAGCGCCCTCATGATCGAGATATTCGAGAACCCG
The DNA here is from genome assembly GCA_963795615.1 of uncultured Nitrospiraceae bacterium. Classification (GTDB taxonomy): domain Bacteria; phylum Nitrospirota; class Nitrospiria; order Nitrospirales; family Nitrospiraceae; genus DASSBQ01. The sequence goes on from CAWCIJ010000002.1 coordinate 37,415, forward strand.
GATCTTCGCCATCGCGTAAAGGTAACACAATCGTTACCATTTCCCATGCCCTATTTTCATCGTCGGCGCCAATTCAGAACCCCCACCCTCACCTTTTTCCTCTCCCTCCCTTGGAGGGCGAGGGAAGCAGTTCTTCGGTCTAGGCCAACTCAGAACTCCTACTCAGCACTCAGCACTCAGTACTCAGCACTCGCTTCATCGCCCTCCCTCGATCCTCCAGCCCTTGCCGTATGGATTGTTCGGCGAGTCGTACCGGAACAGACTCCCGGCCCCGAACTGATTGTTGATGGAGTCCGGCGAGAACGGCGAGCCATAGCGGCCGAATCGATTGGTGGTCGAGTCGGGCTCGAACGGATTGGCGCTGAGCTTGCCGCGATAGTTGTCGGCCTGGTCATACAACCGCGGCGCATCCGTGGCAAAGGGATTCGTCGCGGACTGGTTGCTGAAGGGGCTGCCGTAGGGACTGAAGGGATTGTTCACGCTGTTCGGTGCCAAAGGACTGCCGGCCCCAAAAGGATTCGCGGTCGAATCGAACGCGAAGGGGTTCGCGCTCAAGTTGCCGAGGTCCTCGGCGTACCCCTCTACTACAGGCATGCCCAAGAGTAGTATCAATACCGTCCACGGGACGTTCATGGTTTCCTCCTTGTCTGCCCGATCGCCGGCTTGCATGACGGAAATCTAATGGGCTTGACGCAGGCTACCATGGCCATGTGACATCGCAGGTCACTGGTGAGTGCAACCCCATTTCCTAGCCGGCCCATGCTTTCAAGACGTTGCACAGGGCCGGACATTTTCCCGTTTCGCTTCTATGACATCCGGGGTCACTCGCCCGCAGCGATTCTCCTAGCCTCTTCCACGATCGCCGCCCGTAGACTGTCCGGCTTCACCACCCGCACGCCGCTGCCGAAACTGAGAATCCACCCCAAAAGTTCTCGCGAATCGGCGACTTTCACATGCATCCGAAGCTGCCCATTCCGCAGGAACTTGATGTCCTGGCTTGGATGCCACACACGATCTTTGACCCAGGCCGCCGTGGCCTTCTCAAACAACAGTTCGACTTCGATCCGCTGCCCGCGCATGACGGTGAGGGCATCTTGCACGAATGCGTCGAGGTCGAAGTGCAGCGGCATTTGATAGGGATGATCGGTCGGCGTCAGGGACTTGATGCGTTCGACGGCAAACATCCGTGGCTCCCGGCGCAGATGGCAATAGCCGATGAGGTACAGGCCGCCGGACGCATACCAGAGCCGGTACGGATCGACTTCGCGCCTGGTGACGCGTCCGCGTGAGGCAGAGTCGTACCGCATCTGGACGGTCGTCTTGCCGGTAATGGCATGGGTGAGCCGATCGATGGTCTCGCGATGATGACGATAGCGTTTGTGTGGCCCTATGCCGACAGAAAATGTGCCCTCGAGTTGCTGGACCAGCTGCATGGCCGACGGAGGGATGCGTGCGGTCGCTTTCCGAAGCGCCGAATCCAGCGCGGCCTTGATCTCCGTCCCTTCCAGGGGCGCCACCAACTGCCTGGTGAAGGCCAGCGCCATCAATTCCGTGGGCGAAAGGCCCAGTGCTGGGACGTTCCGAAACCCGTCCAGAAGCCGCCAGCGGACGCGGCCCTCGACACGTTCCGAGAGCAAGGGAAAGTGCGCGGCTTCCAGCGCGTCGAGATCGCGGCGGATCGTGCGGGGATGTTTGGCGAGATCGGTCGGAAGGGCTGCAAGAAGTTCATCGAGGGTAAGGCCCCGCGTCGACCCTTCCAGCCGTTGCAGCACGTGCCATTGACGCGTGACTTGATCGTTGCGCGGCATGATCACCTGCGAGAATACCCTCAGAGGAGATGCTCCAGCAAGTGTACGTACTGTTGACGGATGAGGGGCGAGGGAACCAGGCGGCCCCCCCGCCGCATCTGTGAAGAGGTGGATGAGGGGTGAAGAACCAAAGGACTTCCCTCACCCCAGCGGGGAGAGGAGAAGGTGAGGGGACCCTAGCCCGCATTATTCATGAACGCTTCTGCTGCAATCGCGGATTCGCCGCTACGACAAGCCGTTCGGCGGGCGTGCTCGCCACTCAGTCCCTCACTGTACTGTTTCAAGTACGCCTCGGTCCCTCGCGGCTGTGCTTGCCCGTCTCGCTTGGCGACTCCACGATTTCGCAACGAAGTGTCATGAATAGTGCGGGCTAGGAGGATTACGCGGTGGCCGGCGGTCTGTGTCGGAAAGATGGCTGGGGAAGCCTACCGGGCGTATTCGAACTCGAGATCCCGCGTTTGAACCAATTTGATGCGGTCGAGTTTCCCGCGGATAATGCCGCCGTCGAGACGTTTCCAGACGGCTTCGGCGAGCGCTACGCCGTCGATCGCCGGGCGACCCAGTACGGCGCGCAAGTCCTGGCCATCGAACGGCTTGATCACGTAATCGAGAATGAGCCGATCGAGCGCGACGAGATCCGTGACCATGCCGGTCTCCTGGTCGATTGGTCCATGAATCGTCACGAAGAGGTCCCAGGTGTGGCCGCGAGACCCTTCATGCACCGCCGTGAAGGAATGACGCCTGGTCACGCTCGCACGCTCGATCCCGGCTGCGGCAGTCACCTCGGCGTAGAGATCTTCGTCCTCATATAAACGTACCGCATGCAATGTGCCGATATCGCGCTGGACCGCAAGCTTCCTCCACAGAACCCGGGCGATGTTCTCCGAGGTGGGCACGTCGTCCTTGAAATATGGTGTATCCAGATTGAGATGTTTATGATCGAACTCCTCCAGAACGTGCAACAGCACGCGCTTGAGATCAAACAGATTGACGACCATGCCGGTCCGCCCATCGATCTCCCCCGACACCGTCACTTCCAGCATGTAATTGTGGCCGTGGCCCGGCTCGTTATAGCAGGCCCCGAACACCGCCCGGTTCCTGCCCTCGTCCCATTGAGGTTTGTCATAGCGATGAGACGCGGCGAATTCGATGCGTTTGGTCAGGAGGACAGGAGACATGGGCTTATGCTAAGTGCTGAGTTCTAAGTGCTGAGTGCCTGAGTTATGAATTCCAACGTGTGAGGCATCATTCGCCAGTAAAGGGTCGAGATTGCTGGTCGGCGAGGCTGGATCACTCATCCCTCAGCACTTCCTTCCAGATCGGATCGCCACTCCTCTCGCATGGCCCATGGCACGTCTACTTCATGCCGGTACGAAGCATGGTTGACCGTGAGACTGACACGTAACGCCGGGTCGCCGATCGCCTTCACCATGGTCGCCGTAGGCCGGAGCCGAACGAAATGCACGGCGCTGATCTTCGTCTCATGACTGTGCCCGCCCTCAAACTCTGCGTACACGATTTCAGACCCGGCCCTGAGAGCCACCGTCTGTCCTTTATCCAGGCCCATAAACAAGTCCAGCCAATATTGAATCCAATTCGAGTCGGTAATCTCGATCATCAGGGTCGCGCTCAACTCACCTGGTTGTGGAAGAAGCGCGTTGTACACGTCCAACTCGTCCTGTACTTTGACGGGATCGGAAATCCGTTCGGCACGCAGCATTTCCTGAACCTGAAACTGCAATGTGTCCCGATTCTCAAAGAGCAGCGTCACATGATCACCGACCGAAATGCGACGACGGCGTTTCAAATCGATAATACGCTGACGAAATGCGTCCCGTTGCCGTTCATACTCGGTGATCGGGATGAGATCGTCTTGGGTCAAACCCTGTGTCATCGTCTCCCTTATCTCGCTCTATCTGCTCTTGTAAGCGCTTCACAATCTCACCCGCCCGCCCCTGCACATCCTTCTCACCCGCCACATCCCCGGTTGCTTCGCAACCGATTGCCCGAGACGTGCGCTGTCCCCAAGCGACGCTTCACGAACTACGCACTTCCGACGGCAGCCCATAGGCATCGCGGACGATTTGAATGGGATGAAGCGCACGCCGCCCGCCCGCATGCGCGGCTGCGCCGGCTGCATCGAGCTGCAACCCGGAAAGCGGACAGTCCGAGGCCACCAGATCAGCCGGAGTTTGCTCGATGGCTCGAACCGCTTTCTGCGCGATCTTCATGGAAAGCGGATAAAATTCCGTCTTTGCCGACCAGGTCCCGTCATGACCCGAACACTTTTCAATGACCTCGACCTGCGCGCCTGCGCATTCCATCAACTCTTTCGACTTGAATCCGATATTCTGATCCCGCAAATGGCAGGGTATCTGATACGCGACGCGTCCCGGCTTTCTGGGAAAATCGAGAACCAAGGCGCCTTCCCGCTTCAATCTCATCAAATACTCGCAGATATCGAAGGTCTTGGCGCCGACGGTTGTCGCGTCTTCACTATCGACCAACGAAGGATACTCCCGCTTGAGCATGAGACTGCAACTGGGAACCGGAACCACGATATCGTAGCCGCGTTCCACCCAACTCTTCAACGAGCGGATATTTGCATGGGCGGCTTTGACGATCGCGTCCGTGTCTCCGATGTCGAACGAGGGCATGCCGCAACATTGCTGATCGGGAAACGCGACCTCGACTCCGTTCTTTTCCAAGACTTGGACGGTGGCCTTGCCGACATCGGTCGCCTGATAGTTCACCAGACAACTGGCGAACAGCGCGACCTTGCGTGGACCAGGCGGCGCGAGGGCGCGAGGGCGACGACTCCACCAACGATTGAGAGTTTCTTTCTGATAATGGAGCACGTGCCGATCACGGTGGATGCCCAGCACCAGCTCGAGCAGGCCACGAATCCAGGATTGGGCCAACGTCCAGTTGACGACCGGCGCCAAGGCACTATTGAGACGCCCCAGGAAATCCGTCTGAATGAGCAGGCGGTCGCGCCAGGACACTCCGCGCTGCGCGGCCAAATGCTTCTTCCACACGATCATCAAGTGCGGAAAGTCGATCGCGTATTGGTGCGGCGGCGTATAGGGGCAGTGATTGAAACAGAGCTTGCAATAGTAACATTCGTCGACGACCCGGTGGTGATCGGCCGGCGTTAACTTGGTCACATCACTCTCGTGGACGTCGATACGGTCCAACAGGGTGTTGAAAGAGGGGCAGAGATTGAAGCATCGCCGGCACCCGTCGCAGACCCCATAGATCCGGAGGGTTTCTTTCTCGAGATGTCCGGCGTCTGCCGGCTGAAGAAGACTGAGGCCTTTCATATGCCTTGCGGACATGCCGTGGCGGTCACCCTCTGCGAGTTATCGATCGGATCGTGTACTCGTGAGGAGTGACTGCCGAGGCTGCAATCGGACGATGGTCTACAGTTGCTTCAAGCTCTCCAACCCTTTGGAAAAACGATTGGCATGAGACCGCTCCGCTTTGGCGAGGGTTTCGAACCATTCGGCAAGTTCCGGAAAGTTTTCGTCTCGGGCCGTCTTGGCCATACCTGGATACATTTGAGTGTACTCATAGGTCTCGCCTTCCACGGCCGACTTGAGATTGGCCTCGGTATTCCCGATCGGGACGCCTGTGGCCGGATCGCCGACTTCCTTTAGAAAATCGAGATGCCCGAACGCATGCCCGGTTTCTGCCTCCGAAGTATCGCGGAATAATCCGCCGATGTCGGGATATCCTTCGATATCGGCACGACGGGCAAAATACAGGTAGCGCCGGTTCGCCTGCGATTCTCCGGCGAACGCATGCTTGAGGTTTTCGTGACTCTTGGTCCCATTCAGACTCTTACCCATGATGTGCTCCTCCCTAGATGAAATGTCCGTTCCTTACTGAATGAAGGTTGCTTGGTTCTGTTGCCGATCTGGTGATTTCTTGCTTCCTGCAATGCCCGATCATCACATCACTACATCGCCACCTTCTTCTCAGGTGGCCCTTTGCCGATACTCCGGCAGGCTCTACAATATCCGTGAAATTCCACGCGATGTCCCAGCACCTGATATCCGGATTCCAGCCCCCTGGCTATGGTGACTTGATCCAATGCGTCGTCCATCAGGTCGAGTATATGCCCGCATCCGAGACACACAAGATGATGGTGCAGCGACACGTTCGCATCGAACCGCGCGCTGTCGTGTCCGATATTTACCTCATGCGCCAGCCCGGCCTTCCGGAGGACGCCGAGCGTGTAATACACCGTATTCCGGGAAATCATCGGGTACTGTCTGCGGACTGCCCGAAATAGATCGTCGGCCGTCGGATGACTCGTCGTGCCGGCGAGCGCGCCATAGATGGCCGCACGCTGCGGTGTCAGCCGGACGCCGCAGGCCCGAAACCTGGTGCGGATGGCATCAATAGTCAGGTGCATTTGTCCTATATAGGAATCATTCCTAAATACCATACGCACCGGTGGCGCATCAAGGGCATGACTCCAACCGCGTTTTCGTGTAGACCCTCATCAGATAAGTTTAGAAATTTGTTGATCTGTTCATTTGTTGAATACCGGAAGTTCATCAGATCGCCAAATCAACAGATCATCAGATGTTCCTTTTACGTTTCACGCTTCACGCTTCACGCTGCGTGAGGGAGCGTTGTGCGGCCGACAGATTACGGGTGGTAGAGCGGGAGCTGTTCATCCATGTCAGCCAGGCTTTTGTATGTCTGGTCCTTGGGAGAGAGCAAGGGGTTCTGCACAGGCCAGGGGATCTTCAGCATCGGGTCGTTCCAGAGGATTCCCCGTTCATCTTCAGGCGAATAGACCTCCGTGCACTTATAGAAAAAATACGCGACGTCGCTTAGGACACAGAACCCATGCGCGAACCCGGGCGGGATATAGAGCTGACACATGTTGTCATCAGACAGTTCCACGCCGTACCATTGACCGAAGGCCGGCGATCCCTTTCGAATGTCCACCGCCACGTCGTAGACCCGTCCTTTGACGACCGAGACGAGCTTCCCTTGCGGCCGCTGCAACTGGTAATGCAATCCACGCAAGGTTTGCCGGACCGACCAGGAAAAATTATCCTGCACGAACGGACCGTTGATGCCGAGGTCCGCATACCGCACGTCCCTGAACGCTTCCCAAAAAATCCCGCGGTCATCCCGAAACACGTCAGGCTCCACCTGTATCAGCCCCGGCAAGGGTGTCTCCACGACCTGCACGCTTGTCTATCCTTTCTCTTTCGGTGGACGGCGCCGCATCATACCTCGTTCCTGTTTGCAGGAGAAGCCGCTTCTGGCGGACTTTTTCAACATCCTGCCAGTGGTAAGATCAGTTCGCGTCTGGAGGTGTGGACTCCGGCGGGAGGTCTGGATAGAGCTGTTGCAGCCGGTCGATCAATGGCTTGGCTTGAGGCGTGCTGGATCGAGACGGCTCGCTGGGCGGATGTTCCCAGGTCAGCACGGTCACCCCTGCACTCGTGAGGAGTTCACGGATGGTCGTTGCCAGAGCCTCGAGGGTCAATTCGGTCCCGGTCCTTAGATCCAGGACGCGCTCACGGGGATTGGTCGGGGGAGGATCGGAACTGACCAGTGCCCAACACCGATCGAAGATGGTTTGGCGAAGCTCTTGCGAGATGTTGAGGGACGGCAGGTCTGATGTGCATAATGCGGCGACCATCAGGACAAACTGCAGCTCAGGCATCTCAGGCCGGTGAACATCGAGCGATTGCATGGGATATTATTTCGCGTGCGGTGCGTGCGAGTCAATGCCTGTCGGCGGTCGTCGGTAGTGGTATACCAGCACCCGGCGGTCACACCGGTCAACATAACGAGATGACTCCACCAGTCTGAAACAAGAGAGGTCGATCAGCCATGGTCACGATTACACTCATGGGACAATTACAAACGGCCGATGGAGAACGGGATATGGCCTGCGAGATTCCCAATGCCATGACCGTGCGGCAGGTGGTTCAGCGACAAGGGAACAATCTTCGGCATCTCTTGCAACTCCTACGCGAGAAGAAGATCCTCGTGACGATCAACAAACGGATCGCGAGCGAAGATTCCACCGTTCAGGATGGCGACGCTCTCCGCTTCGTCGGCCATGACGGGACGGGAGGGAGCGGCCTGGGCCCTTCGTTCACCTGATCCGTCGACATACCCTCAGCCGGAACGGTTGTGACTAGGCTGCCGTGACGACAAAAAAGAAGGGGCGGCCTTCCACACGAAAGGCCGCCCCTCTGTCGCTGACAAATACCTTTACTTCTTCCCGAGAATAGAATCTTTGGCCATCTTGGCCACGCGGAACTTCACGACCCGCTTGGCCGGGATCTTGATCGGCTCACCGGTTTGCGGGTTACGGCCCATGCGGGCCTTGCGATTGGCCAGCACAAGTTTGCCGACTCCGGGTACCACGAAGGCATTCTTCGCCTCCCGGTAAGCCAGCGCCGCCAGGTCGTCCAACAATTGGACGGCGGTCTTCTTGGTGATGCCGGCTTTCCCAGCAAGATGGTCAGCGATCTGCGACTTCGTCATTGATTTGGCCATGCGTACCTCCCTTAAACAAAAAAAGTGATAGTTGGTTTGGTATAGACCGACGGAAGACTGTTTCCTGAGGTGAACTGCACTGAACCGTGTGTGCGGAGCGTGTTGAGTTAAAAACAGGGCGAGAGTGTATCCAATGATCTAGAGGCTGTCAACCGGAAAAAGCGCATCTGGAGCGGAAAAACCCCGCTCGACACTCTTGAACACTTTGAGCCTGACCAAGTAGAGTAGGGGGCAATTCTGATTCCCCCAGCATACAGAAGGAACATATCATGGGACGAGAACTACCGATTTTACCGGCGTCTGCTCAACCGGCGGAAGGGCAGCCAGAGAACTTCGTGTATTCCCGCATCTTCTGCCAGAAGGAGAATTCGCCGCCTCTGCGTCTGTTGATTGAATTTCTGAAATCACGAGGCCAGTTGCCGATCACACCGCCGGATATGGATCAGGCGGGGCTGGATGAATGGGCCTGGGTGCAGGTCGGGCTCGGATATCATCGTGACCGCAAACCCATTCAACTCTTCTGCGTGCGCAATCGCGGTTCCTACAAAGATGTCTTCGAGCAAGAGCAGAAGTATTTTCTCGAGGTGCTGTCCTCGTTCGATGATATCGAAGCCCAACTGGCGACCGAATATGTGACGCGGTCGCAATTCATTCTGACCACCCAGATGCAGGCGGATGTCAGTGAAGAAGGATATGACTTCAACGGATGGATCCTGGAATTTTATCAGGAGAACTGCAACGGCCTCGTGCAAGTCGATGGGCAGGGGTTCTTCTCTCCCAAAGGCGAGTTGATCGTCGATCTCACCGTGCCACAAGAATAGATCCCCATGGAGGCACATGCCCTCCACGTCGCCCTTACCGATCTTTGAACAAGCCGATCATTGGTTTCGGCGGGCCAGGGCTTCGCTGCTGGAGGCCCTGCCCTGTCGTCATGGATGCTCGAGCTGTTGCATCGGCCCCTTTCCGATCACCATGCTCGATGTCGCTGAGTTGCAGCGGGGCATGGCGACATTCCCGCCCGAGAGGCGCGCCAGAATCGTGGAACGCGCCGTCCGGCAAACAACCGCAATCCAGGCGGTCTACCCTCAATTGAGAGACGACCGGAAGTTCGACGGCTGGCCGGATCGCGCCATCGACGAGCTGGTGACTCGATTCGCCGATCTCCCCTGCCCGGCTCTGCAAGATGACGGCTCCTGCGGCATCTACCCGTTTCGACCGGTCACCTGCCGAACCATGGGTATTCCCGTTGAGACGGCCGGTGTGATGAACGGCGCATGCGACGTGCAAACATCCGTGCCCCTGGTTCGCCTTCCTCAGAGCATTCGCGATGAAGAGGACCGGTTCGCGGAGCAGGAAGCCCGTGCGATCGCCATGCTGCAAGAGACGCGGCACGATTCGGGAGAAGAAGTTCTCCTGACATTTGGTTTCCTGTCTCAACCGGAACGCGCGAGCTAGACAGCATCGGAAAGGCTGTGTTAAGGTGACCGGCACCTTGCGAGCGGGAGCGCCTGTAGCTCAGTTGGATAGAGCATCAGCCTCCGGAGCTGAGGGCCACAGGTTCAAATCCTGTCAGGCGCACCACAGCAAGCCTGCAAGGTGGGAGAACCTCAGACGACTTGACCTCTCCTACATATCTCGGTGGGGCCGTTAGCTCAGTTGGTAGAGCAGCTGACTCTGGTAATCAGCGGGCCGTAGGTTCGACCCCTACACGGCCCACCAAACCAAGCTTCGCTTGAGCCGCCGGCTCATCAGGCGAAGCCTCTCTTCATTGACGCCGGCGGATAAACCCCTCAAGTGGATTCTCGAATTGGATACCTCGCTTGCGCGACCCTGGGGCAAACCTCGCTCGCACTGCCCCTCGTCGTCGCCGCGTGGAGCGTTACGCATGTGACTTCGACGTCTTGCCCGAGCAGCGAGAGGAAATGCACAAGGCGCTCGATGGAAAACCCAGCCAGCGCGCCACTGTTCCGCCCGCTCCACAAGCTGGGCCCGGACCGCATTCCGTTCTACGTATCGGCAAAGAGTCAGGAGATGCGCATCCTGCTGCACCACAAAAGATGTGAACCGGCCCTGATACACATGCCCCGCGCCGACCGTGTCGATAGCCATGCCATCGTAATGTATGCTTTCCCTCATCTCTCTGAGTTTGGTAGCCCGTCAGCCTTCAAGAGCGTCCAAATCCAGCCGAAGAAGGTCGCGACGAAGAGTGGATAGACGAAAAAAGGCAATGGGGACGAGATGGGTGAGAGCGGAAACGCCCGCGAAGATCTGTAGTGCCGTCGCCATAAACAGACTCGCGGCGATCAGTCCAAGTGTTCGTACAGGGAAAAGAAAAACCGGCGGAAGGCTGATGAGGACAAGCGCCGTCGCCCACAGACTGCTCCCGGCTCCGAAGGATTGGACACTTGCGTCGAGATCCATGGCGGCGCCCGACAAGATGATGCCTTCTCCGATCGCAAACACGAGAAAGCCCGATGCCACGAGGTCTTGTCCCGCTCGGTAGAACACGACCGTCAGTATCGCGCCAGCCATCACCAGGGCAACGCCGTCGATTCCCCACGCGAGGCCGCGGAGCGCTGCAGACGGGGCGAACGTCCCAGCCATGCCTAGGATTCCTCCCACCGTCAGGCCGATCGAGGCGAGCACACTCAAGCGTTGGTCATACACGGCTTTTCTCCTCGATCAGCGTTACCGATGCGGGCTCATGAAGGTGCGGGGAAGCTTAGCGAAAAATCGAAGACGTATCCATCAATCAATACCAGACGATGTGGGAGACAACTCTTTGTTACTTGACAATATGAACTGTGGACCATATTGAGCGCGATTCAGTGGAAGTACTGTTGTCACTGGGGCCTTTCCACGGACCGCTCGTCAGGAGTTGGACCAGATAAGGGACACCAAAGGGC
>CAWCIJ010000003.1:0-62544 GCA_963795615.1 uncultured Nitrospiraceae bacterium
GACTGCTCACACTCAAGGCTGTGAAGAATGCCTGACAACCGGATCCTCCTGGGTTCATCTCCGTCTCTGCCTTACGCTGTGGTCATGTCGGGTGTTGTGACAGCTCGCCGAATCGTCACGCCACGAAACATTTCGAAGCATACGGCCCATCCGGTGATGGCCTCTTTCGAGACCGGCGAGCGGTGGGCCTGGTGTTACATCGATCAAATGGACTTGGAGGTGCCGAAGCTTGTCGCGCCGCACTTGCGGTAATGAGGCAGGCCTCATGTCCTCGAGAGGAGATGGTTAAGACATGGTCGAGCACGATTTACACCGGGTCGCATTCCCCACCCTCGACGACATCCAAGTCGCCACGCTGGCCAGGTTCGGCACGCGCCGGCCGTTGCGCGACGGGGAGTCGCTGTTCCAGGCGGGGACTCGTGACTACAAATTCTTCGTCGTCGAGCGTGGTGCAGTGGAGATCGTGGAACACTCGAGTGGCGAGCCCAAGATCGTCACCGTGCATCACGTACACGAGTTCGGCGGCGACGTCGATCTGTTGACCGGTCGGCCCGCGCTGATTAGTGCGGTGGCCCGTGGCGACACCGAGGTCTTCGAGATCGCGCCCGACGCCATCAGACGCATCATGGGCGACCGGCCCGTGCTCGGCGAGGTCCTCCTCCGTGCGTTTATTGCCCGGCGGGAGCTGCTGGTGGCGTCGGATTTTCAAGGGCTCCGAGTGCTCGGGGCCGGCTCCTCGCGCGACACGTTCCGCATTCGAGACTTTCTCGCCAGAAATCAAGTCCCCTTCACGTGGATCGATGTCAACCGTGGGCCTCAGGTGGGTGAGCTGCTGCAGCGCTTCAGTCTCAGCGAGGCCGACACGCCTGTGGTCATCAACGGATCTGAGCCCTTGCTGCGGAATCCATCGACGCGCGATTTGGCAGACGCCATCGGAGTCAGACGGGTGCCGCAACAGAAGGTCTATGACCTGGTGGTGATCGGCGGCGGCCCGGCGGGGCTGGCGGCTGCGGTGTACGGATCGTCGGAGGGGCTGGCCACCGTTGTCATCGATGCGACCGCTCCGGGCGGGCAGGCCGGGACATCGTCCAAGATCGAGAATTATCTCGGCTTTCCGACCGGCGTTTCCGGTGCCGATCTGGCAAGCCGTGCCATCTTGCAAGCGCAGAAGTTCGGGGCTCACTTCTCAAGCCCCTCGGAGGTGGTGCGTCTGGAGTTCGAGCACGACGCGCGGGTGGTCTGCCTGGACGATGGCCAACGCGTTTCGACTCGGTGTGTTCTTATCGCGACGGGCGCAAACTATCGCAAACTTGATGTCCCAGGGCGCGAGCAGTTCGAGGGATCGGGCGTTTACTATGCCGCTACCCAGACGGAAGCGCAATTGTGCGGCGGCTCGGAGGTTCTGGTGGTCGGCGGCGGCAACTCTGCCGGGCAAGCCGTCATGTTTCTTTCGGAACACACCTCGCGCGTGTTTTTGCTCTTCCGCGAAGGCGACCTGCGAAAGAGCATGTCCAGCTATCTGGCCGAGCGTATCGAGAGCGCAGACAACATCGAAGTGCTGTCCGGCACGGAGGTGTATCGAATGCTGGGAGACCAGCGGTTAGAGGCCGTCGAAATCAAGAGCCGCCGCACCGGTGAGGCGAGAACGATTAGGACTCCGGCGGTATTTACCTTTATCGGCGCGATACCGTGCACCGGGTGGCTGCCTCCGGAAATAGAGACCGACTCCAAAGGATTCGTAAAAACGGGCCGACTAGTATCAGCGTCGTCCCACTGGACCGCTGAACGCGAACCGTTCCTGCTTGAGACCAGCCGTCCCGGTATTTTCGCCGCCGGCGACGTGCGGCTAGGCTCGATCAAGCGCGTCGCCTCTGCGGTGGGGGAAGGGGCGATGGCCGTGAAGTTCGTTCACGAATATTTAACGTTCCGTTGATGAGCCTCCGAGCAGATCGGCCGAAGATCCAACCTGCGCGAGATGACACAGATCTCGGCTCGTTACTGCGCGCCAGCAGTCGGCCGGACGATGATCTCGTTCACGTCCACGTCGGTAGGTTGTTCGATGGCATAGGTGATGGCTCGGGCGATCGCATCAGGAGAGAGGGCGATCTTGCGGAATTGCGTCATTGCTTCGCGGGCACTCGCGTCGGAGATGGTATCGGCGAGTTCGGACTCCACGACACCAGGCGAGATGACGGTGACGCGTACGTCGGAGTTCTCTTGCCCGAGTCCCTCTGAAATCGCAAGGACGGCGAACTTCGTTCCGCTATAAACGGCACAGGTTGGCCAGACCTGATGACCGCCGATGGAGGAGAGGTTGACGATCTGGCCGGACTTCTGTTCGCGAATGGGGGAGGACGGAGGCGATACCGTGGAGCACGCCACGGATGTTGACATCGATCATCCAGTTCCACTCGTTGATCTTGAGTTCATGCAATGGCGACAGCGGCATCACGCCGGCGTTATTGATGAGGACGTTGATCGAATGCAACCTAGGTGGTATGGATGGAGAAGTCGGCTGTGTCTATGAGGAGTAACACGACGATGCGAATTCGCAGAATCGGACGGACGCTTCTGCGCATATCAAGGAGGAATTGCAATATCCCTCGCCAAGATTATCGAGCTCCAGCTGTGAATCGCCAAAGAGCTTTGAGGATGCCGTTTAGAGTGGGATCGCCAGGGCTTCCAAGACCGTCCATAACATCAAAGGCGCCTGGGGTCAAAGAACAGAAGGTGGTGATTGAGAATAGCAAGATCATGATGTACCGTGTGTACCTGAAGGTCACATTCGTCCTGGATTGGAAGGATTCTCGTGCTACGGACTCTGAGAGGCGAAATCTGTGGAGCATTCCGGCGATCGGAAGGCGAGGTCTGCCAACAGGACGTGCCCGCGCAGGGACACCTTCACATGACTTGCGACACGTCCGTTACGGCAGCTTTTCCGACGTCCTCTCGGGCACCAGTATTGGGGGGCAGCGGTAACGGCCACGCGCGCAGCCGATCTGCTATCTGGAGGAACAGATGAACAAGCCTCGCATCTTCCTAGGCTCGTCAGGAAAGCAGGAGAAGCTACTGCAAGCACTGACACGCGGTCTCGAAGACGTTGCGCAGGTAGAGCCCTGGACGACATCCTTCAATCCTGGGACCACCACACTGCAACGCCTCCTCGAGCTTGCCCATGAAGTCGACTTCGCCGCATTCGTGTTTGCTCAGGACGACTGGACGACCAACAGCCCGCTGGCATCGCCTCGGCCGGGGGTCGGTCAGGCTTCTCCGCGAGACAATGTCGTCTTCGAAGCCGGCCTTTTCGGAGGAGCCCTCGGAATGCACCGAACCTTCATCCTCCATGCGAGGGGCTCGAAGCTTCCCAGCGATCTTCTCGGCCTCATGTGCGTACGGTACGGCGAAGCGACCAGCCCGGCCGAGATGAGAGTCATCAACCAGAAGCTCCGGAAGGCGATCGAGAACGCGGGCCGCGTTGCCCGCATCGAAGGCCTGTGGTGGCAGTTCTCCCTGACGGAGCGCACCGCGCGGGAGCCTTCAGCCGTGAGCCTTCTGAGAATCTCGCGGGACCGCGACGGGGCGCTGGAGGTGGCCGGCCGTTCATGGCAAGAGGATGGCCGCCTGTCAGCGAGATACTGGAGCGAAGCGGTGAAGGAGAGGAAGGAGCCTTCGGGCGTCTTCTACTATTGGAAGGGAGAACGGCCGCTGGATCCGAATGCACCGCAGTTGTACGGGACGGGAGAGATCCGGATGGAGTCGGCCGAGCGCGCGTCCGGGTACTGGACGACTCGTGCGGAAACGCACCCGAAAGTGGACGCGCGGACGGCCGGTGTTTACTGGCGCGCTGATCCAGAGGACATGAGCATCCTGGACGGACGCGACGAGCGGAAACGCGCGCAGCTGATCGCAGCGCGGCTGAGGCATTGGAAGTCGACCAAGACCGCATGAGATCAGCGCCCGGAAGGCGCCTGGACCGTGGCGTGCGGACATCTACGCCCAGATCCGGGCGGTGATGTCGCGGCAAGGCGGGTTGCGGATCGAGCGGATGTGTCAGTTGGCGCAGGTGAGCCGGGCAAGGTTCCACCGGTCATTGCAGGAGGCCGAGCCCGTGGAGGAAGCGATGATGGTGTGGGCCGAGATTCAGCAGATGGCATGGAGTTGCCACGAAAATACAGGGTCGCCGGTGTCGTGTTTCGGCGCTCAAACATTGTCATAAGTCAGTCTGCAATCGTATGCTGGACTCGAAGTCGGATGCAGGTCCACTCTTTGACTGAGACACAGTGGGACACAAAAATAGCGTGACACCAGCGTGACAGAAAGAATGGACTATGCGGGAATGATTAGACGCAATGGAATAGTGAGCCAAAATTCTCCTCCGTCGAATCATTGGAAATTACAAGAGAAAGTGGGAAGACCGCCCAATTTAGTATCGATTAACGAATTTTCCAATTTCTCTCTCCATCCCTCTCAAGGCTCAGACACGGGTTCGAACTTCCTTTCTCTTGTGGACCCGCCCTCCCAGCGCCTAGTTGCAATAATCTGCCAATGAAAACGATGTGCTAAATTTGTGCTAGAAATCTGCGGAAGGATGAGAATTCCTATATGCCGATCGAATCAGTATAACCAAAAAAGGTATTGATTCTGCTTGAGAAACGGGGAAACCTTCGCAAAACCAAGCCTCTGTGTAAATCCACTTTTCGCCCTTTTAAGGCGAGGGTCCTGGGTTCGAATCCCAGCCGGCTCACCAGTTTTCAATGAGATAGCGCCCACAGCCTTTGCGACCGGCCTTTCATCGGCCAATTCATCGACCAAAACATAGCCTTTTTCGAGTCGAGTCATCGCCTCACGGAGCCTTCGGTCCCACTCGGGGCCTCCATGGGAATAGTCCGCCGTGACCCCCCGGGCATTCGGTGGCCGAGCAAGGCTTGACGGGTTTCATAGTCGACGCCAAGCCGTTGCAGACGAGTTGTGAAGGTATGGCGGAGGTCGTGAAACCGGAGGTCATGAAGCCCGACGCGTCGAACCGTTGCCTCCCAATAAGCTTTAAATGCCCGGGGATTGGTCCATCGCCGGAAGACCCGGCCATCCGTCAAGGAGGGCAGATCCTCGGCTAAAGCGCGCAATGCGATCCGATTTAGGGGGACTTCCTTGGGGTTGCCCTTGATCCGACTCGCGGCGGGCCTCTGGCGGATCATCCAGGTAGCTTTGAACGTGGGACTGCGCGAGGGTAAGATCCTTGCGATCGAGCGGTCCTGGATCAAGAAGCGGGAAAAGCCGCTCACGATCATGAACAATATGTCACATTTACCTACGTACACACTGACATGGGACAGAGGCCAAGAGTACCGCAAACTGTTCGGCTGGACCTTATCAACCTCCAAGATTCACAAGGTATCGAAGCAACTCCCTCAGAGGGTGGTCTCTAATCTGACTCGTAGTCGGTCGAGAAATCTCCGGAGCCAGAAGTATTCGTTGAAAGGCCGATCGTCCGTCAGCGCCAACCGCGAATCTTTGGCCACAAGTGTCTGAAGATCGATCTCTTGAGCCAGCATGGCCTGCCACACCTGACGGGGACTTCGCTGCGGATACCACTCCATTAGATCGCGCGTGGCTGTAGGCGGCATGCGCGTCAAGATTTGCTCCACCGTAGGTGTTTCCAGCGGCTGCATGGACGCGATGAAGTGATGGCCCCAGCCCTCGATAGAACTGAAAACTTTCACGTGAGGAAATACGTGCCGCAGGGAGTTGGCGACGGCGGTCTCAATTGTAACCTCGCCGCCGGGGAACCATTGCTGCAGCACGCCGGTGGTGGACAGATGATCACGCAGAGTGCGATAGAACTCGACTGAATAAAGCAAGCTGGAGCCTGCGGCTTCGACGGGGGGTGGCGGATCAAGCGTGATGACGTCGAACCGCTCCATGGTGCGCTTTAAAAACCTCCGACCGTCGTCCACCACGATGTGTTTGTCCCGCGCCGTGAGCACAGTAGATGCGTCGGGAAAGAAAAATCCGAAGACGTCGCGAACACTCGGGACCAGCTCGACGGCTGTCGTACGTCCCTCCCAGGAGGATAACGAGCGAAACGTCGTGCCCATCCCCAAGCAAATGACAAGCGTAGACTTCGGCGGCTCGGCTCGAAACACAATCGGCAGATGCGCCATAAATTTCGTGATTGGGGTCAAATGCGTGATGCCTACCCCGTTCACCAGCAATCGCTTTTCCATGCCCTCGCCGTATCCCACGACTGTGGCGGTATGGTCACGAAGCACGACCGCTTGATGATAAAGATGTGGCGTTTCGTAGGTCGCCGTATAAACAATGCCCACCAGCAGCAGCGCCGCTCCGGCCACCGCCGGCGAAACCCTCTGCATGAGGGACATGCGCTTCATGATTAAGGCAAACAAAACCCCATACGCCCCCGCCAGCAGTACCAGCGACCACTTCACGCCCACAATGGGCAAAAGAAAGTAACCTGCGAACAGCGGACCTGCAATGCAGCCGGCCACATTCACTGCGTAGGCGAAGCCGGCCGCGTACGGTTCCCCGCGGCTGTGTTCATCGATCAAGCGCGGCGTTAAATAGCCTAGTAAGGCCGAGATCGGGATGATGCTGGCGAGAACGATATCGGCGCGTTGATGCCAGCGTGGATCGTTTAAGATTAATGGGAGCAATGAGGTCGCAAAGAGGGCGCCGAGGAGAGTTTCTGTCAGCCATACCCTCTGCCGAGCTAGGTGATAACGATAGAGGGCTGAACCCGCCCACGTAGCCAACAGGTAGACGGAAAGTAACGCTGCGAAGGCATAGATCGTTGTCAACAACACCGAAGTGAACGCTCGCGTCCACGCTACTTCCATAGCGAGCGATGTGAATCCCGTCGTGAACAGCAACACGAGTCGTAACGTTTTCCCCACTCCGGCCGCTCCAGGAGGCGGTGCTGGTGTGATCGGGTGGATTGATTCCGGGAGAAGCACCGGTGAACGGCGCACGAGCAGAGGCAACAGAAATGCAGCGAGCCCAATGAGTATGTTGATGGTAGCCGCGACCAACAGGGTCTTCCGAAAGCCATACATTTCGACCAGCAGAAGCGCCGTGATGCATGCGCCCGTCATGGCACCGATCACGTTCGCCAAATAGAGGAAGCTAAAACTCTCCAATTGGCGACGTGGAGCGCTACGCAGGAATGCCATCATGAGTGGGAACGTCATCCCCATAAGCGTCGCGAAGCCGAGGATAGCCAGTGTGATGATGATCGCCGAAAGGGTAAGGTAGCCACCGGAGGACGTCTCACCGAAAGTGAGAAGCACGCGTTCGCCGAACTTGAACATCCGGGGTACCGCGACGGCTCCCATGGCGATCCCCCATTCCACCAATCCATAGAGAACGGCCGCAGACACGCGGCTCCGCCTCACGATCGTCTCCACATAGCGGCCTGCTAGCCATGAACCAAGCGCCAGTCCGAGCATAAATACCGAAAGAACCACGGAAAGGACCGGCGTGTTGACACCAAAGGCCGCGAATGCGAGCCGCAGCCACACAATCTGGTACAGAAGGCTGCAAAATCCGGAGGCAACGAATAAAAGAAAAGGGATCGCTCGAAAGATCACCATTGTTCGCATTGTAGGCATCCAGTTGGCGACCTGCAAGGACACGAAGAGCCCGCAGCAACCTGATAGTCGAATAGGCGGTTACTAAACTCCTGGGGAATGCGGAACTCGAAAAGACTTACACGTGCCTCTTGCGCCAAGTGATAGGGCATTTTTACCTATATGTGGTGTGGCGCGATTACCTAGAAGGGATTTTAGCTCCCAACTCTGACTAGGGATGTTCAGTCTCACTTATCGAGGGTGCGGCAGAGGCTTAAGCGGTATTTCAGGCAATGTGTGGAGTTGGCAAACATTTTGCGGCGGGCGACGCACTGATAAGGTGTCCATTTTCCTGTGCCTTGTCGGTGTGGTCGCGTTGCTGTGGTGTTTCGTCTTAGCGCTTAGTTGCCGATGGCGATTCGAAGATTTAGTACGGCCGGGGAAAAGGGATGGAGATTAAGGTTAGCTGAGCTGAGAATGGATTCGCAGAATCGAGAGGCAGGGTTCGCGTAGCTAGGTTAGAACATCGGGAAAACTGAACACACCGGAAACCTAGAACAGGGAGCCTCCCTCCCTCTATAGCTGGACTATCCCAGGCAGCGCTGGGGGAACCTCATGTAAACAGCCAGCGCCAATTTTAACGCTCCATCATCAGAGTTGCGGTAACAGACTCGTCGGTGAACGGGTTCGTTCAACCGTTAAATTGACAGTGTTTAAAGGGACCCATAACGACTCGATAGGCGTCGGAATGGTAAAAATGAGGCAGCCCAAAGGAGAGCTCCTCTGCGAGTGAGGGAAGGTCTTTATCGAGCCTCAGGACTGGGGCCTCGAGCGGTCCTGACCCCACATCGGGAATCTGGTAAGCGCAGAGGTGCAATATTCCCCCTTGCTGGATCGAAGGCGCCGCTGCGAGGTTCCTTAAAACGACTCTGGATTCGTCCGTAGAATAAACGTCATACTTCCCCAGCAACAACCGCAATGTACCGGACGCCTTGTCTAATGCCGCGAGCGCGTGGAGTCCCGGCTCATCGGAAATCGTAGCTACCCTCCAGCCCTGCATATCCGCGTAGGTCTTATAAATGTGCCATCCTGGACGCTTGGTCTCACGATCGATATACAACAGTCCATCCAGAGTGGGATTGGCGCAGGTATTCTCTATTCCATCTCGACTGGTATCCTGAGGGTCCTGCCAACAGGAACGCATGGCGCTCTGAATGTCTGCTCGCTCATAGGCAGCGATGACCCCGGCCGTATAGCCGGCGTTGGTCCAGGACTCCTGCCCCAAAATCTCATTAACCGAAATCGGGCGCTCTAGACCATTCCGTTTGAGATAGGCACGGAGCTCGCGCACATATGTCAGAGCCCCGGACGGATCTCCATACTCGTGATAGGCCACGACATCAGGGAACATTCCACGTGCGCTGCTCCATTCAAGGAACGGCACGAGCATCCGATATCGACTCACGCTGGGGCCAACAATCAGCGCGCCAGGGATTCGTTCCTTGATGCGCTGATAGGCCAGCCGCCAGCCTTCCTTCAGCCGCTCATTTTCCCCGATGGAGGGCATCACCAAATCAGGTTCATTATAAATATCCCACAGGACGACCAGGTTACGTTCAACCACTTGATCGATGACGTGGTCCACATGGGCCAGCCATGGCCCAAAGATCCCATCGATCCCAATCTGATTAATATCAAAAATCTGAACGGAGAGATCTGAAAACGCCAAGCCGAGGGTGAGTTGAAACTCTGTGACGCCAGCCACCTTCAACCGATCATAATTTGCGAAGACATAGCCGACGCTCCCCCGGAAGCTGGTTGGTTTCAACGGAAGGATGAGGTCCATGGACGGCTGGGTCGGGTCGATGCTGACCAGATAGCCGTTGGCCCGATGATTCATGCGACCTTCCTCGACTCCAAGGTCGACCGTGATCGTCCCCGCCACAGCCCCCGGCGGGCTCACAAGCAGCATACTCAATGCCAAAAAGCTGATGGAAGAAGAGACAACAGATCTGTGGTTCGAGAAACGCAACATTACATTCAGTGTACGCCGTCGGTTCCAAAATAGGTCGAGGCATCGGGAACATCGGTAGTTTTGCGGCATCCTACGCCCAAGTCAGGTGTCTCCTAGGACAATCGGGCGTAATATTCTTCGAGTCGTTTGCCTTTGCTGCTAAAAATTCGAAACCGTCCCACGTTCATTTTTTGCAGTCTATATTTGATCGCGCAGAGTATCACTCCCATTCCATACCGGCAGCTGTTCCAGAAATTAATCGACGATGCTTCTTCGAAGTATTTGGTGGGACAGGAAATTTCGCCGATTTGGTAACCGAAGTAGAGCGCCTGTACCAGCATTTCGTTGTCAAAGATAAATCCATCAGCGTTTTCATGTAAAGGAAGCGACTGGAGCACCTCTTTGGAGAAAGCCCGATAGCCCGTGTGGAATTCTGACAATTTGCTGTCCATGATCAGGTTTTGGAGGGCCGTGAGGATGCGGTTAAAAATATATTTATAAAGGGGCATCCCACCTTTTAATGCGCCCCCGCCGAGAATCCGGGATGCGATCGCCACGTCATATAGCCCAGAGGAAATCATGCTGGCCAAGGCACGCGCTAAACGAGGGGTATATTGGTAATCGGGGTGAATCATCACCACAATATCAGCACCCAGCTTGAGCGCCTCGAGATAACACGTCTTTTGGTTTCTCCCGTAGCCATAATTCGTGTCATGCGCGAATATCGTCAAGTCCAATTCTTTGGCAAGAGTGAGTGTTTCATCAGTACTGTGGTCGTCAACGAGGAGGACCTCGTCGATGATATCGCGTGGAATCTCTGCACATGTCTGTTGCAGCGTACGAGCGGCATTATAAGCCGGCATCACCACGACAACTTTCTTCCCGTCAATCATAAGCGTCTCCCGCGCGGTAAGTTCCGGTCAGGCTCGGTCACGTTATCTTGGCGTTCTGTCTTCTCCTTGGCATATGGGCTGGGACTGGGCTTCCGTCGATACCAAACTATATACGGTATAGGCTTCGTCCCCAATGACGTTGCGATCGAATTTGTGCTCGAACTTGGTGTACTTCCTCCATTGAGCGAGTTCCTCCCGCGACCAGCTAAAGGTTCGATGGTAGTAATAGCTGACGGTGCGTGATGAGGCCCCCGCATCAAATTGGTCGATGCTGCCCAGAAAGCGATGTCCAAGGATAATCAATACCGGCTTGCCTTGCTCCCTATGAACTCGCCATGCCGTGCAGAGCAATTCACCCATGCTGAGATTCAATTGGACATTCCGAACAAATCTCACCGTGTCACCGAAACGCTTCTCACGTCCAATGTAGATCGGATTCTTGGCATAATAGGGGATGGCCTCGAGAACAAAGTCCGGTTCTCCTATAAGAATGGCATCCTTGAATTCCTGGTGCGAGTTCAACAGTTCTTGGGCCAAGACCTTACTGGCACTGTTTTCAGAAATCCAGTCCCCATAGGCCTTCGTCGCCCCGCTCACGACCATAGCAGTCAAAAGTAACGCCATACCGCCGTAAAGCCCTCCTAGGAACAGTCTGTACAATGCTTTGTGACGATCGGCCACCCCTCCACCCTCTAGGACGATCCAGTAGAGAGTCATCAGGAAAATGACGAATAGACCTTGGTGCCTGTAAAGGCCGATATACACGACAGCGAAAAAGACACTGAGCGCAACCAGCGCGACATAGGCTATGAAGAAAACACGTGGGCGAATGATCAGTCCCAATATGGCTCCAAGAAGCAGGGCAATCCTCAACTTAATCGGGACCGGCTTCGGAAAGATGTCGCCAAATTGTGCGGCAGGCGCCACGACCGATATCTGGACCGCCTTCAGCACATGGGCAGCATTGTACCGCGCGGTGTCAGAGGGAATCATATTCTCGGTGGGCCAGACGGTATAGAGCGCGACGGCCGTGCCAGCGCTGATGAGCGTCAAGGCTTTGAAGAAGTGGCTCCCGTCGCGGCCTAGGAGAGGACGCCTCTCCGCAAGGAATGAGTCCCAGGCCCACAGGCCCATGAGCAGCCAGGCGAGCATCAATGAATGGATATTTGTATTGCTCAAGGCCGCGAGGAGCAGGCCGAGCCTGAGAGGGTGTGTTGTTCGTGACCGGTACACCGCAGCGAAGGCAAAGAGCAATAACATCGAAATCCCATAATTTCGCGCCATGACGGAATATTCGTAAAGTGGCAGCCCGGAGAATATAAACAGGATTTTGATCCATCGCGGAAAAGGAGAGACAAAGACCAGTAAGTAGACGGAGACACCGGCAACAAGCAGGCTGAGGGCGGGCAGCACCATCACGGATCCAGTCGCAGCGTAGCCGGTAGAGAGGAGAAGATACCAGAGCATCGGATGCCCCTCATTCTCCAGGGATCGCACAAGATCCGTCAGCGAGGAGGAGTGCACGGCAAGAGAAAGAGCACGGACTTCATCGCGCCAAAACTCGTGATGCGTCGCGATCAGGGACACGACAATCATCCATGTGGTGAAAAGTCCCCAAGAGAAAAGCTCGGAGCGGTGCCGCACCGTCGAGGAAAAAACCCAATCAGGGATCACGCTCGGCAAATGGCCCTCCTGCTCGCGAGCACGTTAGCGTTCTCTACCTGTTCCATCGGCTGCCCATTGAAGCCTTCGACAACAAGTCTAACCTGGAAAATTCATGACTCGTGCCATAAAAAAAGCCACCGAGGCTCCACACTGTGCTATAGGAGCGGTGTCGAGACGCTTCTACGCACAACCCTGGAGGACCCTCGATGGCGACAGACTGTATACCGCAAGTGACCTTCGAATTCTATGACAAACTGAAACCGGTGGTGGCGCGCTTTGACCAGGTGCAGGCCAGCACCGATGGCGGCGTCGTGTTGATCAAGGCGCTGGATGACCGCCTCCGGCTGACCGAGCAGTTGGCCGGCTGTCTGGCCGACCGCCGGGATCCGGACAAGATCCGACATACGATCCGCGATCTGCTGCGGCAACGGATTATGGGCCTGGCCTGCGGGTACGAGGACGCAAACGACGCGGCTCGACTGGCGGACGATCCGCTGCACAAACTGGCGGTGGGCCGCGATCCGGTGACCGGCTCCGCCTTGGCCTCGCAGCCGACTCTGTCCCGCTTTGAGCATGCCGCGTCGCCGCGGGCGCTGTATCGGATGGGACGCACGCTGGCGGCCACCGTCATGGCGCACCATCAGGAGCGCCTGAAGGGCCGAGCGCAGCGCATCACGATCGACCTGGACCCAACCGACGATCCCACGCATGGGCAGCAGGAGTTCACCTTCTTCAATGGGCACTATGACACGTGGTGTTATCTGCCGTTGGTCGCCACGCTGACCTTCAACGACGAAGCCGAGCAGTACCTGGTGGCGATCGTGCTGCGCCCGGGCAACAGTCCGGCCAAGCACGGCGCCTTCGGGCTGCTGCGCACGCTCCTGCGCCGCCTGCGCCGCGCGTTTCCGGGGGCGGCGCTCCGGGTGCGCGTGGATGGCGGCTTCGCCGGGAACGACTGGTTGGACGTCTTGGAGGCGCAGCGGGTCGAGTATGTCGTGGGGCTGGCCAGCAACGCCCGGCTGGTGCGCCGGGCGGGGCGCTTGTTGGGCGAGGCCTACGGGCTCTCTCAGTTCAGCGGCCGCACGGAGCACGTCTCTGGCGAGACCTGCTACGCGGCCCGGAGCTGGTCCCGTCGGCGGCGCGTGATCATCAAGGCGGAGGTCGTCCGCTTGCCGGGGCGAGAGCCCCGCTGCAACCCACGGTTCGTGGTGACGAATCTGCAGGAGAGCCCGGCGGCGGTCTATGCCGTCTACTGTCAACAAGGGGACGTGGAGAATCGGCTCAAGGAATTGCATGAGGGCTTGGCGTTGGGCCGGACCAGTTGGTCGCGTTTCTGGGCTAATCAATTTCGCGTGTTGCTGACTGCCGCGGCCTACGTGCTGCTCCAAGACTTGCGCCGTCAGGCGCAGGGCACCGCCTGCGCCACGGCTCAGGTCGCGACTCTGCGCGAACGGCTGCTGAAGCTGGCGGTGTGGGTGGAAGGGTCCGTGCGTCGGCTCGTGCTGCACCTGCCCCGGTTTGCCCCGTGGGGGGCGGCGTGGCGACAGGTGGCCAGCGCGGTCGGGGCGGTGCCCAGCTAACGTCCGCCGCGATGGGGAGACAATCGGGCCTGCTCCTACCGCACCACGGGAGGGGTGTCGCTGCAAACGCCCCCGAGAGACCTCCATGGTGCGTGCTGATGGCTCGGCTGATGGGAAAAATGATCCTGATGAGGCCTCGGCCCTCTGTGTCATGGTTCGGACATCCTCAAGTGGGTCTCCCAACAGCTTTGTTGTGCTCATCGTGAATAATGCGGGCTAAGGCATTGGTGTCGTAGCCAAGACTCCCTAACAATTCACGCTATGCGGCACAGAGGAGCATGAGAACCATTTGGACCACAGGTTATCAAAGGTTCAGATGATGGTGTCAACTCGGTGATGACTGGTCGACGAGATCAGGCAGGATGCCTTTTCACGAGCGAAATCTAGAAGCTGCCGTACAGGGGCCCTATGATTCATTAGATAAGTCAGGGCATATCGGGTTGAGGGTGGAGTCCTAATCAGCTGGCCCTAGGCTCGACTCCTACATAGCCTTCCATGGCAAACTGGTCAACGGCTCCGTCTTGCGATGCATGTTTAAGTCGTATCTGATGGATTAAGTATCGGAATGATCGGAATGCCTTAAGGCCCTGGAAAAATTGGCGAAAACATGAGCGTGATTGAAACACGGGTTCAAATCCCGTTGGGACCACCACACCGCACTTCGTGTGGGCCGGCGCCTCTTTATCGTTGTATCGAATCTAAGGGCGCCGGATAAACCCCTGCAAATAGCCTCTTCGACACTGTTGACCCCCCGACATCTTGAGGAAAGTATCGATACGCCGGCCGGAGGAGTGGCCGCACCGGACTCGTTTATAGGACAGCATCCCATTCGCGCATGGCCAAATTGAAGACATGACGAACCAGCTGCAGCTCCTTGTTGATCGTAACCGGCGCCGCTCTTTCCATCCGCCGCTTGGCTTTGTAGCTCGCCATCACCTTCGGCGTGATATGGGCCAAGACTTTGTCCCCGAGCCGGGGAAGAAGATGGCCCAATGCCGCTTGATCCCGCAATCGGCTTTTAGGAGCCTTCAAGACTGCCCGTTCCGTGAGATACCGATCCATCATCTCTCTGAACGTGCGTTCCTGCTCTTCCCGAGTTTCGAAAAACCGACCTTCGGCAATTTGAACCTTCACCTTAGCCAGGATGGATTCAGCCAGCCGTTTGTCCGTTGTGCTGGTACTCTGTCGCACTTGCAGTCCCTGATACATAAGATTCATCCACCAGACCCTATTCCTTTTTACGAGCCCCATCATGATCCTCCTTTGGTGCTGTCCGCGGGAATCATGCTTACTGTCTTCCCAATGGCTCTGAACACCACCCCTCCCTGAGCAGTTCCCTGTTCAGATTCCTGCCGTCTGGCAACGTGACTTCGACAAACCTGCGACCGCTTTGATCCCGACGTGTGACCTTCACGGTCACCTCTTTGCCCATGGCTTCGCTCGAGGTGAACGCTTTCGCCCGCCTGCCCAATAGTCGATTCTGTTCGGGACAATCGACGCCATCAAGGCGCATGGCCTCAGTCTTTCCCTCGTACAGGACTCGGACCGTATCGCCATCAATGACATCAACGACTTGTCCGGTAAAATCCGCTGCGATGCCGTCGCATGCGTAGAAGAATATGGAAAGCAAGAAAAGAACGAAAATGAGCGCAGCATGCGATGCACAAGTTTTGGGGATAAGTCTGTGGATAAGTCTCACCCCTCGCTCCATAATCCGCTTGGAACGCCTCGACTGTCACATTGCCTATTTCTTGGGCATTGATTCCTCATGAGGCCCACCCCCCATATCTTGCGGCTTGACTCTCCTGATTTCCTATCCAGACCCCCACTTGTGTCAATCGTGTTCCGTTTGTAGTGCGTCTTCCTACGTAGACAATATGTCTTCCAACACCCGATGAGCCAGAGTACTTATACACAGGCGAAGCGGCCATAATCAACGAAAGTCAAGGAATAACGCCGCCTGGCGGGACGCCACTCTCATGAACACGAGTGACGTACAAGTCGGAGCATGTGTGCGGGTGATCGTCGATCGCTGGGATGCGCCTGCAAGGATCCTGGCGAGAGTCGCAACCGACGGTCATGCCGGTGTGATGCAGGACTGGTGCTTTACCGTTCAATGGTTGAATCGAGCACAGAGCCGTCTTCGGCATCGTAACCATAGTCTCAATTTGTTCGAGCACGACTTGCCGCACTTCGAAGTCTATACCAGTCCCATCGAGCTGCCTAATAGCGAATCCAAGCGACGACGCGCTATGATTCCTGAACCGACTGTCGAACAACTCTGCTTACCCTATGGGCGAGATGACTCTGTTCCCGACAGACCGCCGGCCGGTTCTTCCATCTCCGAACTCGTGCGGTTTGGGACTTCGACATGGACCTATGAAGGCTGGCAGGGGCAGGTCTACAAGCGTCAATATGCCAAGACCAGCTTTGCGCGTGAATGTTGGAAAAGCGCGGCATCGCCCCATGTCTACAACCACTGGACGGTCGTTGTACACATGAACGCCGGCTATGGAAGGGTGGTATCCCCAACGGGAGACGACCTAAACCAGCTCTGATGGCCGATTCACAGGGAATCGTAGACGGGAATAGTGAGAATATGCGGAATTCAACCTTGATGTTCGGTAAAAGTGAATAATTTGCCCTCCTCAAATCACCTTTGCACAGCTCGTCCAGCCTCGTTAGAATTTCTTTAAGGTGGCTGCCCGCGGATCATCCAACCACAACAAGGAGACTCACATGACACCCATGGAGATCGGAAAAGAACTAGAGGAACCTCGAAGCGATTGACAAGTTCTACAGTCCGACTGTGGAAAGCGTGGAGGCAGAGCCAATACCCCAGATCGGAAAGGTTCAAAAGGGTACCGAGGCCATCAAGGGAAAGAACCGGCAATGGTTTGAGAACAGTCAAATCCACGGACTGGAAGTTGCTGGTCCGTTTCCCAACGGTGACCAATTCATCGTGCACTTCAAGTACGATTTCACGCCTAAACAATCGGGAAAGCGGATGAGCATGTCGGAAATGGGATTGTACACCGTGCGTGACGGGAAGATTGCTAAGGAAGAGTTCTTCTATTCGATGTAAAACTACCCAGGCATGAGGGTACAAAAAAAGGAGAAAACATCTGAGAGGGCCATACATACATCGTGATCCTCGAATTTCCCCCCTGTGGCATGCTTGATCCATTAGCTCGCTTCGATGGTGTTTGCGTCTCCCTTCACGTCCTATTTGCGTCGAGGATGACACAGGCGACACGTTCGGGACGGATATGCTTGCTCAGCCGTTTCCTGCGTGGCCTTCATTTTTTCTTTGGTCGATCCACCGCTGCCGAACAACGGACTTGAGTTCGCCAGGTGCGCTGTGAATACGAGGGACGCTCGGCACACCGTGTCGTGCGAAATGCTAAAATAACGCTTTGGCCAAAGACAGTATACCTTGCTTCCAGGGGACACGATGCGAGACACCGCTCACGTTTCTAAACTCGTCGCGATGCTGCAGATACCACTGGAAATTTCTTATCAAAGCCTGCTTATTTGCATACTGTGCAGCGAAACCAAGTACTTTTTCTGCTTTGTCAATCGACACAACACTGTCTTTTGCAGCGGTCTCATATACCCACATATACACGGGTGAGAGACGTAGCATCTCTAAAACACGCAGAGCCCAAATCATAGGAGTTGCCGGAAATCCAGTAATTTGTTTGCCAAATCCCGCGGCATCGAGCACAGCCTGATAATCTTCCTTCAAGGTCATGAACTCTTTGGCCCCGATATTAAATGTGTCATTAGCTTTACCCGCGTCTACGGTCCCACAGAGGTATATGGCTTGGCACAAATCGTCAACATCTAGCAGTTGATATCGGTTATTCCCATTTCCGATGATGGGGAAGCCTCTGCCATCTGCCGCCCAATCGTAAAACAATGCGAATATGCCCAGCCGCTCGGGGCCAATGAACGACTTGGGTCGAATTATAGGAATACATAAGCCGGCCTGTCGATACTCTTTGCAGATCATTTCGGACTCAATCTTCGCCTTGCCATACTCGCCTACTGCTTCTAGCAGATCATCCTCTCGCAACGGCACACGGTCAGACAGGCCATAGACGGCCGTCGAGGAAATATGGATCAAGCGTTTCACACCGTTGTAAAGTGCCGCTTCACAGACATTTCTTGTACCATCTATATCGGTGGAACGAATGTCTTCTGGCTTGTAGAGCGGAAGTGCGGCCGCTGAATGAACTACAATATCGCTGCCCTTCATACTCTCGCTTAGGGTTTTAGGGTCGCGGATATCCCCTATTACCTCAACAATCCTGTCGCGTTCAGGGTAATCAAAGGAGACCACGTCATAGCTGATAATCCGGTGACCTCTATCCAAGAGATAGCGCGCCAAATTAATTCCTAAAAACCCTGCCCCACCGGTGATGAAGTAGGTTGCCATTGAGCGTCCTTTCATCCAATAAACATACAGCCCTTGTCCCACTATACGGTATATAAGAACCAGTAAAGGGAGCGGTAGTGATCCGCTCTCAATGGACTTGAGCTTGAAACAACACCACTGACGGATTATCTGAGAAGATGTGAACCTGTGTTGGGCCGCCTAATGTGACAGGGGACCACCCAGGTTGCTCTAGGGCCACGATGGCACACTGCGCATGATCTCGTCCCTTTGATAGTTTCTTTACTGAACTGTTCGACACCCCAACATGAACAAACCGCCTCTCGGCGCCTGCCATACGAGACAATGCCCATAGAGGGTACTCATACGTATCGGAGTGATTTTTGATCCCTATCGTGGTGCAATGAGGCGTCTTGTCCAACCATTTCAGGAGTGCGATGTAGGGCGCGATCAAATCTTTCCGGTCCGCAAAATACCCATGGGCTCTCTCCGTATAAAGGAGGCTCTCGTGATATTTTAAGGGAAACACAGGCCTTGTCTCGTTGCAAAGGACCCATGGCAAGGACGCGAGTGTTAGCATGCATACAAGCACAACACTATGGAGATTCGTGCTGTTCCTGTTCGCGATGATGAGAGCCACACCAGTCATCCCGACAATAGCCACACACGCAAAAAACCCTATCCTCGGTGAAGCTGAACCAGAGAGAAGGTCCGTCCCTACGCGTACATTCACGGCACCGACGAGAATCAATCCCAGCACGGAGACAATGGTCACGCCTAGTCGGGCGGACCGATGTCGAGTTAGCCATAACCCATTTAAAGGAGCGCACGACAATAATCCAATGAGAACGGCTCCTAGTATGAACAGCGGCGTTTGAAGCCGCGTATGGAAGGGCGACCATTTGAGCAAAAAACAGAACAGCACCCAACTCGATACGCAAAGCAGGGCATACGTACGCAGAATGGCAGGCACCCCTCTCAATGTCGTCGTCAAGCCAAGGGCTCCCACGAATAATCCGGCGGCCAGTGCATTGCCAGCAAAGGTGTCATGGGTCCTTAAATTAAAGTGGAAAGGAAAGGCCGGCACGAAAATAATATTGGGATCAGTCAAAGAGAAGCCAAGCCAATCGCTTACCGCCCGAGCGATTTGTTCCAGGATGGAATTGACTCCGAAGAACGGGGTACCCATGTGCATCAGCGTATTAAGTATCAGGCTCAGGATGGTTTCTTTCACTCCGTGTACTTGATTGTTATAGATTTGCAACTCCAATGGATCACCTAAGGGGTAACTCCAAAGTGCAAAGTTCCGCAACCAATGGCCGCTGTTGAAGATAAGCACGGCACCTCCCACCATCGCACCCAAGGACACTGCTGCACGAACACCACCGCTTTTGTAGGTGACCCAAAGAGCCCAAATCACAAAGGGGGGTAAGAGCACAAAAGCCGTTCCTTTGGTCGCGATTGCCAACGCTATGGCTAGAGACAGATATGCCTTATCCCAACGGTTCGGCTGAAGTCCGAGTTTGAACGCGAAGAATACTGCCGCTATGACAAAAAACCCGCAGACTAAATCATTTTGCGTGGAGGTACCTTGCATGATGACCATGGGAGTGGTCGCTACTGCCAACGCACTCATGTTTTGGGCTAACCGTGTGCCGCCCAGGAGTCCAGCTAGCGATGATGCGGTGGCCATAGAGCCCACCCAAAAAAGCCATTGGACGAGATTCGCGAAGCGGTCGGATCCATACCCAAGCGTCTGGAAGTGAAGGAGCACGAACTCCGCGAAGGGTGTGTGAGAGATTTGCCAAAGGTTGTTTGTTGGATAATGCGAGACGCTCCCATTGGTGCGCCAATGTTCCACCCGACTCATGTGATATGTCATGGAATCCCAATTGTTTGGAGGGCTAACGAGTCCTATGACGAGTGTGATAACCGAAATAAGGAGGATTGGAACTACAGGTATCCACGCGGAAGAGGCCTGCAGTGATGGACTGAAGGGGTGTCTTGAAGAGACTATCTCCCTTAGGTGGCTCAGCTTACCTCGATGCCAAGTGAGACTAACGACGATCCAGAGGATAATAACCACCCATGTAATGGCCAAGGTATAGGACTCTACCGCTTGCCATAGCGAGAGGACCTCAGTAATGAGTAAAACCAGCGTCGCCCATAGGATCATTGCCTTCACAAAGGCAATTCGCCAGTCTATTTCATCGAAGACTATAACCCACATCCAACAACATATTAGGCCCACCAATGGGAGAAACATCCCTAGATGTATATTCATAGTTATCGCAATGCACCATTTAGGTGCGCCCTAAAAAGGGTAGTCCGAAACCAAGCCTCATTTGTTACCTTGGACAATGAGGCGCAACCAGTGGAATGCGACGCATGGAAATAGAAAAGTCCAGCCGGACGAATCCGCAGATGAAGATTGGAAAGGGAAGCATCATCGTCGCCGAAAGCGGTGGAACCGATAGTCACATTCCCAGCAACGGAAAGGATAACCTATATGACTGAGAAGGAGATCCTTAAACCGTTACGAGACGAACGATAGACGCGATACATGCATGCACACTGGCGGGTGGGAACTTTGTTCTTGTAGGACAGTGTGCTCATGTTTACGGGAAAAATTCTGGTCTATATAAGGGGACAAGTCAAGGGGTGTAACCACTGAGTTGGATAGTGTTACGTCGGTGTTACGGAGAGCGCAAAATGACCAATCTTGATCTGCACTAGCCAGAACTTAGTCTGACAGTCGGGTAGAGTCCTCGCCTTCACGGAAGGAGTGAGGACCATGACGTCACGCGGGCAATCGATCCACCCGGCTCACAAGAAAGTATAAAAACGACTATGGTCGTTGATCCATTCCCGAATTTTGCAAACCGGCGGGCTTTGACGCGCGTAACGCCACGCGTCCGTCCACTCCAATACGGGCGAGTCCAGCCGTCATTATTTAGTGTACTCGCCACCTCAAGAGCATGATCATTGTCAGTGAAATCATTGTTGCAAAATTGCCAGAACATCGTCGTCGGCTGGATTGCATCGATCACTTCGTCCAGAATCAAATATTCTTGCAAGGTGCCATACCCACCGGCTCCATAGGCAAACACCTCAATTCCCAGCTCTTTCTTGAAGAGTGGCATAATCGGTCTTACCCTAAGGTGAATTGGCGGCTCGCCAATAACGACGTGCAACATCATCTGCTACGCGCGCGGCTGGGCCGCGGCCCGACCATCGATGAATAGCATCGTGTATGAGTAGGAATGAGCGCAAGGGAATGCTCAGGTCTCAAGCCGAAAGCGGATACTCCTCGATCTCGATAGAACACTGGCCAGCTGCTCAATGGGTCGTATGTACGGTTGCGAGGTGCTGGGTTCTCCTGGTTTCAGTGTAATGAGCGGTGAATACAAAATGGCTCGCTCAACTGGCATGCAATGTTCGCGTTGCGCCCAATTCAGTCTGCGAGAAATCGATCGTAAGCAGACCGCGCAAGGGCTGAAGGTCATTTTCCATTGTGGTAAATGCAACAAGAATGAAACGATGGGAGCCTAGCGTTCCCATCGTTCCGTTGTGTCGCAACGAGGGTTCGGCTAGTGCCCCATGCAGATATCCGCGGACGAGCGCATCGTCATGCAGGGAATATAGAGGGTTCGGCCGGGGATCTTCGTTTTATGCGTGATCTGATTCCGGCGTCTGGGGAGTGATCGAGGTTCTTGCGAAAGAGCAGAAGAACTGAGAGTAGGTACTTGTACTATATCGGACACGGATTTAATTCGGTCTAGTCTCGTACTGAGGTGGCATCGGAATTGCTCACCATGGAAGACAACACGAGGGAAATCCCATGGCTCTTCGAATCTTGGTCATGATGCTGGCACTGAGTTTCAGTGTTTTCTTTTCTATCCCCGGTGCATGGGCCTTCAAGACACTACTGCCAGGTTGACCTTTAATGCCATACAGGGCGGGACGACCTCCGCCAGCCAGACCTGAGTTTTTCAAGAAGTAATAAGCGCCAACTGAATTGGGCGAGTTCGGGAACGCGACGTGGTAAAGCGTTACTCCGACAGCGGGGACAATCACGCAAAGTGATCGGGTCGTGCTCAGTGTCATCGACAGGGCTCGCCGTCGGTGTCTACGCAGCGACCGTCACCATCACCTCGAACAAGAGAGTAGGACGGTGCCGGTGACCTTGATGGTCACTTCCCCGCCAGCCCCACTTCCCCGAGTCCCGACTTCTTCGACCTCCGCAGTTACCTTGGGCCGATATCCCCTCGCGCATCCGGCCGCACCCTTGCGCAAGAGTGCCTGCACAAGAAATGTCTATCGATCGACCCGGCGCGGATTGAAGGAATTCTTCTACAGCCTACTGGGCTGGTATCCGTTTCGTTGCTGGAGTTGCAATCGCCGGTTCTATCGATACCGTCGACGCTGATTCAACCCTTCCCTCTGAGGAGCTCTGTCCGGCTCGATTTTTCAGTCGCTTGATCGTTGTCGCGGAGCGGCCGCAGGGGAACGCTTCTCTGGTGAACAGACGCCAAGACAGATCACTGCAATCGTCAAGATTGATGTTTCTCTGCCCCAATCCGTGTTTTCTCGTGTCAGTTCATCTCGCTCTATGCTATGAGGTTCATCCATCGACTGGGACCGTTGCTGATATCCTGCCGGTGCCGTGGTCGAAGCTGTTTAAGAAAGAGGTCATGCAATGATTCGGATATTCACCGACGGCAGTTGTCTGGGAAATCCCGGCCCTGGTGGATGGGCCTACGTCATTCGAGATGGTGAAAGCGAGGTCGAAGGCTTTGGAGCGGAGCAACAGACGACGAACAATCGCATGGAACTTATGGCAGCAATCCAGGCTCTCAAGGCCCTTCCCAGCCAACCGCAGACGGTTGTGCTCCATTCTGATTCCCAGTTGCTGATCAAGACGATGTCCCATGGCTGGAAGCGGAAGAAGAACCTCGATCTCTGGGCTGAATTGGATCAACTCTCCGCGCAACACCAAGTCGGCTGGCAATGGATCCGGGGCCACGATGGACATGCCGACAATGAACGGTGTGATCGCCTCGCGCAGCAGGCGGCCTCTACGGCGGGGATCGCGCGTTGAGGTGGTTCAAGAAAGAGGCTTCTATTTGGCCTGCCCGTCTTCCCGCAGCGATGCTTGTCCGCAGGACTCAAAGAACGGCTTGGCCTTTTGCACAAAATGGTCGGCTCGCAAGGACGCCCGGTACCGCACGTGAATCGAGACTTCAGCAGGGCCTGCCTGCATGAATATGAATTCGGTAAGGGGAGAGACGGCATAGCTGAACGGCCCGGATGGTTGCGAGCGGCTGATCAGCAAGGAAGAGTCGTGCGTATTCGATGTGCTTTGAAACATATCCGGCCAAGTATGGAGGTTACTTTCGAGCTCATACTGAATACAGGCAGGCATCGGGCGATGCTGTCCCTGGACAATTGTGACATATTGCAAAGGAGTCCGGCGAAACTCCTGCACAGTGATGGCACAACCGGAGAGAGGCAAGACCACGAGAAGCCATATTGAAAGCCGCCCCATCATCTCTCCACGTATACACGGGAGGTACGTAGGAAAGCTACTTGAGGAATGAAGGCCCGGCTATGCCGGAATACGCGCACGTCCGAACGCGCAACGATAGACGAAGAGTTGATCGCTCTGGTGAGAATCGTACGGCTTGGCAGAAGAGATATGAGGCGTTCGTGCAGGAGGAAGCAGGGTGGCGGAGAGGAGCCCGTATTTTCGGGAATCCAAACTAACTGGCTACCGATCGGCAGTGGAGTCCGGCAGTGCTTCCAGCCAGCCGTCTCGTCGTCGCTACACCGCCACTGTCTCGAGAAGCCTGTGAGGGAGAGTGGCTATCTTGTGTCGCAATAGTCCCTATGTGTCGTCCGGAAACAGAGTTGCAATGACCTTCGATGCCCGATGCCTGAACCAGCAGACAATAGAAGGCATCAGCGATCGGCTCTAGCAGGGTATTGAAAAAGACCGCCAGCATCGTTCTCGCATCGCTCAGAGGACACTGGGCGCTCACCGTCTCGCGCCCGTGCGCAAACTTGAGGCGACTTATTCGTCGCCTCGCGCACCTCAACGTACGGCCACGGGAAAAGAGCTTGTCTCGGCAGGCTCGGGGCGGGCGGGTGAAAATGATGACGATTCGCCCCCGAAGACACTGCCGGCTCACCGCCTCGCCGGCGTCCGCAAACGTAACGCTCATTATTCTTCGCGTCGCGGACCTCGCTGCGGCCTCGCGGGACGGTCTTTTTGAACACCCTGCGGACACCTCAATAGGCACCACGGCCAGTTCCACCTTCCCCCCCACCGAGTGGGTTCAAAATAGTTTTTCAACAGCCTGCTAGGTTGACACAGTCTGCTTCGTTATAGGCGGCCAGAAGACGCCGAGCCTCGTCGTCGCGACGATGTCGCCAGCGGTTCCAATGCTGCACGGCATCGTGCCCCGTCAGTCCCTGCAATTCCGGTGATCGCTCTATGCCCATCATGCGCTCGATGGTTTTGAGGCCCCCGCGATATACAGGCCGACGACGGTGGTCTCGCCAAAGGAGTTCGTTTCGATATCGCGATAGACGGCTCGCGGGCGTAACCATTCGTACAGTCGCCAGTGATATCGCGGAGGAACCGCCGTCGAAAAATAGCGAGGGTCGTTCCGGAGGAAGTGCTCGCGCGCTTGAGCGATTTCATGATCGAAGCGAGCCTTTCTGCCGGCGGCGATCCCCCCGCACCGCCGGTGCGGTCAAAAAACGTTCCCAGGTGCTAAGTCCCTCGCACCAGAATCGACGTTCGATCCGGACGCCGACTCGTGGCAGAAAACAAAAGCTGGATTCAATCATCGCTATTTTCCAGCAGTCGTGTGACGATGCTTGAAACACCAACGACGCAACCAGCCCAAACCATGCGAAGGTATTTGTTCCGTCCCTTCCTGCATCGACACTGTTCCTCGCATCGCATGAAAAAACGCAGTCATGCCTTCGCTCATGGGGGCGTCGAAGGCCAACCTTTGTCTTCCATACATTGCCGATAAACCAGATAGGCAACGGAGAGGGATGTTTCTGAATACTGACGGCACGCGAGATCATCACCGGCGCGGCGTTCTTTCGCCTGGATTTCCGCCGCCGGAATGCGACTGCCGGGCTCCTGGGGTTTGGGTCCTGTTTCCAGAGGCGGTGCTTGTTGAGTCTGGACTGGAGTCACACACTCCGGATAGCCGAACGGATCGGTGACAATCCGGCCGGATGGACAGTGTGCCGCTTGAGAGAGCGCGTCATTGGTCGTCTTCCCAGGCTGTACCGTGCCGCAGGCGACAAGGGATAGCGTGAATAGCGAGGCGATTACCGACAACATAACACCGACCTTGGACGCCGATGCAGGCTTCATAACGCCCCCTATCGGGATGTCCATACACCCTAACACCTATATCTGAGTCAATGCACTACCGTGTTCTGATGTTGGCGAACGTGTGCCGTTGACGTGCAGGAAAGCTCATCACATGTGTGCGGCTAAAAACTGGAATTGACGCGGACAGTATCGTATAAGCATGAGTTCGAGTTGGAGGATCGTTGTCCATGGCGCCGGATCCCATTTTCTTTCGTGATCTCGCTTACGTGCTTGTTGCGGCCGTACTTGGCGGCGTGGTGGCTTACGCCATCCGCCAGCCCTTGATCCTAGGCTATGTCTTCGGCGGGATTGTGGTCAGCCCTCTGACACCCGGTCCATCCATCTCCGACGTCCATACCTTTGAAATTTTTGCAGAGATCGGCGTCATTCTGCTGATGTTTTGCATCGGGATCGAGTTTTCCTTCAAGGATTTATTGCGAGTGCGATGGGTGGCGCTCATCGGAGGTCCGCTCGGCATTCTCCTTTCTATCGTCCTCGCCGTGGGAGTGGGCCATGTGATTGGTTGGCCGCCCATTCAGAGCGTGGTCATCGGCGCCGTCGTTTCCGTGGCGAGCACGATGGTCCTCGCGCGGTTGTTGCTCGACCGCGGGGAGCTTCGAAGCAAACACGGCAAAGTCATGATCGGGATTACCTTGGTCGAAGACCTTGCGGTGGTAGCTCTCACCGTGCTGTTGCCGGCTCTCGGTAAGTTTGAACCGGGACGATTCTCGATAATCGGCAAAGCGGTGCTGACGGCCGTGCTGATTCTCGTGCCTTTTTCCTATCTAGCTGCCAAGGCGATTCCGCTTCTGTTGACCAGGGTCGCCCGAACTCAGAATCAGGAATTGTTTCTGCTCGTGGCATTGGCGCTCGGTGTTGGGACCGCGGCCGTGACGCAACTGGCGGGACTGTCGCTCGCGCTCGGTGCGTTTCTTGCGGGGCTCATCATCAGCGGATCGGAATATGGGCATGAAACCCTCGCACGATTGCTCTCGCTCCGTGATGCCTTTGTCGCCCTCTTCTTTGTCACGATCGGAGTGTTGATCGATCCCAAGGTTGTCTTCGCGAATCTCGATCTCCTCGGAATAATGCTGCTCCTGATCGTGCCGGGCAAGTTACTGATCTGGGCCCTGGTCGTCAGACTGTTTCGCTATGCTTGGTGGACGTCGCTTCTGGTGGGAGTGGGCCTTACGCAGATCGGCGAATTTTCGTTCGTCCTCGTGCAGGTGGCGAAGACGGCAGGACACGTCGGCGATGAAGTGTATAACGCTACATTGGCCGCCTCGCTGGTGACCATTTTGCTCAATGCGCCGCTGGTGCGATATGCTCCCTCGTGGATCGCAGCCTTGCAGCTTCGGTCCGAGCGCCCGTCCCTCTCGGCCGATGCGACGCAGGATGGGCTCAAAGACCATGTCGTGCTCTGCGGATTCGGTCGGGTGGGCAGTATCGTAGGCGAAGCATTCGATCACTTTCGCATTCCCTATATCGTCATCGAACGGGACCCTGACATCATTCGAACGCTGCGCCGGCGCTCGATCCCGTGTCTCTACGGCGACGCGTCGCATCAGCGACTTCTAGAGGCGGCGGAGGCGCAGCACGCTGCACTGGCAATCATGGCGCTTCCGGAACTGGAACCCGCGACGCTCACTGTTCGCCGGTTCCGCGCGCTCAACGGAAACGTTCCCCTGCTGGCCCGCGCCCATGGCCCGCGGGAAGCAGAGGAATTGTTGGCGGTCGGTGCGACGGAGGTCATTCAACCGGAGGTCGAAGCAGCCGGTACGCTCATCCGCCATGTACTCCGTTCCATGGCGATACCAAAGGAGCAAGCGCTTGCTTACCTCGAGGAGTACCCGTGAAGTGAACTGGCGTGAAGCGTGAAGCGTGAAGCGTGAAGCGTGAAGAAAGAAGTTTCCACTAGCTGCTGACGAGATACGAGATACGAACGACGAGATGCGATTCCTGAGAGACGAAGGGGTCAGAGGAATGAATGGAGGGCTAGCGGGAGGCTGTTCTGCTTGTCGTCGGCGAGTTTATGTCGACATGGCGGCGTGATCGGCCGGCCATGACAAACCCGCTTCCTTGTAAATGCTGTGCCAGGCTAGCCGCGACGAGTCTGTGGCCGGCTTCGTTCCAGTGATCATCAGGAGTTTCTACATCCTTTCCATGAATGGCGGCTTGTTGGACGGCTGCGCCAACATCGTTCCAGTATTCGATTCCGTAGTGAATGGAAATCATGGCGAATGCATCGCTGTACGGTTGTGCATCGGCGCAACTGAACGCCACGATCGGAGTGCTGCCGGTGCGGGTCCGAACGCGCTTCATCAGGTCGTCAGTGACCTGGACGGCATGAGAGAATCCTTCGTGTTTGAATCCTTGTGCATTGATCAAGGTTTCAACAGAATCATGATTCGTGACAGCCCGAAGGCGGTCGATGCGGCTGACCAGAAAATATAGAAACCGGCTGTGGTGGTTGATCCATTCGCGAATTTGCTGTCCTGTGGGTTTAGGGGACAGGTACGCAATGGCGTTCTTTTCCCAGTATGGTCGAAGCATCCCATTATTATTCATCGTACTGGCTCGTTCGAGGGCATTATCGTTGTTGATGAAATCGTTTATGCAGAACTGCCACAAGATCAGATCAGGCCTGATTTCATCGATATACCGATCCAGGATCATATACTCCTGAAGCGTTCCATAACCGCCTGCGCCATAGGCGAAGACTTCCACGTCTAACAGTTCTCCGAGTATCCCATAATAGGTTTTGTCGTCGGATACCGCAGTGGCTTGTGTAAACGAGTCACCGATCACGAGCAATTTGGGCTTGTTGGCCGGTAGGTTGCCGAACTGACGAAATCCATATTTGTGCTGTGAGCGGTGGACGGCATAGGAGACACCGCCTTTTGTTCGTTGGGTCAGAGACTCTTCGTAATCCGCGGTAGCCCGCCATCCCAATTCCTGGTCCAGCATGATTGGTCCGATTCTTCCTGCGGGACTCTCAAAAAAGGGAATGCCGTCTCGCATGAGGTGGACCGCTCGTATGGCGACTTCTCCGGTGAATAGACTCAGGGCGAACAAGGCCGCGGTGATGACGCCGGACGCGACGACCATGACTCGTGTGCTAGCCACCGTGCATGCTTCTCTCTATCCCGAGGGCGTACCAAATGAGGGGTGAAGTCGACAGTAGGTAGGAGCGGCCGGGGAGTATGTTCATTCTAGTTGGTGATCGCAGCCATGCGTGACTGTGTACTCCGAGTGCGTCGCCTGTGCACTAGACCGATGCCATGTATGTGGAAATAAGCCTATCATAGTTGGCGCATTACGTCGCTGGGATGTCTTAATGGTATGAGTTTCCACTTACCTTGAATATCAGCATGAAAGGAGATTGGCGCAAGCTTATGCCACAGCCCGCGAGGTGTGGGGATCAGGAATTCCCTGATAAGTAGACAGAATAACCCGGAGAGATAATGCGGGGTTTACCTTTTATGTTCCTGATTTCTTACGTATCGGCCAGGTTCTATCGGGAGGTTGAGGGCAACCTCGTCACCCAACTGCAGGGTCAGGATTGCCCGGGTTCAGCAAGACGAGGCAGGCCGATGCTGCTACCCGTGGTAGATAGGTGGCGATACCGGCCAAGGCATCCCGAGACTACTCGTGGAAGGAATCCCGGATTGTGCCCCAGAGATGAGGCTACCGGTCAACGACGATCATACTCGAATCGATGTCGATCGTATTGGTGAAATCGACCGCAGCAGGCCGCTTCAGCGCACCTTCCTGTGCATAACTCTTCATGGAGAAATCACGCTCAGGCGCGGCTTGGCCTACGTAGAACTTATCAGCGTGGGGCCTGCTCAAGGGTCAAGGGGCCGGTATTGGTAGAAAAGCGAAATAGTCAAGCCGCAAGATATAGGGGGTTTTGATAAACAGGGGTTACTGCCCAAAGATTGAGCAAACTGCAAGCGAGCGTCTACCGAACCTGCGTCTTGGTGGCCTGCGGGTGGTTATCCACAGAGTTATCCACAAAAATTGTGGCAAAGTGACGATAGGAATATTCGCTCGCGCCGAATGGATGTCGCAGCCTGGGTGGCCGGAGATTGAATTGCTCCCGGCATGAAGAGGAACTGGCCGACTTTCTCGAAAATGGAACCGAGTGTCTGCATCGGGTCGGTCAGGATGGCAGAATCTTGTGGGCGAAGAGCCGGAGCTGAATCTCCACGGTTATCAAGCGGACGAATACGTCGGCCATCATATTGCGGAGTTTCATGTCGATGCGGATCGCCTGAGGCGGAGCCATCGTCGCTTGGTACACCGGAGCCGGGCAGGTCAGAATGCGGGGCTCCCAACATCCTGCTATTGAGTTTGGAATGCGATTAGCTAATATAGGGACTCTCTTAATTGAAAGGAGTCGAACATGGTCCGCTTATTCTTCGCCTTGGTCATTCTGCTGCTGGCTTCGCCAGGTTGGGCTGCAAAGTTTGAATTGGCAAGTCCGGCCCTTAAACCGAAAGGAAAAATCGGGAATGAACAGGTGTTCTCGGGATTTGGCTGCAGCGGCGGGAACGTGTCTCCCGAGCTGCGCTGGACGAACGCGCCGAAAGATACGAAGAGCTTCGCCGTCACGGTCTACGATCCAGACGCGCCGACCGGAAGTGGCTGGTGGCATTGGGTCATCTTTAATATCCCGCCCACGATCGCGAAGTTGGAAGCTAACGCTGGGAAGGTGGACGGTGCGTCCGCTCCGTCGGGCTCGGTCCAGAGCATGACGGATTTCGGCCAGGCGGGCTACGGCGGCCCCTGTCCTCCCGTGGGAGACAAACCTCATCGATACGTTTTCACCGTCCATGCCCTGAAAACGGATCAGCTTCCCCTCAAGCCCGATGCCTCCGGCGCCATGGTCGGCTTCTACCTGGGCCAGAACTCGATCGGCAAGGCCTCGTTGACGGGCTACTACGGACGGTGATCCGTTGACGCGTATCGCCGCGAATGGGGGAGAGGATGTCCTGCGCCGTTGGCGG
Source organism: uncultured Nitrospiraceae bacterium (assembly GCA_963795615.1). Taxonomy (GTDB): domain Bacteria; phylum Nitrospirota; class Nitrospiria; order Nitrospirales; family Nitrospiraceae; genus DASSBQ01. The sequence goes on from CAWCIJ010000003.1 coordinate 30,546, forward strand.
AGGGAATCACCGTCCGGTTTCCCGATGTAAATCGTACGGCCTTCCGGTGCTGGAAAATGCGTTTTTTTGGAGGGAAAGTCTTGTGTCACAGGACCTCTCTTCCTTCTTTCCACAACTTCTGTGGATAACCCTGTGGATGATTCACTCACCGCCCGATAATCGCTGGCATCTGAAAGGTTAATGAGCTGATTGCTCAATATTTAAGCAGTGCATGCATCTCCTCGCTTACCCCCATATCTTGCGGCTTGACTATTTTGGTTTTCTACAAATATAGGATCGTCATTGAGAGGGATCCCTCTCTGTCATCGGATGCTCTACGTATAGACAAGCCTGTAGTTCGTCACGGGAATGAAGAAGGGTTATGCACAGGCTAGCCGAGAATACAGGTAAGACTTGGCCATTTTGGTCAGTTTTGGAATAGCTTTTCCAAGGGCCTCTCTCCAGCAACAGGAGCCTAAATTGCTCGTTTGCACCGGGCAGGTCTCTGAGGTAAAGCGTGGTTCATCCCCGGCAGGACGTTCTCAAGGTGGAAACGTGGCTGAAGTGCTATGATCCAAGCGGACCTCGCCTTCAGTACTGCGAAAGACACCCGGAGCGTCGGGTGTATCGAGGTGGGCCTCACAAGACTGCTACAAACGCTAAGACCGGACCGCACCATGTGGTTCATTCATGGACGGGGTTCTCGCGGCTTCAATCAGTGATTGTCGATGCTTTCTCTCGAACAAGCGGCCATTTTGGAAACACATAGGTGCGGTGATGGACCCTTGAATGGGCGGGCATGCCGGAGGATAATGCCGACACCCACAGGCTTCTGCTTCGACTGTGAACGAATTCCTTCGCCTCAGCCTCATTGTCGCGCTCACTCTGGGCCTCTTGTGGATCGACAGGTTCATTCCACTCGGCGTGGCAATCGGCGTGCTCTATGCCTGCGTGCTGTTTCTGGCCGCGACCTCGTCCTATCACCACATGCCGGCCATCGTTGCGACTATCTCCTCACTCTTCATCGTCGTCGGTGGGATGGGCCTCAATAGCGAAAATATTCCGGTGTGGATGATCGCCACCAACCGCGCACTGAGTATGTTCATTATTTGGGTGTCCCTGTTTTTTCTGCTGCAACGACGTCGCGATGTGGAGGCGCTGCGACGGGCGCATGGTGAACTGGAAGTGAGGGTGCAGGACCGTACGGCTGAATTGGCCACCGTCAACAAGGCGCTCGTCGTGGAGATTACCGAGCGCATAGAAACAGAGTCCTCTTTACGTATCAGTGAGGCTGCGCTGGCCACCAGTCAACGCGCGCTTCAGCGGAGTGGAGAGGATTTGCGTGGATTGGCCGCCCGTCTCCTGACGGCTCAAGAAGAAGAGCGCCGGCGGATTTCCCGTGATTTACACGATGATATCAACCAGCGGCTGGCGATGATGGTAGTGGAGCTGGAGACACTCGATCGTATGCTCCCGGTCAATTGCCAGCAGATCGGTACGCGGCTGCGATCATTACAAGACAATGCGACGGAACTCAGTGATGATGTGCGGCATCTCTCCGTTACGTATCATCCGGCCTTCCTGGATGATTTGGGATTGGAAGTGGCCTTGAAGCGCCTGGTCGATGACTTATCGACCAGGACCGGCTTACACGGTACATTTCAAGGAACGTCCGTCGCCAGGACCATTTCCCAGCCCGTGGCCACCTGTCTCTACCGGATCGCGCAGGAAAGCCTCAGCAACGTTGTGAAACATGCCGATGCGTCCAAGTTCGGCATCGAATTGAATTGTTCCAGCGAGTGGGTCACCTTGGCGGTCACCGACGATGGGAAGGGATTTGATCCGATGTCCCGCAAACAGGAGCGGGCCAGTCTTGGGCTCGTGAGCATGAAAGAGCGGGCGCATCTTGTCAAAGGGGAGTTGGACGTCGAATCGACTGTCGGGCGAGGGACGTTGATTCGCGTGAGGATTCCCTTGTCGACGGTGCGGCCATGAAGAAGCCCCGGATTCTATTGGCTGACGACCATTCGCTGGTGCTCGAAGGGTTCCGGAGAATTCTTGAAGACCAGTGTGACGTGGTAGGGACGGCCGAGGATGGGAGAGCGTTGCTGGAAGCGGCCTCCCGTCTCAAGCCGAACGTGGTGCTCCTGGACATCTCGATGCCGCTGTTGAACGGGATTGATGCCACGCGACATCTCAAGAAGGTGTCTCCGGATGTCAAGGTCATTTTTGTGACAATGCATGCCGATCCGGCCTACCTCAATGAGGCATTCAAGGCCGGCGCGTCGGGATATCTTCTCAAGCGATCGGCTGGAACAGAACTGATCCAGGCGATTCAATCAGTGCTCGGAGGCAACTATTACGTCACCCCGCTGCTGACGAAGGGTCTCGTGAATAGCGTGATCAGTGAAGCGCCCCTCCCGCCTACTCGACAAAGTATTCTTACGCCAAGACAACGCGAAGTTTTGCAGCTCGTGGCCGAAGGAAAGGCCGTCAAAGAAATTGCCCAGCTGTTGAATATCTCTCCGAAGACCGTCGAGTTCCATAAGGCGCAGATCATGGAGCAACTGGATTTGCGCACGACCGCTGAACTCACCAAATATGCCATGGCCCACGGCATCACCTCGCCCTAGTCTCCTCGTTCGTCGTTCGTGAAGCGTCGTTCGTCTCTCGTGAGGAAATCATCCTGTCAGACCCTGGGGGTTTTTCTTTTTTGACCTAGGCAGACCCCGGGTTATGAGGCCTACCCTCTAAAGGGCAACATGCGCCTCCATGAACTGTCGGCGGTGTCAAGGGACGATGGTGCAGGAAGTCTTCGCTGATCGTCAATATGACGCAGGGCCGGGCGCGTTCATGGGGTGGCGATGTATCATCTGTGGCGCCATTCTTGATCCACTCATATTGAAGCATCAAACCACGCACTCGAAGCCCATCGGACGACGCCCGCGAATGAAAACAGGTGGGATGCTCTTCGGATCGCCTCCACATCAGCGATGAGGAATGATCCCTTGCGGGGGCGGCGGCAGGTCCTTCGCCTTCCTGGGTTTCCTTAAGGTTGATAGACGTGATGGAACAGAAGCCTCCGGTCGGTCGCCGCATTCTGATTGTGGACGATGACCCGCAGGTCCGCGCGACGATCGGCGAGCGGTTGCATGATTGGGGATTTGAGGCTGTGGAAGCGGACAGTGGCCATGCAGGGTTGATGCGGATTATTTTTGACTCAGTCCGGCATCCGATTCAAGGTGTGCTGCTCGACCTGCATATGCCGATTCTTGGAGGTATGGCCGTGCTCCATGAAATGCGCGCGCAGCATCCGAATATTCCTGTTATTGTGATGTCGGATGTGAACGAAATCCATACTGCGCGTGAAGCCGTCAAGCAGGGCGCCCGGGAATATGTTTTGAAGCCATTTGATCCAGAGTTACTCAAGACCAAATGCCTTCGCGTCTTTTTCTAAACTTCGTACTGTAAGGGACGAGACTTGTCACCTCAGCGCACCGGCCCCATCCGATCTGCTGCACCCGTTTCTCTCATTTGCCCTGGGGATTTACCTAGTCCGAACAGGTGAGTCGCCGAGTTTTCAATGGCCTACGGTTCGTTTAAGGTATCGCTACTGAATCATGTATCACCGGCTTGACGATCTTCTTAACTACCCGAACCAATTGGGCAAAGAGCGCTGGTTATTCGACAACACCAAGGTGCCGGTTCACGGATGTCGCGCTCAACGAAGGATCAACGAGCATTGGACTGGCGCGACAGCTCGATGCCCGTAGTCGAATGGTAAAGAAATCAGTGGTCCCCGGAGCCCCGGGAGGGTTAGTGATATGATCACACGGCCTCATGCAAAAGCGATCAATCCAGACGACAGGGGCGAGAATGGCGTGTCGGGGAGATGGGCACGCACCCTGTGTTTGAGTGTGATGCTTGTTGCCGGCGACGCGGTCATGGGAGCCTCGTTGCTCGGCGGGACGGTTCTCTCAATCGACAGAGAAGCACGTCAGTTGATTCTGCAGATGCCGGAAGGTCATCCTTCGCGCTTCCCCGCCGCCAGCGAGGCGCTGTTGAGAGATGTTAAGGTAGGGGATCGTGTGAGTATCGAACTGGATCGCGATGGAAAGATCATCAAGCTCATCAAGCTGCCGATCGATCAAGGAAACTGAGAGCCTTGCGTAGTTCTTGAGTACTCACGTACAGTGGGTACGGAAAGATGGCAGTGATGCCTTGTCCCCAGCAGCAGCGTATGCTTCTCGTTGCATTCCTGTTTCTGTTTGCAGGTCAGTTGGTTGCGGGAGCCATGGAGGATAGCCGGTTGTTCCTGCTCTCTCTCTTGCCTCCCCAAGACCAGAGCCGGCCGGCTCAGGACGCGGACAGGCTGGGTGATGTCGAAGACGAAACAAATGGCGAGGATGAAAGTCAAACAGGGATGGCGTGTCTCTGCCACGTGGCAGCGCGTCTCTCATATCGTTCGGGGCTCACCATGTCCGCGTCCGTTCACCCGCGTGATTTCGAGTTCAACCTCTTTCGTCCACCCATTCTCTAATCCATCCACGACGACGGTTATCCGTTTCCCTAACCGGGTTGTCCCGAAGGCTGGTACCTTTGCCCTTCCCGTTCTTGATGGAGTTTGACATGCATACTCATCATCTTTCGGTGCGACGTCACGACGGCCACGCAGGTTCCTTTGGGGGGTTGCCCGAGGCGAGAATAGATGACGGGTATCAAAGGACAATCAGGCTCGATACGTGCTGCTCAGCAGTTGGGGCTAGGGATGACGCCGACATATCGCGCCGCCCTACAGTCAAGCGGTGGACTGGTTCGGTATGCAGACGGATGAGCGTGTCGGGGCTCCTTCTCAGCCTCGTCGTGAGCCTCCTGTCGGCCTGCGATGGCAGGGGGCCTGATCAAGCCACCGGTGCGGCGACGGAAAATCAGAGTCCTTCGCACGACCTCGTACATCTCACCGCAGAAGAAATAGAGCGGGCCGGCGTATCGGTCGAACCGATAGCACGCACGGAATTCCGGATCGCCCGTGATTTTCCCGGGACGGTCGAACCCAATCAGCATGCATTGGCAAACATCACGACACTGGTACGAGGGCGGGTCATCGATGTCTATGCGGACCTAGGGAAACAGGTGAAAGCCGGCGATCTGCTGGCCTTGTTGTACAGCAGCGAACTCGGCATGGCCCAATCGACCTATCTGAAAGCGAAGGCCAAGTTGTATGTGGCCGAGCGCGCCTACCAGCGAGCCCAGACGCTCCTCAAGGAAAAGGTCATCGGGGTTGCTGAAGCGCAGCGTCGGGAAGGGGACATGGTCAGCGCGCGGGCAGACAAACGGGAAGCCCAGGACCGTCTTCGTCTCTTAGGGATGAGAGATGATCTGATTGCGAGTCTGGACCGGGATCAGCAGATCCGATCGTACGTGCCGATCGTCGCGCCGTTCGATGGTCGGGTGATTGCGCGGGACCTCACGAAAGGTGAGGTAGTGGAAACGACGGTGCGTTTGTTTCAGGTTGCGGATCTGTCCGAGGTGTGGGTGACGGCCAATATTCCGGAAAAAGATATTCCATATATCCATACGAATGACCTGGTTGCCAATCAGCTCGTAGAGGTCCGCGTCAAGGCCTATCCGGCGCAAGTGTTTAGCGGAAAAATCACTTACGTCGGCGACGTATTGGAGCCATCCACACGGACCATGCGGCTGCGGCTCGAGCTACCCAATCCGGACGGAAGATTGAAGCCTCAAATGTTTGCCACGGTGCGTGTCTATTCGGACCCGGAACCGGGCATCCTGACTCTGCCCGAAGGGGCCATTCAGAGAGACCGCACCCGCCAATTCGTGTTCGTCCAGCGCGATCCGCAAACTTTTGAAGTCCGCGATGTCAAAGTCAGCGAGTCCAACGGCCACACGGTCAAGGTCCTCGATGGCCTCAGAGAAGGAGAATTGGTGGTCACCAAAGGAGCCTTCGTGCTGAAATCCGAACTGCTCGGGAGCCAGATCTAAGCGCATGCTCTCTTCGTTCGTCTCGTTTTCACTCCGCCAAGGCATTCTCGTCATGGTGCTGGCCTGTATTGTGGTGGCCGGCGGCGTCTACGCGTTTCTCACCATCTCGATCGATGCATTCCCGGACGTGACGACCATTCTGGTTCAGGTCGTCGCCAAGGCCCCCGGCCTCTCACCGGCGGAGATGGAACGGTTCGTCACCTTTCCTATTGAGCTGCAGTTGAGTGGATCTCCCGGTTTGGTCGAGGTCCGTTCACTGTCCAAAGTCGGTTTGGCGATGATCGACGTGATTTTCAAGGACAGCATGGACATCTATCTGGCCCGCCAAGTGGTCTTGCAACGGTTGTTGGAAGCACGAGACTTGCTTCCCCCCGGCGCCGATCCGCAACTGGTGCCCAACACCACCGGACTCAGCGAGGTCTTCCAATATTACCTGGAAGGACCCGAGGATAATGTTCCGGTTCACAAGATGAGTGAAATGGAATTGATGGAGCGTCGTACGCTTCAGGACTGGGTCATCCGCCCCATACTGAAGAGCGTGCCGGATGTGGTGGACGTCAACGCCATGGGAGGGTTCGTCAAACAGTACCAGGTGATCGTCGATCCGGAGATGCTGCGGAAATACGATCTGGCGCTCCATGATGTGTTCGAGGCGGTGGCGAAAAACAACGCCAATGCGGGCGGAAATATTCTGGAGAAGAATGCGGAAAAATATTTCGTCCGCGGCGTCGGGCTGATCAAGAGCATCGAAGACATCGAGACGATCGTCGTCAAACAGGTCGGCGGCACACCGGTCTATGTCCGTGATGTGGCGGACGTGAAGATCGGCCATGCGGTTCGTCACGGAGCAGCCGTCGTGAACGGCAACCGGGAAGCTGTGGCCGGCATCGTCCTCATGCTGCGCGGCGGGAATGCCCGCGAAGTCGTCCAGGCGGTCAAGCATCAAATCGATGAAATCCACCGAGATCATCTGTTGCCGAACGGACTTCGGATCGTGCCGTTTTACGACCGGCTCGAGTTGATCACCGCGGCGCTCAATACGGTGTACAAGGCCCTGCTCGAAGGCATCGTCCTGGTGATCGTCGTCTTGTTTCTATTCCTGGGAAACGTACGCAGCGCCTTGGTGGTGACAGCCACATTGATCGTGACGCCGTTGGCGACCTTCATCATCATGGACCAGGTGGGGTTGACCGCCAATCTCATGTCGCTGGGCGGCCTGGTCATCGCCATCGGCATGATGGTGGATGGATCGGTCGTCGTGGTGGAGAACGTCTATCGGCTGATGTCCGAACACCATGGAGAAAAGCAGGATCGGATGGGCTTGATCGTACAAGCGGTGAAAGAAGTCGGTCAACCGGTGATCTTCGGCATTCTCATCATCATTCTAGTGTTTCTGCCGATCCTGTCGCTGCAGGGCATGGAAGGCAAGATGTTCCAGCCTTTGGCCTACAGCATCATGATTGCGCTGTTGGTGTCGTTGATTGTCTCGCTGACGTTATCGCCGGTGCTGTGTTTCTTTACGTTGCAGCGCGGCAGCGAAGAGGATACCTTTCTAGTCCGGTGGTCGAAGCGGCTCTACCTGCCCGCCTTGACGTGGGCCCTGGGGAATCGGCTGGCTGTACTGGGATTGGCGGTGCTTCTATTGGTGGCCAGCCTGGGCCTGTTCCCCTTCCTGGGCGGGGAGTTTATCCCCATCCTCAATGAGGGCGCCATCACTCCCCAGACCATCCGCTTGCCCAGTATCTCGCTGGAGAAATCAATCGAGATCGAGAAAGAAATGCAACAGGCTATCCTTGAATTTCCCGAGGTGCGGTCGGTGGTATCCAAAATCGGCCGAACCGAATTGGGAAACGATCCCCAAGAGCCGAATTCGAGCGATCCCGTGGTGTCGTTGAAGCCGATGGAGGAATGGACCACCGCCAAGACGAAGCCGGAATTGGACGACGCGGTTCGTCGACGAATCCAGCAAGTCGCCGGAGCCAATTTTCTCCTGAGCCAGCCGATTCAGCAGCGCGTGGACGAATTGGTCTCCGGTGTCCGGTCCGAAGCGACAGTCAAGATTTTAGGCGAAGATTTGACGGTGTTGCGACACGCGGCGGACAAGATTCAGGCCATTTTGGCTTCAGTGCGAGGGGTGGGTGACGTACGAGTAGAGCAGTTGTTCGGCCAGGCCTATCTGACCATCGATATCGACCGGCAGAAAATCGCCCGGCACGGCATCAATGTGGCGGACATCCGAGAAATCATCACCACAGCCATTGGCCAGGAGCCTGCCACGAGAGTGTACGAAGGACAGCGGCGCTTCGACCTCATTCTCCGGTATCCGGAACAGTACCGGGACAGCGTCGAGGATATCAGCAACATTTTGCTGACGACCGTCACCGGCGCGCTGGTACCGCTGGGCGATTTGGCGAAAGTGGAAATCCGCGAAGGGCCGGCACTCATCAGCCGAGAAGGACTCCATCGACGGATTTATGTGGGCTTCAACACACTTGGCCGTGATATTGAAAGTATCGTGACCGAAGCGCAGCAGAAAATCTCGAAACAGATCAAGCTGCCTCCCGGCTACGAGATGAAATGGGGCGGGTCGTTCGAGAATATGCAACGCGCCATGGCGCGCCTGAAGATCATCGTGCCGATCACGATCGGGCTGATTTTTCTGTTGCTGTTTTCGTCGTTCAATTCCGTCCGCTATGCAGGATTGATCATTTTGAATTTGCCCTTTTCTTTGATCGGCGGTCTGGTGGCCCTGTGGGTGACCGGCGAATATCTGAGCGTGCCGGCCTCGATCGGATTCATCAATCTATTCGGCGTTGCCGTTCTCAACGGGATCGTGCTCGTGTCCTATATCAATAAGCTGCACGAAGAAGACGGTCTCGAGCTCGACGATGCGGTCGTCAAGGGCTGTCTGTTGCGTCTGCGTCCGGTGTTGACGACGGCCCTGGTCGCGCTCCTGGGTCTGGTTCCCCTGGCTCTGTCCCATGGGATCGGCTCAGAGGTACAACGGCCCCTGGCGGTGGTTGTGATCGGTGGCCTAGTCAGCTCGACGTTATTGACACTCATCGTTCTTCCGGCTGTGTATGGGTGGTTCGCCCCTCGACCTGCCCGCCAGGCTGTGCGGGAGACTCGCGACGAGCCCTTGCACCATTCCACCGGCATGGTTCCCAGCACGGTACATCGTGCGAACCAGCGATGAGCCCGCTGCCCTTTTCATCGACGTTTCGGAATCGGTTCCTGTTTTGGGGCAACCTAGTGAATTTCCTAGGGCCACCTGGGGAGATACCCGATTGAGATCAAAGCGGCGAATGGACTACAAACGTGGCCATGCTGACCCTGCACCCGCAACAATGCCGGCATGCCCAATCCGGTACCACCCCCCTCGACTACAGGACTACAACTGACCTTCATGACGGACGACTGATCGCTTCGTGGACGCGACTCATCAGGGCCAAAGCGGTCACGAAATTGACCCTTCCAGTCCTCGGTCGCATCCGCCCACCTCGAAAGAAAGCAGGTTCCCCATGATACTGTATAAAAAATCGGTGGTGATATGTTGTGTCTGTTGGAGATCACACTACGAAGAATTCACTCTTGACCAAGACCCGGAGGGATGGCGTGAATTGGATGCGCTGATTGCCGACGAACATCTCGGTGCCGACGATTATATCCTCTCTCATGGGTATTGCCCTACATGCCTCGAAGCCTTTCTTCAGGAATCGCACGCGCGTCAACTCACGACCGGCCTTGGACATAGTCCCGTGTCTCCCTCTGCACTCTATACTGTCGGTTCACAGTACCGCCCTTGATCCTATGGCCCGCACCCGACGCACTTCCCAATCAGACGATCCCGGCGAGGGCCCCCTGTCTGGCGTGGGCTCAAGGACGATGGTCGTCACCGATACTTCGCATTTCTCGCCTGAAGGGGCGGAAGTGATGGAGGCGGATGGGCCTGGTCATGGGCTGGTTATTTTCGACAAGGATTTGCGCGTTCAATATGTCAATCGACAAGCCCGTCGGATGATGGAACTGGATGGTTCCCTTCGTACGGAGTTCGATCCTCAAGCAAGTCTTTCCCTGCACGTCGTCAAGGCCGCAACGAAGGTGCAGGAGTGGTGGCACGAGCATCCTTCTGAACCGGATGCCGAATTATGTATTCAGCACTCTTTCCAGCTGCGCGATGAGTCGGTCACCGTGACGGCATTCGGCCTGATACATGGCGATGATCCGCTTCAGTCGGTGATTCACGTGAACATCATGCTCAAACCCATACCTCTCACCAGGCGCCTGCCGGCTTTCATCTGACTGGTATCAGGCCGAACTATTCACTTCCCCGTAAGCTGCGCCCACGAGTATTCTCCGACACGCTGCGTCTGTTCCAGTTGATCCTCTGTGGGGCTGCGGTTCAGTCTTTGAAATGATCGGGAAAAAGTGTCCTGAGGCCGAATCTCCGCGTGAGGGCGGGCGGCTCGATGGTGGTGAAGAGGGAATTGAGATAAGGTATGTGTCCGAGGATCGCCTGCTGTTCCGTTTATGGCCGTGAAGCGAAGATAACTCGTCAAGGAGGGGATGCGAGATGGCATGGGTCTATGTGATCGTGGCGGGATTGTTCGAAATCGGATGGGCGACCGGATTGAAATATACGGATGGATTCACGCGCCTCTGGCCAAGCGTATGGACGGCGGTGTCCATGGGGGTCAGCGTCTGGTTGCTGGCCATCGCGCTAAGGTCCATTCCGGTCGGAACAGGCTATGCCATTTGGACTGGAATCGGCGCCGCGGGCACGGCGGTGGTCGGCATGATCTTGTTTGGGGAATCGCGCGACGTTGTCCGCATCGGAAGCATCTTATGTATCCTAGCCGGGATCATCGGACTCAAACTGGCCACCCCATAGCGGGCCGGTTCTCGCAGTGCCCTGCATCTCACCGGAGACGGCAACCTTTCATCACGAAATCGATTCTCTCGCCGATATTTCGGCACATGCCGAAGTGACGGCAGACTGGTATCGTCATTGCCGGTGTTCACAATGCCATTCTGCTGATGGAATCGATGAGAAATCGCTTTGCTCTCAAGGAGATACTGGCTGGCTCAATATTCTAGGCACCAGAGGAACGGCGCTTGCTGTTCTCGTCCAATTGAAAGCGAGTCAGCACATGGGGACATGGTCCCAGTGAGGGCCGTGAGGTGACAGTTACAACACATAGACAAGGGTCAGATGCTAAGAATCACGATTCATAATACGCAAGAACGGACGAAGATTGAGCTGGAAGGCCGCGTGGCAGGAGCTTGGGTAGGTGAGCTGAATCGAGCCTGGCAGCAACTACAAAATATTGAGAAATCTTCGATTATCGTCAGTCTCTGCCAAGTCACGTACGTTGACGCGGATGGCAAAAGACTGTTAAGCGATATGTGCAATGCGGGTGTGAGTTTTGAAGCATCCGGATGTTTGACACGATCGATCGTCGAAGAGTTGATGGGTTCGTGTCCAAGTACCAGTGCTCCCCACGAGAAGGGTAGTCACGAGAGGAAATGTAATGAAACGTGAGCAAGATTGTGAGCATGGTTTGCTACAGCCAGCGAGCACCTCCGAGGCTGTCGGCGGTCAAGACGAAGCTAACATGCGATCAGACGCGTGGAACTCTCGATCAGCGGTGGGTCGCATTGTGGCCGTTGCAATTCTTTCTCTCGGGGTGGTGGGCAGCGTTGCCTGCGGTCAGCAAGGGCCTTCTTTTCCGCCTCCCGGCCCTCCAGAAGTGGAAGTGGTAACGGTCTCGGCTCAATCGCTTCCCGACGAACCCGAATTCATCGGCCAGGCGGAATCTTCCCGCCCGGTCGAGATCCGCTCTCAAGTCACCGGCATTCTCAAAGACCTGTTCTTTCAAGAAGGGCGGGATGTCAAGAAAGGCGCCCCCCTCTACCGTATCGATCCCCTGCCGTTTGAGGCGGTTTACAGCAGTGGCAAGGCAAAGGTTGCACAGGCCGAGGCGCGTTTGGTGCAGGCCAAGCAGAATCTCGCTCGAGTAAAGCCGCTGTTGCTTGAACAGGCGGTCAGTCAGAAGGACGTGGATGACGGGATCGCAGAGGATTTGGCAGCCAAGGCGGCGTTGCAGGCAGCCAAGGCGGACCTCATCAAAGCAAAGTTCGACTTCGACAATACATTCATCACGGCTCCGAGCAGCGGAATGATCGAGCGAAGCCGCATCTACGAAGGACGGCTGGTATCAGCGCAAACGGATTTGCTGAATGTGATTCACCGGATCGATCCGATGTACGTGATCGTGAGCATGCCGGAAACTTATCTACTGAATAGGCGTCGCGAGTTGGCGGAGAAAAAAGTCGAGAGCCCGGATATTTATAAACTGAAGGCCGCCATCACCTTCGCCGACGGCAGCCGGTATCCACAGGAAGGTACGTTGGATTTGTTCGATGTCGGCCTCCGTACCGAGACGGGATCACGAAACGGGCGGTTCGTTTTTCCGAACCCGGATCGCGTGCTTCTTCCCGGACAGTTTGTAAAGGTCCGCGTCAAAGGGTACACCAAGCCTGCGGCGATTCTCGTTCCGCAGCGAGCCGTGCAACAGGGCCCCAAAGGTTCGATGGTATTCGTTGTCGGCCCGGATGACAAGGTGGAAATACGTCCCGTGCAGGCTTCGAGTTGGCAAGGGAATCAATGGCTGATTGATGAAGGGCTCCATGCGGGTGAACGTATCATTGTGGAAGGCATGCACAAGATTGCGCCGGGCGCCCCTGTGAAGCCTATGCAGGCAAATCGGGATCCGGCGTCAGAGATGTCCGCGAAGCAGATCAGTCCTTCCAAGACGGAGGCAGCGCAGTGACATCGCATTTCTTCATAGACCGTCCTATCTTCGCGTCCGTTCTGTCGATCATTCTGGTCGTGGTGGGACTGGTGGCCTTGCGGGGTCTGCCTATCGCGCAATTTCCTGAAATTACGCCGCCTGTCGTGCAGATCGAGACGGACTATCCCGGCGCCAGCGCCGAGGTCATCGCAGATTCCGTGGCGCGTCCCATCGAGGTGCAGTTGCCGGGGATCGACAACCTGATCTACTACGATTCTACGAGCACGAACGACGGTCACGTGAGCATCAGGTTGACGTTCGAGATCGGGACCAACATCGATATTGCACAGGTGCAGACACAGAACCGGGTCAAACTTGCGGAACCTCAACTTCCACCGGAAGTGGTGCGCCAAGGCATCAACATCAACAAGGTATCCCCCGACCTCCTCGCCGTCGTGGCTCTGAGTTCGAGCGATCCCACACACGACACGGTCTTTCTGTCCAATTACGCTATTCTCCGTGTGGTCGACAACCTCAAGCGGTTGCGCGGGGTCGGGAATGCCATGGTCTTCGGTGCGCAGAACTATTCGATGCGGTTGATCTTGGATCCGATCAGAATGGCGCAGTTCGGCCTCACACCGACCGACATCGCCAATGTCGTGCGCGAGCAGAATCGCGACTTTCCAGCCGGCACCATCGGCCGAGAACCTGCGCCCAAGGGAACAGAGCTGACGATCCCGATCATCACGCAAGGCCGGCTGACAGAAGTGAAGGATTTTGAAGACCTGATCGTGCGGGCGCTGCCCAACGGTTCGATGATTCGGCTCAAGGATGTCGCGAAGATCGAACTTGGCGCTCAGTCCTATAGCATCGAAGGACGATGGAACGGGAAGCCCAACGTGTTTCTGGGGACGTTCTTATCGCCCGGCGGCAACGCCTTGGATACGGTGAAGCAGGTACGGAACGAAATGGCTCAGGTCGCCAAGAGTTTCCCGCCGGGTGTTTCCTATGATGTACCGTATGACACGACCAGATTTATCGAAGTGTCCATTCAGGAAGTGGTGAAGACGCTGGCCGAAGCCATGGTGCTCGTCATCCTGGTCGTGTATCTGTTCCTTCAGACCTGGCGGGCGACTCTCATTCCAGCGGTCGCTGTTCCGGTTTCCCTGATCGGAGCATTCATCGGTCTGCAGGCCCTTGGGTTCTCGATCAATACCCTCACGCTGTTCGGGATGGTCCTCGTGATCGGCATCGTCGTGGATGACGCCATCGTGGTCGTCGAAAACGTCGAGCGCCATATGAGGGAGGGCAGGTTATCGCCCAAGGCTGCGGCCAAGAAGGCCATGACGGAAGTGACGGGACCGGTCGTCGCCATCGTGCTCGTGCTTTGTGCGGTGTTCGTACCGGTCGGATTTCTGGGAGGCATCACAGGCGAACTTTACAAGCAATTCGCGATTACGATTGCGATTGCCGTGGTCATCTCCGGATTTGTCGCGCTCACGCTCAGTCCAGCCTTGTGCGCCCTTGTGCTCAAGCCTGGCCATGGCAGCCGCCGGGGATTTTTCCCCTGGTTCAATCGATTTTTTGATTGGACCAGAGACCGCTACTCCTCCTCGGTTGCGGGGATCATGAACCGCTCGGTTCTGGCGCTCCTCGTCTTTGGAGTGATTGTTTTGGCGGCCATTGGGCTCTTTCGATTGATCCCGGCCAGTTTTCTGCCCGAGGAAGATCAAGGCTATTTCATCGCGGTCGTTCAGTTGCCCGATGGCGCCTCCAAGCAGAGAACGGATGTCGTATTAAGCAAGGTGGAAAACTATTTTCTCTCAAATCCGGTCATTCATTCGACGGATGCGATCTCCGGCATGAATTTCGTCTTTAACACCCGAGGACCCAATTCCGCCACCATGTTCGTGCCCTTGCACCACTGGGATCGGCGAACCGCGCCGTATCAGCATGTCAAAGCGTTGATCGGGGCGGCCTATGGAGAATTTGCCAAGATTCCGGAGGCCCTCATCCTGGCATTTAACGCCCCGCCGATACGTGGTTTGGGCGCAACGGGAGGATTCTCGTTGCAGGTACAGGATCCGGCCGGCGGTGATTTCAACAAGTTTTCAGACGTAACGAGGGAATTTATTGCGAAGGCGCGGGAAAACCCGGCCATTGGCGGCATGGACACGACGTTTCGCGTCAGCGCCCCCCGCCTGTATGCGCGGATCGATCGGGAACATGCAAAGGCATTGGGTGTGCCCATTTCCGAAGTGTTCGATACGCTGCAGGCCTTCTTCGGGAATCTATATGTGAACGATTTTGTGAAGTTCGGCCGCGTCTATCGAGTGCAAACTGAGGCGGACGCGCAATACCGGTCCAAGCCTGAAGACATTTCCAAAGTCTATGTTCGCGCTCAGGGCACTCAAGGCCTGAGTATGATTCCTCTCGATACGGTCGTCAGCACGGAATATACGAGCGGACCCGATCCCGTCACCCATTTTAACGGTTTCAATACTGCCCTGGTTCTCGGCGCTGCCGCGCCCGGGTATAGTTCGGGGCAGGCCTTGACCGCGCTCGATCAAGTGGCCCAACAGGTGTTGACCCCCAAAGGCTACGGCATCGAATGGAGCGGCATTTCATTGCAGGAACACAAAGCTGGTTCTGAATCTGTGTTTGCCTTTGCGTTCGGTTTAATGATGGTCTTTCTGGTCTTGGCGGCGCAGTATGAGAGCTGGACCGTGCCGTTTGCCGTGATCCTCGCGGTGCCGTTCGGAGTGTTCGGGGCCATGACCGCCGTGTGGCTCAGTGGACAGGCGAACGACATCTATTTTCAGATCGGTCTGGTGACCCTGATCGGCCTATCCGCTAAGAATGCCATCTTGATCGTAGAATTCGCGAATAGACGAGTGGAATCTGGTATGGCTCCATTGGAAGCGGCGCTCGAAGCGGCGAGGCTCCGGTTCAGACCGATTATCATGACATCGATGGCATTTATTCTCGGTGTGGTTCCCCTGGTTTTCGCCGGGGGCGCCGGCGCGGCAAGCCGCCATTCAATCGGCACGGGTGTGTTCGGAGGGATGCTGGCTGCGACCTTTTTAGCAGTCTTTTTCGTTCCGCTGTTTTTTGTTCTCGTCACAAGAATCGGTCGTCGGCTGAGAGGGCGACGACCTCCAAGTCGTCCTGAGATGATCCCCGAAAGGGAACAGGAGGAAGAATATCAACATGCGTAACGTGGCGTTGTTTCTCGTCATATTTTTATGGGCAGGCTGTGCGATGGGCCCGGACTACTCTCGTCCACCTGTGACCACGGGCGATGCTTTCCGTATGGCGGAGAAACAGGGGGCGTCCATCGCCAACCTGCCCTGGTGGGAACTGCTTCGAGACGAAGAACTTCAGAAGCTGATCCGTGTGGCCATGGACGAAAACAAAGATCTCAAGCGCGCGATCGCCACCATGGAGGAGTATCAGGCGAGACTGTTTATTGCGAGGACCGACTTCGCGCCGCAGATGAACGCAACGGTCAACGCGCCGTCCTTTGGACGGGATTCCAATTTCCTATTCCCCGGATTTCCCAACCCCTTCAACTACTACATTCAAGGCAATATCTCCTGGGAGCTGGATATCTGGGGCAGGATCCGTCGTTCAAACGAAGCATCTCGTGACGACTTACTGTCGAAGGATGAGAACCGGCGGGCAATCGTGCTGGAACTGGTGAGCAACGTCGCTCAGGCCTATTTCGAACTTCTGCAATTCGACATGCAGTTGGATATCGCCAAGCGCACCCTCCAGTCCTGGGAGGAATCCGTCAAAATAGCCCAGGCCCGGCTTAAGGGCGGTGTCATTGCCAAACTCGACGCCGATCAGTTTGAAGCGGAACGGGCCAATGCCGCAGCACGAGCGGCCGAATTGGAACGGCAGATGGTTCAGAAAGAAAATCAGATCAGCGTGCTCCTTGGCCGCAATCCGGCTCAGATCATACGGGGTCGTTCTCTCACCGAACAGGTCATGCCGCCGGAGGTTCCGCCCGGACTTCCGTCTGAATTGCTCCAGCGCCGCCCTGATCTAGTCCGGGCGGAACAGGAATTAGCTGCCGCGACAGCCCGCATCGGCATGGCGAAGGCTGACCGGTTTCCCAGGCTATCCATCACCGGATTGCTTGGCGTAGCGAATCCGAAGCTGAACAAACTGTTTGACGATGAAGGTAAGTTTGGGGTTGCGGGGCCGACATTGGCTGGACCGCTCCTCAACGCTCAAATCCTGGGATTTCAACAGGATGCAGTGGAAGCCCAAGCCCGCCAAGCCGTGGCCCAATATGAGCAGTCGATCCTGGTTGCGTTCAAAGAAGTCGAGGATGCGTTAGTCGCCGTGCGGACGGCCCGCGACCAACGCGCTGCGCAGGTTGCTCAGGTGGAGGCGCTGCGGTCGGCGCTGAGGCTTGCCAATCTGAGATATAAAGGTGGGTTGGCCAACTACCTCGATGTGCTCATCGCTCAGCGCAATTTGTTCGAAGCAGAATTGGCGCTGAGTGGTACGCATCGGCTTCATCTCGTCTCCATCGTCCAACTCTACAAGGCGCTTGGCGGCGGCTGGTCACCCGAGGTGCCTCAACCGGCGAAAGCAGTCCCTGTTGCCTCGAGTCAAGCATCAAGCTAGTCAAGGTCTGCCTCGTCCTGCAACGCTCTGCCAACGGAGAAAGGTTCCGAGGATGGGATCAATCCTATCCTGACCGGCCTATCTTTTCTCTTCTAACTCCTGATCCATCAGCCCGTGAGGCCTTGGGAGGGTGGTCCGTCTCGCTTTGAACGTTTCAGTACCTTGGAAAACTCATCCAACACGAAGGAATGGAGTCTGTGACGGCTATTGGGCGCGAGGTCCAAGAATTCCAATCCGGCATGCATTCCATCGGTCCATCGAACGGCAGCAACCTCCACTCCTAGAGATCCGGATTGATCCGGCAGGAGCAAGCGGAGTTTGAGATGGGCCCCCAGAGGAACCTCCCAACCACAATTCATTCCGCAACCGAACACGGTCAGGTTGCAAAGCTGTGCTTCACCGACAAAGGGAATGCCGGAGAACATGACGGGGTAGGATAATGGAACGCGGAAGTGAGTTCGGGAGTATGATTTGATCGGTGGCATGGTGTGAAGGGAGGTGAGTTTAGCGACAGCGCGATGTGGGCCGATAGTACCCATTTGCCGAACTGCATCCCTCGTCGGAGGGATGCGACTGCCGATGAAATCAAGGCATGCGTAAGACACAACACGAAACGTGTAGACGCGAAAGCTGAATCGTCAGTCAATTTGGATGAAGACATGATCCTGACTCGAATTTATTGTCGCGGAGGCATGAGCTTCAAGTAGATGGGCGCCATCGGATTCAATTTGTGAAAGCAGCTGTTGCAAAGCGGCTCGGGTAGCAATGTTAATGGGTTCCTCATCAGAGGCAGTCACCCATCTGACGGACGACCCGACGGCTTCTGCCTCCGCCACATAGGTCTTCATGGGAGCCTGACCAGGTTTAGAGAGGTCGGCTTCCAGGTGAAGGGTGTAGATATATCGATCGGGAGCCCGAAGGACAAGCCAAGTCTTCACGGCAAGAATGAAGTCGCCGGTTTCGCTGCTGACTGCCGCAAAGCTTCCTCGCTTCTGGATATACCCCACGATGGCGTCCCGCAGATCTTCCGGCGGCCACTTCAGCAGCGTGATCCCGGGCATATGGTCCGCCCCTTCCAGGGCCAGGAACGGCACTTCTATTTTTAGACTGACAGGAAAAGACGGGGATGTGGTCGGTTCCGGCGCGGGGGTCACATGGATATTGTGAACGCAAGCGGAGAGGCAGAAAAGCAGTATACCCCCACAGATGGGCCGGGAGATTGGTCGTAACACTGGGAAGACTGGTCTTAGGTCTGAGCGATCAATGCGGTTTTTCCGACGGATTGAGGATGTCAAGATCATGGAGCGCACGAAGGGCCTGCTCGCGGTAGGTGCGATCCGTTTGGTCCGTGTACGTATCCACTACACGTTGGTATGTCGCGCGTGCTTGAGGATACTGTTTCTTGATAGAAAGATATTGACCCAAGGCTAACCAATTTTGCGCAGCCGTTTCATTCGCGGTGCGGAAATCAGTCCATTCGCGGTCTATCGCATTGGTGCCCGGCTGATTGACCCGATGTTTGATCGTGTTGCCCATCTGACTTGCCATGGCTTCTATCGCTTCATTTTCCCTTACCGCTGCGGCGACCCGGTCATGGGTCAGGTGATCATAAAAGGCTTCTACATGATCCTTTACGGTGGCGGCTCGGGTCTGGTGGATATCGTGAGAGCAGTTCGCGAAGAGAAGAGAGGTGACTAACATATACCCGCTGAGTCGTAAGACATCGCCAGGCACACTGTTCATAGTCGTCTCCTCTGCAGCCTCGTGGACCATCGTCTTCGGGGCCTCATCCTACTCTATGTTCAAATCAAACGCGAGCGGGCACAGGAGGGATGATCGCTGAGGAATCCTCTCGCGATCTCGAGCAAGCAAAACGAATGGAGAAATAAGCGGGTGACTCAAGGTCGAGCTGTCTTCAGACAGTTCCTGATGATGAAATCTTCGTGCGGAAGCAGGAAAGACTGCTACAAACAGGAGCATCTTGATCGCGCCCGTGCATGTGGCACAGCTATGTAAATCAGCAGTGACACTTCACTGTGGAGTATGGTAAAAATCAGAGCACTGCTCGTTGGAATCTTAAGAGTCCCCATCGTCTAGCCTGGCCTAGGACGTTGGCCTTTCAAGCCAGCAACACGGGTTCAAATCCCGTTGGGGACACCACAATCGGTGACACAAGATTGGTAGGAAGCAGCGCGAGATAATTCCCCTTGCCAGTGACTCTGTAGCCCTGGGCACCATTCTCCTCGAATACCTCAAACTGCAGCGGTTGGTCGATGAGTTTTCGCAGGACCTGGCGGGCTTCGGACCGTTGCCGATCGAGCAGCCCCTTCGCGTCGCTGATCCTGCTGCGTAACTCCCGCTTCATTCGGGCTGCATCGAAGTCGATCACATCGGCCGGTTGAGTTAGCCGGCCGAGTTCTTCGATAAGGTCCTTCTTTCGTGCCTCCTCGGCCTTCAACTTGGCCAGGAGCGGGGCCATCTGCTGCCCCTTGGCGATGGCATCGACCAAATTCTTCTCATATGCTTCGATCAGGGAGAGTTCCCGCTCGATGGTTAGCCGCCGTGTGAGTCGATCGGTGTCACCCGAGCGAAGTTGCTGCAATGCCTTTTCCACCGCAAGTTCAAGGATTCGCTCGTCGAGGGCTTCGCCGATTGCCCAGAGCAACGCCTTATCGATCCGGTCCTGATCGATGCGAAGGGAATTAGTGCAGATCGAAGCCCCACGTTCTGTGGTAGGCGCAGCCATAGACCCGGCCCTTTCGTCGCTGATAATCCTTACCCAGCGCTTCCATCGGCCGCCACAGTGCGCACAGCGGGCCAGGCCGCTCAACAGGTACGGCGACTCGAAATCCTTGACTATGCCTCGCTTGTGATACTCCTCGCTGACCCGTCGGTTCCGGTGGAATCGCTCCTGTACTGCTGACCATAGTTCGTCCGAAACGATCCTCTGGAGCCTGGACTGTGGTGAGGTCGGCGTCGTAGGTGCGCTGTTTGGCTCGCTCCCGCTCTACCTCGGAGGCGAAATTGGTCAGTGCGAGCATCACCTTGTCCGTTGCGGATTCGAGCAAGCGTTCCCGGTCCTCTAGGTAGAAGAATAACCGGACGCCAGCGTCGATGATCTGCTTGAGGGCATATGAGGTCTCGATCGATTCGCGACCGAGCCTCGATTCCTCTGACATCACCAAGATTTGAAACACGGGACAAGGTTTCAGTGCATTCATCAGCCGGAGAAAACCGGGCCGCTTGATGAATTCGGCACCCGAAATGCCATCGTCAACGAAGATGGAACTCTCGGAGACCTGCCACCCTTTTTTGCTCGCATAGACCTTCGCATGTTCGATCTGTCGCGTGACGGATGTTTCTTCCTCGTTCACCCCATTCTGCTCAGTCGATTTACGGGCATAGATGGCGGCGATCATAGCTCTGCCTTTCCCTTTTCTGTGGTGGCGTATTCGTCTTCCCTGCGTCTTTTGCATGCATTGCGAAGCGTCTTCTCTGCCGTATCCGGCGCGATAAGCACTATGTCCTCAAACGCGCACAACTCTTCCCATGAAAAGTCAGACGGTTGCTTTTCGGTCGCAATGATAGCCGTGACGGGTTCGTATCCGGCTGCAGTCAGTTTCTGCCTATACCTAATCACTTGTCCAATAGCCATCCGCATCTGGCGTTCCTCGTTTGTCGGTGTAAGGCTCTTTACCTCACAGACGAATAAACCTGCGTCGGTTTTCCAGGCTAGGTCGTATTCTGGCTCGTTCGCTGTGGGTGACCGCGGATTCCACCCAAGGGCGTGAACAATTTCAGCGATCTTGTTTTGGGTACGATTGTGTGCCGCCAGTCCCAATCCTATCTGATCCGGATCGTCTGCGGCTATTGGCTGCTTTTGAGGAGCAGATGCAGTCTCATTCGCTTCACGATACACCGTTCCAAATGCCGCCGGTGTTTTCACCCGATAATCTTTCACGACGGCCCCAACATCTCTTGCCCCACGCACTTGTGGTGTCCACCAGAATGTTCCGCTGTGACGTCCCAGCAATGGGGCGTCTTCCGTAAAGGTCTTAAAATGGCCCCGGCAAATATGCAGCGCATGACGAAGATCAGTTCTCGACCCAGATCGGTAACGATCGAGCACTTTCCGCAACGGCTCGATGTCTAATACGTGATAGCGAATCAGCTCTCGCCCATGTTTTCTTCGGTGACTGAGGGAAAGTTTTTTCGGTGGGATGCAGTCGCGCACTTTCACGTTCTTGCAGTGCATGAAAGAAATTGCCAACAACACAGGGAACAACATCTGGGCCATGCCGTCCCCAACTCCTTTCTTCACCGCCCACGGCATAAAATCACCGCCCTGGAAACCTACTGGTGCGCCGTTCCACCAAGGGAGTCCGTTTGAATGACGAAACCATGTTCCATCCTCTGCCAATCCTGCCGTGTGCGATGAGACAGGCCCAAAAGGTTTACCCTTTGTTCGTTCCAAGAATGTCTTTAACTTAAGAATCCAGCGAGGCGTGCCTACATCATCTTCGAAGCTTCCAAAAGATTCCGCATAGTCATGTGCCTCAACCGACACGCCCCAAGCATGCACATTTGCCTTGTTTGGGACGCCTTGAAACTCCACAAAAAAGTTATCAAAAGGCGGAGCCATACTTGCGACAATATCGGTCATATCTGTTCCTAGGGGGAGAGATTCAGTATATAGAGCCACATCATCCGCAGCGATGATCGGTATTTTATGGAACATTGAGCAGTCAAAAGTCTCCTTGGCGAGCGGTTCACCTGCTTTATATTTCGATCGTGCGGCTTGGAACTCCTCAGGACTCATCGGTTGTTCTCGGCCCTGAAGGATTAATTCGCGTAGATTTATATCAAATTCCTCAGGTGGAAGAAGAAGGCTCACTCGAGATGGAATGCATTCCTCTACCATTCTGTCGGCTAGACGTGTCATTTGTTAATCGGATTTCGTGACTCTTCCATTAGCAACTCTGCCACCGTGACCTTCAGCGCCTTCGCCAGTTTCACAAGGGTGCTCAGTTGCGGATCATGCCTTCCGATTTCAAGCCGACCAATATAACTCAGTGTCACGCCCGCCCGCTCTGCAAGGGCAGCCTGAGTGAGTCCCTTGTCGGTCCGTAGTTGCTTGAGCCGTTTGGCAAGGCGGTATGCCACGCATTGTCCTATGATTACTCCGCCCGAATCTTGATTGCCGATGACCACGATATGGTTCGTCAGGCTATCCGCCAGTTTGTCGAAACGTTCCAAGGTCTGCAAGTGGTCGGCGAAGCCAGAAATGGAGCGAGCGCTGTGGAACTGGCCCATCAGCTACGCCCGCACATCATTCTGATGGACTTCCACATGCCGGTGATGGATGGGCACGAGGCGACTCGGACAATCCGCCGAGAACTCCCCGAGGTCAAGGTCATTGGGTTGTCGGTTCACCCCGATACGGAGCCGCGCATGCGCGAGGCTGGAGCATGCGCTCACCTACAGAAGTCCGACCTCCTGACGCAGTTCTACCCTGCTGTATGCACCGCTATAGAGCAGCCCAAACAATAGACCTCTCGTATCTTGTTAGAACGGTGCGCAGAGGTAGCTAGGATCACGGCTACCACCTCCGCCCGCCGCATAGCCGCAACTCTTCTTGCCGAGACGGGATACCTGCATGAATCTCAAGGCTGTACACCTCTTCTAGCCGAAGGTATAACTATGCCCCTGTTCTTTCGCGATCCGGCTCTAGGCGGTTTCCTTCACCATGTCACTAGAATCAATACTTCTGGGTATCTCCATTCTGCTGCTGCTCGGTGTGCTGGCCAGCAAGGCTTCTGCCAGACTCGGAATTCCAGCCCTGCTCCTGTTTTTACTCATCGGCATATTTGCAGGATCAGAGGGGCCGGGGGGAGTTGAATTCGACTATCCCCGCCTGACTCAATCCGTTGGCGTCGTGGCATTGATCTTCATTCTCTTTGCCGGTGGGCTTGATACGGATTGGGCCAGTGTTCGTCCGGTTCTATGGCAAGGGGTGGCGCTGTCCACGCTCGGTGTAGGCCTGACGGCTGTCCTCGTGGCGTGGTTCGCCATCTATGTCATCAACTTCTCACTCCTTGAAGGACTTCTACTGGGCTCGATTGTCTCATGCACTGATGCTGCAGCTGTCTTTACTGTCCTCCGCTCAAGAAATGTCGGCCTGAAAGCTAGGCTGAAATCCCTGCTTGAGCTGGAGTCTGGCAGCAACGATCCGATGGCGGTGTTTTTGACAGTTGGGTTTGTCAGCCTCCTGACAAATAAAAACGCGTCGCTGATGGACCTGCTTCCAATGTTTATCCTCCAAATGCCGGTTGGGATGGTGCTCGGCTGGATCATGGGAAAGGGGATGGTGCTGGCGATCAACCGGTTTCGACTGGAATACGACGGCCTGTATCCGGTTTTGAGCCTCTCCCTCGTTCTGTTGACCTATGGTCTCACCGATGCTCTCGGAGGGAACGGTTTCCTGGCCACCTATCTAGCAGGATTAATCACGGGAAACAGTCGGTTTGTTCATAAGGGTAGTTTGATGCGTTTCCATGACGGGCTCGCTTGGCTGATGCAGATCACCATGTTTCTCGCGCTCGGGCTTCAAGTCTTCCCTTCGCGGATCGTCCCGATTATTGGAATTGGTCTGCTCGTGTCACTGTTTCTCATGTTTATCGCGCGCCCGCTCAGTGTCTTCCTGACGCTGGCCTTTACCCGCAGGTCTTTGAAGGAGAAAACATTTGATCTCATGGGTAGGGCTACGCGGAGCAGTTCCCATTATCCTGGGGACGTTCCCGATCCTCGCAGGGGTGCCTCAAGCAGAGATGATTTTCAATGTGGTGTTTTTCATCGTCGTGACATCGGTGCTCCTCCAGGGGACATCGTTGCCCATCGTGGCGCGATGGCTCGGCTTGGAATCTCCCCTTCCCTCCACGCCAGAGTACTCGCTGCCTCTAGAGTCTCTTGACAGTATCAGAACTGGCCTCACTGAAATCACGATTTCTGCAACGTCCGCAGCCGCGGGGAAGCAAATTGTCGACCTCGCCCTCCCCAAACAGGTGGTGGTCATGATGGTGGGTAGAAACGAGCATGCTTTCATTCCCACGGGACGCTCTGTTCTCCAAGCTCATGACAAACTGCTGGTGTTCGCTGACAGAGAGCTGCTGGCCAAGACAATGAAGATTATGCAGGCCTACGACCCGCATCAGATCCCGGGTCCTAGGGGAGATGTTGTATAGTCACGCGACGATGACGCCGAAGCCCTAGAAGCGCACCGCAAGATCAAAACGCTTCTTGATGAACTCGAAGCCGCTCCGGCTTATGACCATAAGTGGGTACCGAAACTCTAGGATTTCCACAAGCTCGTCGAAAAACATGTGGCTGCAGAGGAAAATGGGATGTTTCGCAAGACGGAGGCGGTAATGACGCCGCAATAAGCCGAGGAACTTGGTGTGACCGTTGAAACAGCTAAGCAAGCTATCAGCCGTAACGCACCCACGACGGAAGGGGGGACACCGGAGCAAACTTAAAACTGTTCGTCATGCTGTCCGCGAGGCTAGAAGGGAACTATTTATTGGAAGTGTTGCGCGGTTCTTCAAAGGGGAAACGATTAGTTCCGCACACCGCCCCAAACTTTTGCCGGGTCGATGGCCTTGTCAGGATTGAGCTTCTTTGCTTTCTCCAGCAAAACATCGGTCGGCTCTGGATAGGCTGGATCAGCGATGCAACAATCATCGACCGGACAAACCGCTGCACATTGAGGTTCGTCAAAATGTCCGACGCACTCTGTGCACCGGTCATGAGTAATCACGTAAATACTGTCTCCCACTCCCTGGCCGTCGCCCACATGGTTTCCCTTCGCCTCCGCGTCACCGCGAGTTTCGAAGATTGCCTCATTCGGACATTCTGGCAGGCAGGCTCCGCAGTTGATACATTCGTCGGTAATCAGTAGAGCCATGACCCTCGACTCCTTACTCCCCACAAAATAGGGAATATTCAGGTTTATTTAACAGAACGACAGGAGAGATGCATGACCTCAAGAACAGACGCTAGTGATCCAGCGATTCTACGGCACTTAGGCGCAGAGAAGCTTATTCTAGCTGGGTGAGGATTAAGGTGCAAGAGGAGAACGCACGTATTGAGCCGGCTAGTCTGGTTCGGCTGAATGCCACACAGAATAAGCTCACTGCTCAGAACGCTAGCATTGGCGTCGCGTGACCCGAAACAGAAACATATGTATAAGGGAAGGACATGGCGAAGGCCGCCGCCCCCTATCTCCACCCTAGCCTCCAAGCTGTGGAACACTCCGCCAAGGATGAGCAAGCATATCCACGCTCTATCAAAGTGGTATTCGTGGACTCGCCTTCTGACTCGGAACAGATCAAAATCAGGCCCGAGACGGTTTCGAAATCATTCCGGCCTTCCGTGTGGGCAAGCGCGATTCCGTCAAAACCCATCGGTATAATTTCTGCCTGATTCAACGCTCTCTCCGCATGACGCCAGCCATGGCAGCTGGCATTACTGACCATATTTGGCATTTGAAGAACATCATTTCCTAAGGAGGTTCACTCATGACAAATCGTAAACTCATTGAGAGGCTGGCCCACACGCTTTCGGTTCATCACGCTCTCTTACTGGCTCAGGGCGTTCTCCTTCAACGCTTGCGTGTATCGAAACAGGAATATGCAGATGCGGTAAAGAAATGCAGCCGGCACGCTGCAGCCTACAAATCGAAAATCCTCGCCAGCTTTCTTGAGGGCGCTCCTCCTCAGTCTGAAAAAGACTTATGGGAATCGCTAGGCTTAGGCGATCTCTGGCGTCCATCTGGACCAGAGGAAGAGGGCCCAAAGTCTTAGCGATTTCTGACAGCCGCCGTAGCGAAAAGTAAAGGACTCACCTGCGGTTTGTTAGTTCTCATGACACGATTATGGCGCGAGCGAACGCAGGGTGACGGCTGACCTCAGGTTCATACATGCAAGCGAGTCGAGTACCGATGACAGAAGCAAGGATCGCAATCGCGGCTTGATGTCCCTCCGGCCATTGCTTCAGGACTCCTCGAAGGATGCCATCGCGTTTACGTTTCGAGCCGATGTGCTTTCGGTTGAGGTCGGAGATATGCTGGGGTTCGCATGATCGGAGGTAGTCGATCCTTATTTCCCTAGCAGAAACCAACTTCCCCCCTTGACACTTCTTGAAATCGCCTTATGTTATACCCGTGCACACTGAACCAGCCCGACGCGAACTGACCCATGACGAAAAGAAGGCGGCAGAAGCGGCCTTTACTGGAGGTCCGTCCAACCCAGAGTGGTCAGAGAGCGCCCGCAAGGTGTACGACGGCATTGCGAGTGTCATAGGGAAAGCATCTCCAGCCCTTCTCAGCGAGCACGAACTCGAACCAGTCGAAGGCTTGGCATAGTCGCCTACACCTTCGCACCTACCATCCTGACAACCGTTCCAACCCCGATTCCAACGCTCATCCGACGCTGACTTCCCATAATTATATGCCCTCGAACTCCGGTCGAACCTGCATCAGGAACGGAATTCGCCTCTCTGACCAATTTTGACCAGTTGAGCCTCCCTGTAGAAGCATAGAATAGTTATCATAATACGTTACCGGGGAGCGCCATGAGGTTCAGCGAGGCTCGACACAACCGGCTTTCCTTCTTTCGCGCAGAAGCCGTACCCATGCGAGTCGTGTGATGATTAAATCTGCCCACGATGGAGTCGTGCAATGGCGTGAGGCAATCTCTGCGCCGGCACCGCTGGCAGAGGCCTGGACCCGGCATTGTCCTGCGTGCCAAGAGTGGCTCCAAAAACCTTTGTCTGTTGATACCTGGGTTTGCAGGTGCGGATGGCAATGTCCCTAAGAGGCCATGATGCACGGCGGATGAAAGGACGAACGTCAATGAAATTTACACCGTTGCATGATTGGGTATTGATCCGCACGGGCGAACCGAGCGAGAAGAGCGCCGGCGGCATTATTATTCCGGACACGGCGCAAGAGAAAGCGGAGGAAGGAGAGGTCCTTGCCGTAGGGGCGGGTCGCTTTGTCGAGGACAAGGATTCTAACGAGAAGGTCAAGAAGAAGACGTTTGTGAAGACCACCCTCAAGCCGAGCGAGCATATCATGTACAACAAACACGCCGCCAGAGAAGTGGAGGGCGACGATGAAGGGTTGGTGCTGGTTCGTGAAGAGGATGTTTTAGGTTATTTCCGCTTTCCTGAGATAGATACGCATTGCTCTAACATCCTGGGCAACTCACCCGAGGAAATCTTATGCTGACCACGAATTCTGCATCTGAAGCTAACCCCGGATAGGTCAGAGAGGAGCTTCGATGCAGGCCACCGACATGCAAGGGATTTTGGCTGATGAGGATACCATCCAACGCCGGCAGGAGGCGTTGCGTTCCTTGTTGATCAGACGCACGAAGGTCTTACGAGAGTCCCTGAAACAGAGAATGAGGCGCGCACGGAACAATGGCGAGTGGATTGAACTCTCGCCAGGGGAATGCATAGACCAGTATCAGGAGGAACGAACGCACTTACAATCACAAATAGACGAATTACGGGCTGAACAACAGCAGACGAGAGGCCGACTGGCCGACGTGAAGCGAGCCAAGAAGAGAGCCGAGAAAATACGAGCGGCGGAGAAAGCCCTCGGCAGAAATCGAAGATAACCCCACAGAATGTTATGCATCTCCTACGTCGATGATATCGCTGTGGCAATCCATTTGAGTGATGAGTTCAAAACGTTTGCTGATACGGCACATTACCCGTGCACAGCTCTCTCCTCAATGTCATCCTGCAAAACTAGCTTTCTCCCTGTTCACTCAGAGGAGAGGCTGTACCCTCGATCGACGGTGCCGTCAGCTTTTCGGCCAGTATTTTCCGTCACGATCGACTAGTCCCTCGACAATTTGTCCCAGTCGCGCAACTTATCACTTCCTTTGGAACATTGATGTAGCCGTTACACTGCGTTTACGCCGACTTGTCGCGCGGTCTGCGTCTTGCCTTACTTCTTACTGGGGATTGTTTGCAGACCTTTTGCGCACGACAAGGAGGCGAGACAATGAAATCACACCAATATCTGTGGATGTGGCTGCCTCTGCTTTGCCTTTCTCTTGGCTGCGAGAGCATACCGACGGTGACGAGGACTGGTGAAGTCAAGGACATCATCATTGGAGACAAATTATCGGCCACGGACTTGCTCGTCAGCCCAGGCGATGAAGTGCGGTGGGTCAATAAAAGGGCCGCACCGGTGAAAGTGGTCCTTCTCGACCCAGTGCCCGACAAGCGGCTGTCGTGCAAGGACAATTTTGGTGGATAGATGACGGCTGATGATACCGCCAAGCTCGACACGAACGAAACCGCCAGTGTCTGCTTTCGCGATCCCGGCTATGTCCGATATACCGTCAGGATGAAGTCGGCCACGTCATCAGTCGAGAGCAACGTTCCTGGTGTGGTGAAGGTTGGAGGAGTGAGTGGTCAGCCTGCCAAAGGCGAGCCAACCACAACGACTACCACCATCACGACGATCACGACGCCCTCAAAGTAGTGACAATGGATGGACATATTCCATGAGACAGATAGACAGACGAGGAGATCTCATGAAACAGCATATTGAAGCAGCGAACCATGCGAGATCAGAAGCTGTACGGCCGCTCATGTGCGAGCATCACTTTCATGTCCTCCATGTCGCAGGCAGGGCCATTCCTGGCGTGTTGATCTGCGAATCCTGTGGCCAACACATCGTGCATCGGAAGAAGGCACCGACCACGGATGTGAATTAGATGACGATCTCCTGTGAGGGGAGTGCGGCCTACTCTAGAATCTTCCTGAGATTACCACTCGTACTCATCGCTGGCGGGGTGCAGGCCTCCGCGATGACACCAGTCGTGACTGTCGCGTTCTTTCCGCTGTGCTTGTCCTCCTCGTATTTTCCTTGATCCCGGAGGTCGACACTCTCCTGGTCAAGGCGAGGGATGTTCGCAAGGGACTAGAGCACATCCGTTCGGTCCGGGCACGCGATACTCCTTGAGAAGCTGATGCTGCTTGGCATGGGCTTGCTCGCGGAGTGACTTCATCCCTGCCGTCCTATCCACTTCCTTTTATCTCCACCAGTTCTGGGGGAATCGGTTCCTGGTCAAAGGCCTCTCGCAATTCCTTGAGATTGGCTGGAATGGAAGGAGACCCAAAGGTTCCCTCACACATGTTTGATATATCGCTCGTCCTTCGATCCGGGTCGGGACATATCGATTCATCTCGAGCTCCTTATAGATGAGGGCGAATTGGTTCATCGTTACAAAATGCAGCCGCAATACTTACGAGCAGGTGGGTTTTTAAATTGACTTGAACAGACTATTATATTTCTCTTCTGCAGCCTCCCCTTTCCCAAAATGTCCTGCGACAAACGGTACGCTTCATTGAGTAATTGAACGATTGCGTTTTCTGCGAGCTTAATTTCCGCCGGTTTCAGATGCTTGCGAAGATTATATTTTTGGATTGAGCATTCCATTTCTTCGATATCTTCTTGAATCATTTGATCATGCGATTTGGATGCAAAATATTTCGTCCGATCGAGGACTTTGGTCTTATCTTTCAGAAGCGCATCGATATATGTCCGATAGTGCATAGAGCGCTCACGCCACCCTTGGGTCTAGCGTCCGATGCGCGTCTGGCGATGGACGATATCGGCGATCGCCGGATAGGTATCCTTGTAAGCTTCGTAGAATGGCTGATACGCCGCATGGCGGGCGCGGTCCGGCTCGACGCGCCTGACCACCCGCACCATGGCGTCCGACGCTTCGATCATGTTGCTGTAGCAGCCGGCGCCCACGGCAGCGAGGATCGCCGAGCCCAGGGCGGGCGCATCGGCAACCTCCGTCAGCACCAGCGGCAGGCCGGCGGTATCGGCGTGTATCTGCATCCATAGATCCGAGCGCGTCGAGCCGCCGCAGATCACGACCTCTTTCGGGGAGAAACCGTTGGCGCGCATGGTCTCGAAGATCAGCGCCGTGCCGAACGACACGCCCTCGATCATCGCACGGTAGAGATGCGCCGGCCCATGCTTGAGCGTGAGACCGGAGATCACGCCGCGCGCATTCGCATCGGTGTAGGGCGTGCGGTTGCCCTGGAAGTGATCGAGCACCACCAACCCTTCCGCGCCCGGCGGCAAGGCCTTCGCCTCGGCATTGAGCTCGTCGTAGCTGATGCTGTCGGGCAGCAGATGCTTGAGCCAGTTGACGATGGAGCCGGTGGAGGTCTGCCCGCCTTCGACGATGTAGAGATCGGGAATCACCGCGTCGGGATACGTTCCCCAGATGCCCTTGCCATGGAGCGGTTTGTCGCTGACGCCGAGTTGAAGGTGCGACGAACCGGTGATGAGCGCGAGACGTCCTGGCCGCACGACGCCGAGGCCGATCATGGCGATGAACGCGTCAGCGCCGCCCTGCGCCACCGGCAGGCCCTTCGGAAGACCCAGATGCTCCGCCGCAGCGGCGGTCAGCCCACCGATGACCTCGCCCAGCGGCAGCACGTCCCGCGGCCATTTCTCCAGCAGCGCCTCCAGCCCGAGGCGGCGCAGAAGGCTCGGCTGGTAGCCGCCGCGGCGCGAATTGTAGTGCCAGCGCACGGAGGCGTTGCAGATGCTGGCCACCATGCGGCCAGTCAGATGATAATTGATGTAGTCCTGAAACTCGCAGACATGGGCGGCGCGGTCGAACAGCGCGCGCTCATGCCGATGGAGCCACAGCGCCTTCGGCACCATCCATTCCGCCGAAACCGGTCCGGCGCCCGCGCTGTTGACCTCCAGTGCCGGATCGCCGGAGGCCGCCACCTCTGCCGCCATGTCGCCCGAGCGCACGTCCATCCAGATGAGCGCAGGACGCAGCGGCTTCCCCGCAGCATCCAACGCCACCACGCTGCAGCAGGTGGTATCGACCGAGAGGGCCGCCACCTCATCGGGCCGGATCTTCGCTTCTTGCACAGCCTGGCGCACCGCCAAGCCGAGCGCACGCCACCAATCCTCGGGATTCTGCTCCGCCCAGCTCGGCTGCGGGAAATTCGTTGAGTAGGCGGAAGAAGCAAAGGCGCGCGGCCGACCCTGCAGGTCGAACACTCCGGCGCGCAGCGACTCCGTGCCGCCATCCACGCCTATGACGTAGCGTTCGGCCATGTTCTCAATCCTGTCCCCGCAGGACGGCCATCGTGAAACCCCTCGCGCAAGTCAGAAAGTCAGACCGGAACAGGGTGAACGAGCGGTCGTCGAACTGCAAGTGGACAGACATGACATTGCATCAAGAGTCTTTATGCAATGGCACAGTTCTCAGAGGGAAAACTGACGCTGACGAAACTGGAAGGTCATCTCTCGGCCTGAAGGAGTTCTCTCCTCCATTCCCTTCGACTCATTTTCACATTCTCCCTTCTGCGGTCCCGGATGGTAGCAGTGTGATAGCAGGCTGCTATCATGACCGGACAAATCAACCCTGGCCGGCATGGCGGCTCAATGAACCGCTACGGTCTGCACGGTCTCGAACAGTTTCGCGTTGTCTCGGTAATCGATCGGCACGTCGACGAGGACT
>CAWCIJ010000004.1:0-401267 GCA_963795615.1 uncultured Nitrospiraceae bacterium
CACCTGTACGAACAGCGAAAGGAGAGCTGCGTAGATGCCCGGCAATCGGATGATCGAACAAGGGACAGAGGAAGAGCATGACGAATCCTATCGTGCTTTGCCCCTCAGTGAGGGGCTGTCGGGACCGCTCAGAACCGGTGGTCGTTCGAACTTACTGACTCTTCTTTGTCTGCTCCTCGCGATGTTGCTGCAAACCGGAATCGTATCGACTGTGGCTGGGCAGATCGGTGTCCCGCTTCCTCCGAGGCCGCCGCAATTGCCGGATGTTCCGCCGCCGCCGCGCCCCCCCGAGTTGGACGTGCCGCCTCCGCCGCCAAAGACGCCCCCGGGAGAATCCATCACGGCCCCCAGGATCTTCGTGAAAGAGGTCCGGTTCACAGGAAACAGCGCCTTTACTGCGGAGCAGCTTTCTGCGGTGACGGCTCCATATATGAATCGTGAGTTGACGGCCGAAGATCTGGAGACGCTGCGCCTGGGGTTGACCTACTTTTATATCAATCGCGGATATGTGACCTCCGGAGCTCTCATTCCGGAACAGACCGTGACCGATGGTGTGCTGACCATGCAGATTGTCGAAGGGCAGCTCACGGAGATCAACGTGGAAGGAACGAACTGGTTCCGGGCGTCGTATTTTCAAAACCGGATCCGGCTGGCAACGGGCCCTCCCTTGAACGTGAACGAACTGCAGCAGCGATTGCAGATTCTTCAGGGGGATCCCCGCATCAAGCGCATCAATGCGGAGCTTCGCCCGGCCTCAGCAGGGGTGACAATACGCTGAATGTCAATATCACGGAAGCCAATCCGCTCAAAGCCTGGCTGGAGTTCAATAACTATCAGTCGCCTACGGTCGGTGCGGAGCAGGGATTTGTGACCGTCGCGCATCAAAATCTGCTGGGATTCGGAGATCAATTGAGCCTGCAGTACGGGCGGTCGGCAGGCGTGAATCCGATGCTGAATTTTCGATATGCCATTCCGGTGACAGCGCGGGATACGACCGTCTCGTTTCAGTACCGGCGATTCGATTTCACCGTTACGGAAGATCCATTTGAAGAACTGGACATCGAAAATAATGCGGAGATCTTCAGCCTGGCCGTCAGACACCCCGTCTATCGTACGCTGGAACAGGAATTCGCCCTGTCTTTTGGCCTGGACCACGAGCAGAACAAGAGTTTCTTAGGGGGCCAACCATTCGAATTCATTCAAGGGGCGCCGGATGGGCGTTTCCGCATCACGGCACTCCGCTTCGGACAGGAATATACGAAACGCTCTTCCAACCAAGTCATCGCCGCTCTATCCCGGTTCTCGGTCGGCATCGGCGCATTGGACGCGACTACCAACGGCGATCCAACCTTGCCGGACGCGAGATTCTTCTCGTGGTTGGGGCAAGCCCAATGGATCCGGCAACTTCCCTGGTGGAGGACGCAGCTTGTGACGCGGGGGGTCGTGCAACTCTCGAACGACCATTTATTCCCCTTGGAACAGATCGCAGTAGGAGGACGGTACAGCGTTCGAGGGTATCGGGAGTTTACGCTGATCCGCGACAACGCGGCCATGGCTTCAATTGAAGCTCGCGTCCCGGTCTATACCAATAAAGCGGGAATAGACACGTTGTTCATCGCCCCGTTCTTTGACGTTGGACACGGCTGGGAGACGACGGTCGCAACACCGGATACACCGCCGGCGACCCTGGCCAGTGTCGGTGTCGGCGCGATCTGGAACTTCTGGAGGGGCAGTCATTTCGAGATCTACTGGGGTTACCAATTGAAGGAATTCGATACAGGCCACGGCAATCTACAGGATCTTGGCATACATTTGCAGTTGGTCGTCGAAGCGTTTTGATTGTGAGGCAACACGGAACTGGATCGCGGTTGCCCGGTCCATTCGGCCCTAGCTTGTTGAAGAGCCGATTGCAGAGGCGTCATGAAAGCCGCTCGACAGGGTAGGATCACGTGAGAAACCATACACCATGTTCAAGAATGGCCGTTTTTTCGTTCGTCGCTCGTGAAAACGTAGTTCGTCTCTCATTGAAGAATCGGCTATGGCGCCGGAGAGTGTTTTCAACATCCTGCTGAACTACTTTGCATGAGGTCGTGTCTTGCACAACTGTTCTAATTGGAGTAAGAGAGGCTCATTTGCGTGACTCTCTTATTAAGGAGAATCCCTATGATGCGCCGGTCTCGTTGGTCGCGATGTCTTGATCATGTGGCGATTGCGGGAGTGCTGCTGGTCTGCCTGTGGGTGTCATCAGCGCTTGCTCAGACCACGAATATCGTGCCGACACCGGAAGGGCTCGGGTCCGGCGGTCTGGGCACGGTGGCCAGACAGGCGGGAAACACGACGAACATTACAGGCGGGCTGCGGCCGGGACAGGGAGCCAATGTCTTTCACAGCTTCAATCAGTTCTCGGTCGGTCAGGGGCATACGGCGGCATTCGTCAATCCCGGCGGGGCGAGCCGGGTCATTAGTCGCGTGATCGGCGGTTCTCCCTCCGATATCAATGGCACCATCCAAGCGCTCGGCTGGAACTTGTATTTCATGAACCCGTCAGGAATCATCTTCGGCCCATCGGCCAACCTCAACGTCACGGGGTCGGCGTACTTCAGTACGGCACAACAACTTCGGCTGGGTGACGGACAAATTGTCTCGACCAGCCTGGTCGCGCTTGATGAGACCCTCTCGACGGCCGCGCCCGCCGCCTTCGGTTTTGTCGGGTCGAGCGCGCCCGCGCCGATCGTCATCTCAGGCTCAAATCTTACAGTAAGCAATACCTCATTGCTGCTGGCCGGTGGCAGCGTCCAGATCAATGGCGGGAACATCTCTGCCGGACGTGCGGAAGTCGGCGCCGTCGGTTCGGGAGCTGAGGTCAACGTGGACCCAGGTGCGGGGAATGCCTTTGCTCCAAACACCCCGGCCGGAACATTGTCTGCGGCAGTCGGAACCGTAATTGAAGGGAGCTTTTCCGTGGGGGTGCATCCTTCTTCGATCATTGTGCCGGCCGGTGCGCAAGTGAATCAGACCACCGGTCCGTTCGGATTCGTCAATCGGATTGAGGTGGTGAGTGGACCCGGCGCGCCTCCGCCCGGTACGGGCCTCCCACCCGTTGTGTTTCCAACTGCGAACGCCAACACGCAGCCGCAGGTCTTGACGACCAATCCTGTCGATCTCGCCGCCTTCTTGAATCGTGCCGTCACGGTGATGCCAGAGCGAGCGCCCGCTGCGCCGCTGGCCATGTTGACCAGTCGTTGCGCCGGAACCAAAGCGGGTGAATTCAGCAGCTTCGTGCAAACGACCCGTGACGTGACGCCACCGCAACCGGGGAGCATGCTCGCCAGTCCTTTTATTTGGGAACAGGGGATGAGAGCATCGACCACGTCGAGTAGTACAGACTCCTCGTCCGAGCTATTGTCCCGCCGCATCGGCGGCGCAGCCATGCTGGCGATTCGTCCTGAGGCCATGCTCTTGGAGGAATGTGGATCCTGAAAGGACGAGCGTCATGCCCGGGCAACGACGAACAGACCGGTCCTCTGGAGGAGGCGATGTCATGATACCTCGGACACATGTTCAACCCTGCCCTTTAGAACCATTCCTGAAGTGTATCGTCGTGACCGCCGTTCTGACGGCCGGTGGGGTGGGAGCGTGGCAGCCGGCTGAGTCCGTTGCGGGGGACGACAAGATGGAGCAACAGGCAGTCTCCGCCTCGGCGGACGAGGAGATGGACCGAGGCAGGACGCGCTTCAAGCAAGGAGCCTTTGCGCAGGCTGCCGTCCACTGGTCCGCAGCAGCCACGCGTTATGAACAGGAAGGGAAAACCAAGGAGCAGTGCCAGGCGTTAATCAATCTGGCATACGCGCTGCAGCAGGAAGGTCAGATAAAGCAGGCCGTGACGACGTTGCAGGGGGCGCTCAATCTGTCGGAGCACGCGGGAAACCGGACGCTCACTGCCTCGATTTTCGGTCGCCTCGGCAACGCGGCGTATGCATTGGGCAAGGGGGATCAAGCCGTCGATCATCTGAGGAAAGGACTCCACCTAGCCCGTGCAGAGAAAAACACCACGCTGGTGGCCGTGCTGTTGAACGATTTGGGAAACGTTCTGTCGTCACGCGATCAGTTTACCGAGGCCATCGACGTCTATGCAGAAAGTAAGAGCCTTGCCCGACAAACCAATCAGCCGACGTTGGGCGTGACGGCACAAACCAATATGGCCATGGCATTCCTGGAAGATCAGCAGTTCGCGGAGGCAGAAAAGCAGCTCGACATTAGCTATTCGGAAATTCAAAGTCTCGATGACTCCTATGCGAAGGCCTATGGTTTGCTCAATATTGGACTCGCCTACGATGATCTTCGCTCGGCGCTGTCTTCACCCCGGATGATGGCTCAAGAAGCAGAGCGGCAATTTGCAGGCAACACTCGCGGCATTGGGGTCGGTGCGGGCAAGTCACCTGCTTCGCCGGAAGCAAAAGAGTTGCCCTCCTATACTCCGTCCGATAAGAGCCTTCTGCGTTTAAGCTCGGATTCCTTCGTTGCGGCTGCGCAAGTTGCCACTCGGCTTGGAGATCCGCGGGCGCTGTCCTATGCCTGGGGATACCTTGGAACACTTTTGGAAAAAGAGGGCCGCTATGGAGAAGC
Organism: uncultured Nitrospiraceae bacterium; assembly: GCA_963795615.1. Taxonomy (GTDB): domain Bacteria; phylum Nitrospirota; class Nitrospiria; order Nitrospirales; family Nitrospiraceae; genus DASSBQ01. Next base: position 4,627 of record CAWCIJ010000004.1, read on the forward strand.
ACTGAACTTTACGCGCCAGGCTGCATTTGCCGCTCAGAAAGGCAATGTTCCGGAATCTCTCTACCGATGGCAGTGGCAGACGGCCCGCCTGCTAAAGGCGTCCGGCAAGGAAGATGATGCCATTGCAGCGTATCGCCGGGCTGTGTCTATTTTGAAACCAATCAGGTACGAATATTCTGTCGGCTACCAAGGGAGGCACCACTCGTTTCATGATTCAGTTGCCCCTTTGTTTACAGAGCTGGAAGATACGCTCTTGCGCCGGGCTGCTGTGGCGAAAAGTCCTGAGGAGACACAACAGCTTCTTATCCAGGTGCGAGATACAGTGGAGACCTCGCGGACCGCTGAGTTACAGGATTACTTCCGCGACGATTGCGTTGGAGCGGCGCGAGCCAGACGAGGCGGATCCGTCGCCATTCCTCGGAATACTGCGGTCCTCTACCCCATCATGCTCCCCGACCGCTTGGAGCTCTTGTTAATCATAGGAGGTCAGCTGAAGCGTTTCAGCGTTCCGGTGACGGCCGAAAAATTGACACAGGAAGTTCGGACATTCAGGCGGACAATCCAAGACCGAGGTTCCCGGAACTATCTCCCATCGGCTCAGACCTTGTACCGGTGGTTGATGGCCCCGTTGCAACAGGATTTCCTTGCGACAGGCGTGACGACGGTGGTAATCGTACCGGATGGACCATTACGGACTATCCCGATGGCCGCACTCCATGACGGACGCCAATTTGTCGTGAACCAGTATGCGATTGCCGTGACGCCGAGCATGGAATTGACCGATCCCCGTCCTCTCGATCGAGGCAAGCTCAATCTGCTTACGATGGGACTGACCGAATCCGTTCAGGGATTCCCCGCTCTGCCCAACGTTGCCGCGGAGGTTGAAAATCTCCGAAGCATGTATGGTGGAACACATCTCATCGATAATCAGTTTTTGGTCCTTTCCATGGAACGGGAAATGAAGAACAAAGAAGTGGGGATCGTGCATATCGCCTCTCATGGCGTGGTAGAGAACGATGTTAGCAACTCATTCCTTCTCGCATACGACGACAAGGTCACAATGGACCGTTTGTCTCAGCTTGTCGGTTTGCTTCAATCCCGTCAAAATCCACTCGAACTGCTTACGCTCAGCGCCTGCGAAACCGCCGTGGGAGACGATCGGGCCGCTCTTGGTCTGGCCGGGGTTGCGGTGAAAGCCGGCGCACGCAGCGCCTTGGCCAGTCTCTGGTTCATTGACGATAAGGCCACCTCCGATCTCGTGGCGGAATTCTATCGCCAACTCCAAGACCCAAATGTGACGAAAGCCGTATCGCTTCAGCGGGCACAACAGAAGATCATGAGCGAACCGGCCCATCAACACCCCAGCTACTGGGCGCCGTTTCTACTGATCAACAACTGGATGTAAAGCGAAAGTACTGCAGCTCAGAACAGCGAGTTTGTGTCATGGAATGGTCACTGGTTCTGGTTTCTGAACGGTCTATCGTATCTTTGTTCGTCCTACTGGCGTGTGCTCTTCTATGTACCGGTCAGACAGCTTGGAGCGAGACCTCCCCATCGAGCGGGTCCCAAATCTCTCAAGAGACTGTCGAGGGCTCCGCTTGCTACACCTACGGGGACAGCGAGACGCCGGCACAGGCGAAGCGGGCCGCCATCAGCTTGGCACAGGAGCAGGCGGTGCGAAATCATCGTGTATTTGTTCAATCCGCTACCAAGGTAAAGAATTTTCAGCTAGAAGATGACGTGGTGCAAACTGCCAGCGCGGCTATACTCGAAGGTGTCCGGGTGGAAAAAGAAGAAAAGCGGAGGCAAGAAATCTGTGTCACCATCACCGCTTCGATGAGTCCCGTTTCTATGGAGGATATGATCCGTCAGCGGGTCAACGCGAAAGAGATCTCACAGGCTGCAGTGTCTGTGGTTCCGCAGGCATCTGCTTCAGGCGCCAAGGTGTGGACGAACAAATCAGATGGCCACTACGTCGAAGGTGACCGGCTTATCATCTATGTACAGTCGGATCGTGACGCCTATCTGAAACTGGATTATTTCCAGGCGGATGGAACCGTCGTCCATATGGTTCCCAACCAATTTCGTGGTCAGGGAATGGTGAAGGCGGGACGGGTGTACGCCTTCGGCGATGAATCCTCTCCGGAGCAGTTCAACGTTCAGGGTCCTTTTGGAGCGGAAACGATCAAGGCCATCTTCAGCACCAGACCTTTTGAAACGGCGCTCACTGGCGGGAGTTTGGTAGGAGACAGTCGCGAGTACCTACAAGCGTTAGCGGGCTCACGCGGACTTAAAGTTGAGGGCACGTCTCATTCCGTGTCTTTGAACACCGTGAGCCAGACGGTGGAGGAATATAAGAAGGAACGTAAGGTGCGCTTGTCCGATTCACCACGATAGGCGATGAAGCCCACGCGCTAAAGCCTTTTGCCCGTCATGATCTCATAGGCTTCGTCGATAGTACCCACTTCCCGGACGACCACATTCGGCTCAACCCCAATTCCTACAAGCTTCACTCGTGGGGTGTACATCTGACCTCGCGGAACCAACAGGACGCGATACCCTTCCCGACCGGCTGCCTTGATCTTTTCTCTAATGTTCCTCACTTGGCCGATCCGTCCAGTGGATTCCAGCGTGCCGGTGAGGGCGATTCCGTCGATCAGGCGGTCTCCCCTCAGAACGGCGAGAAAACCTATCGCGAGTGCAGCCGCGGCACTGGGCCCCTCCGTACTGATGGACGCCGAGGACATGGTGAAGAGTGAAAGCGTTCCGGTTGGTTGCTGGCCCGGCGTCAAACGCGTGAGTGCGTAATCGAAAGCTCCTGCCAGCGGACTCAATCCCGAAGCGCGAACTGGAACCTGACTTTTTCCCCACCGCAACAACAAGGGATCAGGCACCTCGTCTTGATCCCAACGCATCTCAATAATATTGAACCCATGGCTATTGTCAGTTCTATTTGCGGCTGAAATAGGAATGTGTACTACCCGGCTGGCTAGAGCATCGCTACTTACGATAGTCCCCATGAGAACCGCTGTGAGAGTGTAAAATACGATTCTGTGCGACGTCATGTGTTTTCCTCCGAAGCAACGGACATACATGAAGTCTAGATGAGGGTCGGCTTTTTGACAAATTGGGGTGGGCAGACATCTCGAACGCAGAACTTGCTCGTACAAATGCCGTTGAGAGGCAAGATCCTCCACTGTCTTCTTCGCTGACCGGGTATGTCATCGGGCAGAAAGAGTACAGCCTGTATCAGGCGTCTGTTCCTCGTCGTGGGCTCCGTGCTACTCTCCAGGGGACCTCGTCCCCTCTCAGCTGGAGTCGCGCAGCCCATGAACGACAGTTTACGTGGCAGCGTGGTGATCACCGGTGCCTCCACGGGGATCGGCGCCGCTTGCGCGCTCCATCTGGATCAGCTTGGGTTTCAGGTATTTGCCGGCGTTCGGACTGAGCACGATGGAAGAGCGCTGCAGTCTCACGCGTCCGCTCGTCTCATTCCGATCATGCTGGATGTGACACAGGAAGATTCCATTCTTGCAGCGCGCGATGCGGTTGCCGCGAGGGTGGCGTCGGCGGGCCTGTCCGGTTTGGTCAACAACGCCGGCTTTGCATTGGCTGGTCCCCTGGAGTTGCTGTCGATGTCGGATCTCCGGAAACAATTGGAAGTCAATGTCATTGGACAAGTGGCCGTCAGTCAGGCGTTTCTTCCATTGCTGCGGCAAGCACGGGGTCGTATCGTAAACATGGGCTCGATTGCCGGCCGGGCTGCCACGCCTTTTCTTGGGGCCTACTGTAGTTCAAAGTTTGCGTTGGAATCCCTGAGTGACGCATTACGATGCGAAGTCCGGCCATGGGGAGTGTCCGTCTCGCTGGTGGAGCCGGGGGCGGTGCAATCGGAGATTTGGGAACGGTCGAGGACCCACGCTGAAGCGACCTTATCCCAGACGCGCCCGGAGCAGTTGGCCCTGTACAGGATTCAGTTGGAGAAGCTACGTGATCTGACGGTCAAGGTACAGCGACGAGCGATTCCAGCCATAGCCGTTGCCAAGGTCGTCGCGCAAGCTCTGACGGCCACACGCCCGAAGACTCGCTATCTGGTGGGATACGATGCCAAATTCAGAGCGTTCTTGAAATTCTGGTTGTCGGATAGAATGCAGGATGCAGTGCTCGAATGGTTCCTCGGTCTTCCCAGGCAGCTCTAGCGTGACTCGGGGAGAGCGCACGTCTCGGGCAATCGGTTGCGAAGCAACCGGGGGACGTGGGGGGTGAGAAGATTGCGCGGGGCGGGTGGGTGAGAATGGAAAGCGTGAAGCGCACAAAACATCCGATAATCTGTTGATTTGTCGATCTGATGGAACTTCTGACATTCAACAAATGAACAGTTCAACAAATCATAAATTTCTTCATGAACGAGCGACGCTTCACGAGTGACGGAAAGTGGAGATAGGATGACATCCACACGAACGCATAGGTGTCTCGATGCCTAGAGCCGACTTCGTCGTGTCAGCAGGTGGCATCGTATTGCGCGAGCATGACGTGCTGCTGATCAGAGTGAGCGATGTGAAGGGACGTGCGGTCTGGACATTTCCGAAGGGCAGGCTCAATGACGGGGAGACGAGTCTCGATGCTGCGGTTCGTGAGGTGGAGGAAGAAACCGGATGGCGCTGCCGGATTGACGGAGAGTTAGCCAGTTCCGATTATTGGTTTCAGCGCGAAGGGCGACGCATCAGGAAAACGGTTCGGTGGTTCAGAATGAGGCCCATACAAGAAATCGGTGTTCCTGACGGTGAGGTCGATGAGGTTCTCTGGCTGGCGGTAGCGGATGCGATGGAACGGCTCACCTATTCGTCGGACAGGGACTTGCTGCAAAGCGCCTTGCATCAGCGCTCCTCCGGCGCGGCCTAATCATGTCACACGATGAGCGGCCGTTAAGCGGTCGGTCGCGATGTCAGCCCTTCCACAATTCCAATCCTCTCTGACCAAAGAAATCACCTGCTCATCCGCCCTTCCCGTGCCAGCCGCGAGAAACGGCTGATCAGTGTTCCAATCCTGACACAGTGGCGCGTCCTTGTCTTGACATGGTGTAGACCCTTTACTAGACTCGCTCGACATGACAGTGCGCGGTCGTTGTCGGTCGTGCAGTCGTGAGCTGGACGGCCGCTCTGGGAATCGACAGGAGTGATGAATCCGGCCCACGCACTTCTTGGTCACAGCACGTGAAGGTGTGCGTGATCGTCCGAATGAGGATTGCTCGTGTATAGTCTCGCACGTTTTTCCCTCCGCGAGATGACCGAATGTTCCGCGGCGTTAAGAGGAATCGGGCGGCACTCTTCCACCATGAGTGATGCCGCCGGTCGCGTCGTCCGGTATCTCTATAACCATCTCGGGGATCCGGAAACAGGCCGGCACGATTGTGTGCTCGTACGGTGCTTCAAGACGAGTGCCTACCGCACACTGGACGCTGAGACCCAGCAACTCGCATGCGAAAGGTTGGGTGGAACCGTGCCTGCTCCTGATACGAGGTGCTTTACGCTCATCGCCACGGCTGGGGATGAGCCAGGGTGGAACGTCGTGGAAAATTCCCGCCGCTATCGTGCTCTCCCATTGGTGAGCCCGGCGTTCGTCAGCCAGTTTCCGATGTTTTCCCAACTCCTGCATCAGTTTGGTATTTCACTCGAAACCGCAGTCAGCCCTGAGCGCGATTTTCTGGTCGATATCGAAGAGACTTCGTACAATGTGTTCTATGTGCCGACGGCATCCGGGAGTCCGCACGTGCCGGTCCAAGCTGATTTTGTCGAGAAGTACGGAGTGCAGTCCGTGCTGTGTTTCGGAGGATTGTTGTCCTCAAAAGATCTCTTTGCCGTCATCTTGTTTTCGAGAATCCCGATCGACCGCGAGTCCGCCAATCTCTGTAAATCCCTCGCGCTCGGCGTGAAGCTTTCTCTTCTGCCATTTGTGGATGATGCCCTGCCATCTGCCGAAGCCGCGAACGCCGGCCGGTCCGCACGCAGCGAACCGGTGTCCCGTGACTCCAGTCACAGCGCGCTGATCGAGGTGAGCGGACAATTGCTGGATTTCTATGAGGATGCCGTACGGGCGCAAGCAGAGGGGATCAGCAACGCCCGGCAGGAAGTGCGCGACCGGGCCGCCGCGCTGGAACGGGCCGAGCAGGGGATGCGGGAGCAAACCCAGATCGTCAACTCGATCTTGCACAGTATGGGTGACGGCGTCGTGGTCACAGATATCGACGGCAGGTTGGTTCTCTTCAATCCGGCGATGGAGAGGATCCTCGGATGTTCTCCGGTCGATGCTGTTCCGAGGACATGGCACGAACGATTCGGTCTCTTCCTGGGCGACGGCACAACCCCGTTTCCAGCATCCGACTGGCCGTTGACCCGCGCACTCCAAGGCGACAAGATCGACTGGGCTGAAATCTGTATTCGTCCTTCGCCGGATGAGCGTGGCCGGTGGGTCAGTGTCAATGCCCAGGCTCTCAAAGACGATCATGACCGAATACAGGGTGCAGTCGCCGTGTTCCACGACATTACATGGTTGAAGCGGGCGCAGGAGGCTTTGTATGAGTCGGAACATCGGTTCAGGAGTCTCGTGGAAGGGGCCCGCGATCTCATTTTCACGGTGTCCGGCCAGGGCATCATCACCTCGCTCAATCCTGCCTTTGAAGCGGTCACGCAGTGGTCCCGCACGCAGTGGATCGGCGAGTCGTTGAGCGCATTACTGCATCCCGACGATATTTCGTTCTGTCGGGATGTGGTGGAGGCTATTTTGCAACGCGGCACATCGCTGACCTGTTCGATGCGCATCAGCATGAAGCCAGGTGGATATGTCAGCGGCGAGTTCGTCGGCGCGCCTCAGATTGAGAACGGCCGCATCGTCGGCGTGTTGGGGATTGTCCGCGACGTCACCGAGCGAAGGCGCATCGAGGATGCGCTTCGGGAGAGCGAGGAACGTCTGCGGTCGATCGTGCAATCCACGACAGACGCGATCGTCCTGGTCAATGCGGTCATGAAAATTGCATTTTGGAACAAGGGCGCTGAGGCGGCATTCGGATATGCGGCGCAGGACATCATCGGCGAGCCCATCTCGACGATTCTTCCGGCACGATATCACGAGTTGCTCGAGCATCATTTTCAGCGAGCCCGGCTCGAGGAGCGTGTCATTACGACGAGCAGCACATTGGAATTGGTGGGCGTAAGAAAAGACGGATCCGAGTTTTTGATGGAACTCAGCTTTGCGGCATGGAAAGGAAAGGCGGATCTGTTTTTTACATTGATCATCCGCGATATTACCGCGCGCCGGCGCGCAGAGGATGAACTGGATCGACTGAACCGGCACAACCAACTCGTCTTAAATTCCGCCGGTGAAGGCATTTACGGTCTCGATCGGGAAGGACGAACGACCTTCGTCAATCCGGCCGCAGCCAAGATGCTCGGCTGGGAAGTCGGCGATCTCATCGGACACGACATGCATGGATTGGTGCATTCCACCTCTCCAAGCGGTATGCCGCATCCCAAGAAATCCTGCCCGATTATCAAGGGCTTTTCCACGGGAGAGTTGGTACACGTCGATAGCGATGTTTTCTGGCGGAAAGACGGAACGAAGTTTCCGGTCGAGTATGTGAGCACCCCGATTCGCGAGCGGGGCGATGTGGTCGGCGGGGTCGTTATTTTCAAAGATACGACCGAACGGAAGCGGGCGGACGATCAACTGCAGGACTCTTTGAAGCGACTCCGGACATTATCGCGGCGGATGGAAGGAATCCGTGAGGAAGAGCGGACGCGCATTGCGCGGGAGCTTCATGATGAATTAGGGGTGGGGATGACGTGTCTGAAAATCGATCTCTCACGGTTTGGCGGACTCCTGGCCGACAAATTGAGCGCACGAGAGCGGCTTGGAGCGGAGGAGCGCATTCGCTCGATGAAGGAACAAATCGATGCGACCATCGCATCCGTACAGCGCATCGTGGCTGAATTGCGACCAGGAGTCCTTGACGATCTCGGCCTTGTGGCGGCGATCGAATGGCAATGCCGGGATTTTCAGCGACGGACGGGCATTACGTGCCGCTGTATCGTCAGCCATGAGGATCTGAAACTTGAACCGGAACAGGCGACGGCGGTCTTTCGCATCTGCCAGGAAGCCCTCACGAATGTCGCCCGGCACGCTCGGGCAAATGCAGTGGATGTTCGTTTGGAAGAGGGAGACGGAATCATCCATCTGCACGTTCAGGACAACGGGCAAGGTATTTCAGAAGAAAAATTGTCGGACTCGAAATCTTTCGGATTGCTGGGGATGAGAGAGCGCGCGGGACTATTGGGCGGTGAGGTCGCCATCGAGGCGGGATCTGCAGGCGGCACGATCATTTCACTTCGTCTTCCGCGGACGTCGGAGGCGTATGGATCGGGGAGAGCGGCACCATGCTGAGATTTTTGATCGTTGACGACCATCCCTCTTTTCGCAGAGGCGTGAAGGATATTTTGGTCGAGGGATTCAAGGGCGCAGGTTTTTCGGAGTGCGGCAATGCCCAAGAAATGCTCGACCAGGTGCGACACCATGCATTCGATCTTGTGGTTATGGATATCAGCATGCCGGGACGGAGCGGACCTGAAGTGTTGAAGGAGTTGAAAGGCTTGAATTCCACTGTGCCCGTATTGATCCTGAGCATGCACCCCGAGGATCAATATGCCATCAGAATGTTCAAGGCCGGCGCGGCGGGATATCTGACAAAGTCCAGTGCACCGGAAGAATTGGTGCAAGCCGCAAAAAAAGTATTAGCCGGTGGACAGTATGTGAGCGCGTCCGTGGGAGAGGCCCTGGCGCTGACCGTCCGTAGCGGGATTGAGAAGCTTCCTCATGAACGGCTATCCGATCGAGAGTATGAGGTTCTCTGTCTGATCGCTTCAGGAAAGACCGTGAGCGAGATTGCGGAAGATGTCAATTTGAGTGTCACGACGATCAGCACCTACCGTGCTCGAATTCTTGAAAAGATGAGTCTTAAAAACAACGCCGAGTTGACGCGCTATGCCATCCAACATGCTTTGGTTCTATGAAGTGACGTTCGTCATGGCTCGTGGGTTATTTTCGGTGTCGTTATAACTATGACGACTCGATCTGTTCCATCGTGACACAATAATCGAGCAATGGCCGATACTCCCTTCTGAATCAAGAGACTACCATGCTTCGTGATGGAAGGATTATGGGACTCCAGCACAGTCCCTCTTCTGCAAGTGCTCCGCGAACTGAACGGCGGTTCCTTCGCTGAAACCAATTTCATTCGAGCTGCCGAAAAGGGTGTCCCGTCCGTGGGCCCCTCGTGGCCCGGAGCGCTCAGTCGCCTCCGTGGCTTGGAGGTGGCGCTGCTGCAAGATTTGCCGTGGTGGGGACCCATCATGGAACGCCGGTTGCAGGACTGGCCCCAAGACGGATGTGCGCATTCTTCAGACCGACGTGCCCAAACGCCCTGAGATGGACACCTTCCTGCAAGCCCCACTGACCAAGCGCAAGAAAGCTCTCGTCCTTCATGAGGATCCAACCGCCGGATTTAAGCTGGCAGATTGGTTTGCCGATCATGGATATCAAGCCATTCTGACACGGACAATCGACGATATAAGACCCCATCTTGGCGATATACGCCCGGATGTCATTGTCGTGGATTGTCCCCCCGCTCTCACCACTACGTCTGATGCATTGCCTCGTCTTCAAGCCGTCTGTCCGACCGTCCCGATTATCGCCGTGACGCATATCGGGAGACCAGATCACGAATCCCGTGCAATGAATCAGTGCAAGACAACGCTCGGGGCCGGTGTATTTGTCTGCGAGGCAGCGGATTTCGATCAATAGGTGTTCCGACCAATAGGTGTATGGACCGGTTCTTGTTGGCCGACGCTCCCGGACATTGTGCTGATACGAAGAAGGAGGGATTTGTGCCCAAGACCAAGTTGTTGATTGTTGAAGACTACGAAGGCATCGTTACGTTGTTGCGTTCGACGCTCGATGATGAATTTGAACTTGTGGTAGCCCGCGATGCTGCAGAAGGGTTGAACGCCGTCCGTGAGCATAAGCCCCACGTCGTGTTGCTCGACCTTGGTCTGCCCCCGAAGTCCTCTCCCGAGGAAGGCCTGCGATTCCTTCGAGAGCTCAAACAAGCCGGTGGCCACCACAAGACGATCGTGTGTACCGGTTATAGCGAACGGTCGCTGGCCGTCCGCGCCATCGGCTACGGAGTCCGTGATGTGTTGTACAAGCCACTCGATCTCGTGCTCCTGAAAAGCATTCTGCGGAGATCCGGTTGGATTGCCGAACTGGAGATGGAGGCACAGCAATCCTTTGGCGCGCTTCCGGCAACGGCAGATGCCTTTGAACAGATGATCGGCACGTGCCCTGCAATTATTCGCATCTGCGATGTGGTCAAGCATATCGGCCCGACGGAGGCGTCGGTCCTCGTCACAGGAGAGAATGGAACAGGAAAGGAACTGACCGCTCGCGCCATTCACGAACGAAGTCTCCGCAGAACAGGGCCGTTTGTGACGGTCGACTGTGGCATTCTTCCCGAGGCCCTTCTCGATGCCGAGTTGTTCGGGTTCAGCCAGCAGAGCGTTCCCGACGCTGCCATCAAGAGCAAGCTGGAATCGGCACGTGGAGGGACCCTGTTTCTTGAAGACGTGTGCAGGCTTTCTCCGGGCGCGCAAGCAAAACTTCTTCGTGTGCTCGATGAGCAGGTTGACGAGGAAGGGGTGCGGCGACGACCGTCGGCGTTCAATGTCCGAGTCCTCGCATCAACGTCTGCAAATATCAATGAGCTGGTGCAAGCGGGTCGTTTCAGGGAGGATCTCTCCCGTCGTCTTGCCTCCGTGCGGGTGCACCTACCGCCATTGCGCGAGCGGGGAGAAGATCTCGTTCTCATGGCGATCATCTTTCTGCGACAAGCTGCCGCCTTATACCAGAAACGGATACATGGTCTGACAAAAGATGCCGTGGAAGCGATTCGCGCGTACCCCTGGCCAGGGAACGTGCAGGAGCTGGCCAGTAAAGTACGACGTGCCGTTCTCGTTGCCGATGCCATGCAAGTCGGACCGGAAGACCTCGACATCATGCAGAATGACCAGCCGCTTGCAGACACCAGCATTTCTTTGAAAGTAAACCAGCAACGCATCGAGACCGACCTGATCATGAAGGCATTCACGCTGTCACACGGGAATCTGAGCCGTGCTGCCCTAGAATTGGGAATCAGCCGATCGACGTTATATCGAAGGATCCGCCAGTACGGGCTGGATCGTGTCTCCGATGCGGTGAGCGTGTCGTGACTTCGGAGGATAAGAGCTCATGGCGTATGGCACGATCAAGGAAGCGAAGTGCTCATAGCCAATAGCATTCAGCTGGCGGATTGTTTCCGCATCCTCAGGACTGCTTACCCGTGTGCGGCTGGACTTGGTCAAGACGACCGAGATCTTTGGTTCCGATGCCTGAAGGGTTTCCGGAAGGAATGTAGACGCTTTTCATGTACTGCTCTGCTTCGGCAGATTGGGCAAAGGCAAGAAAGGATTCCGCCACGGATCCCGGCCTCTCCTGGCTCAAGAGGTAAATTGGACGGCGTATTCCGTACGTGCCGTTTCGCAAGGTAGGTTGACCTGGCTCGACTCCATCGAGGGTCAACACTTGAATGGGAATCCCATCCTCTTGTGCCCTGAGCGCCGCTGCGAGTGAGAGATACGTGATGGCAGACCGTTTCCCTGAAACGGCGCGAAGGGCTTTCTGATCAGTTCGTACGACCAATGCAGACGGAGGAATCTGATTTGTGATCCCGAGAGATGCCTCGAACCCTGCTTTGACATTGTCCTCCGGCGCCCGATCCAAAATCTCGATCTTCTCATTGGCGCCGTCTATTTCCGACCAACGCATCATCTGCCCGCCAAAAATGGCTTTCACTTGACGACTCGTCAGTTCTCGAATAGGGTTTGCGAAGTTGACGATCACCGCAACCCCATCCCACGCAATCTGGGAAGCATGTAACCCGGTCACAAGGTGGTCGGTTACCGCAATGTCAGCGGTCCCTGACTGAACAAGATCGACGGCTTTCACGTTTTTGTCCCATTCAAAGTCAATGGCGGTCCCAGGATGAGATTTTTCAAAAGCCTTTCCCAGGTCCTGTAAGAGGGGGAGCTCAGGACCATATCCGGCCACCAACGCGCGGCCCGTCAACCCGGCTGCGGCGGGACCGACGGCGGCGAGCATCGGTAAGGCGACGACCGCGACGGTGACGAAGCAGGCTAAAAGGAAATTGAACCGGCCATAGTGAGTGTGGATCATCTTACCGCCTAGCAATCCAGCCTCAAGGCGTTGGATCTTTCTCAATGTAAGAGACTGGAAATCCGATAAGGATTCATATGCATCAAGAAACGTCTGTTCACAGGGCAAAGCCGTTACCACATCTTACCATACGTAGGAGTGCACGATGGACCAGTGTAGCCAAGAGGCGGAGATGAGCCGTTCGCCCCTCCTTGAATCGGAATGGACACGCCGGTCGGTGTTGAAGACGTCTCTTGCCGGCCTGTACCTGCTGGGATGTCGTGTGCTGTGGCCGGAAAAGGCAACCGGCGGCGGATTACCACCGGGTCGGCTCACTCTTTACAATGTACAGACCGATGAGCATGTCACAGCGACGTATCGCGACGATAGTGGACAATATGATCAGTCAGCATTGGACGATTTGAATCACATCTTACGCTGTCACCACTCCGGCCAATCTACCCGTATGGATATCCGGGTGATCGAGATCGTGAACGCGGTGCAAAAACAATTGCGCCGGAATCCAGCCATCCATATCGTCTCGGGGTATCGATCACCGGAATACAATGACCATCTCGTGCGAACGAGCCGGCGAGCCGTGAAGAACAGCTATCACACGCTTGGTCAGGCCATCGATGTTCAGGTTCCAGGCGTATCCGTCAAGGGGGTGCGTGACGCAGCCCTGCGTGTAGGCCGCGGGGGAGTAGGCTATTATCCACGGTCCAAATTTATTCATCTGGATTCCGGTCCCTTTCGTTGGTGGTAACGCGTTTGAGTGACGCGACAGCCATTCAATGAAGCAAGCTGTTCCTCTTGTTCTCCCTCTCGCCGTCTCTCCTCCTGATCGTTCCTCGGTACTATCCATCCAGGCATTTCAGATGACGGAACGTCTCTCCTGTGGTACGGTGGTTCGTATCGATCCCTGTGTGTCCTATCGTCGGAAGCGAACGAGAGGAGCTGAAACCAATGATGGTTTCCAAAGGCAGTGTGGTTTCTGTTGAGTATACGTTGAGACTCGACAATCAAGAGGTGTTTGAGAGCAATGTGGGAGATGATCCGCTGACCTATACCCATGGTCAGGAAGAAATTCTTTCTGGACTCGAAAGGGGCCTCGAAGGGATGACGGTTGGAGAGAACAAGACGGTCATTGTCATGCCGCCCGACGGCTACGGAGAAATACATCAGGAAGGTTTATTCGAAGTCAGCCGTGACAGAATTCCCGCAGATGCGTTGCAGATCGGCACGAAACTGGAGACTCAGGCTCCGGACGGTACGCCTGTTTTTCCCTATGTGGCCGAAATCAAAGCCGACACTGTTGTATTAAATCTCAATCATCCTCTGGCAGGTGAGAAACTGCACTTTGAAGTACGAGTGCTTACGATCAAGGATCCAGCGGACCATTCTTCTTGACGGCAGGAGAACGGTCCCCATTTTTGCCACCAGGAACCGGCAATGGTCACCAAGAGTCTATTGATGAACGGTTGCGACGGGGGGGCTAACCGACGAGATCGGGATTCATACGGGCCATTGATTGCACGGAGGTGGCTTTGATTTCATTGTAGACGATGGTTCGACCCGCCTGGCGCAAACGGCTGAATATGCCTTCGACGATGACATAGTCGCCTTCCCGCACTTCCGCTTTCCCTAATCCGACGACCTTCACTGTACCAGCCGTTGCTTGAAGCAAGAAGCCATAGGCAGGGCGGCCTTCGCGATTTGTTGCCAACTGAAAATTGGTGACCTTTCCGCTAACCGTCACCACTTGATGGTCATATTGATCCGGATGAGCGAGTAACTCCGTAACCTCGATCAGCACGGATGCGGCCACCGGCGCGCTCAACAGCCCCCAACCCAGCGCCCCTATGATGATGAAAGACACAACGAGGTAGGCCATCCGTGACATGGTTTGAGGTGGAAGGGGAGAGGTAAAGGAAGACATATTCCCGGTATTATACAGAACTCGAGGCTATCAGAAAAGAACCCTGAAAAAAAATTACCCGTCCTTCAAATAATACCGACGACCATCAGCTAAGTAAGATGTCGATGTTGCTCGCCCACAAAGCTGCGCAAAATATGCTCCTGTAATTCTGAAAGCTCTTCTTTTGACGGGTCGAGTGAGGTTTCCAGCATGGCCGGATCCTCTTTGGATATCGGCGCCGTCTTGGCCAACAGGTCGTGCTCTAACGCCTCGTCACTACTGTCAAAATCACCGAGTATGGCGACCAAACGCTGCAGTCCGAACACGGTTCGTGTGGTTTCAGAATGGACGGCGTTCGAGCTGGCCCCGTGAACCAGAGAGAGCCAGAATTTGCCCTCAGACTCTTCCGGCAGGGAGCTGGCGACGAACGCCTGCAACTTTTCTACCAAAGCTTCTTCAGTCTTCTCCAGACCGTCATAAGTGGCCACCGACCGTTCGACTGGTTGCTTTGCAAGAACGGCCAAGGTTTCTGCCCAGATATCAAGCGGTGTTGACTTAGCCTCCTCGGCCGGGGGATTTGCGGATCGCATGCGTGTGTGCTGGGTTTGAATATACTGGTGCAGGTATTTGACCTTCCGGGCAAGAAGGCTTCCGGCGGGAATGCCCCAGATATGCCCTATTTCATGATCCTGCAAGGGGCCGGCATGGGCTGTCGTCCATTCCCGTTCCGCCAATTCCAGCCGCTTATGATGCTTTTCCGCCAAGCGCATTTGCGTCTGGAGTTCAATCCCGAGTCGTTCCTTTTGGTAGTCGGCAGCACTGATGTCATTGGCATCCCATCGACGATCCAAGGCCCGAATTGCCGGTTTGGGAACGGCCGCGCGGGCCTGCCGGGTCAATTCGTCGACGGTGGGCGAAGTCATGCCGAATCTGGTCATCAGGAGGCGCCGGGCCGTGGCGCAAATCGCGTCATCGATGTGCATCAACTTGCGCATGCATTCCATTTGCAGCCACAGGCGTTCGCGGCGCAGACGCACCTGTCTAAGGTATTGGTCGCGTCGCTGGAGGACCGTGTCGATGGCGTCGTGGGTCACCTTATGGAGTGGTTTGGTGCCGGCAACGCATCGAGGGTCGGGACGGTCGGCTGCGATGTATTCGACTTCCTGCTGGTCGACGTCGAAGTGTTGTAGCAGCATGAGCTTCAACATGATCCGGCCTTGAATCGGCATGCCCTCGATGACGGACCGTATAGCGTCGTAGGTGATAGGGGCTGTCATGTGGAAATGTCCTCCGCGCAGTTCAGGCGGTTCCCTGACGATTTGATTCCAGGTACACTGCGACGTATTCCCGAATCTGTTGGACCGTGCCGCTGATAAATAAATCCCGTGGAATTTCAACGCGAACCAGCTTGGCCGGGTCTACGCCGCGTTCGGTCGCATATTCTTCATCTATATAGAGACTCACGGAGCCATCGGGGAAGCGGATGGCATAGAGCGCATTATTGTCGGACATTCCCTCGTCCCTTTAGCCACCACACTGGGATATCAGGCATGTCTAACACACGCCGCTTGGGGGTGTCAAAGTGCCGGATACTCTGCCGAAAGCCGTCTTGCTCGTTACTGAAAGGCGCGTCTGCGTAGCAGCACATAGGCGGTAAAGGCGAGCAGGCTTATCAAAAACACCGTGCGGACCCGGCCGTATCCAAAGCAACCCAGATTGACCAACGCATTGATCAGACCGAACCCGGCGTAGAGTAAATACAGGAGGAGGCCCCATCGGCGTCGTAACAAAAATCCGTAGCCGATTCCTATGTGAATGGTAGGAGATTGCGCCTTGAAGAGAAGGCCCAGCCACCCCTCCGGCTTGGTGCAGAATACCGCCAGCACATACTGTGGCTGTGCCACGATTATGTAGAGGTCCATGATCGCGCTCATGAGGAACAGTGCCCCAAGGTAGCGAATATCGTGACCACGGTGCCGGACAATATCGGCGGTCCGGCGTAGGGTGGCCGGCGCCGGTTCATTGGCCAGGTAGGCATCGTAGCTTTGAAAGACCCAACAGGGAACGACGAAGAGCAGGATGGCGAGGAACTCGGCACCGGGACCAGCGCTACGCCCGATGCTCATGGCAAGGAGAGTGAGGGTCAGGCATGTCGCAAACGCAATCAGGCCGGAACGTGTACGGCCTTGAACCACCTGGCCCACTCCGGGGACGAGAGCCGAGAGAGCGGCGGCGCGGCGGTCGGGATGGGCCGTTCCCAAGGAGACAGTCGGCATACAACGACCGTGTGACCTCAAAAAAGAAGCGGCCTTCGATGTCACATCGAAGGCCGCTCGTTATCGCACAAGATCGATCAACGCGAACGATCTAACCGCCAAGCGTGTCCACAGTTTCTTTCAGGCTCTTGCGGAGACACGTAAAGATCGGAGTATCGCGGAGCGTGTACCGGCTGCCCTCTGTCTCACGTAGGGCCATGACCAGGTCGAGGAAGTCTTCCGGTTTGTCGGTTTCGAACGCGACCACCCATTCCTGATCGTCCAGTCCGAAGGAATAGGTGGTGTTCAGTTTGACGGACGGGAAGCGATGGCCGACTTCAATGTGCTCATCCATCATACCCTGGCGGGCCGCTTTCGTGAGCAGGAACCAGTCGCGTGTTTTCACAAATGGGTAGACGAACATATACTTGCTCTTGCCGGGAACAATGGTCAATCGCTTGCTTTCCTGATTTTCATGCGTGTGATGATCTACGTAGATCGAACGCTTGGTCATGGCCAAATAGGAGTAGGGCACGGATAAATATTTGCCGAGACCGGAGGCAAGAATTTTCGTCCCCATTTCCTGAAACAGCTCCAGTTCGTAGCTGATTCGCCACAGCATGAAGTCGCAGTCGCCACGAATGCCCACGGTGGTGTACGCGATGACGAGCACCTTTCCGCTATATTCCTCAACAGCCCGGATAAACTCCTGCTTGCCGCGGGTGCGTTCATCCTCGGGCAGGCGGCGCCAGGCAGGATCCACCTTATAGTATGCAAAGTTGACAAACTGGCGTTTCGGCGCCGTTTCTGGGCTCGACATGCTCATTCCTCCGGCAAAACGTAGGTGAAACGATGGAGTAATAGGGGACTGATTTCTTTAGCACTTCGAGTTTTGGTTTGTCAACCGAACGGCCAGCGCTTTCTCCAAATATTGACAGGCCCGGATTGATCTGATACGTGCTCCTGCTGAACCTTTCTTTAGAAAACATCATGATGAAGCCCTCTGTTCAGATTGCGCCAGGAGCGCTCCTCTGGGGGAGTGTATTGGCAGCGAATCAGGCTGTTGCAATCGAATTGAGCCCCACCCCCGATCAGATTCAGGCGGCGATCCAACGGGGAAAAGCGGCTGCCGAGCAACGGCGCTCACCCGATCAGTTATACACCTCATTCGGATCGACGGACGATCTCATGCCGCGCGGATTCCTGATGACGAAGCTGGGAGGGGTGCTCGTGATGACCAGCCACCTGGCATTGCGCGCGCTAACCCCAAGCGAGAAGGATGTTGCGCAGGTGTTGGACGATAGGAACCTACTCGTGAATGTGGTGCTCTTCGGCGATCAACCGAATTTTGCCCTGGATAGTTATGTCGTGCTGGAGCAGGGCGGGCAGACCGTGAAACCTGTCAACGTGCGTTTCGATGCCAGGGCAGAGCGAAGTTCGGTGTGGCCGCAAACCCCGGCCTACCGGGCCAAAGTCGTCGCGCTCTTTGCCTATGCCGATTTCGATCCGCAGGCCAAAACCAAACTGTCGGTCTTCCCCTCAGGCGGTGGTGAAGTCAGTTTTGACCTGGATTTTGCCGCCATCGAGTAAGCCGTTTGCAGCGCGCGAGCAACGCTCATCTTCGATGCAGCTCTCCCCGTGAAGACCAAAACATCTTTCTTTGCTGAAACGATTGCCATCGGGTCCGAACTCCTGGTGGGAGGACGGGTCGATACGAATTCGGTCTTTTTAGCCGATGAACTGGCCGGCCTTGGGATCGTCCTCCGATTCAAATCGATTGTGGGCGACGAGAAGCAGGATATCGCGCAAGCCATCCGGCTCGCCGTCCACCGAGCCGATGTGGTGCTGATGACCGGCGGCCTTGGTCCTACCGTGGACGACTGCACGAGGGAAGCGGTGGCTTCCGCGACCGGTTATCGGCTGGCGCGTCAGACGAGAAGCGCTGGACATGATGACCACTCGTCTTGCCCAATGGGGCCGGACCCCGTCGCCCACACAGTTGCGACAGGCCATGATTCCGACGGGAGCCACGGTGCTCAACAATCCGGTCGGGTCCGCGCCGGGATTCTCTCTCATCTGGAAGGGAACCCTGCTATTCGTACTGCCGGGAGTTCCGCGTGAAATGGAGCCGATGGTGGTGCATGAAGTTGTCCCGCGGCTACAGGCATGGTTGAGGGACCACAGGCGTACGTCCACAACGCCGATCATCCGCCAAGTCTTCCACACCTTCGGACTGCCGGAATCAGACGTGGATGCCAAGCTTAGAGGGTTGCTGCCTAGAGGAGTAAAGATCGATCTCGGTCTGTTGGCATCGCCGATGGAGGTCATGGTTTCGCTGACCACCAGGGGGACGGGCGCGCCGACACACAGGAAGGCTGGGCATGGAGCGATGGCGGAAGATGCGTTGCTGCCGTTCGCGCGAGAAATTCGCGCGCGATTGGGTGACTGGCTCTTTGGCGAGGGCGCTGATACGTTGGAGGAGATCGTCGGGCGAACACTCTCTACCAGAGGTCTCACGCTGGCTGTTGCGGAATCCTGCACCGGTGGTCTCATCAGTCACCGTTTGACGCAGGTCCCCGGATCATCCGCTTACCTGGATCGCGGGGTGGTGTGTTACAGCAATCAATCCAAGATGGATATGCTGGGCGTGTCCGAGAAGATGCTGGCCAGGTATGGGGCGGTCAGCGCACAAGTTGCATCGGCAATGGCCAAGGGGATTCGTGAACGCGGCCTGGTCTCCATCGGATTGAGTGTGACCGGAATCGCCGGTCCGGGCGGCGCGACCGCAACCAAGCCGGTCGGGCTCGTGTATGTGGGGTTGGATACCGGCACAGGCGGGAACAAGACGCAAGAGTTCCTTTTCCATGGGGACCGTTCGACTATTAAACTTCGTTCCTCGCAAGCCGCGCTGGATCTGTTGCGAAGGTGGTTGATCACCAGTGGGCGCACATGATCCGGTCTTTTCTGGCCAGTGAAATAGGCGAGGACCTCCGCCGAGAAGTTGCTCGCCTTCAACAGCAGGTGAAGCAGCACTTATCCCATGATCCGGCTCGTCATTCACGCATTCAATGGGTCCAGCCTTCCAATATTCATCTGACGCTTAAGTTTCTGGGCAATACGGACGAACGGACGGTTGAGCCTCTACGGGAGGCAATCAGCCTCTGTACTGCCGCGCATCACGATATCCATATCCCGCTCGAACGACTCGGAGTATTTCCACGCCTTCAACAGCCCAGGGTGCTCTGGATAGGACCGACTGAAGAATGGGAACAGGGTGAAGCGTCACAACGTCTGACCGCGCTGCATCGGGCAATAGAAGAGTGCTGCCGGTCATTCGGATTTGCACCTGAGGGCAGGCCCTTGAGCCCGCATCTCACACTCGCACGCATCAAGGACGGGGAGCGGCACGTCGGGCAGGTATTGCTTCAGACTGGAGTGATGGATCGACCGGTGATGACTGGTGCATTGCCCGTCAAGGCCATCGTCCTCATGAAAAGCGAGCTGCGGCCGACCGGGTCGGTGTATACGAAATTGTGGGAAGTAACGTTGGGTGAGAGATGAGCCTGTCAGCTCCGCCGCATCGGCCCGACCGCACTAACCTTCGCATCTGCTTGGCTGTGCAGCTTGCTCCATCATCCACACCCTCCTACGCCGGTCGCGCCGAGACGCGCCCTGTTCCCAAGGCTCGCTCGAATGGAACTGCGAACAGTGCTTCCTCGCCCTCCAAAGGAGGGAGAGGAGAGAGGTGAGGGTGGGTCCAGTTGTGCCAGTTCTGAAACGGTTGCATTTACGCTGAGCTAGCCCGCACTATTCATGAAGGCTTCTACTGCAACCGCCGACACGCCGCTGCGACAAGCCTGGCCGCTGGATCTACGCGGCCAGGCGGGCGGGCTCGCCGCTCAGTCGGTCGACATCCTGTTTAAAGGATGCCTCCCTTCTTCACGGCTCCACGCGCCCGTCTCGCCTGGCGTCTCAGCAGTTTCGTCACGAACCCTCATGAATAGTGCGGGCTAGTGTTTGCTTCTTGATTTGAAACGGAGTATGTAGTGCTCCGGATGGCAACCGGCAAGTCATGCCGGGATTTGTCATCTGTTGATCGCGTCATCACATGCCCCCGGCCTCCAACGAATCTCGAAAATCGTCTGGATGCGCCGCTCGAATCAAGAAGCGGGTCGTTCTCCGTTTATTTTTTGAGACGGCTTTCCGCGGCTGAGACAAGCATGGAAATCGGCAGTCCCTGTCCTCAACCCAGATGTTTACGCGGAGGGATACGGTATGACACGTACTTTGTCATCAGTTCGGTCCGTGAAACGAGTGTCGGCTATATGCACCCTGATCCTGGCCCTGTTCTGCATTCAAGGCTGTGCCGACTATCAGCTGCGCATGCCGGACTCCGACCCGATCAATGAGCGATACCAGAGCGCGACCATGAACGCGTATGTGTGGGGCACCTGGTATGACCCGCAGGTCCTGATGGCGCGATGCGAGAGTCGGGCGCTCAACGACGTGGTGCTGAGACGCAACTACCTTCACGACCTAGCTGGCGTTTTTACGTTCGGCATCTGGATGCCGACGAAATTTGAGTATCGTTGCAAGGCGCCGGCGGCCGATGTCGGCAGTTTTCCTGAAGCGCCTCGGCGCAGCACGCAACCACCCGCACCAGAGCGCATGCAGTAAAGGAGATCGGCTATGGCGAAGCGAGCGTTTTTTGTGCCCCTGGATTCATGGGTCAATCGGCACAAGTCTTTCAAACAGTCGATCGAGGGACAGCACGACTTCAAAGTGATCCCTCCGACGGACAGTCCCGCCGCCCGACTTCAGGCCTACAACGACGTGACCACGGAATTGCAGGAGATCATCGCGCAAGCCGTGAAGAGGAAGAAAACGCTTCGGGCGCAGGGAAGTTCCTGGTCCTTGAGCAAGGTCGCGGTGACCGACCATGAACTCATCAATACCAAGCCGCTGCGCATCGGCTTCACGATTCCGGCCAGCCAGACATCGCCAGGCTATGTGGGGGATCGCGAGAAACTGCGCTTCCTCGAATGCGGCCTGTCGATCGCGGAGATCAATAACATTCTCTTCAAGGACCGGCTGTCGCTCAAGGCATCGGGGTCGAACAACGGCCAGACCTTACCCGGCGTGATCTCGACCAACACCCACGGGTCTGCGTTTCGCTTCGGGGCGACACCGGACTTCGTCGTCGGGATCCATCTGATCACGGGGCCGTCGAAGCATGTCTATCTGGAGCGTGCGTCCTATCCCGTGGTCCAGGACAGCTTCGCTGATATGCTGGGCGCGCAGTTGATTCGCGACGATGACCTGTTCAATGCGGCCCTCGTGAGTTTTGGGTCGTTCGGGATTATTCATGGCCTGATGATGGAAGCGAGAGAGCTGTTTCTCCTGCATGCGTTTCGGTCGTTCCATCCCTTCAATGACGGGTTACGGTCTGCTATTTCAACGCTCGATTTCTCCGGGATTGACCTGCATGGGCAATCAGCCGATCGGCTCTATCACTTCCAAGTCACATTCAACCCGAATGAAGGGAATCCACCGAACGAGGCGACCGTGTACACTATGTTCGAGTCTCCCTGGCGGGACGATTACCAGCCGCCGCAATGGGATGATGCTTCTTCGGGTCCAGGCGCGTCAGGCTTGGAAGTCATCGCGGCGCTCTATGACCTGATCCCAAAACCGTTAGGAAAGGCCGTTCTGCCATTGCTCAACCAGCAGGTCAGAAATCACCTAGAGCCGTTTGAGATCACCGCGCCGATCAGAGACATATTCAGCGGCGAGAATACCCAGGGACCGGTCTTCGCGTCCGGCATCGGCTTGCCGATGGACCGCGCGTTGGAGGCCGTGGGGATCGCGTTCAATACCTATCGCAAGTTCGGCTCGTTGCTTCCGGTTCTCCTTACCCTGCGCTTCGTGAAGGGAACCAAGGCGCTGCTGGGGTTTACGAGGTTTGAGCCGACCTGTGTGATGGAGGTGGATGCCCTGAATAGTCCGAAGGCGCGGGCGTTCGCTCAGCGGTTGTGGACCGCCTTGGAAGACGCGGACATCCCCTTCACCATGCACTGGGGGAAGTTCAACTCTTTTCTGAACAAAACTCGCGTGCGGGAGATGTACGGTGAGAATGTCGACAAGTGGATTGCGAGCCGAGAAGCGCTCTTGGAGAGTCCCAAGGTCCGGCAGGTGTTCACGAATGCGTTCTTGACTTCGGTGGGCCTTGCGACGTGATGGCATGGAAATCAGAGTTGTTCGGGATACCATTTCGCGAGACGAACTAGGCGAAATCGCGAAGCAGCAGTTCGGGGACATGGTCAAGGCCGTCGTAGATGTGGAACAGGGCATCATGGTGATCGCCGGAGAGCTTCACTCAGATGAGGAGGCGGTGCTTTTAGATCAAGGGTCTGCGCAACGACACCTATGGGGAATCAATCTCTATCCCGACAAGCCGCTTAATGAGTGGATCGAATTTGACTCGATGATCAACGTGCGCCCATCCGTCGGCAACCATTCACGATATGTGGAAAACCAAGAAATCAGAGAAGAGATCACAAGATTGTGAACCGACTGACAAGGGGGTAGACGAGATGGCTCATCAGCATGCGAGCTTAGCCGCGGGACGTTGGCAGACATTGCCGCTGGTAGAACAACTGGCGAATGTCGGCAGTGACGTCGCCCGGGCTCATCGATGGCAAGAAAAAGATCCGCAACTGTGCGAGAAGGCGTTCGCCCGTGCGTTGGAACTCCTTGATCTGACGATCGGCGATCCTCGTTGGAGAGGTCGCCGGAAGGAACTCACGCGTGCGCGAGAACTGTTGTGCGACGCGATGCTGGGCGGAAAAGAGTATGGGAGCGACCTCGCCGGTCTGGATAGATATTTCTATCCATTTGCCGTTGCCGCCCGAGCCGGCCGCTGAGCATGTCGTCTTAGCCGCCTGCTCCGGTGAAGCTGCGCCGCAGCGTCGCGATGACGTCGCAGGCGGCATCGTCTCTACGAATGACTTGCGAATGGCGCTCCGGCGTCAATCTTCGGCGCACAACCCTGAGGTGTGCCTTACTCAGCACGGCAAGTGCCACGAGTCGCGGGCTCATTGATGGCAAGAAAACACGACCCGTGCGAGAGACCTTTGCCCGCGGTGGAATTCCTTGATCTTACGATTGGTAATGCTCGTTGGAAAAGACACAACCATAAGAGGATCGCATGGCTGAGTACTATCCAATTGTCTATATTCGCGGTTTCGCCATTGAGTCTGATGAAGTGGAAGACGCCTTCAATATGCCGCATTATGGCTTTAATCTCGGAGCAACTCAGCTTCGTCAAGCCATGGATCAGAATCCAATCATGCAGATATTCGAGAGCCCGGTTATTCGCTTGCTGAAGAATGAGAATTACATCGACTCTTTCAATCGATTTGTCGACAACCAAAATGTGCCTATCCTCAATAGCGTAGGACCTAACTGGCAACAAACCCTGTGGGTCTTTCGGTTCTATGATGAAGAGGCGGAACTTCTTGAGAGCAAGAAGCGTGGTCAAATCGAGGACTATGCTGAGGCATTGGCGCTATTCTTACACAAGATACGAGACGCCTGCTCCAATCCACAAGGGTTCAAGGTGAGTCTCGTCGCTCATAGTATGGGCGGCCTTATAGCTCGTTGCTATTTACAGAATGTTGGACTGTTCGACCGTGCACGACTGAATGGAATCCGACCGGTCGAGATTAATAAACTATTCACCTATGGGACGCCGCATCGCGGGATTACTTTTCGCTATGGTCTTGGAATCATAGCTCGGGCTCGGGATAGGAGTAGTTACCGGGGATCAGATTCGTTTGGTCCGAAACGAATGCGCGCTTACCTTTCTTTAGGGACCAATGACGATCTCAATATTTATCGACCTGCTCGGAGTGGGCCGTCAGTTGATCATATCTTCTGCATCGTAGGAACCAACTATAAGGATTATGATTATGATCGTACAACCCGCTGGTCCAAGGGTACCAAACGGATACGCCGCCGTGCAGGATGAAATCGCGTAGCCGGTCGGCGCCGATGCTGTTCGGCGTCAACAGATGGAAGGTTTCAGTCAGGACCGGCGTCGTTGTGAGCAGAGGCTCGCGGAGAGATTGCAGTATGTCCTTACATCGCTCGTGCTCGGCATCCTGCGGATCAAACAGGGCCACGAAAGGCCCGGTATCCACCAGGATCATTGACGGGATTTTCGTCGCAGGGCAGTGACGACACCGCGTCGCGTCTCTGTAGAGGGTGCGATCGCGTACCCACCAGACCCGAGATCGAGCTTGCGGTATAGGTCAAACGGCGTGGCCCGGGTTTGCTCGGTGACCTGATCACGCAATACCATGAGACCTCGCTTCAGTGTTGCCGAGACAGACCAGCCCGTTCTCCGTGTGACATCCTTCAGCACCTTTTCTGTTTCATCGTCCAGTCGAACCGTTCGAACTCCCATGACCCCTCTCCAGGCTTAAGTGTCATACACACTGTAATACACCATGCGTTTGTGGTCAATCGCTTCCGGCGGCTGTGTCTCGCGCCTGCTTCGCCTGGGTAGAAAAATTGAGGCGAGCCATGAAGGCCTGTTAGTTAGTGGAGGGTTATTCAGCACCCGAGGAAGTCGATCGAGTCTTGCGTGCTATTCTGCTGTGTCAGTGTCGCAGGAAGGCAGGCTGGACTCAGATTTGAGTCTTCATCGGTCTGGATCGGTCCCGAGTTTTACTCGACTCTCTCCCGTATACACGACAAACCGTTTGCCGCGGAGAAAGCCGATCAGGGTCAAGTTGAATTCCCAGGCGAGCTGGACAGCCAGGCTCGAGGGCGCTGAGACGCAGGCCACGATAGGCACGCCGGCGACCAGCGCCTTCTGGACGATTTCAAAACTCCCGCGTCCGCTCACGAGCAAGATCGAGTCGCTGAGCGGAAGGCGTTTCTCCAGCAGGGCCCAGCCGATCAGCTTATCCACCGCATTGTGACGTCCCACATCTTCCCGTAGCGCAATCAGCTTGCCGGTCTGGTCAAATAACCCAGCCGCGTGGAGCCCGCCGGTTCGGCCGAATAGTGGCTGGGCGGACCGCAGAGCATCCGGAAGAAGGCAGAGGGCATCCGGCGAGATGCGCAACTGTGGATTGGGTCGGGTGATGCCGCGTACTCGCACCGAGTCGATCGAAGCTTTCCCGCAGAGTCCGCAACTGGAAGACACCACAAAATTGCGTTGCAGCAAGGCCGGCTTGATCGCGACCCCCCGGACGAGATCTACACGGACCACATTACGCTTGTGGCCTCGCGTGACGACTTGTTGCAGACCGGCAATCTGCTCCACACGCTTGATCACGCCTTCGGTCAGGAGAAACCCCACGGCCAATTCGAGGTCCTGTCCCGGCGTGCGCATCGTCACGCTGATCGGACGGGTGCCGATGCGAATTTCAAGCGGTTCTTCTCCGATCAAGTAGTCTTCGAGCCGGGAGACCTTCCCATCCTGCCATTCGGTCACCCTCGTGACCTCCATCGGGCGTGCGGGGATGGAAACAGGGTGGGTTTCGCTCTTCGGGGGAGCGGCTCGACGTGGTTTGCTCGAACGCTTTTCAGTCGTTCTCATCTTTTGAGTACTGTCTCACCCCTTACGCCTGACGCCTCACGTCTTTTTGCCCCTCCCTTGATCCTCTCCCCAGCGGGGAGAGGGTAGTGTGAGGGGAACGATCTCGACCGTGGCATTGTAATCCGGGATGCCACAGGGGTCGAGGCGCCCGGCCGGAATGATTGCGTTCGCTTCAGGCCAATAGACTTGCACAGAGCCAGGCTTCACACGAGTCAATGACAACCTTGCCGCGATATTCTCCGAGCTCATTGCGCAAGACGACGTGATCTCCCGCAACGAGCTTCAAACTGGCTGCATCCTCCGTTGCCATCAGGACTGCGTCTCGGGTTGCCCCGATTAAGGGGTCCACCTCCGCACCGACCATGCTGTTGAACTGCTTGCCACGCCTGGTAGTCAGGAAGAAGCGGCCGGCCGGAGTTGTCTCTTCAGGCAGATCAATCGGGGTAAAGTGGCCTTTGCCGTCTGCGGTTCCAAACCGACCAGCCAGCAGGAGCGGTCCTCCATACTGAACGTAATCTCCCTTTTTATGGAGGCTGCCGATTCCCTTGTAGGTTGGGCAAACCCGCTCGATCTCCCGCCTGATATCGTGTGTGTCGCGCCATGGAAAGATCTTCGCGGCCCGCTCCGGATCAAACCGGCGCGCAACCAGAACCGGAATTTCCCACTCGTCTCCGGCTTCGCCCGGACGGGGCCCCGGTATTTCCGGGCTGTAAATGATCCGCCGCTCCGTGCTCGTTTCGGTGCCGCCGCCCCGTTGCTCGTACCTTGTGCGCGAGGGCAGCAACACGACGAGGTCCGCCGGATCCTCCAGCATGGTAGAACTCACGACGATGTCCTGATGGACACGGAGACCGATCCTGCCCAATGACCGCCGTACGAGGTCCGGTTCGGGCAACGTTTCCAGGAAATTGCCGCCGCTCTGCCAGAGGACGTCAATCTCGCCGCGCTCTGCCGCCAGGATCATGTGGGCTGCCCCCAAGCCTTTCCACGCAGGCGGACGAAAACCCCAGAATTCCGGCATGGCGAACAGCGCCGCGTTCACGTCGTTGACCGGATAGTCCATGGAATAGGCGCTCGGCATCGCGCCCATTTCGGCGCCACCCTGTACGCCACTGTGCCCGCGGATCGGCATGAGCCCTGTGTGAGGCCGGCCTACATTGCCGCGTGCGAGTTGGAGGTTCACGATCGCCTTCACGTTGTCGGTCCCGTAGCGATGCTGCGTCACGCCCATGCTCCAGACGACGATCGCGTGGCGGGCCTTCCCGAACGTTTGTGCGAAGCGGTACATATCGCCACGAGTCACGCCCGCGTCCCGTTCGAGACTTTCCCAGGACAGGGCACGCGCTTTCGCTTCGAGGTCGTCCCAGCCGGCGGTTCGGGCGGCGATGAAGTCGCGATCGAGCCAACCCTGCGCAATGAGATGTTTGAGCACGCCGTAGAAGAACGGAATGTCGCCGCCGACATGGATATGAAAGAAGGCATCGGCCAGCTTCGTGCCGAACAAGGCGCTCTCTGCCACCGAGGGAATCCAATACCGTTCCATGCCCGGTTCGACAAAGGGATTCACCACGAAGATCTTGGTGCCGGCTTTCTTTGCATAGTAGAGGTATTTCAATGTCACCGGCTGGTTGTTCGCGGTGTTGGCGCCGACAAAGACCAAGAGATCGGTCCCGATCCAATCTCTGTAGGAGCAGGTGGTGGCCGAACAGCCGACCGTTTCCTTGAGCGCCGCCGTGCTCGGCGCGTGGCAGACCCGCGCGCTGGTGTCCACATGGTTGGTTCCGATGAAGCGGGCCACTTTCTGATGGGCATAATAGGCTTCGTTGGTCACGCCGCGAGCAGTGAGAAACCACCCGAGGCGATAGGGATCGGTCGCGTGCAGCCGTTCGGCAATGAGACGGATGGCCTCTTCCCAGGAAACGCGCCGGAAACCCTTGTCTCCACAACGCCGGATCATGGGCACGGACAGTCGTCCGAGCTTCCGTAACGATTTGCCTTTCATAGAGCGCAGCGGGACCACATCTTCGAGCCGGCGCCAGTCCATCGCCGGCATCGTGTTGAGACGCAGAAGCTGCAGGCGGACCCAGCAGAGGTGCAGGTCCTTCATGGTCCAGTCATGGAGGCCGGTCGTGCCGAGCGAGCAGCCGTCGCAACAGCCGTCACGCAGGATGCGATAGGCGTAGCCGAGGTTGTCGCGGTTTTCCCAGACCGCGTCGAGGATGTCTTTGTAATTGTTGGGATGCTGCTGATGGAGCCCGAAGGGGATCAGACTGACCCAGTTTCTCTGACCTGATCGTTTCCCTGGTGTGTGCTCATCGGCCATGACGCAGGTTCCTGACTCGCAGGGGTTATTGTATCACTCCCTCGTTTGCCTTCGGCGGATGATCAACGATGATCAAAAGGCTGCGTCGGTGGGCGCGCCGTCCGCACAACCCTTCACGCCTGACGCCACACGCCTCACGAGTGAAGACGGGCTAGGCTTCTCTCTCCCGACTCCGGTATAATCACGCGTTCATAAGTGTCTCGCAGCATCGGAAACGCGAAAGACTTGTCGCCTGTGTCAGCGATAATTTGCCTGGTGCGTTGAATTCTCCAGCTCTCAACACGAGATACGCTTCACGAACGACGCTTCACCAATTCGTGCAAGGCGCGGCGGTAGTTTTCGGCGAGTCCATCCAACTGTTCTGCTAGAGGAGTGACAATGCCTGAAAAAGATGACAAGAAACGAGCGTTAGACTTAGCGCTCGCACAGATCGAAAAGCAATACGGCAAGGGGGCGGTCATGAAGTTGGGCACAGCAGAGGCCGCTGCCGATGTCCCGGTGATTTCAACCGGTTCCCTGGGACTCGACATTGCCTTGGGAATCGGTGGGATTCCTCGCGGCCGCGTGGTTGAGATCTTCGGCCCGGAATCATCTGGAAAGACAACCTTGACGCTCCATGCCATTGCCGAGGCTCAAAAAGCCGGAGGCGTGGCGGCATTCATTGATGCCGAACATGCGCTGGATCTTGGTTACGCACGCAAATTGGGCGTCCAGACGGACGATCTGCTCGTGTCGCAACCGGATACCGGTGAACAGGCGCTGGAAATCGCCGAGACCCTCGTCCGGAGCGGCGCCATCGATATCATCGTGGTCGATTCCGTCGCAGCCCTTGTTCCCCGTGCTGAAATCGAGGGGGAGATGGGCGATGCGCATATGGGCTTACAGGCCCGTCTCATGTCTCAGGCCTTGCGAAAATTGACCGCGGCGATTTCGAAGTCGCAGACCACGGTCGTTTTCATCAACCAGATCCGGATGAAATTGGGAGTGATGTTTGGGAATCCGGAAACGACCACGGGCGGGAATGCCCTCAAATTCTATTCCTCCGTGCGACTGGATATCCGCCGCATCGAGTCGATCAAGGAGGGTCAGGATGTCACGGGCAGCCGGGTGCGGGTGAAGGTGGTTAAGAACAAGCTCGCGCCGCCTTTTAAACAAGCCGAGTTCGACGTGATGTTTGCGGAAGGGATTTCAAAGATGGGCGAACTGGTCGATCTGGGCGTTGAGAAACGAATTCTTGAAAAGGCCGGGGCTTGGTACTCCTACAAGAATGATCGGTTGGGCCAGGGCCGCGAGGCGGTGCGAGACTTCCTGCGAACCAACCAGGGCATTGCCCGGGACATCGAGAACAGACTACGCGAGCAGGCTGGGTTGACGGGCCGGACAGGCGAGAAGCGAGCGGACGGCAAGGAGGAGAAGCGGGCGGAAGGAAAGGAAGAGAAGAGACCGGAAGGCCGTCACGAGGAAAAACGGGGACATGGGGCAAGAGCCTCGACCTGATCGGTGACCTGCGTTGTGCCTGATCGTCGTGGAAAATGTGACGAGTTCCCCGCACTAGAGCACTATTTTGATCTGGCCCTTCGCGCGCTGGCTCGATCAGACAAGACCAGAAGCCAGGTCGAGCGGGTCCTCATTTCGCGCGGTGCGCCTCCCGATAGTGTCGCGACGGTTCTGCAGCGACTGGAGGATCGGGGGTATCTGAACGATGCCGCCTATGCCCGTCGCTGGGCGGAAAAGCGGTTGGCGATGAAACCGATGGGGCGCCGCCGCATGACATTGGAACTATTGCAGCACGGCTTTACAGACAGCGTTGCCGGCGCGACCATAGGCCGGGTCTATGCCGATGTGACGGAGATGGAGCTCGCCGCGCGAGCACTCGCCCAGCGTCGTAGCCGCAAGACCCAGGCTCAGAAGGGACGATTTCTCCATGGCCGGGGGTTTACCGGCTCGATAATCGCTCGGGTACTCAATCTAGAGGACACAGGGGACTGATGAGCTCATGACACATAGCGCGCACGAACTCAGGCGGGCCTTCATCCAGTACTTCGAGAAGCATGAGCACCATGCCGTGCCAAGTTCGCCCCTCATCCCTCAGGCGGATCCCACCCTCCTGTTCACCAATGCGGGCATGAATCAGTTCAAAGGTGTGTTCCTCGGTGAGGAAACCAGGCCGTACAATCGTGCCGTCTCGGTTCAGAAATGCCTCCGGGCCGGCGGCAAGCACAACGACCTGGAAAATGTCGGCTATACCAGACGGCACCATACCTTCTTTGAAATGCTCGGTAACTTCTCATTCGGCGACTATTTTAAGGAGGACGCGATCAGGTTCGGGTGGGAATTTTTGACCACGGTGGTCGGTCTGCCGAAAGACCGGATGTGGGTGACCGTGTACCGGGAAGATGATCAGGCATACCAGCTATGGGAAAAGATGGGTGTCCCGTCATCGCGTATCATGCGGTGCGGCGAAAAGGATAATTTCTGGCAGATGGCCGATACCGGTCCCTGCGGTCCCTGCTCCGAGCTTCACCTCGATCAGGGCCCCTCCGTGCCGGGTGACGCCGTACCGAACGGGGAGGGAGACCGGGTTATTGAGATTTGGAACCTGGTCTTCATGCAGTACAACCGCGACGCGTCAGGAGTACTCCATCCACTTCCCAGACCGAGCATCGATACCGGCATGGGCCTCGAACGTCTGGCGGCGGTGGCCCAGGGGCGCTTGAGCAATTACGACACGGATCTGTTTACGCCGATCCTGGCAGCGATCGGCAAGCGTGCCGGCCGAACTTATGGTGAGGAGGAGACGACCGATCGATCCATGCGTGTGGTCGCGGATCATTTGCGTGCCATCACCTTCTTGATGGCTGACGGGGTACTGCCCTCCAATGAGGGGCGTGGGTACGTGCTTCGCCGGATCCTGCGTCGCGCCGCGCGGCACGGCCGGATGCTGGGCATCGTAGACCCGTTCCTTCATGAATTGACCGCGACGGTCGTGGAAGAAATGAGTCCAGCCTATTCCGATCTCCGGGTCGCAGCCGGAACGATAGCGGAGGCCACAAGGGGCGAGGAAGAACGATTCATTGCGACCCTCGACCAAGGACTGCCGATTCTCAACGAGATGCTCGCAAAGGTTCGTGGCACGGGCGGACAGATATTGCCGGGAGCTGATGTATTCAAACTATACGACACCTATGGATTTCCGCTCGATCTCATCACCGAGGCCTGTCGTGAACAGAATATGCGCGTGGATGAAGCCGGATTCAACGAAGCGATCGAAGAGCAGCGCAATCGTGCCAGAAGAACTGGCGGCTTTGAGGCGGAGTCGGCCCGGCCGGCGGTTGCCGAATTGGCGGCGCGGCTGGGTCAGACGGAATTCGTGGGATATGAACAGCTCGAAACCGACAGCATCGTGCAGGCCATTCTCAAGGGAGACCGCGCAGTCAAAGAGGCTCGTGAAGGGGATGAGGTTGAAATCATTCTGGGCACGACCCCCTTCTATGCTGAGGGTGGAGGACAGGCCGGGGACCAGGGACTCCTGATCGGTCCCGAGGGCCGCGTAGACATTCGCGAGACGACGAGGCCTCTACCGACGCTGATTCTCCATAAAGGAGTCGTCCGCACAGGCTCCATCCGTGAAGGCGAGCGGATGCACCTGTCGGTCAACCGGCAGACCAGACAGGATGCCGCACGCAATCACACTGCGACTCATCTGGTGCATGCGGCTCTGCGAGATTTGTTGGGCCCCCATGTGAAACAGTACGGCTCGCTGGTCGCGCCCAACCGGCTGCGATTTGATTTTGCGCACTTTCGACCGCTCTCTTCCCGGGACATCGATGACATCGAAGGTATGGTCAATACACAGATTCTCCACGATCAGACCGTCAGGACCGAAGTGCTGGGCATACAGGAGGCCGTGGCCAAGGGGGCGCTTGCCTTCTTCGGTGATAAATACGGCGATCAGGTTCGTGTTGTGAGCATCGAATCCTTCAGCAAGGAGCTGTGTGGAGGAACACACTGCCGCCATACGGGCGAGATCGGGCTGTTCCGTGTCGTCTCCGAAACCGGCGTGGCAGCCGGTGTCAGACGAATCGAGTGCCTGACAGGCGGCGGAGCTCTTGAATCCATGAAACGGCAGGAATCTGACCTTCGCGAACTGTCTGAGGTATTGAAGGTTGGTCCCTCGGAGGTCGTGGCCAGAACAAAAAAACTGGTCGGTCAATTGAAAGAGAAGGAACGAGAACTTGAGGAGCTGAAGTTGCGCATGGCCAGCAAGTCCACAGGAGAGGCGCAAAGTAAAACCGTGGCCGGCGTGCAGGTGCATGCCCAGCGCGTGGATGGTCTGGATGTGACCGGCATGCGTGCGCTGGCGGATCAACTGCGGGACAAATTACGCAGCGGTGTGGTGGCCTTGGGTGCGGCCAACGAGGGGAAGGTGGCGCTTTTGGTTGTGGTGACGAAGGATTTGATTCCTCGCCTCAAGGCCGGAGACCTGATTAAAGAGATGGCCGCGGAAGTGGGAGGAACCGGCGGAGGTCGACCGGAGATGGCTCAAGCCGGGGGAAAGAATCCGGAAGGACTCGGTCCTGCGTTGGAAAAGATCTTTGGATTGGTTGAAAAGGCCCTGGAGCGGTAAACTCATGAAGGCGACGCGGATTCTCGCAATCGACCATGGTACCAAACGGATCGGGGTGGCTCTCAGCGATGAGTTGGGATGGACGGCTCAGCCTCTTCAGACCTACGTTCGACGGACGCTGGCGGCTGATCTCGCACATATCAAGCAGCTCGTCCAAGAGCACGACGTAGCCGAGGTTCTTGTGGGTCTGCCTCTCCGTCTGAACGGGGAAATCGGGCCGGCAGCCCAATCGGTTCAACACTTCGTCACGCAGCTTGAAGCGGTGCTCTCCGTTCCGGTCGTGACGTGGGACGAACGGATGACGACGCGATCCGCCGAGGATCTGTTGATCGCCGCCGACGTCAGCCGGAAGAAGCGGAAAGGTGTCATTGATCGCATTGCCGCGGCGATTCTTCTCCAAAGTTATCTCGAGAGCCGGGCAGATCAAACCCGCTCGACACGAGAGCACGTGGGTCTGGAAGATGCCGATGTTCATGGGATTCCTCTCGAGGGTGAGGATGAAGAATCGACTCGTTCCCTGGATTCTGGTTCTGCTGTGCCTCACGGGTATAGTGGGATACCAGGCTCTGCGCTGGGCCCAGGCTCCGGTCGCTGACCAGAAAACCAAGCCTCCTGCCCGAATTGTCGTCATTCCAGAGGGTAGCACCTTTCAATACGTCGCCGGTCTCCTCAAGCGCGAACGGCTGATCAAGAGCCGTGCGGCATTCGTACTGCTCGGCAAAACCAAGACGGCCGACCGCAAGATTCATCCCGGAGAATACGAGCTGAACGCGGCCATGTCCGCCGAGGATATTCTGAGCAAATTGCTGTCCGGCCGCGTGGTCCTTCATCCGGTCACGATCCCGGAAGGGTTTACGATGACGCTCATCGCTGAGCTGCTCGGCCGATTGAATATTACGGATCGGACGGAGTTCCTGCGCCTGGGACGCGACCCTGAGTTTATTCACTCGCTTGGTATTCAGGCGGAATCCTTGGAAGGATATTTGTTTCCCGAGACCTATCATCTTGCTCTCGCGACCAAGCCTAAAGACGTCATGCGGGCCATGGTCGAGGGTGTGAGGCAAATGTGGACGGCTGAATTGCAGGAACGAGCCAAACAGATGAATTTGACCCTGCACGAGGTGCTTACCTTCGCGTCTGTGGTGGAGAAAGAAACGGGAGTGAAAGAGGAACGAGAACTGATCGCCGCGGTGTTTCACAATCGTCTGCGGCGGCGCATCCCGCTGCAGAGCGATCCCACGGTGATCTATGGGTTGCCGGCCTTCGACGGCAATTTGCACAAGCGGGATCTCTCCAGTCCCAGCCCTTACAATACATATCGCATCCAGGGCCTGCCTCCAGGGCCGATCGCAAGTGCCGGAATCCATTCCATTCGGGCGACGTTATACCCTTCCCAAGTGGGATATTTGTATTTCGTGTCCCGAAATGACGGGACGCATTACTTTTCCTCGACCTTGGAGGAGCACAACCGGGCGGTCGAAAAGTTTCAGAAGCAGCCATTTCGCAAACAGTCCCGCTCGCAGGTGGCTCAAAATCGAGCCTGAGCAGCCCAACCCATCATTGCATCGGGACTCGGGACCAGCGCGAGCCTGTCCATTCTCTCAGAGTGGAGAAGCGCGACGTAAAGGCATGTCCGGATCAGGAGCGTCTCGTGGGATCTCGGAAGAGTCTGCGAGTTCAATGCAAGTGTCCGGTCTCTTTTTCAAGCGACGAGACGGACGCCGAAGGCATCGTCTACAGCTTATCGCTGGGAGGATGTGCCATCGAATCGTCTGCGTTCGTCGGGGAGGGCGGTCACATCAGTTTGAAAATCGATCTGGGTGATGGGGCTGAGCGGTTGTCGGTGGATCTGGCGAGAATTCAGTGGTTGACGCGCCGTGAGTTCGGTGTGGAATTTTTGATCTTCAAAGACGATGGCGAAGCGCGTCTCACGCGCTATCTTGCCAGGAGCCATGTCCATTGAGCAACCATAGATGGTTCTGTCCAAGAATGTTGTTCACCTCGTGATTCTGCTATCATGCGCGCCATGATCAACCGCATTATTCTGCTGGTTCTCGACGGATTGGGAATTGGAGCCCTTCCTGATGCGTCTCACTATGGCGACGCTGAATGCAACACCCTGGCCAGTTTGTGTGAGGCTTCCGGATCCGTCCACCTTCCAAATCTCGAGAATCTCGGACTGGGTCATCTCGGACAGTTCCAAGGCGTGCGTCCGATGGTGCAGCCGGAAGGGTGCTTTGGTCTCATGGGATTTGTGTCGAAAGGGAAGGATTCGCTGATTGGACATTGGGAAATTGCCGGTTGTCCGATTGAGACGGTGAGCGGAGTCTCGGACGAGGCAATCCCGGCTCTGGTGGCATTGATTGAAGGAGCGATCGGACAGAAGACGCTGGGAAATCGGAAGATGTCCGGCGCGAACCCTGTCCAGGAAATGGCGGTCCAGCATAAGAGATCCGGCGTGCCCATCGTCTGGTTTGATGACGTCGGGACCATTCATCTCGCGGCCCACGAAACGATTATGCCGGCTGAGGAACTCTACCGGATGGGTCGTGACGTTCGGCGTGCGGCGAAAGCCGCCCATCCGATTGTCCGGGTGGTGGCCCATCCGTTTGATGACCAGGCCGGTATGCTGTGGTCGGGGAGTCGCCGCAGAGATTTTGCCACCGAGCCGCCCGCGACGACGTTGCTTGATCTGTTAAGCCGGGCGAGCCAACTCGTCGTCGGGCTGGGAAAGATCGGAGATTTGTTCAGCGGGCGGGGGGTGACCCGATCGGCCACGATATCCGAGGCTGGAGAAGCTCTGGATGAAATTATCGGTATGTTGAACAGAGTGCCGCGCGGGCTTATCTTTGCCAATCTTGAGGTCCTTGTCCCCAGCCTGGAGGATTCAGTCCGTGCCCTTCATGAAGTCGACCGGCGTCTACCGGAGCTGCAGGAGAGATGGAAGACAGGCGACCTGCTCATCATTACGGCGGATCATGGGTTCGATATGAGCCGTCCGACGTGGGGGCACTCTCGCGAGTACGTTCCGCTGCTCATCACCGGGCCCAAATTGGCCAGGGGCGTGAATCTCGGGACTCGTCAGACCGCGGCCGACTTGGGACAGACGATCGGAGAGGCGCTCGGTGCCTCGCGGTTGCCGTCCGGTGACAGTTTCCTCGATTCACTCCATGCCGGCTGAGACAGCATGTCGATCGAGGCACGAGCGACAGAACTGGGTCTTGAATTTCCGGCTCCTCCCAAGCCGCTCGCCAGCTACATTCCCGCTGTCCAGGTTGGAGCATTGCTTTTTTTGAGTGGGGTTCTTCCGCTTCGCAACGGACAATTGCTTGTGACGGGGAAAATCGGTCGGGACTTGACGGTCGATCAGGGCAGGGAGGCCGCCCGTCTTGCAGTGCTCAATGCGCTGGCCATCGTTCGAAGCGAATTGGGGACACTCGATCGAATCGAGCGGGTGGTGCGAATGGTCGGGCACGTCGCCTCCGGAGAGGGATTCGTTCAGCAGCCGGCGGTCATCAATGGCGCCTCAGACCTTCTCGTTCAACTATTCGGCGAAGCCGGCCGCCATGCGCGGGTGGCGGTGGGCGCTGCCGAACTTCCCTTGAACTCGCCTGTCGAATTGGAACTGATTTTTATGGTGCGATAGTTCTTCGCGGGTCCTCGTTCGAGAGGGGACTCCCTGCTACCGGGACGAATTCAAACAAACTGACGCAGCGACCGACCGTCATCGCATCGTTACCTTGACATGAAAAAAATGCGCTTGTTATATTCCGAATATCCCTTCGCCTGACGCTGTACCCCGTGCCGGCCACACATGCCTCAGATGGGTGGGATTGTGTGCCACGCATGGGCGCCTGCGTGCCATCCCGGTCTCCCTGCGCATACTATTCTTATGTCTGCATCGTGATGATTTGAGGAGCATCCCGCTATGCATGCGATTTTGGTGGTATTCATCGGCCTCGCACTCTCGCTCGCCGGCTCGCCTGTCGTAGCGGCAGTCAATCAGGTGAAGCTCGTTCCGGATTCGGGGCTTCCCGGAGCCACGGTGGCCATCACAGGGAAGGGCTTCGGTGCGTTCAAGTCGACACGTGCGAATCAGGTCAAGTTTCATGGATTGAATGCTCTTGTTCAGCGGTGGGAACCGGACTTGATCGAGGTTCGCGTCCCGTCCCAGGTCAAGGACGGGCCGGTGGAGGTCATCATCGAAAAGAGGAAGGTGCGGGCGGGGCAGTTTTCGGTGTTGCGCCCAACCATTGAATCCATTGTTCCGAGCAATCCCATACCGGGATCGACGCTGCAGATCGTCGGGCAGCACTTCGGGAATACAGCCGGTCCACGTGATCCGAACACCCTGTTCGGCGTCAACGACGTGATGGTCGGCGGCATTTCAGTTCGCGCCAAGAAATGGCGTGATGACAAGATCGAGATCGATCTTCCTGCCAATATCAAATCCGGGGAAGTGATCGTGCGCTTCGCCTCATCCGATCCGCAACCGGACGGATCCTGTTGCGCGCCGGTGCGCTATACCGTCAGTAACAGCATGCCGGTCACGGTGCTGCCGACGATCCGTATGGATCCCGACAGCGGGCCGGTTGGCACGAAAATCGTGCTCTTTGGCCAGAGTTTCGGCGCGACGAAAACGTCGGACGACGTGCTCCTGATAGGGGGTCATCGCGCAAGCATCGCGCAATGGTCCGACAGCATGATTGTCGCGCATGTGCCGCTCGATGCGGAAACCGGCGCCGTCATCTTGAAACATCACGGGCAGGAGAGAAGCCTCGGTACGTTTACGGTGTATACGCCGAAGGCAACCGGTGTCACGCCGACGAGCGCTCCGATCGGATCGCTGTTGAAGATCTCAGGCGAACATTTCGGGTTTTATTCCGAGAGTGGCGCAACGCCATTCAATTATATCGATTTTGCGAAGACCGACAACCGTGTCCTGATCGGCGGTGTGCCCGCGGTCATCTATCGGTGGCACGACGATCGGATCGACGTCTGGGTGCCGTTCAGCGTCAAGAACGGACCGGTCGTCGTTGAACGCGCTGCAGGAAAGCCGAAGGAGGACGGAAGTTGCTGCGAAGAGCGGGACGTGCTGACAATCGAAGCTGGAAGCTTTACGGTGGTGGTCCCCCGCATCGAGTCGTATACGCCGACTTCTGCCGGACTGGATGATATTGTGACGATCAAGGGTTCAGGGTTCGGTTCCTTCTTGAAGACGCGCGAAGAGGCGCAACTCGGGCTGCGAGAGGATATTTTCAAGCGCGGAGATCAGGAACTACAGGAAAATGTGTCGCGCACGGAGGTCCTGTTCAACGGCATCGCCGCGGTCGTGACGTCCTGGTCAGATTCTGAAATTACCGTGCGCGTACCCCGCCGACACATTTTCGGGGTCGGGAGAAAACATGAATTTACGGCGGATGCGGCAACCGGTCCTCTGATCGTGAGGCGCGGATCGTGGGATCTTCTGCCGGATGGAAGATGTTGCACCCAGAAGAAATGGCTCACGCTCGAAGCGGGTTCATTCACGATCGAGGCGAAAGGTGTCCCAGACCAGGGGTTCTTCAATGACACCCGCCCCGAGGCCTCAACCACGCCATGACGGCAATGGGCAAGGGATCGACGCGTGCGCTCTCGATGGTCGTCCTCGCCCTGCTGGTGGCCCTGCCCCTATCAGTGTCTTCGGCTGACGACGTTCGGGCCACGATCGTTCAACAGAAGAGTGGCACGCAGGCGACCCTGATGGGAGTCTATTTTCGCAATGCCGCTCTCGGCTGGGCGGTCGGTGGCGGAGGAACTCTGTTGAAAACAGTCGATGGCGGCCGTAAGTGGAAAAAAGTGCCGAGCGGTACCAGTTCATTGTTGACCGCGGTGCTGTTTGTAGACGACCGCAAGGGGTGGGCAGTGGGCGCCAATGGGACGGTCCGGTATTCAGCGGATGGCGGCGAGACCTGGAGGCCTCAGGTCGTATCCAGTCAATCGCCGTTGTACGGGATTTTTTTCGTCTCTGCGAAATACGGGTGGATTGTCGGCGGGGCGGGCACCGTGTTGCATACAACGGACGGTGGCGCGACGTGGACCGATCAGAACAGCGGGACCAGCGCTAACTTGCATGCGGTGCATTTTGTGAACGATCAGCGCGGGATGATCGTCGGCGCGTTGGGGACCATTCTTTCCACGCAAGACGGCGGGGCGACGTGGACCGCCCAGGGCAATCAAGAATCGGCGACGTTCTTTGA
Organism: uncultured Nitrospiraceae bacterium; assembly: GCA_963795615.1. Classification (GTDB taxonomy): domain Bacteria; phylum Nitrospirota; class Nitrospiria; order Nitrospirales; family Nitrospiraceae; genus DASSBQ01. Next base: position 43,896 of record CAWCIJ010000004.1, read on the forward strand.
TGTGTTTCTGACGGACGAATCAAACGGCTGGGCGGTGGGCAATGCGGGGGCTCTCTTCCAGACCACGGATGGAGGGGCCCATTGGATCGACCGGACGCTGCCCTGTGGCCGTACCTGCAACAAACTCACCGATCTGATTCGGATCAGGTTTACGGGTCAACAACATGGATGGATTGTCGGAGAGCGCGGCTATATTTTGAAAACCAGCAATGCCGGGTTCAATTGGATCGAGCAGCCCAATCCGGTCAAGCGGTCCTTCCTCGGCCTCAGTTTCCCAAATCCCACCCATGGGTGGGCAGCCGGAGAAAACGGCGCCATCGTCCGGATCGAATATCCGAATCCATGATGCATGCTCGCGTGCCGTAGGCTTCAGCCCAGCCTCCCCAGCCGGCTCTGCAGAATCGTGAGGGCCGCCAGCGATGCCGTTTCCGATCGGAGGATGCCAGGCCCCAGCGTAGTTGAACGAAACCCCTGTTCACCGGCTACCGTCAGTTCGTCCGTACTCCACCCGCCTTCAGGCCCGATGGCGATCACGATGATGTCTTGTGGATCGGACCCGAGCGGCAACGTTCGGAGGCTCTCACTCTCCGCGCGTTCCGCTAACATCAGCTTGAGGGGCGCGGCTCTATCCATAAAAAACTGCCGGCTGCCGCGTGGCGGTTCAATCTCGGGAACATGCCATTGTTCGGACTGTTGAGCAGCCTCCAGGGCAATGCGTTGCCAGCGTGACACCTGTCCGGAAATGCGAGTGACTTGCGGCCGGACGACGCCACGATGCGTGATCAGCGGAACAATCCCATACGCGCCAAGTTCGGTCGCCTTTTGAATGATCCAATCCATGTGATCACCTTTGAGGAGCGCCTGCGCGAGCAGAATCCTGGGACATGTCTCATCGGGACCACGCACGCGATCCTGAATGTGCGCAGTCAGCTCGGCAGGCGTCATCTCGGTGACCTTGGCATGATAGCGATTGCGTTGTTCATCGGTCAGCCAAACGGTCTGACCGATCTGGACGCGAAGGCTTGCGCGGAGATGATGACCTAGGTCTCCGGTGATCGTGACACGGTCGCCATGTATGGTGGATGAATCAATGAAAAATGCCGGCATAGCAGCACGGGAAAGAGCCTGTCTCGGCAGGCTCGGGGTGGGGCGGGTAAGAATGCTTACGCTGCGCCTCCTAGAGTTGCCGGATCGAGAGCTGTTGGCGCTCAACGATCCGTGAAGCGTGAATCGCATTTCGTGAGCTGCTTCTGAAACGAGAGACGAACAACGCTTCACGAACGAGGAAAGACCCTTACTCGAAGAAGGTCTTCATTTTATCGAAGAAACCATCGCCTTCGGCATCAGCCGTCATGCCGCTTTCCTTTCCAAATTCTTCGAGCAGCTGTTTTTGTTTTGATGAAAGTTTGGTGGGAATCTCGATTTTCACAGTGAAGATCTGGTCGCCGGTCTGCTGACCTTTCAGACTTGGAAACCCCAGTCCCTTCAATCGCAACACTTTGTCCTGTTGAGTTCCTGTTGGAACCTTCATGATCGTCTTGCCCTTCAGGGTAGGGACTTCGACCTTTCCTCCCAGCGTGGCCGTCACGAAACTGACGGGTAGATCGCACACAATATCCAACGCGTGCCGTCGAAAAACGGGGTGGGGTTTCACCGTAATGGCGACGTAGAGATCGCCGGGCGGACCTCCTTGCACTCCGTGTTCACCTTCATTGGAAAGCCGCAGGCGCATGCCGGATTCGATCCCGGCGGGAATCTGCACGGACAGTATCCGTTCCTGGTGAATTCGCTGGCGACCCTGGCACGTGCCGCACGGATCTGAAATGATCTGCCCGCTACCCTCGCATTGCCCGCAGGGTCGGCTGACGCTGAAGAATCCCTGCTGAAAGCGCAACTGGCCGGCGCCTTTGCAGCTGGGGCACATTTTGATGGCGTTCGCGGACCGTGCCCCGGTGCCTTTGCAATCGCCGCATGTCTCCCAACGCGGAATCTTGAGTTTGGCTTCCTTGCCGTAGACGGCTTCCTCAAACGTCACATCCAGATTGTATTGGAGATCGTTGCCACGCTCGGCCCGGCTGCGGCCGCGGGCAGTGCCGAAAAAGTCTTCAAAAATATCGTTGAAGACCTCTCCAAAGCCTCCGCGCCCGAAGTCGAAGCCTTCAAAGCCGCCGGCGCCCGCTTGCGTGCCGGCATGCCCGAACATGTCGTAACGTTTGCGTTTATCCTGATCGCTCAGGATTTCGTAGGCTTCGTTGACTTCTTTGAACTTTTCTTCGGAGGTCTTCTTCTGGTCCGCGGTAGGCTGCAAGTCGGGATGAAATTGGCGGGCAAGCTTGCGAAAAGCCTTCTTCAACTCGTCGTCGGACGCGTTGCGTTCAACTCCCAATGTCTCGTAATAGTCGCGTTTTGCCACAGAGCTCATTGCCTGAGGGATACAGAGCGAGACCGAGCTTCACGAGTGGCGAAACTCGGTCTCGTCATCGTCCTATTGTAACTTACTTCTTATCTTTGTCTACCTCTTCGAACTCCGCATCCACGACTTTCTCGTCCTTGGGTTGCTGTGACCCGCCGCCGTCGGTCGACGCACCGTCGCCCGGAGAAGCCGAAGCCGATGCCGAGGCTTTCTTGTACATTTCCTCGGCCAGTTTGTGCGAGGAGGTCGTCAGCGTTTGGGTTGCCGATTCGATTGCTTCGGCGTCAGTCCCTTCCAACGCTTTTCGAAGAGCCGCGATCGCCTCCGTGATCTTGGTCTTGTCGTCCTCGCCGATCTTATCACCATGCTCGGTGAGATTCTTCTCGGTGCCGTAGATCAATGAATCGGCCTGGTTCTTGGCTTCGGCCAGCTTGCGGCGTTTCTTGTCATCGTCGGTATGAACCTGCGCATCCCTGACCAGCTTATCCACTTCATCTTTGCTGAGGCCGCTGGAGGCCGTAATCTTGATCGACTGTTCTTTTTGCGTCGCCAAATCCTTGGCTGACACGTGCACGATGCCGTTGGCATCGATGTCAAAAGTCACCTCTACTTGCGGCATGCCTCGTGGGGCCGGGGGAATACCGACCAGGTCGAACTGGCCGAGCAACTTGTTGTCATTGGCCATTTCCCGCTCCCCCTGGAAAACCCGAATGGTCACGGCCGTTTGATTATCCGCCGCCGTGGAAAAAATCTGGCTCTTCTTGGTGGGGATGGTGGTGTTCCGTTCGATCAACTTGGTGAACACGCCGCCCAGTGTTTCGATCCCGAGGGACAACGGGGTCACGTCCAGCAGCAGCACGTCCTTGACTTCTCCCTTGAGCACACCGCCTTGAATGCCGGCTCCGATCGCGACGACTTCGTCCGGATTCACGCCGCGATGCGGTTCTTTCCCGAAAAAGTCCTTCACGATTTGGATCACCTTAGGCATTCGGGTCATTCCGCCGACGAGCACGTTCTCATTGATATCCTTTGCGCCGACACCGGCGTCGCTCAAGGCTTTCTTGCACGGCTCGACCGTGCGTTGAACGAGATCATCCACCAATTGCTCGAGTTTGGCACGGGTCAGTTTTGTCACGAGGTGTTTCGGCCCGCTGGCATCTGCCGTGACAAACGGGAGATTGATTTCTGTTTCCTGAGATGAAGACAACTCTATTTTCGCTCGTTCTGCGGCTTCCTTCAGCCGTTGCAGGGCCATGCGATCTTTCCGAAGATCGATCCCCTGGTCCTTCCTGAACTCATCAACCAGCCAGTCCATGACTCGCAGATCGAAATCGTCTCCGCCGAGATAGGTGTCCCCGTTTGTCGACTTGACTTCGAAAACCCCATCCCCGATTTCAAGCACGGACACATCGAACGTTCCACCGCCGAGATCGTAGACGGCGATCCGTTCATCCTTTTTCTTGTCCAGGCCGTACGCGAGGGAGGCGGCGGTCGGCTCGTTGATGATGCGCAGCACGTTCAGCCCGGCGATTTGACCGGCATCCTTGGTCGCTTGCCGCTGGCTGTCATCGAAATATGCAGGAACGGTCACGACTGCTTCCGTGACCTTCTCCCCGAGGTAGTCTTCAGCCGTTTGCCGCATCTTCTGCAGGATCATCGCGGAAATCTCGGGCGGACTGTACCGTTTCCCCCGCAGCTCCACATGCGCATCGCCGTTGTCCGCTTCCACCACCTTGTACGGCAGGCGCTTGATCGCATCCTGCACTTCCCGGCTGCGGAACTTGCGTCCCATCAGTCGTTTCACCGAGAAGATGGTATTTTCTGGATTGGTGATCGCCTGTCGCTTGGCGATCTGCCCGACCAACCGTTCACCTTTGTCGGTAATGGCGACGACCGAAGGCGTGGTTCGACTGCCTTCGGCATTTGCGATCACGACCGGATCCCCACCGCTCATAATAGCGACGCACGAGTTGGTCGTTCCGAGATCGATTCCAATGACTTTACCCATGGGATAACTCCTTCGTCAAAAGGCTCAAGGCACGACGACTACGCCGTGTGAGCTGCACCGGTTGAGACAGTGACCATCGCCGGTCTTAGAATACGGTCATGCAACAAGTAACCCTTCTGGAACTGTTCGACGACGTGATGCTCGGGAATTGACTCGGACGCCACCTGCGCCACCGCCTGTTGCGTCGCGGGGTCAAACGGTTGACCGACGCTGTCAATGGGCTTCACACCGAATTTCATCAGGACGCCAAGCAACTGTTTGAGAGTCAACTCCACTCCCTGTACCAGCGCGTCGTTGGCGCCGTTGTTTTGTGCCGATTTGATGGCTCGATCCAGGTTGTCGACCACTGGGAGCAGTTCTCGAAGAATTTGCTCATTGCCGAATTTGATTTGGTCGCGTTGATCGCGTTGCGTCAGTCTTTTGAAATTGTCGAACTCAGCCGCCAGGCGAAGATATTTTTCATTGAGCCCCTGACATTCGGCTGTCTTGAGGTCCAAATCCTTTTGCAACTCTAGAGTAGAATCGATCTGTTCGGAACATGTTTCCGACTCCGACGATTCCTCCGATAAGTTGTCGAATATATTGGTATTGTTCTCTTGATCGTTCACAAGTAGTTTCCGTTCTCAGGCGAGATAGCCACCGCCTTCTTAAAGTCAACCGCCACAGTGAAGAATTGTTTGAAGAAATGCGCAGAGCGAGGAATGACGCAGCGTCACCACGAGGTTGGAGAGTTCATGTCCCTCCGCTCCGGCGATAGAGCAAGGCGAGCCCTTCCAGCGTGAGCAGGGGGCGTACCTCGTGAATGGTTTCCGTTTCGCGGGCGATTAATGCCGAAAGTCCCCCTGTGGCGATGATTTTACATTTGTACCCAAGCTCCTGCTCCATGCGACGAATGATCCCATCAACTAATCCGACATATCCAAACACCAATCCACTCTGAATGCCGGAGGTCGTGTCGGTCCCTATCACTGCCTTCGGCCGGATGATTTCGACTTTTGGCAGCTTCGCTGTCCTTGTGAACAATGCCTCGGCTGAAATGCCCAATCCCGGGGCGATCACACCGCCTCGATACTCCCCCTGTTTCGTAACGATACAAAATGTCGTCGCCGTGCCGAAATCGATGATGATCAAGTCGGTGTGGTAGAGATCGTAGGCGGCTGCAGCGTTCACGATGCGATCGCTCCCGATCTCCTTGGGATTGGCATAGCGTAGATGAAGTCCGCTGTCGATGTCGGTCGTCACGATGACAGGGGTGCGGGCGAAGAAGTCCTGAACCATGCTTTCAAAAGTCGGCGTGAGGGCGGGAACGACGCTGGAGATAATGGCGCCTGTAATGTCGCCGGCTCTATATCCGGAGCGCTCCAGCAGATCGAGGAACACGATTCCATATTCGCTGTCGGTTTTTCTCGCGTCGGTCGCCAGCCGCCAGTGTCCCTCCAGTGTCCGGTGTTGAAAGACTCCCCAAACAATATTGCTATTTCCGATATCGATCGCCAGCAACATATCGACAGCGCGCCCCGGTCAGGTTGTGGCGGAAAAACTATTGTGGCACGCGCGAACTTCGAAGGTCCGCACGTGTGTCGCCTCAAGTCTGCGCACGGGTGCGAGGTGCACGTCGTCACACATAAGTGACGACACGACTGTGCACGCCCGCGAGATGTGAGCGGGCTTTGTCCCGTGAGCGCCCAGCGTCTTGAAATCCTTGAGAACGACGCCTGGTGAAAGGTGCGTCTCGGCACACCTGGGCTGGGTGGGTGCAATCAGTGACTTTTTCAGCATTCTGTCAGGATGTGGCGGTCACCTTGCGCAAATACTTCACATCGGCACTGCGTACTTCGATCACGGTCGAATCTCCTTTCGATGAGGGATCCGGCTGTCGGCGGACACGTAGACAGCCATCCGGCCCTATCGACTCGGCAAGTCCCTCCAGAGGTTCCCCCTCGCTGAGCATGATTCGCACGTGCTCTCCGATGGTCGCGCTGCGTGCAATATAGGCTGCGAGGGTTTCAGACACCCCTTCCGATCGCAACCGATCCAGACGAATTTCAAGCCGGTTCAGTAGGGCGGCCAGGAGGGCAGTGCGGTCCACCGTCCGTCCATGCTCCATCTTGATCGATGTTGCAAGATTGCTGAGGTCGCTCGGAAAATCCGTTTGGTCGCAGTTGATGTTGAGCCCGATTCCAATCACGACCACACTCTGTGCCTGTCCACCGACCTTTTCGCACAGAATCCCTCCGATTTTCCTGTCCGATACCACCATGTCATTGGGCCATTTAAGCAGAACGGGAAGCCGGGCGGTCTCGAAGATGGCTTCCGCCGCGGCGAGTGCCGAAGCCAGCGGGATCCATGACAACCATGGCGAATGCTCGTCGGCGATCCGGAGAATGATCGAGCAATAGATATGACGTCCATGCGGAGAGTGCCAGGCCCGTCCTCGCCGCCCGCGTCCGGCCGTCTGGACTTCCGCAACCACGATGGATCCATCGGGGGAACCGTCCTCGGCGAGCGCCATGGCGGTGGAATTTGTTGACGCCGCAGTATCCATATAGTGGACGTTTCGGCCCAGAACCCTTGTGTGAAGAGCCGCCTGGAGAGCTGCGAGATCGTAGCCGGCAGAGATGTTTTCGGCGGGGATCATGACCAATCCCGCCGCGTCCTGGCAGAAATCGCACGCAGATCCAGACCGAGATCTGCGGCGGGGGCCGAATGAGTGAGAGCACCGATTGACAGAAAATCTGCGCCGGCCATAGCCATGTCCTTGGCATTGGTCAAAGTAATTCCCCCCGACACTTCCACGAGTGCGCGCCCCTTGATGCGGCCAACGGCGTGACGAACTTGGCTGGGAGTCATGTTGTCGAGCAGGATGACATCGGCTTCACCCGAGAGAGCTTCCTTCACCTCGGCAAGCTGTTGCACCTCTACCATGATTTTCAAGCCGTGCGGTCCGGCGGCACGTGCTTGCCGGCAGGCCTGCGCGAGTCCAATCCGTTCCGCATGCAGGAGTGCGAGATGATTGTCCTTGATAAGCAGGCCATCGCTCAGTGAAACACGATGGTTATAGCCTCCGCCGAGACGGACCGCCCATTTTTCAAGCGCTCGAAGACCGGGAGTCGTCTTCCTGGTATCGAGAATGCGAGTGGGGTAGCCGCGTACGGCCTCGCAGAACCGCCCGGTCAAAGTGGCGATGCCGGATAACCGCTGCATAAAATTGAGCGCGACGCGCTCAGCCATGAGGAGAGACCGGCCGTCGCCTTCGACAATGAGCACGGAATCCTCCGAGGAAGTGGTATGTCCATCAGGAAGCGAGTTGATGATTTTCAGAGACGGATCGACGGAGAAGAAGACTTCACGTGCGACTGCGATTCCGGCCACAATCATCGAATGGCGGGCGACAATGGATGCGCGAGCAGGACGCGGTCGGGAGAAGAGCGCCCCGGTCGTCACGTCACCGAACGCAAGGTCCTCGGCCAGTGCGTGTCGGACTGCGTCTTGAATGCATTGGATTGACGGGACGTTCATGCCGATCGGTGACGAAGGACCTCGCGCAATTGATCCTCGCTGCGTTTCAAGATGCCTTCATCGTGCGCGAGTATCTGCAAGCGTTCTTTATGTTCTTGAATAACCCCCGGAGGCGCCTTCCCCGTAAACTCCGGATTGGCCAATTTCCCCGACAGGCGACCGGCCTCCTTTCCGAACTCGTCCTTCTGCTTCTTGATACGATCCAAGGCCTTGATCAGATCGACGTCAACTTCCAAGCCTATCCCGACCGTGACGCCGGCATCGGTCAATCTGAGCACATCGGATGAAGGAGCGTGGTCAACTGATGTGATCCGGACCCGCCCTTTTGCCAGATGGCCGATAGAATTTCTCACAAGTTCAAATTCCTGACGATTCTGCTCGTGCGCTCCCACCACAAACAGGTCAACCGATTTGCCTGGTGAATAATTCAGGAGGGAGCGTCCGGTCCGCATCAATGTGACGCTGCGCTCCAATATTGAGAACAATGCTTCAGCTTCGGGGGATCGCCAGTCTTCCCGAGGCATCGGATAGGATTGCACCACGATACTTTCACCCTCATGGGGCAATGCCTGCCAGATTTCTTCGGTGAGAAATGGAGTGAAGGGATGGAGCAATCGCATCATCGTTTCAAAAGTCTCCAAGAGCGTGTGGCGGGTACGTTTGGAATCGTTTCCCGACTGGCTCTGCAACGATAGTTTCGCCAGTTCGAGGTACCAGTCACAGTACTCGTGCCAGATGAATTGGTATACGATGCTTGCAGCCCGATCAAATCGATACTGCTCGAGTTCCACATTCACGTTCTGAATCGTCGTAGTGAGGCGCGAAAGGATCCATCGGTCGGGAAATGGTCGTTGCGCCGGAGGAACCGACTCCCGTTCGCCGTCCGCATGCATCAGGATGAAGCGGCCCGCGTTCCAAATCTTGTTGGTAAAATTGCGATAGCCTTCGATCCGTTCTTCTGCCAGCTTCACATCCCGCCCGGGAGAGGACATCGAGGCCAGGGTAAACCGCAATGCGTCCGTTCCATATTGATCCATGACGTGTAGCGGATCGATCACGTTGCCTTTGGACTTGCTCATCTTTTGGCCTTCCGCATCGCGTACGAGCGCGTGAATGTACACGTCGCGGAACGGCACCTCGCCCATGACCTTCAGGCCCATCATGATCATGCGGGCTACCCAGAAAAACAGGATGTCCAGTCCCGTGACCAGGGTTGAGGTCGGATAAAACGTCTTGAGCTCCGGCGTCTGCCGGGGCCAGCCCAATGTTGAGAAGGGCCATAATGCGGAGGAGAACCAGGTATCGAGGACGTCGGGATCCTGGATGAATTCGTTGCTTCCGCACTTGGGACATATCTGGGGGGCAACCTTCGAAACGATTGGTACCGCTTCCGGAAAAATATGGAGTGTCTTCTTTGTTGGTTCTGGTAGTTGTCCTCCCTCGCTTGTCGCTTCTACAGCATGTGCGGTCCACCCGATGCTGTCCTTATTACATTTCAAGCAATACCAGGCTGGAATTTGATGTCCCCACCAAATTTGTCGAGAGATACACCAGTCTTTGATGTCTCTCATCCAGCCAAGGTAGTTGTTAGTCCATCCTTCTGGAATGATGCGGATATGACCCTCTTCGACCGCTTTGATAGCCGGTTCGGCGAGTGGCTTAATGCTGACAAACCATTGGGGAGAGAGGTATGGCTCTACGACAGTCTTGCAACGGTAACATTTCCCCAATGCCATCTTGTGGTCTTCGATTTTTACCAGGACTCCTCGCTCTGTGAGAGCTTCCACAACTATCGAGCGTGCTTTTTGGACTGACTTGAGTGCAAGATTCAAAGAAGGATCAACCTGGGCTTCGTGAAGTCCAACCCCATCCATCTCAGCGCGTGCGGTGAGAATAGATATTCTTGGAAGCTCGTGGCGTTCCCCTGCTTCAAAGTCGTTGAAGTCGTGCGCGGGTGTAATCTTCACCACTCCAGTTCCGAACTCGCGGTCCACCAAGACGGAATCACCTACAATTGGAATGTTCCGAGTTGTGAGTGGAAGCTTGACCCGTTTGCCGATGAGATGCCGATAACGATCGTCCTCCGGGTGCACAGCCACGGCCGTGTCGCCGAACATGGTCTCGGGGCGCGTGGTCGCCACGAGCAGATGCTGTGTCGAGTCACCGTCCAGTGGATAACGAATCGTGTAGAGCTTCCCGATGATGTCTTCGTGTTGGACTTCGATATCGGATAAGGCTGTCAAACAGCGGGGACACCAGTTAATGAGGCGTTCGCCGCGATACAGCAATCTGTCTTCGAACAGACGTACGAACACTTCCCGTACCGCTTCGGATAACCCTTCATCCATGGTGAAGCGCAATCGATCCCAATCGCATGACGCGCCGAGCCGTTTCAATTGTTCGATGATCGTGCCTCCGGATTTCGCTTTCCATTCCCAGATCCGTTCGAGAAACCGTTCACGCCCGAGTGCCTCGCGAGAGGTGCCTTCGGCTTGGAGTTGCCGCTCGATCACGTTCTGAGTCGCAATACCGGCGTGGTCCATGCCGGGCATCCACAGCACATTGTCGCCCTGCATGCGGCGCCAGCGGACCAGAATATCCTGAAGGGTATTATTCAACGCGTGGCCGACGTGGAGGGACCCGGTCACATTCGGTGGAGGAATGACAATGCAATAAGGCGGACGGGTGGAGGTCGAGGAGGCGTGAAACAACCCCTGTTCGATCCAACGCCGGTACCACCGGTCTTCGACCTGTTTGGGATCGTAGATCTTTTCGAGTTGCTGAGCCGACATGCCTGACGCTTCGAAGGCGCGTGAGCGCGCATCTTAACATGCAGGGTATGTTGCCACAAGGCGGCGGCAAAAGCTCGGGCCGGAGGTTGTGACCGCACGGAGCCATATGCTATACATCGCGCGCAGACGACAGGACCCGGTGCACGGCATTAATGACTCAACTCAGGGAAGGAGAACCCATTACGATGCCCAGGGGACGTGAGAAGGATCGCAAGACGCGCAAGAAGCACCGAAAAAACGTTGAGCGGATGAAGGGGTTAGTGAAGGCGAGGCGGGCTGCTGCGAAAAAGGTAAAACGCTAGAGGAACGAACTCGTCATGTTTGAGCGGTCAGGCGCTTGATCTCTTCCTTGACTTGAGTTTCTGCGATCTCGGGGATCACCTTTCGTACGGCCTGTTGAATCGGCTCTTGTGCGATCTCGCGGACCAAGTCCTCTGTGGTCTGGCGCGCACACTGCGAAACGACCTGCTGCACTTCGTTTTTGACGAGCACCTCGACTGGACCGAGATGATTCCGGACCGCGCCGGGAACGTGTTTCTCGAGCACCGATTCGATCTGCTGGCGAATCAGCCTCTCGCTGCTTTGCTCTACCAACGGCGGCACCATCTCCGAAAGAGTTTGTTTCACTGTGCTGTCCAATGCGGAGAGATAGGATGTGGCGTGTTTTGGAAGTTCCTCGACGATCATGTCACGCACGATGGCTTTGATGCGATCAGGCGAGAACGATATCTCCACCTGTCTAGAGACCTCTTCCGCTACGGCCTTGGCCACTTGTAGCGACAACTCCTTGGCGATGACGGCTGGCACCAGATCGACGATCTTTGCCTCAGCCTCTTGGGAGACAGAATGCAGGAGGTGATCGAAGAATCCCTTCACGGCGTCTTCACCCCGGGCTGATTGAGGGGCCGGCGACCCTGCTGCTGTGGTGGTTGAGGTGAGTGCAGAGGCTGATGGTATCATGGGTGGCTCCTCGGCAGACTCCGCTCCGTCTGAAGCATCGCATGCCAACGCGGTGGTAGTTGCATCCTCATCGTCGAGATCGGTTGTCATTGAGTCGGGTGGCCATGTACGCTTCTTCTTGGAAACGGCGGCATGGAGCCCGTTCTTTGATAATCCGTTGGCAAGATCCTTCATGGCTTCCAACAGATGGTCGCTCTGAAACGGCTTCTTCAAGAATCCCTTCACACCGAGAGAACGAAGATGACTTTCATCAAGGCGATCAGAGGCGTCGATCAGAGAAATAATGGATGTCTCGGTCAAATTGTCGAGCTTGCCGATTTCCTTGCAGAACCCTGCGAAGGTCATATGGTCGAGGTGGTAATCTGCGATGATCATTGCCGGACTGACGCGTCGTGCCGCCTCCAGGGCTGTGGGACCATCCTGAAATCCAATGACTTCATACCCTTCGAGGGCAGAAATCTGTTCCACCATCCGACGCACTGCAGGACTGTTATCGATGACGAAGATCGTAGCTCCCATGAAACTCCCCCACGTTTTTCGATAGTTGTGACGCTAACAAAGGGTCTGCAAACTGTCAAAGAAAAGCTGGAATTGAGCATGCGGGACATCACATGGTCACTCATAACACTCCAACTCTTATGCCAGCCGGACAGTGTCCTTGAAGAATGGAAACAGGTACCCGTCAACTAAGGCAAATCCGGCGGATCGAAGGGAATGTCACAGCGACCTTAGTCCTCTCGCTGCCGGTGCGGGTGCACATTTATGCGCAGCCATACAGACCTTGATGAATCGGTAATGGTGCCGATGAATAGGAACAAGAGAGCGATAGGAGCAAGCCGCTGTAGCCCAACCGCAGTAGGTCAAGACTCATGAGCAACCGATTCCAGGTCATATTCTTCGATGCAGCGGGGACGCTGTTTCGGGTCAGGGGGTCGGTCGCTGACATCTATCTCCGACATGCCATCGATCACGGCTTCAAGGCGAACGAGGAGTCACTGGGTAAAATTCAAGCGGCCTTTGCCCGTGCATTTCAGGATGCGCCGCCGCCTGTCTTTGCCGCGACTGAACCGGCACAGATCAAACAATGTGAACGGATGTGGTGGTTCGATATCGTACACAACGTGTTTTACCGCGTGGGCATGTTCGATCGTTTTGACACATTTTTTGAGGAAGTCTTCGATGTGTTCGCGCAGCCCGACAGTTGGATGCTCTATCCGGAAACCTTGAAGGTGCTGGAGGACTTGAAAACTCAACAGTACGAGTTGGGCATCATTTCCAATTTCGATTCTCGCCTGTTTGTGGTCCTGCGTGGACTCGGCATCGCGGAACATTTCCAGACGGTTACTATTTCCAGCCTGGCCCATGCCGCGAAGCCATCAGGTCGGATCTTCACCCAGGCCCTTGAAAAGCATGCGGTCGAACCGGAGGATGCCGTTCATGTGGGCGACAGCCTGGACGAGGACGTGAAGGGGGCACAGCAGGCCGGTCTCACGGGAATCCTTGTGGAACGGGAGCCCGGCAGCGCGACGCAAGGTGTGCGGACGATCCGTACCTTGGAGGAACTTTCATCGCTCCTGTGACATGTCGAGTAGGAGCGGGAGCACGTCTTTCGCCCGCCCCTGAATCGTCACATCCGCCAACTCAGAGTTCGGCGTGGAATCGAGATTGATCTCAGCAACAAAGGCGCCGCTCTTCTTCGCGACCGACGCAAATCCGGCGGCCGGGTAGACCACGCCCGATGTGCCGATCACCAGGCACAGATCAGAGACCTCCAACGCCGCATAGCTTTGTTGCAGGTCTTCTGACGCCAGGGATTCTCCGAACCAGACGATGTGGGGTCGTAGGAGACCATGACACGCGGGGCAGAGCGGGAGAATCTGAATGGGAACGTCGTGATTGTCGGAGATCCGGCCGCAGGCAGTACAACGCACCTTCCAGATGTTGCCGTGAATCTCGGATAGTCGTCTTGAGCCGGCGCGTCGGTGCAAGCCGTCCACGTTCTGTGTAATCAGCCAGAACTGTGTGACGCGTCGTTCCATCTCTACGACAGCAGCATGGGCCGGATTGGGCTGCTTGGTTGCGATGAGTTCCCGGCGCCAGTTGTACCATTCCCATACAAGTCGCGGGTCGCGAGCAAAGGCTTCCGGTGTCGCCAGGTCCTCCGGGCGAAAGGTACGCCAGAGGCCTTCGGAGCCTCGAAATGTGGGAACGCCGCTGTCGGCGGAGATGCCGGCTCCTGTGACGACCGTAATCGCACGGGCCGACGCCAATTTATCTTTGACCAGCCCGAGGGAAAAGCCGTCGTTCATGGCGACTCCGCTGATATCATCAACATCGGTTTCCGTACCGGTATTGGGCAGTCAACGGCACATGCTATAGTACCGCCACCAGTCACGCAACCAATGAGGATTGCTATGGAACAGATCATGATCGTGGGGGCCGGCTCAGTCGGAGGATTTTTCGGCGCCTGCTTGGCGAAGAACAATCCAAACGTGTCATTCTTATTGAGGCCCCGGACTCTGGATGCCGTACGACAACGCGGGTTGACCATTCGCAGTGCCGGGGGATCATTCACGGTGCGGCCTCCGGCGGCATCGGATCCCCGTGAGCTCGCGCCGCCGGATCTGGTCATACTAGGCGTCAAAGCATACGATATCGACGAGGTTTTGACTCAACTCGCACCGGTGCTGACTCATCGCACCGTCATTTTGACGTTGCAGAACGGTATCGATACCGAGGATCGAATCATCGCGAAGCTCGAACGGGATTGCGTCGTAGGCGGCGTCGCGTTCATCTACTCCAAAATCGCCGAACCCGGCGTGATCGATCATTACAAGAAGGGCGCCATCGCGATCGGTGAGTTCATGGGGCATGAGAGCGAGCGACTGCTCGCCGTCCAACGGATCTTCAGTGCGGCCGGGATTCCCTGTCAGCTTTCGAAGGACATCAGGCGCGCGAAATGGGAGAAGATGTGCTGGAACTGTGTGTTTAATCCCGTGACGGTCGTCATTGATGACCAGGTCGCCAAGGCGCTGGATCATCCGGAAATGATCAATGTGATCCGGCAGATCGTCGGCGAAGTGGCAGCCGTGTCAGCGGCGTTGAAGGTTCCGTTGGCGCCGGACATGGCCGACAAGGTGGTGAAATGGACGCAGGAGATCCGCGACATCCACACTTCGATGTACGACGATTGGAAAGCGGGACGGCCCACCGAGATCGATTCTCTCAACGGCTTCATCGTGAACAAGGGGCAGGAGTTAGGCATTCCGACGCCGGTGAACGAAGCGCTGACCGCGATGATCAAGGTGATATCGTCAAAAGAGAAATCCGGCCCGGATGTCGTGCGTATTGACGGAGCGGTCGTGCGACCGATCGCGCTCGACCGGCAGACCTTGCGCCAACTTCCGGACGAATACCATGTGGACGATATCGGGGCGATGATGCCGGGGATGAGCGGCCGCGCCGTCAGGATGAAGGGATTGCTTGAAGTCCCGGCGCTCGACATACAGGCAGACCATGTGACGATTCATTCAAAAGATGGGAGATATGCAGCCACGCTGTCGCTCGATCAGGCTCGAAACTATGGGTTGCTGCTCTATGAATGTGAAGGCAGCCCGTTGCCGGGATCGAAGGGAGGGCCGTTCCGACTCGTCACACCGGGGCTGGGGGATCTTTGTGCAAACGTGAAGGCAGTCGGACGTATTGAAGTGAGGGTCGGTACCGGCAAAGACACGAGGCCGCCGGCCGATGAACGGAAGCACTGCTAACCCGCACTATTCATGAAGGGTAGCCATCATGAGTCAGTTCATTTCAGCTGGCATCCGGTTGGCGGAAGACGCGAATCTCTTGCCAGCGCTCGGACCGATAACGCCACAGTAACAAGCCCATTCGAATCGTCCAGTCGGCGATCATCGCGCTCCAGACATAGAACAGATCGGCTTTGAGCCAGAGGGCGGCAATGAACGCGATGGGTACCCGCACGCCCCACATTCCCACCATCGTGGCATACATGATGAACCGCGTATCGCCGGCGCCGCGCAGCGAACCAGCCAATACCATCGTCAAGGCGAGCGGCACCTGCAAGACCGCGACAATTTTCAAGAACACGGTGCCGAGGGCGATCACCGCCTCATCGTCGGTAAATGCACGAAGCAGCACATAAGGGAAGAAGAAAAACAGGACTCCCATTCCCGCCATGACCAACGCCGCCATCCGGTTGGCTTCCCAGTTCTCCAGCTTGGCTCGCGCATACTTCCCCGCACCGATGCTTTGACCGACCATCGTCGCGGCGGCGATGGCGAAACCGTGACCCGGAAGAAAGGAAAATGCTTCGATCGACAGGCCCACTTGATGAGCCGCATATGAAACCGTGCCATAGAGCAGGACCAGTTTCGTGTAGAGCAGAATACCCGCTTGCTGGACGAAGCGTTCCCCGCTGACGGGCGCCCCGACATGCCAGAGCGATTGAATCAAATCCGGACGCACCGTGCGGGGCACGATGAGCAGCGGGACGACCCGAATCAAGAGCAAGGCCACACCTACGAACTCTGCGATGCCCACCGCGATCGCGGCTCCCTTGATGCCGAGGGCCGGAATGGGGCCATATCCATAGATCAGTGGAAATGCGACCAAAACGTGGAGGAGGTTCACCACGATCATGGCATACATCGGCGTGCGGGTATCCCCCGTGCCCTGGAGAATCGAGGCGAGTACCTGCAAGAGCACGGTCAAAGGCATGACCATGAAAATAATGTCGGAGTAGGGAGTGGCGAGGGCGATCACGGGGTCCTCGGCGCCGAGCCCCGTCATGACGAACCGATTTGTTGTGAGCCCTAATGCGACCAACAACCCGGACGTGATACCGGTACAGGCCAGGAGGTGGGAAATGGCCTCGCCGGCATCTCGATGCCGGCGGGCGCCCCACAATTGGGCGATCATGACATTGGCGCCGACCGAGAGTCCCGACACCAAGGTGGTTCCTATGAATGCGAGCAGCTGGCCCAATCCGACGGCGGCGATCGAGCTCGCCCCCAGGCCCCCGACGAGAAAGACAGCGAGAATGCCTTCCGTCCGCTGCAAAAGACTGCTGACCGTGATGGGGAGGGCCAGATTCATGACCGTCTTGCGGATCTGTGTGATGCGAGTCGCCATACGAAAGCCATCCTAACAGATGAAAGAGGAAAAGGCTGAGGTCCCTGCAATGAGTACCCCTGGACAAATCATGAGGGCTTTTGTAGCCTGAGCCATGACGATGGCTATCGCACCTGATTTACCTCCGCCTCTCATTCAACCTCCCTATCGCCTCTCCAAATCGAAATTTCTAGCCGGACTGCAGTGCGACAAGCGACTCTTTCTCGCTATTCACCGTCCGGACCTGGCGACCCAACCGGACGCGGCAACCCAGGCCATTCTCGATATGGGATCTGAGGTTGGCGAGCAGGCACGCAGGCGGTTTCCTGGTGGTGTCCTGGTCGGGGCCGGTTACCGGCAGGCACGGGAAGCCTTGGCCCGCACAGCAGAACTCCTCGCCGATCCCAGTGTCCCGGCCATCTTTGAAGGCGCGTTCCAGTTCGACCACGTGCTGGTCCGTGTCGATATCCTGGTCCGTGTCGGCGCGCGGGAGGACGGGGTAACCGAATGGCGGCTCATCGAGGTCAAGTCCTCTACCAAGGTCAAAGACGTGCATCTGGACGATCTGGCGATTCAATCCTACGTAGTGCGAGGCGCCGGCATTTCTTTGGTCGAAACGGGAGTGCTGCACGTGAATACACAGTATGTGTATGCAGGAGGGGACATCGATCTTGAGCAGTTATTTACGCTTCGGGATCTGACGGATGAGGTCAGGGCTAGGGGAATCGCCGTTCCTCAGCGTTTGAGCGAGATGCAGACGATGCTTCTGCAAGCGTCGCCTCCGGATCTTCAACCGGATCACCACTGTCACACACCCTATGAATGTCCGTATTGGAGGCACTGTACCAAAGATAAGGCCGCGCGCTGGATCTATCACCTGCCCGGAAGCGGAAAAACGGCAACCCTCCTGGCGGGCAAGGGCATCGATCTGATCGACGACATTCCTGCCGACGTGACCCTATCCCTCGTGCAACGGCGTGTGAAGGACAACGTGGAATGGATCGGTGTCGATCTGGCCCCTTCGCTGGACGAGCCGCGTCACCCCGTGCATCATCTGGACTTTGAAACCTTCATGCCGGCCATCCCCAAATTTTCCGGTACGCGACCATATCAGGTGCTTCCAACGCAGTGGTCGAATCATATCGAGCATGCCGATGGGACGATCACGCACAGCGAGTTCCTCTGCCGTGATGCGCGAGACCCACGCGAAGAGTTTGTGGTGACGTTGCTTCAGTCGCTCGGTCAACAGGGCAGCATCTGTGTCTATTCGAGTTATGAGCAGGCAGTTCTGGAACGACTGGCCGAATCGTTTCCTGCTCTCAGCCGGGAGCTGAAGGCGGTGATCGGACGATTGTGGGATCTGTATCAGGTGGTCAAAGAGCAGTACTATCACCCCGCGTTCGAAGGTTCCTATTCGATTAAGTCCGTGCTGCCGGCGGTGGTGCCTTCCCTTGGATACGACGATCTTGCCGTCCAGGATGGAGGCAGCGCCGCCCATGAGTATTACCGAATGGTGTTTGAAGAGACCGACTGGGTCGAGAAGGAGCGTATTGCCGAGTCGCTTTCGCGCTATTGTGCGCGTGATACTCAAGCCATGCTGGAATTGAGACGGGCGCTCAAAGCGAAGGCGACACATCAATAAGCACGGAGGCATGTTTTGGAACGACCATTTTTTCATGTGCGGAAACGTGGTCACCAGCTCGAAACACGAGGCACTCCGCATACTCTCCTGACACATGAACCGATTGAAAATGGCGTATGTCGAGGCCCCTTCGTCCAATGGGAGTGGGACGGACGCCGGTTGCAGATTCGCACTGATCGATATGGGATCTATCCGCTGTACTATTGGTTGCACGATGATGGAATAGGCGTGTCTCCCTCCATCCCGCGATTGCTTGAGGAGGGAGCATCCACTGCCTTGGACGAAACAGGTTTGGCAGTATTTCTGCGGCTTGGATTTTTCATTGGAGAGCATACGCCTTTTCTGGCGATACGCGCGGTCCCTCCAGGGGCGACGGTTGAGTGGAAGGACGGTACCCTCGATGTTTCTTCGCAAGGTCCGGCCCTCGCATGCGCCGGTCTCAGCACCGAGGAAGCAAGGGACCGCTATGCCGCGCTTTTCAAGCGTGCCATTCAACGCCGTGTACCTGCACAGGGTGATTGCGCGGTGCCACTGAGCGGTGGACGGGATTCCCGGCATATTGCGCTGGAGCTGTGTGCGGTCGGTTGTCCTCCAAAGGCTGCTCTGACCTTTCGGCACCTGCGTCCATCTCGAGATGAAGACAGCGCTGGTGGCAGCTCAACTGTGTGGGGCCCTGGGAATTCCGCATATCCTTCTCGACCAACCACCATCCAGATTGCAAGCAGAGCTCAGGAATAATATCAAAACGAATTTCTGTGCGGACGAGCATGCTCAGTATCTTGCTCTCGCTGACTATGTTGCAGGGAGATACGACTGCTTGTACGACGGAATCGGCGGCGATGTGCTCTCGAACGGCCTGTTCTCGAACGCGACCCGACTGGCCCTTTTTGCAGATGGGCGTTTCAAAGACTTAGCCGAGGACCTGTTCCAGGCGTTTCCGATCGCCGGTGGGTTTTCCCATGAGACGTTACTAAGGGAACTTCTCCCGCCCCACCAATACCGTCGGTTCAATCGAGAGTCCGCCATCGCGAGTCTGAGTGAGGAACTCAGCAGGCACGCTCACGCTCCGAATCCCGTTGCGTCCTTCTTCTTCCGGAACAGAACCCGCCGGGAGGTTGCACTGGCTCCCTTCAGCATACTCGGCGAATCGGTCAAAGTATTATGTCCGTACCTCGACCATGACGTGTATGATCATCTGATGTCGCTGCCAGGACACATGTTTCTAGGCCGCTCCTTCCATACCGACACCATTCGACACACCTATCCAACCTACGCACATATACCATTCGATAACGAAATGAACGCGCCAACGCCAAAGGCAGATGGTTACTATCGTCGCTTTGGTCGCGAGATGACCTGGTACGCGTTGACGCATGGACCGTCTCAATTGGTTCGTTTCTCGTATTTGTTGCCTCGATTGCTCAAGGCTGCGCTCAGTGCGGAATATGGTGAGACATTGTTTTCCTACAGACATTTCGGACCGCACGCGCTCTATCTCCTTCAACTAGAACGTCATTGTCGAGGAGTTGAGGGATATTCTGGTGGCGTATGAGCATCGGCGACCTCACGAGGATTCGAAGATCTCGAGGTGAAGGCAGACCGTACGACCTACATCACGACCTATATGAAGAGGAGAAGCACGTTGCCAAATACCGCGGATGACATGATGCCGATGGAGTCGACTCGATCCTGGTGGAAGCGGGTCATCGGGAGCGCTATCAATATCGTCAAGACAGTCATGAAGCGAGTGCTGCCGGTGACGATGTATACGCGGTTGCGGCGAGAATTATTTGGCGTTGTTGACGAGGGTCCCGGTCTTGATTGGGAACGGTATTGTTCATTGCGACGACTACGGCCCATCCGGCCGGATTCCGGGTGGCGATCGGGGCTTGGGGTCGGGCGCTATTATATTGACAGTTTTGTGGCTCAACACGCCGACGACATCAAGGGCCGAGTCTTGGAAGTGGCCGACAGACGATATACCACTCGCTTTGGTGCGGACCGAGTTCAACAGTCCGACATCCTCCATGTGAAGCCGGGCAACCCCGATGCGACGATCATTGCCGATTTGACCGATGCCGATCATATTCCGAGCCACGCGTTCGATTGCATCATCCTGACGCAGACGTTGCAGTACGTATTTGACCCCAAGCCTGCCATACGGACTCTCAAGCGTATTCTCAAGCCCCGGGGCGTACTTCTGGTCACGGTTCCGGGTATTGCGCAGATCACTCGCTGGGATATGGAGCAGTGGGGGGAGTACTGGCGATTCACGACACTGTCGGCGCAAAGGCTGTTTACGGAGGTCTTTCCGCAGGACTGTGTCAGAGTCGAATCGTACGGCAATGTGTTGAGCACGATCGCACGCCTACACGGAATTCTTGCCACTGAATTGCGTCCCGAGGAGCTCGACTACAAAGATCAGGATTACGATGTCATCATATCTGTCAGGGTCGTAAAACCGCTCGACTCGTGAAGTCAGACGATGCTCGTTGGCGGGCACCACGATCTTCCTTGAGTTCGATCACGCCGACCGATTCCAGGCCGTGTCCCCTCTGGATCTAGCCCCGACGGGGCATCGCCTTCCTCCCTACGGCACCATCCCGCCCGACATCCCCGTCCGTCGTGAATACTGCGCGCTTATCAGACGATCGGGACGGATCCCAGCTTCGAAGAGTATGACGAGTAGCCGGTTATCGTATTGCGTACGTGCCGTATCTATTTCGATACCAGGCGGTTCGCCTCGTCCGGAGGTTGCGCGAACCATCCGAGGGGAAGGTCTTGAAAATGCAATAGCGTGCTCGTTCAATTTCCGTGATCTGCGCGGAATATATCTGGCACAGGCGTTGCTCATGACAGTGCCAACTGGATCATTCACAAACAAAGGAAGTGTTGTGATGAAATTCATCAATTTCTTCGTGGTCATCTCGGTGAGGCTGGGGGCAGGCTCAGCCCTGGTGTTGGTGCGGAATCTCTGGCCTTAGCATGATGGTGAGAAAGTTCGCCGGCTTCAGAACTCCCGTTCCAATCCCACCCTCAGGGTTGTGTACTTCCGTGCGTGTGTGCTCGGTTCTCAGCACTCATCGCTCAGCACTGCTGTTTGGCGGAGAGGGTGGGATTCGAACCCACGGTCCCTTTCAGGACAACGGTTTTCGAGACCTAGATGGGCAAAAACACGTAGAGGAGTCGGACGCTGATTCTACGCATGGATAGCAGTGAACATGCGGGAATAAAGTCGATAGGACGATTGCATTTGATTGCACTGGGTGACGGTATTGGGTGGGCAGAAGGTTACAATTATGGTTACACTTTTCCGAATGAAAGCCCCCCGGGGGGACCCTTGCGCCATCATGCCCCCTGGGCTCCCGGTGCGGTACCGGTTACCGCGTGGTACGGTCCTGTTTAAATGGCTACTTCTACCGGTACCGGATGTGAGTGTCTAGTTAAAGGCGGGGGGGGGAAGTTTGATCCGGTTTGCTGATCCCGGAAGGGACAACAGTTGAAGTCGCGCCGGTTTTAACGACCTGCTCAACCCTAAATCATTTGCGCGTGAAGAGGCTGACCAGATTCACGCGACCATTGCTGGGGCGAAAATAGAGTTTATTATACTGCATCCGGCTGCGCTGATTGTCGTTGACGCCACGGGCTATCGGCTACGCTTACCGATGCCGCGAGTAACTGTTAAAGAACAGGCGTCTGGTGGCGTTCTTTTTCTGTAAGAGTAACTCTTTTACAGTCTCGTCACCGTGAGAGAGCACCCTTTAGCCTTGAATCTACGAGAGGATTCTGGCTGTACGATGCGGATCTACTTCTTCAACGCTTTGGTCAGGAGAAAGTAACCCCCTGTGAGGGCCAGTAAAACTGCAGCAAGCCCGATCAGCAAGAGCGGATCGGCCGTCTGAAAGTCCTGGAGCAGCAAACTGCGAGATACAGAAATGAGGGCCACGAGCAGCACCACCTCGACAGGTACAGATTCTTCGATCAAATAGACCTTGACGGATTCTATAATCCCAAGCCCCAGCAGCACCAGGAGAACACTGGCGAATAAGTCTCGCAGACTTAAGAACGCGGTCTTTGCCGAAAGGGGCTTTGCTAGTTCGGTCGTAAACGCCACCAACCCTACCACTACGGCAACCCCAACGGCTACCATGAGAACCATCATCAGCACCACGACGATGAGCTGACGAAAGTTTTCATACACATGCAGAAACAGGCGGACTACCACCTTAATCTTTAGAGGATCATTCATCTGCCGCACTCTTCGTACCTGATTCGCACAAGGATTTCAATTGTGACACTGAGGAGATGGGGGGACACCCTTGGGACAACAAGTACCCCGCCTCCCCTGTGCGGGTACCGATACCCCGTGTTAGTGCCAGGATAAAAGGCTTCGGCAAAGAAGGGGGGGAGGCTTGATCGGACTTGCCCGGTGAGACACTCTAGGAATTTTTCTAGCACCAGCAAAGAAAGAAGACTGTCCCCGTTACGCTAATGTTTCGTCCTCGGCCTCATCACCGCGACAAACGTGACCACGAATAGTTCCAGCATCAACCATCCCAGACGCATTGACGCCATGATAATCCTCCATTGAAAGGTGAACAGCCACTGGCCCCTCTGTTCACTACAAGTCAAAAACCTCGGGTCACCTCAGGCCGCCCTTAGTAGCTGCCTGATGAGCAGTAAGGGGTTCAATGAACGCTCAATATCCGTGAGAACTCGCCCTGCCAGTCTATTCGCGGATGACGCGCCAGCCGTTGCCATAGTGCTGACCTCCACGTACAAGATCAAACACGCATAAACTAAAAGATAACGCTGGCCCGGTATCACGGATAGTCTCCAAAGGAGTGAGGGCGTATTCCCTTTTCGTAGCATGGAGGAGTTTGAGCCGAAGGGTCATGGATGTGACCGGCGAAAATTGGGGGGAGAGGGGGATTTGATTAGCGAGGAGAGTCAATAGAGGAGAAGGACTTACTCAACGCAGCTTCACGACTGAACACGTACCTTCAATCTAACACGTATTACCACCTGCCGGTTCTGTTGTACGCGTGCTTTCTGCAAGTGCTTGATTGGTTGGAGCACGCGAGAGGAATCGAACTCCAACCTGCGGTTTACAAAGACCAGAACAATCTAATCAGTCAGCCCCACAACAGGGCGCAATAGATGAGGAACCACAGGAAGGATGCGCCAATTAGCACGCTGGTGGTTTTGCATTGAATTGCAGTACGTGTGAGGGTCCTGTGCTGGGGTGGGGCACACTTCGGGGCACACCAGCCAAACGCCTACGCGGGGGTACCCTTGGGACGACTTGGCCGCTGGGCTCAGCGCGGGTACCGGTACTGAGTGTTAGGGTTTCGGCAAAGGCGAAGCGGGGGGGAGGCTTGATCCTGTTTGCTGCGTCTCATCATTGATCCAAGTTAGTTTTGCTCGAAAAAGTATTTGAAGCTGATGTTCGGATAAATGGCTCGGATGTCGTCTTGTCCCGCGACAGTAAACATGACTCCGATGGCACCGACCAGCCTCGCACCTGACTCATAACGCGAAAAGGTGTATTCGAGGCCCGGCTGAATTCCGACGAGCCAGAAGCTGGCCGGAGTAGTATTGACTGGACGACCGTCTAATCTGCTGGCGAGTTGTTGCAGAGTAGTCACCTCAACGAGATATCCGAATCCGGTACGCTCGTTGAGGACATGCTCGAGCGCCAGATGAGTGTTGATCAAATCTCCTCCATATACGGTAATGCCTGGTTCCGACCCCGATCCTGCGAAATTGTGCGAGTAGAACAAATTACCGGTGATCCGGAACGGTTCCAGGTTTTTCCGAAAGAGGATGCCTTCCGTCAAGGCGACGGCGTTGAAGCGGCTCGAGGGCACGCGCGACAGAGGGGTGAATCCACCGGGAATTTCTGGAGTGCCGAACCAGTGGTTGGTCGGGAGGGAGAGCTTGCTATAGAGGGCGACGGAAGGCTTCCAAGAATCTGGATCTTGCACAATCGGACGGTATTTGAGAATCAGACTGGTCGTGCCGATCCCCGAACCCGACGTTCGTCCGTCCGCCTCTGGAGTATCGGAATGCCAGTAGACACCAGAGACACCGACCCCTGCCAGCACATGGCGGGTGAGCCCGTAGTACAAAATGGCGGCCGGCATAACTGCATCCGGGCTGAACGGAGAGGCCACACTCTTCGAATTCGCAGTGGTCTGAAATTCGCCGGACCCGCTCATTCCTTGAATATATGCCCGCACGTACCACTGCCCTTGCCGGGCAACATCCGCACTCGAGGTAAAGGTCGTGCCGTGAGTCGGCGGATTCCAGCTTTCACGATACTTGGCCATTTCCTGGTCGGTCGGCACCCAGTCAAGCGCGGAGGCCCGCGTCCAATGGGTAAGGATGAACAGAGCCACCAGTGTTGACCTGACGACGCCGGACCACCGGAGATTCAGGGACATCTTCTCCCCGAACGAGTACGGATTAAGACCTGGATCACTCCCGAGGCAATGGTCACAGGATTGAGGTATAGCATGTGGGCGGTAGGGAGAGAGCGATAGAAGAAAGCAAAATGCACGCGAAAAGGACGAACCGACGCGCGGGCATGGGAGACTTGCATGATGAACATGAGTGGAATTGAGTGATGCGTGAGGGAACGGACAGCATTATACGCGGTGTCAGATGTGCGTCAAGGAGCAGACAGTACAACGCGATACGATCTTCGATGCGCGCGCGATACAACGCAACCAAACTTTTAGACTCCCTGGGGTACCCTTGCGCCATCATGCCCCGCCTTCCTGCGCGGGTACCGGTACCGCGTGTCTGTGTCTAGCTATGGACCGGGGGGCAGGCTTTGCCGTAGAAGACGGAGGAATGATTTTTTAGAATGGTGGATAGCGCGAAATATGCGGCATGATGAGGGCCTGCTTCGTGGGGGGAAGCCAACCGTCCCCTCACCACTGTCGTTGAATAATCGAATGTTAAAATCTCACACTAGCGGAAACAATCTGTAAGAACAAATCTTGTATATGCCATCCATCCTCCCAGATCTCACCTTCGTAATGGATGCGGCTGGTCGGTACTCTCATGAAACAGGAAGTCCTCTTGTGTTTGCAGGGGTAGCAATGAAGACTTCCGCCACAGAGTCCATACGGGAAGCGCTGCTCATTTCCACAAAAGGCTATCTAAAAAAAGTGGTCTCAGGTCAGCACCTCAGAAGAGGCACAGGCGATCTTTCGCTTTATTGCAAAGCGACAACTATACGTATACGTAAAGATCATATGGAAAACAGGGGAGGCATGGACAAAGTATTTTAGTGATGGACAGGAGTTATATGAAAAGGGTGTGCTCAAAGCACAAGAGCCCATGCCATATGCAAAGCCCATGTCCACATTTAAGTTACACATGTTTGGTATGACGGGGTCGGCTCTCGCGGGATTCTATATGGGGCGCCACATTTCAAGTTTGCCTGGAAAAGGTATGCCAGTGCGGAAAATCAACATCACGGAAATATTAGTACTCCGATATTCAGGGGGATACCAATAAAGAGATTTGTCGAAACGTTCTAATCAGTGCTGGGGGTGACTTGCCGCAAACATTGGAGCAAACACGGATTAAGCCTCTTTTTGATGTGTTAATCAAAACAGAACAGGAAGAGCCCTTACTGTTCTTAGCCGACCATGTTGCAGGGTATTTCTATTCAGACAAGACGTATGGTCAAAGCAAAGAAAACACCAGGGCCAACCTACTAAATAGAAGCCGCTAAGCAGAGCGTGTTGAAGATCCCGGGATACTGTTTGATGGTTCAGGAAGGTCCATTCGACGAAGGTTATCTGCTGTCCAAGAAAACATTTGATGATGTAATCCCCCGTAAGAAGCGAGAAGAATTACGGGCGAGGCCCGCTGAACGTCTAGTAGCTCAAAGAGTTGCGGCAACCGCTATGCCTGAATAAGCGACTGCGTCATAATTCCAGTTTAGGGGCTCTTCTTACGGCGTCGGACAATTCCCCGCTACATGATACCCCGCCGCTTCTGCTTCAGCCGGACTACTGAACATCTTGCGGTTTTTTGGCGCGGTACCTTGTGTAATTCGGGCAGTCAGGTCGATGAGTTACTCGGACAATCTGCACTTCCCGAAACGAATGCGAACCCACGAAGAATCGGCCATTCCGGTGGGTTGGAAGAAGGATTGCATGTCCTAAAACTTCAGGAATATACAAATAAAAGAGATAAGTGTTATTCACCAGGATGAGGTTATGCTGTGGCACTTCTTTGGGCGGATCAAACGCTTTAGTGGCGATGTCGTCACAGTAGATCCGCATCTTAGACTTATGATAAGCGGAAATAGTAAAGGATTCATGGTTCATCCCCTCGAAATTTACCTTTTCTTCTGCATCGCGTTCAGTGGAGCACTTTTTCATATAGAAAGCTTTTTGTGAAGCTTTGGCATGCTCAGCTAATCCGAAATGCTTGTTCCATTGAACCCGTTTCTCGTTCGTGTCCACCTTGACATCGATGAGGTCTTCATATGAATGAACACGATCCACTTTACAATGCTCCCATTTTTGAGGTGTATATCCAGAGGTCGAATAAACGTTTTCCGGAAGCATAGAGCAAGAGGCTTGGTTAGGTTTTCCTGAAGGGTATTTCTCTTGGATAAAAGCGCACTCGAAAATTTCCCCCCACGCCAGGGTAGTCAGTAGACATATTGCAAGCGACACTGTTCCCACAGCATGAAAGTTTCTGAGCATGATCACCTCCAAAATAACTGGCTTATACCTCACGCTGTTTTAACCTGCACGACATAGGAACAAGTTAGAATCCCAATTTATAAGGGAGAAAAGAAATGATGATTGTTTATGCAGACGGGGCATGCCGAAGGAATCCAGGACCTATGGCTATTGGAGCAAGTATCCAGGACTGTAAGCTCCCCTGTCAACGAGACACGGCCACGGGTGAACTTCTGGCTTCAGCTCAACGAGTATGCCGGTAAACGGTTATGCGAGGGGGCTGCGCCAGCTACCGTGAACAGGGAATTAGATTGTCTGCATCGCATGATGGTGCTCGGACAGCGGCATTCCCCGCCGAAGGTAACGCATATTCCACATTTCGAGAAATTGGCTGAAAACAATGTGCGGGAGGGTTTTTGCGACCACGAGAACTACCTCTGTATCCGGGGGGCAGCGCCGTACCATATCCAAGTAGCGGCCACTATTGGCTACTATACGGGCATGAGGAAAGGCGAAATCCTGTCGCTGGAATGGGAGAGGCATATCGACTTAACGAATCAGTGCATTCGACTGGAACGCAAGCAAACCAAAACGAAGGCCCCACGGGTTATCTACATGACCGGTGATTTCTTCAAGGTGATCTTGAAAGCCAAGGAAGTACGGGATAGGGACTATCCTTGGTGCCCCTGGGTCGTACAAATATGCGGGAAGCCAGTACGCAACTTCGATCACGGATGGAAGGCTCTGGTCAAGAGGTTGGGCTTGGAAGGATTACTGTTCCATGACCTTCGGCGGACAGGGGTCAGAAACCTGGTACGGGCGGGGGTACCTGAAACCGTTGCCATGAAGATCAGTGGTCACAAGACGCGATCAGTATTCGACCGCTATAACGTCACGTCAGAGGAGGATCTGAGAGGGGCAGCAATGAAGCTCGATGGGTACATTCAGCAACAAAAGGTTACAAACACGGTTACAACGGCGAATGAAACACAGGTTGACTCTGGTGATACTGTTGCCCAAGTCATTGAAAACAGTGGCGGAGAGGGTGGGATTCGAACCCACGGTCCCTTTCAGGACAACGGTTTTCGAGACCGTCCGAATCGGCCACTCTCGCACCTCTCCGCGCCTTATTCTCATTTAAATTTCAATCGCTTTCTGTAAAGCAGCTATTACTGGTACAAGAGTAGGTTGCGCCTTGGTTGCGGAATGACACGCAAACCGTTCCGGAACACCTGCCGCCACTAGTGGCTCATCATCAAGGCTGTTGACGTGGTGTCGATGGTCTCCAGCAAAGAGATGGGAGTATACATCGAGAGTAATGCTGATGCTAGAGTGACCAAGCTGCTCTTGGATGTATTTGGGATTGGCACCACGTTGGATCAACAGTGAAGCAAACGTAGCCGAAGATCGTGAAAGCGCACTCGTCGGAGGCCAGCTTCTTCCAAGCAGCGCTGGAAAGCTGCACGTAAAAGATCATCGTTCACCCGTTTGCCCCCAGGCCCGAGGAATAGCCATTCCATGGACTGTTCGTTTGTCAAATAGGCGTTAAGCAGGCGGGTCTCAATCATTTGTTGAAGGACCTGGGCCAGTTGCGGCGAGATTTCCACGCGGCGGATTCTGTGAGTTTTTGTTGTCGTTACCCGTCGCCGAACCACGGCACGTCGTACCTCAATAACCCCTCCGTGAAAATCGACATCGGCAATCTGCAACCCATCATTTCGCCCTGACGCATGCCGGTGCGAACTCCGCGTATCTACCTTGTATTTACCACCAATATCGGATCAGCGTCACGGTGGCCAGGATCAGCGCAAGCTCTGCAATGGCGAATGGTACCGAATGAAATCCCTCAGGTTGTCCCGTCTCGCCAGTTCTACAGTTGCCGCCATATTCTGCGGTGAACCTGATTTCCAATTTTCCTCCCAAGTCAGCAACTCTTCTCTTGTCTCGGCCCTCACATCCACAATTTGAAAAGAATCCGAGGCCATGGTTCATTTCTTTTGTTAGGATTTCAGTCGCCGAAATATGCGCGGAGGATTCGGTGATAGGAATCATCATGCGGCTCTTGCAGGTCAGTTGACTGGTCCCTTTTGCTCACAGGCAGTCCGCGCTCAGTTTTGAATGGTTCTGACGAAGGGTGTTGGGTGGCTCGTGAAGCCGTGCTAGGCCGAGAGGTTGCATGGGAGGATTTCGCGCACCTTGCGGATCAAGTCTTCAGGCGTGAAGGGTTTTTGCAAAAATGTGACTTGCCCCTGGGACTCATCATCCGTGACGGGTGTGCTGTCGCTATAGCCTGACATGAAGAGGACCTTCAAGGCTCCGAAATGGCTTCTGAGCCGCATGGCCAATTCCTTTCCATTCATGCCCGGCATCACGAGATCTGTCACTACCAGGTCGATGTGCAGGGCGCTGCCACGAATCAGATCCAGCGCTTGGAACCCGTCCTCCGCCTCATGCACCGTATAGCCATGCGTTCGAAGAATATGCTGGGTCAACAGCCGCACGGAAGACTCGTCCTCAACCAGGAGGATGACTTCCGTTCCCGGTTGAATGGTGACCTTGGGAGAAACGGGCGGAATCGCAGGGCGCGGGGGAGTGACCTCCGGCAGAAATACCGTCATCGTCGTACCCTGCCCCACTCCGCTCTCGACCGCAATTGTCCCACCGCTCTGGTGCACGATGCCATAGACAGTCGACAAGCCGAGCCCGGTTCCCTGCCCCACAGGTTTGGTGGTGAAGAAGGGCTCAAAGATTTTGGGCTTGGCGGCTGGCTCAATGCCGGCCCCCGTGTCATGCACGCGCAGGCCTACATAGGTGTGGGCGTTGCCTGTGGCCTTCCCCGTTCCCCAAACCTCCTCCGGGGAGACTTGGCTCGTGCCAATGGTGAGGGTGCCCCCGTGAGGCATCGCGTCACGAGCATTGACTGCTAAATTGAGCAGGACCTGCTCGAGTTGCACCGCGTCGACCTTGACCCAGCGCGGCGTGGAGTCAAGCTGTAGCACAATCGTGATGTGTTCACCGATCAGGCTTCTCAACAGCGTCATGAGGCCCCGAATGACCCGATGAACGTCCAACGAGACCGGATGGAGCATCTGCTTGCGACCGAAGGCTAATAACTGGCTGGTGAGCGCCGCGCAGCGTTCGCCGGCGCGCTGAATTTCTTGGACGAAGTGTCGAATCGAGGAGTTTTGACTTAGCTCTTGAAGGATGAAGGCGCTGTAGCCGAGGATGACGGTCATGACATTGTTGAAATCGTGCGCGACGCCCCCGGCCAAACGTCCCACGGCTTCCATTTTCTGTCCTTGTCGTAACCGGTCTTCCAGTTCGCGAGCATCCGTAACATCTTCGGTGATGCCACTCAGGCTGTCGACTTCGCCGGTGGAAGTATGGTGGATGACCATCCGATCGTGAATCCATCGGAGTTGCCCATCGGGACGCACGATCCGATACTGCCGCTGCAAATCGTGCCCGGTCGGGTTAGCAAGCTCTGCATCGTACGCTTCGGTGACCAGCCGTCGGTCATCCGGATGGATACAGTCCTGCCAGAGTTTTGGATTCTCGTAAAACCGTTCGGCCGGCAGGCCCCAGATTCGTTCGAGGGCAGGATTGACATAGAGGACTTGCGGTGGCTGCGCCCGAGCGAACCATACGCCCTGGTTGAGGTTATCGGTAAGATAGTTAAACCGCTGTTGGCTGGAGAGGAGCGCAGTTTCAGTCCGACGGTGTTCCTCGACCTCTTCCTGCAAGCTCTCGTTGGCCCGCGCCAGCTCTGCTGTACGTTCGGCGATGCGTTGCTCCAGTTCACTCTGTGCGGCTCGCAATTGCTCTTCGATGACTCGCCGGTCATGCATCTCCTTAGTGATTTCCTCCGTACGTGCGGTCAGTGACTCGACCAGTGAGAGCTTTTCCAGACGAAGGCTAATGGAGGAAAGAAATACCCGATTGAAGTTCCAGGCCGAGTGCACCGTGGCGAAGAAAAACAGCGTGCCCATGATCCCCATGAGTAGGTGGAACTCGTGGCCACTCAGGAAGAAGTGGGTAAGCAGGGGGATGATTACGGGCAAGGTGTAACAAATGAAAAGATGGAAGGAGACCGAGAGGACGGAGACGGCTCCAGCCGTCATGCCTACCAGCACGAATATCTGTACTAACTCATAGGGGAGCGGAATTTCGGACATGAAAAAATACACGCTGCTGCCCCATCCGATGCCAGACAGCGACGTGCTCACTAGCATCCAGCGGTGCCAATCGGCAGCGTGCCAGGACGACGGGATCCCGCGGTGATAGTTGTAGATGAGCAGCGCGCGTATTCCCGCCAGCATCCATATGAAAATCATCCAGAGGAGAAGGGACGAATGAGGAACAACCGGCCATTCCACTGCGGTGAGAATGGCAGCATTGGCGGCACTCGCGAGCACGCCCGTGGGCATGTTGCGGTACAAGACCTGAAGCTGTTCGGCTTGCAGAGCTGAGGGGAGATGGGTAGGAGGCGGGCGATCCATGCATAGGCCTCGCTCGGTTAGTGAATCACACGATGCCTGGCTAGAAGACGCGCAAGGCTCAGGGTACTCGCATACTGTAGCAATAGCTAGGGTAGGACGGACTTAAAAATTAAAAAACCTAGATTGAGGATACGACGTGCAAAGCGCTGTGTTTGTATCAGAGTGACACACCTGGCCCCTGATTGTTTGCTTCTTCAATTCCTGGGTGAAATTGCGTAGGACGATATTCCTCATGGAAAATGATGTTGGATTCCTTGCCCGGGTGCGAGCGGATTGGTTTGACCATATGATATCTGCTGCCGCGAAAATCACGTCTCAGTATAAATGCTGACGACGATTGAATTCACTAGCTCTCAGGCAGTTTATTCTAGGGTCGGGGATTGTAGAGGTTCGCATGAGATCGGATAGATTCCCCCGCCTGTAAAGGCGGGGGAATCTATAAGCGTTCCATGAAACAGACTCCAGACGGTTGTCGCTCAGTTCATTAAAAGAAGCTGCATAGCACTGCGCTTTTTCATAGTTTCGGCAGTCCAAGGCTCTGCGGCGTGCGTGCCATGCCCAATAGAATGCTATCTCAGGGAAATAGCAGTTTCACGGGCAGGCGTAAGCGCGGCGTCGGTTGACACTAGGCCGTGTGATCTCTTCACTCCGACAGTCCGCCCTC
The DNA here is from genome assembly GCA_963795615.1 of uncultured Nitrospiraceae bacterium. Classification (GTDB taxonomy): domain Bacteria; phylum Nitrospirota; class Nitrospiria; order Nitrospirales; family Nitrospiraceae; genus DASSBQ01. Next base: position 76,237 of record CAWCIJ010000004.1, read on the forward strand.
CATTAACGATCCGTTTATCCGGCCCGTCACGGTACAAGTCTTAGACAGTCGGATAGCTTTGCTCGATCGCGTAGACCGTAGGTCGGCGGCGGTTCGATCCCAATCGCCGGTTCAATCGGCCCGTGAGATAGCAGTTTAGTTTTTTCTGACCACCCCGCCGCCGCAACTAATTATCGGCCCGAGGTCGAATCATCCCCCTACACCGAGCCCTCATTCGTGTTGCGCCCGGGTTGCGGAAGTTGCGGCAGATTGGCAAGAAGGGCAAGGGATGCTTACAAGGGATACCACAACATATTGTAGGAACGGAGGAAATGGCGGGCTACCCTCAAGTTTTCGAGACCGTCCGAATCGGCCACTCTCGCACCTCTCCCCCTTGGCCTTCTCGCCTGCAGCGGGGCAGCTTAACGTGAGGACGGAAAATTTTCAAACGAAAATCTCACCGAGCAGGCCGGCGGACTCAAGCCGAGGGAAGTCTGCGCAGGACGGAGTTGGACAAAAACGCGAATCCGTTTTGTGATGATGGAACCGTGCCTTAGACTCACATGAAAGGAAGACCACTAGGCCAGACCGTCCACATTCCCAAGATCTGATTTTCTCGTATAAGACGTACGCGAATGCTCGTACCGCACTTGGCAGCAATGGGCAGCTATCTTTGCGGAGGTCGATCCCGCAAGATGTGTTTACCGTTCTGAGTTCATTGTGATAGGCCATTCGGTTCACTCACCCCCGTCTGACAGTACCTTGATCGAACTCCTGCATAAGCGGGCTCACGAGCAGCCCGATCTCCCGGCTTACGTCTTCTTGAAAGACGGCCTCACGGTCGACGGGACCCTCAGCTACGCCGAGCTCGATCGGAGGGCTCGTGCGATCGCCTGGTTCTTGCGGCAACGGTTTCAGACGGGCGATCGGCTGCTGTTGATGCACCCTCCCGGTCTGGAATTCGTCGAGGCTTTCTGGGGGTGTCTCTATGCAGGCATGGTCGCGATTCCCGTGCCTCCGCCGGATGCATTCCGAGTCAAGCAGAGCGGCCGGCGCTTAACCGCTATTGCTCAGGACGCTCAGGCTGCCGGTGTGCTGACTGTGCAGGAAACAATGACCCTGTGCAAGGAATCACTGCCGGATGGATTGTTAGGCAAACCGGATTCATGGATTCTCAGTGACACCCTCGGTTGTGAAGGAGAAGAAAGCTGGACCGGCCCTCCCACGCGTGCGGATGACCTTGCCTATCTTCAATACACATCCGGCTCAACCTCCTCTCCAAAAGGAGCGATGGTCAGTCATGGCAATCTGACGCATCACTGCTGGTGCATTACCACGGCGGGACAGTATCGTGATGATGCGGTCACTCTCTCGTGGATGCCGCATTACCACGATTATGGTCTCGTCAAGGGAATCCTCCATCCCGTGTGGATCGGACGTCCTGCCTATCTGATGTCCGCGGTGACGTTTCTCAAGCGCCCGCTTCGCTGGCTGCAAGCCATTCAGCGCTACCGCGTCACCCATAGCGGGGGGCCGAATTTCGCATTTCGTCACTGCGTGGCGATGACGAATCCTAAAGAGCGTGCGGCTCTTGACCTGTCGGGATGGCACGTCGCGAGTTGTGGCGCAGAACCGATCGTCAGTGAGACGATGCATCGCTTTATCGACGCCTTCGCTCCCTCCCGCTTCCGGGCGGAGGCATTTTATCCTGCGTACGGGATGGCGGAATACACCTTGCTGATCACGCTCAAGCCGGGCGGTGAACGGCCGAAGGATCAGGAGCTCGATGCCTCCTTTCTTGAAGAAGGACTGGTGCGGATTGCGACGACGGCGTCTTCCGGTCGGCGTACTGTGGTCAGTTGCGGCCGCCCCGTCGGCGATACGACCGTGGTGATCGTCGATCCTCTCAGCCATAGGCGATGTCCCTCGGATGCAGTCGGGGAGATCTGGCTCGCCGGGCGCAGCGTCACCCAAGGCTATTGGAATAACCCTAAGGAAACGGAACAGACATTTCACGCGGTCATTGCGGACACACAGGAGGGACCGTTCTTACGGACCGGCGATTTGGGATTTATCAAAGATGGTGAGCTGTATGTCACTGGTCGCCTGAAAGACCTCATCATTATCAGAGGAAGAAATCACTACCCCCAGGATATCGAGTGGACCGTCCAACAGTGCCATCCGGTCTTGCGGGCCGGCAGCGGCGCTGCCTTCTCGGTGGTCGGAGCAGGGGGCGAAGAGCGCTTGATCGTCGTGCAGGAGATCGAACGTCTCAAGGACCCTTTGGACCTGCGGGAGCTTGTCGGACAGATTCGACAGGCCGTGGCGGAGCATCACGACGTATTGGCCGACAGCATCCTCCTCATCAAGGCAGGCACGATCCCGAAAACCTCGAGCGGCAAGATTCAGCGGCAGGCATGCCGTCAGGCGTTCCACACACATGAACTGACCGTTGTGATGCAAGACACGCTGACGAGTGCATCATCGGATACGGCTCCGGTAACGGCGGTGACGGAGGAATTTCGCGCGCTCCCGGAATCGAAACGAAAGTCCTTCTTGGAAGCCTATCTCGAACAGATGATGAGTGGACTGTTGGGCTGTGAAACCGGTCGACTGAAGGGCCAGCCGCTCAGTCGCCTGGGCATCGATTCTCTCAAAGCGGTCGAATTGATCCATCATGTGGAGTCGGCCTTCGGCATCACCGTATCTCTTACGGTGTTCCTCGGCGACGAAACGGTCGCAGATGTGGCTGATCTGATCCTCAGTCGTGGAACGAGCGTCGATGACCCACCATCGGATGTATCTCACGCAATCGGACAGGATTCCAAGCTTCACGCCCTCTCTCATAACCAACTTGCGCTCTGGTTGTTTCATCAATTGGAGCCTGAGAGCGCCGCCCCGAATGTGTCTGTGCTCATCGGTGTTCCATCGAATCTTGACGAAAAGGTGCTTCGGGCGGCGGTAGAAGAACTGGGACACCGGCATCCCATGCTGAGGACGACATATGAAATGGGGACCAATGAGCCTTGGCAACTGGTTCATCATTCGCTGCCGCCGGGTTGGGATATCACCCACCTATCACAGTGGGCGTGGGACCGCGTTCGGCAGAAGGCCATGGAGGTCGCGGAACAGCCTTTCGATCTCCGCCATGGCCCGATGTGGCGCGTTCATCTCTTTCGTCATCACGAGCACTCTTTCGTGCTGCTGGTGTCGCATCACATTGCAGTTGATGGGTGGTCGATGACCCTCTTGGTCGACGAACTCAAGCACATCTATGACGCGATGCAATCCGGCGTCATGCTGCCTGCGGCATCGTCGAGCGCCGGGTATGGCCAATTTGTGGCCTGGCAGCGCGAGGCGTTGGCCGGTGCACGCGGGCAAGAATTAGCCATGTACTGGCAGGAAAAATTGGCCGGCGAGTTGCCCCAATACGATCTCTTGTATGACCGTCCTGGCGCGCCCACAGTTCTTCCTGACTACCAATGGCAGTCATTCGCGGTCGATCCTGATTTGAGACGGCGATTGGAGGAACTTGGGAGAGCCCAGGGTGTCACGCTGTACGTGTTGTTGCTGAGCGCGCTTGAGATTCTGTTGTTCCGGTATACGGGACTGGAGGATGTGGTAATCGGATCACCGACGTTCGGAAGGACCCGCGGGCAGTTTGCCGGGACGGTGGGAAATTTTGTCAACGTGGTCGCCCTGCGCGAACAGGTCACAGGCGCGATGACGGTCCGGACCGTGCTGGATCGCACACGCCGCACCGTGCTTGACGCGCTGGATCATCAGGAGTACCCCTTCTCGCTCCTCGCGACCCAATTGCGAAACGGACGCGACCCCAGGCGGGCATCGCCGGTCACCATGCTGTTTGCCCTGCAGCGCTTTCACATGCTGCACCAACTCGATGCGGACATGATGAACGGACAGGGTGGGCGACCGTCGCCGATCAACCGCACTGATTGGGATCTGTTTGTGATTCCGCAACAGGGAGGGCAGTTCGCGCTCAGCCTCGAGATGACGGAGTCGGGCGAGGGAATCAGTGGATGCTTCGAATATCACGCCGGGTTATTCACGTCCGAATCCATCGGGCGCATGCAGGGGCACTTTCTGCAAATCTTGGGAGAGATGATCGAACATGCCGACCGGCCCGTTTCCGAACTGTCTCTCATGACCGATGGTGAACGTGAGCGCGTGCTGAACGAGTTCAATGGTCATCCTGCGCATCAGGTGGGAGGCCGGAGTATCCAGCAGCGGTTCGAGGACCAGGTACGAAAGGCGCCGGATGCAATCGCGGTGATGCATGAAGGAAACCATGCGACCTATCGAGAGCTGAATGCACGGGCCAATCAATTGGCGCATTATCTTCGTGCCCGCGGAGTGGGACCGGACGTCGTAGTCGGGCTCTGTCTCGAACGCTCCATCGACCTGATCGTAGCGCTCCTCGCGGTGGGGAAGGCGGAAGGGGCCTATCTCCCGCTGGACCCGGACTATCCGGTAAAACGGCTCGAACTGATCTTGGAGGATGCCCGGATCCGTGTCCTGCTCACTCGGACGGAGTTGCTCACGCGTCTTCCTTCCGCGCATCCGCACACGGTCTGTCTCGATTCAGAATGCGAAGCCATCGCGAGATTGTCCGAGACCCCGCCGCCGCATATCGGGACTGATGGCAACCTGGCCTACGTCATCTACACCTCCGGGTCGACGGGGCAGCCCAAAGGGGTCATGATCGAGGAGCGCTCCCTCGTGAACTATGTGGAAGCCTTCTCGAAACATATCGGGCTCTGTCCGGGAGATCGGGTGCTGCAGTTCGCCTCCATTGGGTTCGACACCGCAGCGGAGGAGATCTTTCCTTGTCTCGCGGCTGGAGGCACCCTGATCCTGCGCAATTCGCGCATGCTGGACTCGATGGAGCGATTTCTGGACACGTGTCATGAATGGCGGATCACTGTTCTGGACCTGCCGACGGCCTTGTGGCATGAACTGGTGGCGCGGATGGAGATCGATACGCTCACGCTCCCGCCTTCTATCCGCGTGGTCATTATCGGTGGAGAGCGGGCGCTGCCCCATGTCCTGGCTCGATGGTTCGCCCTGGTTCCTCGTGCCGTGCGACTGGTGAATACGTATGGACCGACGGAAGTGACCATTGCCGCGACCCTCGGAGATCTCACTCCTTCCTCGGCGGCGATTGGGTCGTCACAGGAGGTTTCGATCGGCCGTCCGCTCGCACAGATCCAGGTGTACGTTCTGGATTCGAATCTTCGGCCGGTGCCGGTCGGGGTAACCGGTGAACTGTATGTCGGCGGTGTCGGTCTTGCACGCGGATACGTGAAGCCGGAATTGACGGCTGATCGGTTCGTCGAGAGCCCTTCGTGGATCGCGTCGCAGCCTCGCCTGTACCGGACAGGTGACCTCGCCAGATGGTGCGTTGACGGCACCCTCGAGTATCGTGGACGAGCCGACCGTCAGGTGAAAATTCGCGGCTACCGGATTGAATTGGAGGAGCTGGAATCCATCCTCGCCTCCCATCCGGATATTCTCCAGGTCGCCGTGGCTGTGCGGGAAGACCTGCCCGGCGACAAGCGATTGGTCGCGTTCATTGTTCCCCGGGCCGGCAGCGACCTCAGCATCAGCCGGCTCAAACTCGACCTCAAAGAGACCATGCCCGGGTATATGATTCCCTCGGCATTCGTCGAACTCGAAGCGCTGCCGAAAACTCCTCACGGAAAGCTGGACCGGCGCGCCCTGCATGTCGCACTCGATAGCCGGGCCAGCAAGTTGGACGTGACCTCTGCCTACGTGGCTCCTCGCGATGCTACTGAAGACATGCTGGCGCACATGTGGGGCGAGATCCTTCATGTGAGGGATGTGGGAGTTCATGACAACTTTTTTGAATTGGGGGGGAACTCTCTCCTGGCGACGCAGCTGGTGTCGCGAGTGCAGTCGCTCGTGAAAGCAGCGGTTCCCTTGCGTCTCGTATTTGAATCGCCGACCATCGCGAGCCTTGCGCAGCTCATCCATCAGATTGCGCGAGACGCGGACCCACTCGACGAGACGCCGCCGATGGCGCGCATTCCTCGCGGGAACCCCGTTCCGCTCTCATTTGCTCAAGAGCGGATGTGGTTCTTGCATCAACTGGCGCCGGACAGTTCGGCCTATAACATCCCCGCGAGCGTGCGGCTCCATGGCCCGCTCGATAAAGCCGCGTTGCGCTGCGGGATCGCCGAACTCGTGCACCGGCATGAGTCGCTGCGCACCACGTTCGGCGAAGCCGACGGGCGTCCGGTACAACACATCCATGCCGTGCTGGACCCGATATGGACCGACGAGGATTTGCGCGGCATCGTGAGAGAGCGGCGTGAAGAGATGGCGCTGCAGATAGCGACCACGGAGGCGAGACGTCCGTTCGATCTGAAGCACGGACCACTTCTGCGAATCCTGCTCATCCAACTCGAGGACGAGGAGCATATCATTCTGTTGACCACGCATCACATTATCTCGGATCAGTGGTCGTATGGGATCATCGCCAGGGAATTGGTCGAGAATTATAATGCGCACTGTGACGGGAACATTCGTCCTGCGCGTCCGGAACTCGAGTTTCAATACGCAGACTTCGTGCAATGGCAGCGGACGTGGTTGCGCGGATCCATTCTGGACAAGCAATTGTCTTACTGGAAGGACCGTCTGACCGATCTTTCGACGCTGAGCCTGCCGTCCGATCGTCCTCGTTCCGCCGCCCATTCCTTTCATGGCGATCACGTATCGATTGATCTCCCGTGGGCACTGGTGAACAAGCTCAAGCAGGTGGGCGTACGCGAGGGCGCCACGCTGTACATGGTGTTTCTCACCGGGTTTTTTGCGCTGCTGCACCGCCTGTCGGGCCAGCAGGATCTTGTCGTCGGAACTCCCATCGCCAATCGGAACTGGCTGCCGATCGAAGGGATGATCGGGACATTTGTGAATACGCTGGTGCTTCGGACGAACGTGGCCGGAGATATGGATTGTCTTCGCCTCTTGACGAAGGTTCGTCAGGTCACGTTGGACGCGTACGCACATCAAGACTTGCCGTTCGAGAAGCTTGTGGAAGAACTGCATCCAGACCGCAGCCACGGCGGCTTACCCCTTGTGCAGGTATTGTTTAATTTTGCGAACACCCCGTTCGCCAGAACGGATTTCAAGTATCTGTCGTGGTCGCCGTATGAGATCAGCCGGGGCGCCGCACAATTTGATCTTGCCCTGTCGATCGACCCCATGGCATCGCAGAAAGCCTATTTGGAGTTCAATACGGACCTATTTCAGCGGACCTCCATCGAACGATGGCTGCGACATTACCGGACGCTGCTCGAAGCGATGGTGGAAATGCCCACCTGTCCCGTTTCCCGATTGCCGCTCTTGACTGCAAGCGAGAGGGCGCAGGTCACCGTGGAATGGAATGCGACACGAGCCGTCTATGACACCCAGCCCTTCGTTCAACTGTTTGAAGAGCAGGCCCGTCGATACCCGCTTCATGTCGCCGTCACGTGCGATGAGGAGCAGCTGACCTATGCGGAATTGAATCATCGCGCGAATCAACTGGCTCACTATCTTCACGGTAAGGGTGTCGCTCCGGAAGTCGTCGTGGCCGTGCAATTGGAACGCTCGGTGGATCTTCTGGTCTCTTTGCTCGGTATTCTAAAGGCAGGAGGAGCCTATCTTCCGGTGGTGCCCGGGTTGCCGGCAAAACGAGTGGCGGTCATGCTCGAGACGGGGCAAGCCGCGCTGCTCGTCACTACGAATCTGTTGAATCCAGCCATCCCACGACATCAGATTCCGGTGGTGCTCCTCGATCAAGAAGCGAATGCGATAGACGCTCAGAGTACGGCTGACATCCCGCCGAGCGCCGGCCCGTGCAATCTCGCCTATATTCTGTTTACGTCCGGCTCAACCGGACAGCCCAAGGGGGTTGAGATTGAACATGGCAGCCTGACGAATTTTCTGCACTCCATGCGCAAAGAGCCCGGTATGGGCGCGGATGACATGATGCTGTCGGTGACCCCGCTCTCTTTCGACATCGCGGGTCTCGAGCTCTATCTGCCATTGCTGGTGGGAGGCAGCATTCGTTTGGCGAATCGCTTCCAAGCCGTCGATGGAGCGTGGCTGGCGAAGCAATTGGATGAAGGGTATGCCACGATCGTGCAGGCCACACCGGCGACATGGCGCATGGTGGTGCAGAGCGGATGGCGCGGGAGGCGAGATGTGAAAGTCTTGTGCGGGGGCGAGGCCCTTCCGCGTGATCTGGCCCGGCAGCTGACCGATCGGTCAAACTCCGTCTGGAACATGTACGGTCCGACGGAAACCACGATCTGGTCGACCCTCGACCGTGTGCAGCCGTCGGATGATGCCGTTTCCCTAGGCCGTCCTATCTCCAACACGCAGGTGTACGTGTTGGATGCCAATCGCGAACCTGTCCCCGTGGGAGTTCCCGGTGAACTGTATATCGGTGGGGCCGGACTGGCCCGCGGATATCGGGGACTGTCCCAATTGAGCACGGAGAAGTTTTCAGCGAACCCGTTCATTCCCCAGGAGCGGGTGTATAAGACCGGCGATCTGGTCAAGTGGCGCATGGATGGTCGTCTCGAGTTCGTCGGGCGGATGGACCATCAGGTGAAATTGCGAGGGTTTCGCATCGAGTTGGGCGAAATCGAAGCGGTGATCGGTACCTATCCGACCATTGTTCAGTGCGTCGCGATTGTGCGGGAAGATGTCCCCGGCGATATACGACTTGTTGCATATGTGACACTCAATTCTTCCGGCATCTCTGATGTGCGGGATCTGAAAGGATTTCTACGCGAACAATTACCCGATTATATGATTCCTGCTGCGATCGTCACTCTTGATGCATTCCCACTGACCGCCAACGGCAAGGTCAATCGCCATGCATTACCGCTTCCACCCGAAACACCGGTGCAGACGTCGGCGGAACTTCATGGTCCACGCGATCGGGTGGAACTCCAATTGGTGGCCATTTGGGAACAGGTGCTCGGAATAGCCCCGATCGGCATACGGGATAACTTCTTTGATCTGGGTGGATACTCGCTGCTTGCGCTCAGAATGTTCAGCGCGATCGAACAGATCTTCGGCAAACGGCTACCGATGGCACTCTTGTTCCAAGCGCCCACTATCGACGGGCTGGCCGACGTGCTTCGGGACGAGGGATGTTCGGTGCGCTGGAAGTCACTGGTGGCTATTCACGCACAGGGAACTAGGAGACCGTTCTTCGTCGTGCCTGGTGTCGGCGGCAATGTGTTGGTATTTGCACGTCTTGCCAGGCTTCTCGGCGAGGATCAACCCTTCTATGGTCTACAGGCACAGGGATTGGATGGGAAAGCCAAGCCATATACGAGAGTCGAAGACATGGCGCGCCACTATGTCGAGGAAATTCGTTCGGTACAGCCGCAAGGACCGTACCTCCTGGGCGGGACCTGCACCGGTGGATTGGTGGCCTATGAAATCGCGCAGCAACTGACGGCTCAGGGAGAATCGGTGCGACTTGCCATCATGGAATCATGGCATCCCAGCTCCTATCATACCCACTGGCGTCGTCCGCCGTATGTGATATGGCCGGTGATTTTTCTTATGAAGAAACTGACCGCGTACATCCGCCTCATGAAAGAATCTCCCGCCAGCCACTGGCCCGTGTTTTGGCGAGAGAAGATGAGTACGATCTGGGGTGCCGTGTACGGTGTGCACGGGCTCGAACTACATAGCGATCTGGCGCATCAGGACCAAGTTACCTATGCCATGTTTCATGCCGCTGCACGGTATGACCTGAAGCCGTATCGGGGCTGCGTGCTCAATGTTATCGCGTCGAATCGGCGCTTGGCGGATGCCAGGGACGACACGCGGGTGGTATTCAGTGAATCAGCCCTCGGCGGAGCGCAGACGGTGTATCTGCCGGCCGAGGATTCGGGACGCTTGTTCGTCGTGCCTCACGTCGAACGGTTGGCGCGGCATCTTCAGGAATTCTGGAGCTGCGATTCCCATCCCACCCGAAGCGATTCGGTTCCCTCAAGAGATGGACAATCTTCCCGAGCAGCCTAACAGGATACTGAAAAAGTCACTAATGACACCCGCCCAACCCAGGTGCGCCGAAACGCACCTTTCACCAGGCGTCGTTTTCGCATTCCATAATGGTTTTTCCGCAGTCTGTTAAGTGCCGTGCGCCGGAGTAGCTCGCCATGAACGTCTCCCGATTCGTCAGATTTCTGTTTGACGGCGCCAGACCGATGATCGCCCTCATGATCCTGACGGGCCTGATCGCAGGCCTTTCCAGCGTTGGACTTCTCGCGATCATCAACCGTCTCTTGAGCCATTCGGATGCGATACCGCGCGGTTTGGCGGCGGCCTTCATAGGGTTGGTTGTCCTGAAGGTCTTGGCAAACTGGATATCACAACTGCTGCTCGTAAAATTTGCGCAGGAGACCATTCTGGATATCGGAATCCGTCTCTGCCGGAAGGTGCTTCGCGCCCCACTCCGGGCGCTCGAGCGGCACGGAGCGCCACAGCTCCTGGCGACATTGACGGATGATACGGGGGCCCTAGCCTGGTCACTCCAGTGTATTCCGGCTCTGGCCATCAACGTGGCGACCCTCGTGGGATGTTCTCTGTACCTCGCGTGGTTGTCGTGGCCTGCCTTTTTGGGTGTCACAGTGCTGGCGACGATCGGATTCGTCGGGTACCGGGAACTCTACCGGCGGTTCCTCCTCTCGAACCAGGCGGTGCGCGAAAGTCGGGCTGCGCTGTTCGGGCATTTCCGGGGTCTGACGGAGGGCATCAAGGAATTGATGCTGAATCGATCCCGCCGCGAGGAGTTTCTCTCGTCCGAACTGGAGCGCACGGCTCACCGGCTCCGCGATCACAACTTCGCGGCGACGAAACAGTACTTGTCCGCAGAAGCTTGGACGCAAGGTTTGTTCTATGGGTTGATCGGAGTCACCCTGTTGGTCTTCCCGGGCCTCTTCACCCTATCGGGAGAGTCGCTCCGTGGGTACGTCTTTGCCATGCTCTACATGGTGGCTCCGATGTGGGGCGTGATTGGGATGATTCCGACGCTCAGTCGAGGCCACGTCGCGCTCGCCAAACTGGATGAGTTAGGTTTGGAGTTGGATGGCGTTCAGGAAAAGGAACGCACAACCCGGACCCTTCCTATGGTCGGGGGCGGACAGCAACGTATCGACATACGAGGGGCGATATTCCAGTATGGGAGCGGAAGCGGCAGTGATCGGCACTTTGTCTTGGGCCCTATCGAGGCGACGTTTGAGACCGGCGAGGTCATCTTTGTCATTGGAGGAAATGGAAGCGGCAAATCGACCTTCGTCAAGATGCTGGCAGGATTGTATCCTCCCCAAACGGGAGTCATCCGGTTGAATGGCGAACCTGTGTCAGCGGATAATCAGGAATGGTTTCGCCAGCATTTTTCGGTGATTTTTTCCGACTTCTTTCTCTTCAGGAAGCTGTTGGGAATCGACCCGTCCGTCGCGCAGCGCTCCGCCCATGAATGTTTGCGGACCTTGCAGATGGACCACAAGGTCAGGATCGAGGATAATGCGTTCTCGACCGTGGATCTCTCGCAAGGTCAAAGGAAGCGGTTGGCGCTGGTGACGGCTCTTCTCGAAGATCGGCCGTTTTGCGTGTTTGATGAATGGGCTGCGGATCAGGACCCGCAATATAAGCAGATCTTTTACGGGCATCTGCTGCAGGACCTCCGCCGGCGAGGGAAAGGGGTCATCGTCGTGACGCATGATGACCGGTACTTCCATCTCGGAGATCGCGTACTCAAGCTTGAAGAGGGCAAACTCGTCGAGTGTACGGAATCGTTCGTCCACGCCGGTGGGGCGACGTCGGATTCCATTGGTCAGTCTCTCCCTGAATCTTGATGAGCGGGTGGAGCATGCATACCGCCCGTTCCGCCATGGCCGGCTTGTGACCGGTTCCTTCCCAACCACATGCAGTTTGTCCCAGAACGAGGTGCGGGTCTGGATGGTAGACCTCTCGTGTTTTGCATGCCATCTCTCCTCTTTCCGATCACTCCTCTCTCCTGAAGAACGTGCGCGTGCGGCACGCTTTACATTCGAGCGCGATGAGCAGCGATTTGTGCTGGCGCATGGACTCGTGCGAAGGCTGCTATCGCGATATCTCGGGCTGGATCCGGCGCGCATCATTTTTCACTACAGCGAACATGGCAAGCCCGCCGTGCAGGGCAATGACGACAAATCGGCCGATGTCCGCTTTAGCATCTCGCATTCCGCGGATTGCCTGGTCTGCGCTGTCAGCCTCGGACGAGACGTTGGGGTGGATGTGGAAGTGATGCGATCCGACGTCGATCATCTTCAGTTGGCGCGGCGGTTCTTTTCCACACGTGAATACGAGGACATCGTGGGGTACCAGGAGAACGGACAGGGGGAACGATTTTTCCAGTACTGGACCTGTAAGGAGGCCTATCTGAAAGCCCGCGGCGTCGGCCTCTCCTCGGGGTTGGCTCAAATCGAGGTCCTATTAGATAGGACGGGAAGGACCGCGAGTCTCCTCACCGAACCCATGCCGATGCATGATCTCCGCTGGAAGATTCAGCCCTTTCACGTGTCGGCCGGAATTGCGGCTGCCGTGGCGGCAGCAGGAGAGTCCTGGGAGATGGTGTTGGCCCCGCTGCGTGAGGACTTCGTAGATTAGAGCTGGGCATCGACGTCAGCTTCCGTTCGTAACGTGCGAAAAAAACTCTGGAGCAGGGCTTGGCTTTCTTGCTCCTCCACGCCACCCGTCACCTGAACGGAGTGATTCAAACGCGGGGTGGGGGGAACGTTCAACAGCGAGCCACAGGCTCCGGCTTTCGGGTCCCACGCCCCAAAGACGACTCGCAACAGTCGTGACTGAATGATCGCTCCGATACACATCGTGCAGGGTTCCAACGTCACGTACAGCGTCAATCCCGTCAGGCGCCACGTTCCTCGACGAGTAGCGGCCTCGCGAATGGCGATCATTTCGGCATGAGCCGTCGGATCCTGCCACATCTCCCGCCGGTTATATGCCTGCGCCACGATCTCGTCACGCTCCACGATCAGTGCCGCCACGGGCACTTCACCGGCTGCCGCCGCTCTGCCGGCGAGCGCGAGAGCCTCTCTCATGAAGCGCTGGTCCGCAGGGTCATTCATGCTTCTACTCCCACCGAAGGCATGCCTTTCCAAGCAGTTGCGTCACCAACATCAAGAATCATGCGGATTGGCGCGACAGGGATCAGGTTTGGCCGATCAGGTAAATCGCTCCTGTCGGTTGCGGCCTTCCCCCGGTCGGTTCGACACTGATGGCGAACGTTTTCATTTTAGAGAAGTCCGGAAGATTTCTTATCATCAAGCGTCCTTTTTGCCCTGGGTCTGGATTAAAGACACCGGCGCTGACCGGCTTCTCGTCGATCGCCCACAACTGGTAGACCTTGCCTGACGGCAACGCCGGCAGGTTAAAGGCATAGAGCCAGGCTTTCTTGGTGACGGGATCGAACAGGAGAAAAGCGCCGGACTCTTTGGCCAATTCGGAACCGGAGAGGGCCACGACCTTCGCATGGGGGCTCTTCAGGAGCGCGGAGAATTCTTCTTGCTGGCGAACGAGGCGCTGCATGGAGGCGTCAGACTGAGACAAAAGCGTTCGAGCGTCGTCCAATTCGGCCTCACGCTGAACGAGTGTCTCTCGAAGTTCGGCGAGATCGTTGCGCTGCAAATCCAATTCTTCGCGCGCTTGCCGCAACACCTTCTCTCGTTCTGCAGTATCTTTCTGTAACGCGATCACTTTCGAGGCTTCCCGTTGCAGGGCGGCCTGGAGTTGATCGATCTGTTCAGCTCCCCGCGCGTTTCGACTATATGCGTTCCATGCAACGAATCCAATGCCGGCGAGCAATAGCACGGAAGCAAAACCAAGCGCCAGTTGGAACGTCCATGAACGTACGGGGCTGATCGGGGGGAATAGATGATTCATCCAGTCGCCCGGTTCCAGGCTCGACCGGGCAGCCTGCTTCTCGTCGGACGACACGACCGCCCCGGATGTTTTTGACGCCATCACCTTCGCCTTGAGAGTGCTGGGAGGAACCGCGGGGATCAGCCCGAACGGAATGAGCGCAGCCACTCCCTGGTAATCTTTCAGCGCAGCATGGCACGTTGCGCAACCGGACAGGAGGTGGGCTTCGAGCGCTTGCCGCTCTGGGCGGTCGAGCGCGCCCATTGCGTATAGAGGGACGGCTTCCTCGAGTTCCTCGTGAGTCATCATGATCCGTGTTGTGCGAGCGTGGATTGAAGCGACATGCGCAACTTGGCCATCGCCAGCTTGATGCGGGTCTTGACCGTCCCTAACGGTTGATTCAATTTGGCCGCGATCTCCGTATGCGACAAGCCCTGGTAGTAGGCCATCTCAAGAGCCTGCTGCTGGGCGGCCGGTAACTCTGCGAGTGCTTGGGATATGGACTGACGCAGTTCGGTATCTTCCTGCGCGTCATAGGGGCTCGGCCCTTGATCTTGAATCTGAGCAACAGCGGGATTTTCAAGAGACTCTGCAACGAGATGCAGTCCCCGTGATGTACGGGCGCGCAATCGATCGATGGCCCGGCTACGGGTCAAGGTAACCAGCCACGCGACCGGGGTTCCGCGTCCGACGTCGTATCGAGCCACTTTTCGCCACACCTCCAAATACACCTCTTGAAGCAGTTCCGCTGCTTCCTCACGATCGTTGAGTATCCGGAAGGCCAACGTAAAGAGGAGCGTGCTCGACTGGTCGTAGAGCTGGCTGAACGCCTGATGGTCTCCCTTCGCCACCCGGGTCAGGAGCTTAGGATCGATAGTCAATGCGGCGTGTCCTGGAGCAGCGTCCATCAGCAGGCCTAGAAATCTTCGGGCTGGTCGCGGCTAAACAAGACACTATAGCATTCTACGGAGGAATTCTCCAAAAGGATGTGTATTCAACTACTGAAGAAGAAAGCGGAAGTTCAGCAATTGTGCGAAGTCGGTTTTGCCTGTTCCTTGCTGAAAGGGCAGGCCTTCAGTGATCGTCCGAGCGGTCGATCAAGCCCGTGATGCCGGCCCTCGTTGCAACAGGTCCGCGAAATAGAGTTCGAGGCCGAGCCCGCCCAGTGACGGATGTACGTGTTGGTCGCCCGAAAGTAGATTCAGGCTACCCACGGCGTAGGGGCCCAGGTATGCCTCGATGACAAGTCGATTTACCGAATTAAGTTGATGAATGAGGGTGCGGGTCCGCCTTGGACCCCGTGACCAGATCGATCTGCACGTCTTGTCGTACAGGGGAATCGACTCGACAGGCATTCGCTCTGTGATGTGGAAGCGGAGACAGCTCATGAACAGGCCGGTCATGAGACGTTCGGTCACCCGTCGGGCCTTGAGCGTGTCGACGATCGCGATGGCGGTCGATCGAAGGAGGCTCGATAGGAACAATTGTCCCTGATCGAAGCACCGATAGAGGGACTCGAAAGGGGTGGGCGGCATAGCTTCGGTTGGGGACAAGCGACGATAGCCGCGACGTATCGATGTGACGCGACCGACAATGTCTCGTGCAGCGACGGCATCGGTACCCTGGTCCACGTCGTCGCTGCCGGTAGTGATGAATCCATCCGGTCCGAGTGCTTTGACGCGATGACAGAGGAGCGCGCCGGCCTGGCGATAGACCACGATGTCATCAACCCGTATGTGGCTTGCCTGATCGAGTTCGATCCGGTCGCCCTTGCGGATGGTCGGGAACATACTCCAAGACCTCACCAGCAAGGTGGTGTGACGGAGGAGAAGAAATAGGTCCTGTCCGCTGAGATGATCGACGTGCAGCCATTCTTGGCCGTGCGAGAGAATGGTGGTGTGACGAATCATCGTAGAGCCCTACGGCCAGTTGATGACCAAGACATCCTCATAAGGTGCCATGCGAGCACCGCCGTCCGGACCCCAAGCGACAGAATGCGGGTCACCCTGATTCGGAGCGGATGACTCGTACTGAGCTCGCCGTAGCGGTACGCGAGAAAGGTGGCTGAAGGGAAGATTGCTTGGTACAACCACCGGCACCTGGTACCGGTCGGTCGCGTAAGGAATAGAAGCACGTGCCCAAGACCGTAGACCGGCTTGCCGGTGACGACGGTACGAAGAAAATGAAGTAGCCACTGCTCGCCGTAAGTCGATGGGCTGAGTCGAGCCAGCACGTCATCTGGAATCGCACCGTGCGGTTGCATGAGGAGCGCCGAAACGAATCCGTGATAGACAGGAACTTTCAAGTTCCTGCGAACAGCTTCATTGGCGACGGATTCCCAATCAATTTGCTCGAGCTGGGCGACCAAGGTGAGGTCTTTCGCAAACAGGGAGGTGCAGGCGCCGCGGTGAATGACGGCATAGGCTATGAGATAGAGCACGAGGTCATCCGTGTGCATGCACCGGACCGGCAGCCCTTTGATAACTCTGCGAATGGCCCGATTCCAAATGCCAATCAGACCGGCATGATCCAGGTACCAGATGTCGACGGTGATATCGAGGAGGAGGCTCCCGTCGGGGGAGTGATAGGCGGGATTGCCGTCGATCTCTCGCGTAAAACCGGTCTTGGTCAGGAGGTGGTCGATCGAGGTGAGGTCCGACTGGTGGACCAGCAGATCGACATCGGTCATCGGCCGCACGCCTCTGGCCGCGTAGAGACGGGATAGGAGATCGGCGCCTTTCAGGACGAGGAAGTCGATCCCTTGTTGTCGAAAGTGCACACCGACTTCGACGAACCGGTTGAGTGCCTGGTGGTTGAGCGAACTGACGCGGGCGTACGCTTCAACGAGGTCGTCGAGATTCGAGACGGACATAGGTTTGCTGCTCCAGCCGGGCGAATTCTTTGAAATGTGGAAGGCAGAGGCTCATGTCGCCGGTTTCGAGCCACGCATCGCTCCGGCCCTGGCGACAGTGGGATCGTACGTCACAAGTCGGGCATTCATAGTCTTCGGTAGGGGTCGCGCGATCCACCGTGTCCATGAGCACAGTCCATCCTTCTTTCACGCTCCCTTGGCGCAGGTTGTATTTGGGAATGGGAAAGGCGACGCAGAGATTCATCTCGCCATAAGGCGTGACCGCAAAACGGCTCTTCCCGCAGGCGCACTCGATAAACGACGAAGAAGAACGACAGTGGTCTTCCACAACCCTCCCGACAGGAACAGGAAGCAAAGCACGGTCAATCCGGTGCTTGTCGGCGGGGCACAACCGGTACTGTAGCGGCGTTCGGTCCCCGTCGGTCTTGGGCATCATATCGAGACAGTACTGGAACTTGAAGCCGTGATCTTGGACGAGTGTACGACAGGCTTCGATCTCTTTCTCATTTACGGTCGTGACGGCCATGCGGACCGTGACAGGGAGGCGAGAGGCCGCCAGGCATCGGATACCCTGGAGGAACAGCACGTAGGAGCCTGGAACGGCGGTCATCCGTTCGTACGTTGATTCGGTCGCACCATAGATGGAGACATTCACCTGCGAGACGCCGACTTCCCGTAAGGCCATAGCAAATGACGGGGTGACGCGAGTGGCATTGGTCAAGAGCTGGAGAAGAAGCCCCTGAGAGCGCGCGTGGCGCAAAATGTGGACAACGTCTGGACGTACAGTCGGTTCGCCACCCGTGAACGTGACATTGAGAACACCCAGGTCGGCGATCTGATCGAGAATCGAACAGACTTCCGCAGTCGTCAACTCGTGAGGAAGCATCCGGTGAGTCGGGTTATAGCAATGGAGGCAGCGCAGGTTGCACCCATAGGTGAGTTCGAAGGTCACGCCTTCCGGCCGGCGCGAGAGTGCGGCCTTGGCCGCGATCGATTCCAAAAAGCTGTCGGCTCGTAGGTGTTTCATGGCGACACTAGCGACAAGTCTGCAGGCTGGTGGTCGAGATAGTCCACGATATCCGGCTGCTTGAGGAATGCAAGGCTTCGACAGGGGACACGTTGGATCATGTCGCTCAGAAACGCCAACGTGGAGTCCATCGCCTCTCGATCCCAATGCGGCAGAAAACATTGTTGGAGAATAGCCGAGATCATCGCACCAGGGCTCATGGTTTCGATCCGGTGAACGTGGGTGCCATGGCGGATACAGTACAGACCGGTCACAGAACCGGACTCATTCTTGGCATATTGGCCGCTGCCGACCCAGGGGGTTCCATAGGCGACCGGTCCGCTCCCGCTCCTCCGGACGATCATGCGCTCGTCGCTCAAGACGGACGCGCCTCCCTCCGCAAAGAGCTGGGCAATGGTAGACTTCCCCGCACCGGACGGACCCGTGAAAATGTACCCGCCTTTTGGAGACAACACGCCGGCTGAGTGAAGAACAATCCCTCCGTCCCGAGCCACTCTGGTGACCAGACACAACTCGACAATCGGATTGAGGACCTGCATCGGCACCCAACCGGTCCCTCCCTCGACGTCCTGTTCGAGCACGAAGACCTGCACGGTTGAGTAGTCAGGAGAGAGGGTCGCGAGGATTCGAGGTCGTAGCGTTTGAGTATCCAGGCACTCCAAGACGAAGCCGGCATCTGATTCGAACAGGGTCCAAAGCCCGTGACAGGCGTCGAAACGGATCGGACCTTTCACCAAAACGGGAAGATGACGGACGATCCGTACGTGCAAGCTGATATCGGCTGTGTGGTATGGTTCCGCAAGAAACCGCTCGAAGGGACTCATCGGCCAAGCAACAGAAGGATGGTTGTCCGGTTCCACCATCCTGATCCGATACCCGGCAATCTGCAGATGAATTTCCATAGGAGTGTGAATCGCTATGACTGGCGCGGGCCGCTGTCGCCCATGCCGCCGATGCTGTCCCCTTGCTTGCAGGGGATGATCCCGGTAGCTCGGCAAGTGTTATTACCGAAGCCGACCAAGCCATTCATCGTCATCAAGCTGCAGGCGCTCAGAATCGCTTGTTCATGATTGAGATCGACACGATAGAGTGTGGGAGTCGTGTAGGATTTCTTTCCACTCATAGCCGATACCTCTTCGTCAACGATAGGCGGACATCGAGAGTTCCACGCGGGCTACGAAGGTCGTTGGCCGCTGTCTCCTGCAGCGCCACCGGCTGTCTTGCAGGCCCCGGCTCGGCAGGTGATATCCATTCCGCCGGCCATCGGGTTAGAGGCCATGAGGCTGCAGGCGCTGAGAATCGCCTGCTCGTGATTGAGATCAACCCGAAAGAGTTGCGGTGGGTCGTACGGTTTTTTCTCACTCATGATGTGCGGGTGCCTTCTGGATAATTTTGCGCAACGGGTGAACCAGAGGCTGATGCAATGCAGCTTCGGCGCGTGCCACTGCGACGTCGCAATCGTAGGGGATCGGGGCTTCGGCCTCATGGCATTCCCAGCGGGCATCTGACGGTTTCTTGTCGCAGAATGTATGGATCTCGCAGGTCCGGCAGGGAGATTCGCTCTGGTATCGCATTGCCTGGATCGCATTGAATAGAACTCCGATGGCCTCCGGTAGTGAATGAGTTCGAAGCGACACGCGCCGCTCATATTGCAGTGTACAGGTGCCCAGTTCGCCCCAGGCGTTGATGTGAATCGTATTCGTTGCGCAACCGCAACGAAAGAGGCGCTCTGTGTTCGGAGGGGACAACTCGGCAGCGGAATGACAATCGTCTTTGGAGTCGTCCATGGCAGAATCGTCGCGGTGCAATGCGACCACTTCATCCGGAGCCAACCGATAGGTGAGCGAAGACAGGTCGCCGTTGAGCCGAGGAGAGAGCGAGGTCGTAAATCCAAACGATTGACCGAAAGATTCCACGAATTGCTTGATCTGCGGCATCTCGTCTCTATTCCAGTTCATGGCTTTGGTCTTCAAGGTGAATGGCAGACCAGCGGCTTTCAATAGTTCCAGTCCTCGCGTGAACGCACGGAAGGAACCTGGGACTTGCGTGAACCAGTCGAAACGCTCCTCGTCTACGGAATGGCACGAGATGTCGATCGTGAATGGAGGATCGTGCTGGAGCCGTTCGATGATGCCTCTCGTGAAGAGCGTACCGTTCGTATAGAGCTGGAGCAGAAAGCCACGACGGTAGGCATGGTCGTAGATGTCCCAGAAATGCTGGTGCTGAAAAATCTCTCCCCCGGTGAGATTGAGCCAGACGATGCCGTGTTCGGCCATCTCGTCGATGAGGCGTAAGATTTCTGCACAACTCAGCTCACGAGGAAACCACTCGTTGCTGTTGTAGGGATCGGTATAACAATGCCGACAATGCAGGTTGCAGCGGTAGGTCAATTCCAGTTGTGCCTTGATGACACCCTCGTGAACGGCAGCGCGGTCGTGGATCCGTCGACTGAAGTCCCGGTACTCCATTGTGGCAAGCGCCCTTGGCTTAGACACAGGTCACGCTTGGCTGCAGGAGCATAGGGGCAGCCTCGCCCTTCCAGGGGCAACCGAAAGTCGGGAGGTACTCGTAGAATCCCTCCTTGAAAGATCCGTGACGCAGGTCATAGCCCTGTATCCGGTTCCCCGAGCAGAGCTGCAAACAGCCGTAGGCGTCGATATGGAAGGATCGCATGCCGCTTCGACAGGGCGGAGCCGGCACGCTTTCCCGTTGACAGGTCTCATGCGACAGTTGAGGGTCTTGTCGGTTGAGAGCCCCTACCTCTTCGGGGGTGAGGCTGAATCGGAAGGGACCGTCCGACCCGTCTAGCGCCGGCCGCATGTCCTCGCCCAATTTGTAGCCGACCGAGCCGAGGCTTTGGACATATCGTTTGATGTCCAGAATTTCCTTGCGATTGAGGGTCATGGCGGTCGTTTTGATGACGAGCGGCACCCGGCGCTCGATCAACAGGCGGATCGCGTTCATACAGCGCGCATAGGACTGGTGTCCCTGGGTAATAGCTTCGAAGCTTTGTTGCGTGAACCCATGCAGGCTGATTTCGACGCAGTGCGGAGGCAGAGCGGCGAGTCGGTCTGCCACGGCATCTGTGATCAGTGTCCCGTTGGAGAAGAGTGTAACAAGAAACCCCTTCGCGACGGCATGGTCGTAGAGGTCGAAGAAATCAGGTCGTGCCAAGGGTTCGCCTCCGGTGAGGCAGAGTTCCAGACAGCCGGCGTCAGCCAGCTCGTCCATGATGCGCAGGATCTGGTCGGTCGTCAGCTCTTCACGAATCTTGTCCGCGCGGTTGAAACAGTCCGTGTAGCACATCACGCAACGCAGGTTGCAGCGACAGGTGATCTCCCACTGGCAAGAGAGGGGAAAGTGGTCGGGCAGGTGCCGGAGGTTATCTCGTCGGACCATCTGTGACAGAAACCTCGTCAATGGCGTGAATCGAAAGAAGGTCTGCCAGCAGGGTCTCCAAATCTTGACGTAATTGTTCCACGGTCACATCGTATTCTTCGAAGAAATCCGCGTGAATCGCTTGGACCGATCGTTTGCCGTCGATCCGGTTCCACAGGGCAGCGCCGGTATCGTTCAAAACATAAATGCTGTTCACGTCGCTGAGTCGGCGCTTGATGGGAACCAGGATGCATTCGCCGGCGACATCGCGCTGTACGAACTCGGGATTCTTGATGTAGACGGTCTCTAGCGGCATGGCCGGCGTGAGGATAGCAAATCCCCTGAGGCCCTTCCAGTGCTATTTGGCAAAAATCAGGCCCTAGGTTCGCGCCGGTCCGGACGGAAAACTGAGGACTGCGAAGCCTTGTCTCCAGTTGAGCTCACGAATCTGGACGCCTGCCTCTTTCAACTCATCCTGGATTTCTGATTCCTGCTGGAAGGCATGGAGAAAATGGCCTTGGGCGCATCTATCGCCAGGTTGGTAGGCGGGGTTGCCTCCAGGCAGTGTGGCGAGCACCCGGTTCATCGTGTCACTGACGCGCTGCGAGCGGGATGGAGGAGAGCGATCAATCAAGAACTGGAGGATAGCCACTCCTTCCGGAACGAGATGTTGTGCGAGATGGGCGAGCCAGGCCTGCCGCCGGACCCGTCCAGAGATGGAACTATACATGATGCCGGACATGATCGCGTAGTGGAAATGCGCTGGTGCGAAGGGCAGGTGTAGAAAATCCGCTTGTACGAACTGCGCTGGGACTTGCAATGCTCGGGCAGTCCTCCTCGCGACTTGCAAGGCGCTTCTATTGATGTCGAGACCGACCACATTGAGCCCGCGCTGCGCCAGGGCGACGGCTTCTCGTCCAACCCCCGCCCCTAGCACGAGTATGTGGCCGAACGTGATGCCATGACGGTGCACCGCCTCTTGTTCCCAACCTTCCAGTGCCCACTCATACACATCAGTCGTGAAGTGTTGTGCGGTATGGGTATAACTCTCGTCATAGTGACGCTTGATGAGGGTGGTGAGCTCGACTGGTGAAAGCATCGCCGGCAATAGATTACTCAGCAGCACGGCAAACCGCTGGAAGAGCCCCCCGATGAACTCCAATCCTTTCGCGAGCACTCGGATCAAGTTCCCGGCAACATGCATGATGGAGCCTCTGATTCTCGGATGACTACCACAGGACGATCGATGTCGAGGAAGCCTATTAAAAATACTCTGCCAGCAGACGGGCTGCTTCTGCTGCCCCGCTCAGCGGGGGCGGAGCATATGCTGGACTCGCCGAAGCCCAGGCTTTCGACAAGGTCGTCTTCCACCGGCCGGCAAGAAAATCATCCGCGGCCAACTCGGCTCCGCGTCCATAACGGTGAAGGTAATCCACCAGGGACTGTTCATCGGCAAAATTGTACCGGCGCACGTAAACCACTGGCTTATGCAGAGCGACCGCCTCGACAATGGTGCCATACCCAGGCTTGGTCATGATGAGTTCAACGGATGCCAGCACGGTCTTGAAGGAAAAGGGGAGGCCTTCGGTCGATACAACGCGTGTGAGGCCTGGAGGCACGGGACCGCCGACGATAAAACGGAACGGCGCCATCGAATCCAGCTGATCGAAGGGAAGCGTCTCCAGTTGAATGCCACCGAATCCGACGAGCACCACACAGTCCGAATCCGACGCGCCGAGAACGGTTCGTAAAGCATCAGACCGTGGTTCATCCGGTTCTCCGATAGGACCTACATCGTAGACGTGACGGAATGCCTTCATAGGCAAGCCAGGGGTGACACGAATGAAACCGGCAGTTTTCTCATAGGCCTCGCGGATACGATCCATGACACCTTGCTCTGTTTCGGGATCGTTCCCGATGTAGTTCGCAAGGACAAGATCCCATGATAACGAACAGAGGCCGAGCGCAGGCAGGCCTGCCTCACTCCCGGCTGCAATGGCCAGGTGTGAAATGTCGGAGATCACGAAAACCGGAGCGGCAGCGCGGATCAACGCCGCTTCGGCTTGTATCTTCGCGTGCCAGTTCTCGTGAAAACTCCTATGTGCGGCCCAGGTGCCCGGCACATCGATGGTAAGGGGACCTTGCTGTATGCATCCGATGTCCTGCACGGCATGGCTGCGTTGCCATGGGATGTGAAGACGTGGTTCAAAAAAAGAGGAAGGAACGGTCGTGCGTAGAATTGTCGTGAGGTCCCGGACGTGCTTTCCCAGTTCATTCAGCACAGGAACGATCTGAGCCGCATGGCCGAATCCATGGCTGGAGATGGAGCACCAGATCAGAGGCATGGCGAGAAGAAAGGAAAAAGGAAAAAGATAGAAGCGCAAAATCGGAGGTGGGAGATTTGAAACAGGTGGTAGGGGAAGCGGGACATCGACCTTTTGAGGGATATCTGTACTTAGCTGCTCGACATGTCGGATTCCAGGGGAGCGATATTGTACTGTAACTCGAGGTCAAACTCATCGATCAGTTCATTGGCCGCTTCACGTCCGAGATCGGAGCGCACCTCGTTCACGACCAGTTCAATCGCCACGGCTGCATGCTGGCCATACTGGGCTATGGCTGAGTCAATTCTTTGTCTGGCCTCCTCGATTTTCATGACAGCTCTCCGTAAAACGTTTATCCAAGGGTGGCGATCAAATTCCGCATCTCAGGCACCAGATCCATCCCGCCGTTGGATCGTCCTGATACTGCGGCATCGATGCCGGCTTTCAAAACGGACCGTGCTTGCTCTTTGTTCCCGAGCGAGGCGAGTGCGCGACCGAGCGCGAGGTGTGAGGCAACGTGGGTTGGGTCAAGCTCCGTCGCGACTTTCAGATGTTCCACGGCTTCTTGAACGTTGCCGCCCTCCTGAAGGATCTTGTTTCCGAGGCCGTACCGACCAAGAAAACCCTTCGGGTTCTTCTCAACCATCTGACGAAACGCCTCAATATTCATGGCGGTTCCCTATTCATGATCAATCGGCTCCCTTCACCGGGTGATCGATCTTACCATTGTGGTGATCTCATCGGCTACCCAGGCGATGAACCGTATTTCGCGGGCATTCTTGCTGAATGGAGTCGAATAGTCATCTATGTGAAACTTGTCGAAGAATGGGTCAACGAACGAACGAACATCCTGACTTGATGAACGGAGATCATGGGTGGTCCGGGCGCATTTGTCGAAGAAGACTGTCGAGCAGCGTGCTGTCCTCTCGCAAAGACGGGAGTTGATACCGGGTGTCCACCAATACGACCCGCTCCAGGCAGCGAACCGCCGCGAGGAGATTCTCTCGTTGTCGATAGATATCGGCGAGCATCCGCAAGCAGGCAGCTTCGCCGGCCTCGTTTCCCAGTTTGATGAAGTGCTCGGACGCATTGTTGAAGCAGCGTTCAGCCTCGAGCAGGTCGGCACTGTCGAGAAAAGTCTTTCCCAGCTGGCTGTAAGTAATGGCCAGGCCTTCCTCGTTTCCGACGATGCGATGCTGATCCAGCGCCAGCTTGAACGTGTTCACGGCTTGATCCCAATGATTCTGACGAGCTTCTTCCAGCGCGAGATTATGGTGCAAAATGCCAAGCGCCCGATGATCGTTCAGTGGCGTCAGCAAATCCAACGCCTCGAGATAGTAGGGACGGGCCTTCTCCGGCCTGCCGGCCCCGACGTGCAGGTTGCCCAGGTTGACGAGGGTGTGGGCCACGGCGTGCTGGTCGCGTTCCGTACGTTGGATGGCCAGCACTTCCCGATAACACTGCTCGGCCGTCTCGAAATCTCCGGCAAGGGCGCAACTATTACCGAGATTGCCGAGTGAAGAGGAGAGTTCACGCGGGGTTCCAGAGACGCGGTCATCGGCTACGGCTGCTTCCCAGGATGCTCGTGCTTGGAGAGCATTGCCTCGATGGAAATAAATGCGAGCCAGATGTTTGTCCTGATCGGACATGATATTTGTCTGGAATCGACTGACTGGTTAGGGGCTCTGTGCTAGGATTCCTTCACCTACACTTCGCTAGTTTCGTATGGAAGAGTCTTTCACATCGTTTCTCATATATTGGAGTATCGGCGCCTCGTTTTTTCTCGTCGAATGGCTCCGGCCTGCGCGTCCCCTCAACTATCGAAACGTCTTTCTCGGTGACCTCATCGCCCTAGGGGCCTACAATCTCTTTTTTCTGGCTGCCATCTCTATTACTGATCGTATCGCAATCCCAAATTATGTGCCATGGCGGGTTCAGGCGCTGCCTTTTGCGGTCAAGTTGCTTCTCTTTGTCTTACTGGTCGATTGCAGTGCCTATTGGCTGCATCGTCTCTGGCATACGAAGTGGATGTGGCGGATCCACAAGTGGCATCACTCTCCGACTTATATGTACTGGCTGGCCGGAGTGCGGGCCAGCTTGCCGCAGGTCATCATGGCGGGCTTTCCGTTCCTAATCTGGCTGCCACTCCTCAAGCCGGTTCCTCCGGTGTTCTTTATGTTCTACTCCCTCTTCTTGATCGTCACGAATAACTGGATGCATATGAATGTCACGTGGCGATCGCGATGGCTGGAATGGATCTTGGTCACGCCCAGGTATCATCACGTCCATCATGGCGATGATCCGGCGCTGTATATGCGAAACTTTGGAGTGGTGTTCACATTTTGGGATCGGGTGTTCGGAACCTACAGCGATCCAGAGCTCATCAGGAAGGATATTCGATTCGGGATTGGCGAGCCGGCTAGTCAGATTCGGTTGGCGATCGGCTTATGAATCAGAGCTCAGCGGTTGCCTATTGCACGAGATGCGTTTCACGCTTCACGAGATACGATCCGGTCCGATACGCTCCGACGACCCCACAGATACGTCACGTAGATCAGTCGCCGCCCTTCACGGTATCGCGACGAAATTCTTGTTGGGTCTCGTCTTCGTCTTCAAGTCCAAGTCCCGCGCGGAATGACTCATACAATTCGGTGATCTGCTCGACATCGCGGCCATCCTTGCCTTCGGTTGAAGCCAAATAGGTTTTGCACAGCTCCACACCGGTTTCGAAGTGTTGCGCAATCGTTTGTTCCGTCACCTGTTGCCATGTGATGTAGATGCAGAAGGCCTGGAACGAGCTGGCCTGTGGATATCGCTGGGCAAGCGCGATGAATTGTTCATAGGCATCTCTCGCCGTCGCGCCGGCATTAGACGAAAATGTTTCTTCTAGCTCGACGGCCCGGTCCCAATCGGAGCCGAGTTCACTTTCGGATCGGCTAAAGGCCTGTTGAGCGGCTAATGCTGGATCGACGTTCATGGGGCATCCTTTCGTGAAGCGTCAGTCGTGAATCGTATCTCGCAGAAAGCGATTTAACCGCAAGCCGAGCGACGCTTCAAGAGCGGCGAACTTGTCCGTAGCATACAAGGGAAAGGAAAGGGTGGATACCTTTCCGGACTGGAATCAGGCTGCCGGACGTTTTCCAATCTCCCATCCCGGAAAGACCAGCACTGCAAGATGGCACTTGAGCGAAGTGGCGAGAATCTTGGCGCGGTCAACCAACTCCTAGTCGGACACGGTTTGTTTTTAATCGCCCCAATAGTCGCCTGCGGGATTTTTGTCAGTTCAGCCAGTTCATCTGGCTATATGCTTGCATTCCCTGACGATATGCACCGATTCTCCTACCGATACGGTAGTTGTCCTTCTGGCTCGGCGAAAGTTCTTCATGTCAAATCCTTCGGGCCGATCCAAACTGATGATGGAGTCGGCACACGTAAGAGTATTAGGCGATGATTCTGTCGTAGTCTGCATGCGATCCGATCCAAATCCAATAGATCCCATCGGGAGCATCAAGTCCTAATGCCCGATAGTGGTTACCGACCCTAACCGACCAGAGTTCCCCGATTCGTTTCACGTGAAGAGAGGGATGCCGCGGGTTGGATTTCAAGAGGGCAAAGTTCTTATCCGCCAGCAAACGGATATCTTCCGGTAATGCCTGGTATGCAGCCCAGAACCGGGACGATGCGTAATGCTTCACAGAGGCCGAGCTTTACCCTGCTTGAATTCGGCGCGCGCTTCCGCGATCAACGAGTCAAGTTTGCCCGTCTTGAGATCAGCGTCGATCTTCTCGTCCCACACCCGTGTATCGAATTCCAGAAACCATGCCCGAAACTGAGCCAATTCCTTGGGAGGCAGGTTCGATACCTTGTGTTCGAGTTGTTCGACCTCGCTCATCGTTATCCTCCAGGGTACGCCATAGTGTACATCAGATGGATTCGTTTCGCCTAATGCTTCTTCTGGGGCGCCTGTTATCAGTAACAGAGTTCGTTCCCCCAAAACCGCAGTCGGCCAATAGAGGTCAAGTTATCCATTGGTATCCAAGTGGTGGAAGGCTTCTTGAACTGCGTGTAGAAAACGCTCTTCTTCTTTGTGTGTACTCACGAAATGTTCCCAGAGATCCTTTCCCAATTTGTCCCATTGCTCATGGTCGGTCTTGATATTGTGGTACGCGCTAAGCGGCGGTGTATGAACCTGATAAGGTCGTCCCATGTTTTCCGAGGTGCGTGGGAGGGAAGATCAGGAGTAAACGATGTTCCGATAAAAAACAGCGAAGCATACATGGCATCTGTCTCGTAGAAACCGGTAGTGACCAGGTGAGAGGCTGCTTTCTCAAGGTCAATTTTACGGAATGGGCCCAAATCCTGAAGCATCTCTAATACCGGTTGGTGAGGAGGTTGCCGCCAGCTTTGGTTAAGTTCGCTAAGACCTCGCTTAATCTCAGCCAGAATGAAGTACGGCCGGGTGCGCTCGTGTACAAAGAGGTCCTGGTCTGCGCCCGGCCCTTGCTGAAACTCAGATCGATGAGGAAGACGAACCCCGACTATGTCTCCATCTGTGAGTTGACTTCCCTTGTGTGTCGGATGAACAACAAAGTTAGTTATAGTGAAGACCCCATTGAGCCGTAAATACCAGTGTGCAAGGTCTTCGCGCTTCACAGGACCACCTAATTCGGACGTTGCGACATGCCTCCAAACGGATTGAAGTATATCCCGCCCCAGTTAGAGTAGCTACAGGCGAACCGCGAGATGATTACTCACTCGTTTACTTTCCTTCCTGCGGCTCGTTAGACTGCGGACATGAGTGATGAGAAGCCTTTGGGCCGGCCGTTGTCCGAATCTGTCTCAACCGATCCCGTCGACCGCGTGATCCGCTATCACCTCCAAACCAAGCATCATTTCAACCGCTACGCCCGGTCGCTGGGATTTCTCGATTGGGCCAATCAACCGGATCCCTTTCGGCGATTCGACGGGGCCCCGCTCATCCCGCTTCCTCTTTTAAAGCCGGACGACGAGCCACAGTCGCCATCGTATGACACGATTTACGAGACGGGCGACATTCCATCGCAACCGGTGACCGTGGCCACGATCTCGCGCTTTCTCGAATTCGCTCTGGCCTTATCAGCCTGGAAGCGAGCAGGGGATATGCAATGGGCGTTACGCAGCAATCCATCGAGTGGCAACCTTCATCCGACGGAAGGCTATCTCGTGCTGCCGCAGATTGATGGGCTTGACCTGCGACCCGGGCTCTACCATTACGCGCCGAAGGAGCATGGGTTGGAACTGCGGGCTGAGTGGTCTGCCGCGCAGGTCCATCGTCTCTTGGCTCCTTTTCCACCTGAGTCTTTTCTGATCGGTCTGACCTCGATTCATTGGCGGGAGGCGTGGAAATATGGCGAGCGGGCCTTTCGTTACTGCAATCACGATGTGGGTCATGCCATTGGGACTTCGCGGATTGCCGCCGCAACACTTGGGTGGAGGATGGTTCTTCTGGATGCAATGGACCAGAGGACAGTGGCGATGTTGTTGGGGGTAGATCGCAAAATGGATTTTCTCAACGCCGAGGCTGAGCACCCGGATTGTCTCGCGGTCATCTGGCCGGCTGAAGACGCAAGGGGTGAGGCGTTAGGTGTGAGAGGGCAAGGAGAAATAATACAACGTGAGGCGTCAGGCGTGAGTGCGCAAGGTGAACTCATACAGCCTGCAGCGTCAGCGGTGAGACGACAAAAGCAAACAGAAAAAGGCGAAGCATTCAGCGGAAGACATCAAGGAGAGAACGTACAAGATGAAGCGTTAGGAGAGACGGCTTCAATTCCACTGTTTCTTGATCCGGCTGCCGTCAAAGAGGTGTCGGCTGCCCAATGGCACGGCCAAGCGAATCGGTTGAGCCGGGAGGATCCTGTTCTCTGGGAGATCATTGATGAGGCGGCAGCGGCAAGCTGGAAGTGGAATAGTGAGGAGACCAACGTTACGTGGCAACATCATCGGACCCTAGCCCCAAACTCCGAGACACCTCACGCCTCACTCCTTACGCCTCACCTAGATCAGACGGCGGGGCAGATCATCCGCCAACGGCGCAGTGCAGTGGCGTTCGATGGAACGACGTCAATTTCCTCCACCACGTTCTATAGAATGTTGACTCGTGTGATGCCCCGTACCGAGCGTGCCCAATGCGAACGGCCGATACCCTGGGATGTCTTATGCTGGGACGCGGCTATTCATTTGCTCTTGTTTGTCCATCGCGTTGACGGCTTGACGTCCGGCCTGTACGTACTGGCTCGTGATCCCAAGAAACTGCCCTTCATCAAGCAATCGATGAATCCTGAATTGGAATGGACCGAGGCCCCTGGGTGTCCCGGCGATCTGCCGCTCTACTGGTTACTGGAAGGCGATGCGAGGCGACTCGCAGGTCAAGTGAGTTGCCACCAGGCTATCGCGGGTGACAGCGCCTTTTCTCTCGGGATGCTTGCCGAATTCGAGGGGCGCTTGCGGCAAGATGGCGCATGGTGGTATCCACGCCTATTCTGGGAAGCCGGTCTCGTAGGACAGGTGCTCTATCTCGAGGCGGAAGCTGCAGGAGTCAGGGCAACCGGCATCGGTTGCTTCTTTGATGATCCCGTTCATGAGATCGTGGGCGTGAAGAATTTATCCATTCAGTCACTGTACCATTTCACTATTGGCGGGCCGGTCGAGGACCAGAGGTTGATGACTCTACCGCCATATGCTCATATTCAACGGTAACGATTGTGACAATAGGTTATGACAGGATAGCTCATGTTTAAGATTAAGAAGAAAATCGAGAAGCCAAAGCCGCCGACTCTCTACAACATTATAGAGGATTACACGGAGTTCGATGCTCCCGGCAACGTCACTGCCTGTGCCATGACGGAGCAGGAGGATCTACCCACCCACGCAAAGATTCTCTCTGAAAGCTACGATGTGCCGCTTGAAACGATGACGACGCTGCTTTCCGAGGGCGGGACCTATGTCTATCCTCAAGTCGGCGGGATCGTGACCAAAGGCTTATTTGCATGCCGGATTGATCTCACGGGCGTCAACCCCAAGCAAACATGGGTGCTGGATCTGATGCAATTTGCGGAGGCGGAGCAAATTGCGAAGTCTCAGTCGCGGCCGCTGGAGGAAACAGCCGCCCTGGTGTTCTTTCGTACCCTCCCGGCGGAACTCAAGACCAAACTCGAACAAAAGAATCTCGGTTTGGATTACAGGACGCTGGATAGAACAGTGGCGAAGGGCGGCGACATCAAGTACATCGATTTCCGCAAAGACTGGTCACCACATTTCAAACGATTATGCATCATGCCGGATGGACGACTGGTGGAAACGGGCGGGCTCGAAGAATTTGCAGCGCTGCATCGTATTACCACCGCCCAGGCCAAGAGGCTGATCGAAGAAGGAGGGACGTTGGAAGTCGATGGGGAAGTCCTGGCCTGTCAGATCGTCAACGGACAGCCCGCCGTCGCGCGCTTCAACAGTAGGCAATATGCAAAGGCGAAGGAATTGATGCAAACAAGAGCACTGCATCTGATGGACGCGTTGAGCGAGGTCGGCTACAGCGATCCGGCCATGATGCGTGGGCTACAACGGAAAGATCTAGGTGGTCGAGTGTGATCCAATGGCCTGGGAATAGTCACGAAACCGCTAACTCGCCTTGTCGCTCTTTTTGGCTCCACTTCAGGGCGAGGTGCATGCCGAGCAGAGCACCCACCACATTGTCGATGAGATCGAGCAGCGACGTGCTCCTGTTGTGGCAATAGACCTGATACAACTCGATCCCTCCGGATAGGATCAACGCCAGGATGAAGGCGGTTGCATACGACCCTTTCCGTCCCTGCAACCGGATGATGTAGAGAAACCCGAATGGTAGGAAGAGCAGAATGTTGGCGACCACGTCAGTGAAAAGATCCAAGACAATGAGCGGAGATTGGAGTTGCTCCTGTGTGGGTACCCACTTGATGTACTGCCAGTGAGAGTGGCCGACGAAATTGCTCAAGGGAAGAATGCCGACCATGAGGATGAGTACCGTCCACATAAACCATAGAAAGGTCCACTTCGAGTAAGAACGTGTCATGCGCAGGGTTTGACCAGCCTGATTAAGTTTCGCCCGAGTACATTCGGATTCTCTCAGAACCTGCTCTTCTGTATCCAGCAATATCTGTTTGTCGGTCGGCTTCTGCCGGGGAGAACACCTCATACCTTTGTATCGGCTGCCCGGACCGTTCCTGAGAAACAAAACAGGGTACGGGATATGGTGTGTGGACTGAATGATAGTTGGAAGTAAAGCCGGGTTGGATTACTTATTTGGCCAGCTCTTCTTGGACAGCGTGAAGCATCTGCTGAAGGTCGAATGGTTTTTCGAATGTCCGACGTGCCCCGAACAGTTTCGCGACATCGAGAAAATTTCGTTCCCCCTGCGCACCCGTCATGGCGATAATCTTGGTGTCCAAGTATTCCCTTGTCATTTGCAGGGTCGCCTCGAGGCCATCGACTTCCGGCATCAGGAGATCCATGATAACCAAATCGGCCTGATCTTTCTGATAGAGACTCAGTGCCTCCCGTCCGTCGTTGGCCTCCATCACGCGATGTCCCGCTTGCTCCAGCACTTCGCGAAGAAGATTCCTGATCGAGGCTTCGTCATCGATAACAAGGATTGTAGCCATATCATGTCCTTCCGTACATGTGTTCAACGTCTAGCAGTGTCCGATCGTTGCAGTCGATGCTCTGGTCTCATCCAACTTCTACGTCGAACCAAGGAAATCTTATCCTTGGAACAAGAAACTGTCTAGGAAAGAGCGGAAATGCGATCCACACGCTGCGGAAAGGTCCTCATAGGTTTCTGTCCAGTCAACCTGTGCCTGAGCGAAATAATAGGGTGCATCGGATAGGCCCTTGTGAGAGAGTATGTATGGACACCGCAATGCCTAGGAAACGGCAGGACCGATGCAGTCTGCCGCGCCGATCTGAAACTATGGCTATCGTGATTGAACATGGCTGGCCCATGATCCTCCAATCACTGCAACTCCAACGGTCGGGTCGAAACCACTCTCCTCGACCATGGCCGCCATCTCATGGCTAGGAAAGACCGCTCATGTTGCAACGCCTGCCGCTCGCTCTCCTCTTGATTCTTTCAACGAGCCCCGGCGCCGTTTCTGCCCAGGTCCCCTGGCCGAACGAGCCGCCTGGGTCAACGCCGCTGGTCGATTGCACGTTCGACACGCTCGACTGTGGCGGGCAACTGTGGAACGTCTACAACTCGGGAGCCATTGTGGAGGACGGTAGCGCGCCTGGTTCACCGCCAAAGGTCGGACGCGCCAGTCTTTTCTATCCGGAGACGCACGGGGGGATTGTGCTGATCTATCTCAAGCGAGCCCCTCTCCAGGAAATATATGTGGGCTTCTGGTTCAAGGTGAATAAAGAGTGGCAGCAGAATAGCGTCGGCAGCAATAAGGTATTTTTTCTGCGCACGGAGAATGATCTCCACGGTGGTACTCGAATGAACGGGTATTGGGCTGTACACGGCTATGGCAATCCGATGCAACTCGTGTGGAGTCACAATTCAGGCAACCAAGACAACAGTCATACCTGTTCATTGGATTTGGGACTGATGTGCTTTCCGAATGTCGGGAGCGGGAATATCTTTGTCGGACGCTGGCATCGCATTGAGGCCTATGTCCGCGCGAGTACCTGCACGATCTGTCGCAATGCGATTGTTCGCTGGTGGGTGGACGGACAGTTGGCCGGCAACTACACCAATCTTAACTATGGAACTAAAGTTGTGAACGAATGGGTGTGGGGGCAAACCTGGGATGGCGCAGGGAACGCCCTTGGGCGGACGCATGACGTACATCAATTCATCGATCACGTACACATCAGCGCTCCGAATTGTCCGCTGCCATGTGATGCGACGCACCGGCCTGCACCTCCCCCTGTACCCCAAGACGGCCGGCCCTCTGTTCCTAGCGGCGTCAGCGCCACAGTTACCAAGTGATTCCTGCCATAGAGCCTCTCGTTTAGATCCCGTCTATTGATTACGAGGAATACGAGATTCCATCCGGCGGGACATCGAAGTAACCGGTCGGCTAGTACGGTTTCAGCGCGTCAGACTACTGTGGGCGCGAGATGTAGCGGCTGAGAGTGAGCAACGGCGTCGGACCGTCTTGGGAGTTGAAAGAGGAGCGTCTACGTGTGGATATCGAGCAGGCTGAATAATGGAGGGCGCAGCTTATGCGGATTTGCGGAGTTCTCGTTGGTTCTGCTGTAGCGGAGCTGGTCGGTCAATTGGTTGGTGGGCTGATTGGTCCATCAGATTCATCACGATCCTTGAAACCGTCCAGACAATCGGGATGCTGAAGAACATGGACGCGAGAAAGGTTTCTTCTGCCATCCACATCTGCGCCCTCCATACGCAGGTCACACATGAAGTGTAGCAGGCAGGCGGAAACATGCTGAAGATAGAACATGCAAGTGGATCAATGGCTTATGGGAGAGGCGAGAGAGATGGAAGTACCAGGGAAGGGAATTGCACACGGTGGCGCTAACGATCAGGCGGGATGCCCTAGGGCGAGGATTCGAGGGATGTGGGACAATTCGAACGGATGAGATGCCGATATTCCTTCATCTGCGCTCTATAGCGGCACTATCATTCGATAAAACCGCTCTATCATGCGTGAACTGGCGAGAGATTGAGCGCAGGTCAAAAGCTCACAATGGATTGCTTTCTTGTCGAGTAATCCGATGCCACCGCTGACCTGATCCAATAATGAATAGAGTCGACCCTCTTCATGGCCTGGGTCGTCATGAACGTCGCCGAGTGTGTTCGCCGCATAGTTGATCAGAGTCTGTCGGCTGATATCGCCGCCGGATATGACGATGCACGGCGACATCAAGAAGTCTTGGAGTGGCATGGGTACACGTGTGGTTTCTGGTGAGAGCGACGGTTCCGTCTGGGAGGTCAGTAAGTGAAAGCCTCAAAATTCCTGACCCTCGCAACGTCCGCCTCCTGCCACAGCCCATATAACTTGATCTCGTGTGAGAACGTTCAGGTCATTAAGGGTCAAAGTTTCAATGACCGGTGAAGGTGCAAATTCCTCCATGGTCTTTGCCCAGATGATCTGGAGAAGATTTTCCGTTAAGAGGCTGTGAAGTGACGCACTGCCTCGTCTGAGTGAGGCATGGTCGATCTTCTCGCGCCACTCATTCCTAATGAATGCCAGGTGCTCATACACTGTGTGGATACGTTGGAAATCTTCCCGAGTAAGCTCTCTGCATCTTGCCACCAGATGTACAGGATTAGGGATATGACCTCTCCCGCTGTGACGGTTCGCATCAGAAGAGGCGTTATCTTCGGAGGGAGAGCCTGACCACAAACCCCGGCACGTTGGGAGTGCGTAACAATGGACTATGAGAAAATGGAACCGAGGCTGCCTTTAAGATTATTCCAAATGCAGAACAAAGAGGCTGAAGCATTTATCAATGTGTGATTCGCACACATCGTTTCGTGGCGGTCCATCCTGACGATTGTTTTCCGTGATCACATGAGCAGCAGCAGGGAAACGATGATTCCTTCAACACTGTCTCTGCATGATATCTATACCGGTGGAAAGGAGATCGTAAACTATTGATTTGTTGGTGCACCCGACAGGACTTGAACCTGTAACCCCCAGATCCGTAGTTTTATATGACGAGGAGGACACATTGCCATAGGCGCATGGATACTGCGTGAAGGCTATGAGCACCTGAGACGGTTACAGCCAGGAAGGGACACAAACCGCACCACAAACGCACCCTGTTTTTGTTGGTGGGCGGTATGGATGTTACGGCTAAAAATGGCGGGGGGTACAGGGGGAATTGATTGACGGACGCGGGTCAGGCCATTCGTCCACGACATATCAAAATACCGCCGAATCGGTGGGAAAAGGCGGACCCTATTTCCTTCTGGCGAAGAGAGAGGCGAGTAACATTGCGGTTGCGGTCAAATAGACGCGTAGTCGAATGTGGTGCATATCAACTCCTGAGATGATGAGAGGTCATGATAATCCGTGAGCTGGATGTATGCTTATTACTACGCCGAATGCATCTCTGAACCGTCCTTCATGAGGATCGGTGTGATGATCGCTTGCTGACGGTTCTTCTCCATAACCGGATCCATCACATAGCCGCAGTTCATGCACCGGGCGGCTTTCATCCACATCCCTTGTGTCTCTGCCAGATCAAGAAACAGATCGGACACCATGAAACCTTGGCATCGGGGACATGTCATGGTTAGCCTCCTTTGTCACTGAGTCGCTAAAGGAAGCGTATCCTGTGTGGTCTACTGCGACAGACCTAAAGGCAGTACTTCAAAAGGGGAGGAAGGTACTTTGGGCACACCTAAGAACAACGGCAGCTACGGATGTTATGTCTGAAAATACGGGGGGTACAGGGGGGAAATTTATTTGTTGAAACGGGTCAGGCCGTTTGTCCACTAGATGTGAAGAATATCGCTGCCGTGCCATGCATCTGCAGAGGCCTTTTTTTTGTGAAGATTACCTCTATACGCAGGGCGGGGGGAACCGGTGTCGAAAATACTCTGTCAATTCTGCAGATCGAGTTGGGTGCTTTGCCGGTCTTTATGAGTCCCATCGTAATGGGTATACATCGGATGGTCGAACAAATGGCAGAGAAACATTTGTTCCGGCCATGGTTCATGGCGGTACTGTACTGGCAAAGAATAGTGAAGGCCCTGGATGGGGGCAATCTTCCTGAATTGATGCCTATCATTAAACTCGCGAATGGCTAACCGCTCGCCGGTGAATTCCGAATAAGGTAGGCCCATGACATCGTCAAAATAACAATGGATTCTCGGCATGAGACGTGAGTGCTCTGCGACTAATAGCTTGAAAGCCTGTGTGGTCGAACTATGGTAATCCAGGTCGAAGGAGACAAATCCGACGGGCGCTACTCACGCTTTTTGACTTTTTCGATTCTCGCAGTGGAATCTTTTTTCTCATAACAATAACGTGGGAGGTCGTCTGATGACAATGAGCAACAGTCCGAGGGGGCGAAGGCACCTCTCCAGTTTGCGGAAATCGTCGCTGAATTGTCGCGAGGTCCTCTGGTTCGAATGAGTTATAATCATTTCTTCAATCAATGGGGAACAGGTTCGCCGGGGTCGCCAACATATCCCATGTCACAATTGCATGATCTGCGGCGCAACGAAAATCTGATGATCCTCTCCATGAAGGGAGACCTTCCATGGCCAAAACCCTTTACGATCTCCTCAGCATAAACGACGCGTCTAGTCGGCAGATGAGGTTGCTGTCTAGGGAAAAAACTGCCGACAGTTATACCATCGATGTCGATCAGGGGCACGCGCAGCTCATAGGTGAGATGAGCCAGCTGGTGAGACAAGGGGTACGCTTTCGGAATTGTATTTTCACGACGCACGGTAACAAAGGGGTAATTTCCTTCGGTAACACACAGATCTATCGAGAGGTATGGTACAGGCAATTTTATGCCCGTGGACTTGATCGGCTTTTCCCATTTCCGAACACCAAAGTGTATTTCGCTGGATGCAATGTTGCTGAAGGCCCAGATGGTTGGCAGTTCTTGGAGGCAGCGGCCCGTTCCTTATTGCATAGTGCTGGAGGTGTGGCCATAGGCTGGACGTCACTGGGGTTCGGGTCACCGTTCTCCGGTCATGTGAGACACCTTTGGGGGGATACAAGGCAGGTCGTGGTTCTAGCGGGTGGAACGACCCTACGATTTTATGAAAACTGGAAGCTGATTACCGATGGCACTTTTCCCGCTCGTCCTAAATGACGTCGATCCGCATAGGGGAATGAAGGTGGTAACTCGACGATGCAGTCTGAAGCCCTTGGGGAGAGGCGACATGAGTGGCCACTGTGATTGCTGTTAACGGAAAAGGAGGTAACCGATGGCACGAAAAGGGCGAGTGGATCGCGGCTCGCTCTGTTGTTATCCGGCCAGGTTCTACACTGCTTCTACGCGCGCATTAGCGGGATGGTCAGTTTCTTATAGGTTATTGATTTACTGGTGCGCCCGACAGGACTTGAACCTGTAACCCCCAGATCCGTAGTCTGGTGCTCTATCCATTGAGCTACGGGCGCTTGCCCGCTGGCTACTACTCGGTACGTAAGTCAATCCGTAGCAGTAGCGAAGCAGCGCTCGTTATACAGGTCTGAGAGGAAATCGGTCAAGTCAGCGCTGGTACTCCATCAGAAAATACTTCTGCTCAATTCCGCGGATCGCCCGCTTTCGTTTCCCGTCGCATCATACGCTGTGAGTGCAAAGAAATAGGTTACCCCTTTCGGTAACGCGATTGCATAAGAAGTGACTCTCCCGACATCGATCGTTTGACTGTAAACCCCGGAAGTGGTTCCAACATAGAGCTTATATCCGGCGAGGTCTGTCTCACTGTTGGCCGCCCACGTCACCGTGGCTACTTTGGTGGAAGGGGACGGTGGAGGCGGAGGTGGTGTGACTCCTCCAACCGGAGGCGGTGGGGACGCCGGGGGCGGCGGCGGGGTGGTGCCGGCAGCCGTGACGGTAACGGTGACGGGGACGGTGATGAAACGCGAGACGCCGGGGCCGGATTCCGTAATGTAGACGAGCCCGGAATTGGTACCCACGGCGAGGCTGGCCGTATTGACGGTGGCGCGGACCTGATCGAGTTCCGTCGTGATGGTGTTGCTGCTGCCATAGGCCGGCGAGAGACTGATCCAGTTCACACTGGTCTTGGGTTCCCACGCGTGTTGCGTGGTGCCGGTCTTCTGCAAATTCAAGGTGAGCGTGGTGCTCTGGCCCTTCGACACGGTCGCCGAGAGCGCGGCTGGAAAGGCCGTGATCGTGGAGTTCAGCGAACTGGGTGGCGGGGGCGGCGGCGAGGCCGGGGGCGGCGACGCGGGCGGTGGCGACGCGGGCGGTGGCGGTGAAGCCGGGGGTGGCGAGGCAGGCGGCGGGGGCGACGCGGGCGGTGGGGACGCCGGGGGCGGCGGCGGGGTGGTGCCGGCAGCCGTGACGGTAACGGTGACGGGGACGGTGATGAAACGCGAGACGCCGGGGCCGGATTCCGTAATGTAGACGAGCCCGGAATTGGTACCCACGGCGAGGCTGGCCGTATTGACGGTGGCGCGGACCTGATCGAGTTCCGTCGTGATGGTGTTGCTGCTGCCATAGGCCGGCGAGAGACTGATCCAGTTCACACTGGTCTTGGGTTCCCACGCGTGTTGCGTGGTGCCGGTCTTCTGCAAATTCAAGGTGAGCGTGGTGCTCTGGCCCTTCGACACGGTCGCCGAGAGCGCGGCTGGAAAGGCCGTGATCGTGGAGTTCAGCGAACTGGGTGGCGGGGGCGGCGGCGAGGCCGGGGGCGGCGACGCGGGCGGTGGCGACGCGGGCGGTGGCGGTGAAGCCGGGGGTGGCGAGGCAGGCGGCGGGGGCGACGCGGGCGGTGGGGACGCCGGGGGCGGCGGCGGGGTGGTGCCGGCAGCCGTGACGGTAACGGTGACGGGGACGGTGATGAAACGCGAGACGCCGGGGCCGGATTCCGTAATGTAGACGAGCCCGGAATTGGTACCCACGGCGAGGCTGGCCGTATTGACGGTGGCGCGGACCTGATCGAGTTCCGTCGTGATGGTGTTGCTGCTGCCATAGGCCGGCGAGAGACTGATCCAGTTCACACTGGTCTTGGGTTCCCACGCGTGTTGCGTGGTGCCGGTCTTCTGCAAATTCAAGGTGAGCGTGGTGCTCTGCCCTTTCGAAACCGTCGCCGTCAGGGCCGAAGGTGTGACTTGAATGTTCTGGGCAAACGCAGATGTCCCGGAAAATCCCACCTGTACTGTTGCAACGATCAAAACGAGAGCGAAGAGGCGTAAGCGCTTTCTCTTGAGAAAGGAGAGATGCGGTCGTGATTGGTCGCTCGTGACAAACACTTGCATGAATGGGTCCCCTCAGTTAAGTCAACAGCGGTTCGCGGTCCGGCCTTCCCGTGTCAGCAACTGTCGTGCCTTCTGAACGATCTCAAATATATGAAGGAGAGGGACTCGGAAAAATTGTTCCTTGCGTTGCAGGGTTTTCCGTAGGTGTTCGATTGATTGAGGCACCTTAGTGGAAAAAAACCGCTATGGTCAAGAACTAATATGAGAGGAAATTGTTGCTTTGATGAGATGGGCATCATCAATCGTGATGCGGAGCGTCTTCGACTGCAGTGTAGGCAGACAACACTGCACTGTTCAAAATTGACTATGACCATTGTCGATAACTGATTGATGGATGGAGCGTGAAGTTGATGCTGAGGAGCAGATCCAGCATGAAGCGAGGCCAAGGTATGACGGGTCGGAGAGCGTTCCTGCATCTCCGTCCATCTGTCCCTGAGGGCAACGTCCCAAGAAAGTAGTTGACGCACTCCAAGATCTTGCTGTATCAGAGAGCCGCTACGGTGCGCCAAGTTTAAGTAGTAGTACTGGAACTTGTCACGCGAAGGACCGTCATCGTTGATGTGGCCGTCCGTCTGGCTTCAGCGGGGCGCCGTCAGGAAGTCTTCCGGCATGAGGAGGGTGATCTCCGGCGGTACAGCTCGATACTTTGATCCGGTGGCGATTCAACAAGACGAGGCACCATGATGAGGAATCGACTCGATTCACATCTCATTTGCTGTGTCGTGTTGGGGCTGATGTGTAGTTGGGCCGGACATGCCCGGTCCGAGCTCAGTGATCAAGAGCTCACCCTCCGTCCGAAATGACCACTCAAGAGAATGGATTTCAGCCCGAGCCGGCCGATCACAACCTTGAGGCTCGGCCCGAGTTGACGGAACAAGAAAACCTGTCCCCCGCTGAGCGAACCGATGAGAGTCTCCGCTCCCAACCAGCCGCTCACAAGGCTGGCATCTTCAAAAGGGTCGATTTTGGAGTGACCGGATGGTTTTCTCAGGGGCAGACCGTGTGGAGCCAGAATGCGTCCAACCTTGATCCCAATCTGGGCGATCCCACGTCCCGGTTGACCTACAAGGACGTCGGAACCAATGTGCTGGAACTCAATGGGAAATTGGAGTTTAACAATCGTATCTTCGTGCGGGGTAACTTTGGATTCTCCGATATCGGTGGCGGGCGATTGACGGATGACGACTATCTCAGCGCTCAAGGCGCCGCAGCCTTTAACGCCGGGGTCAGTGGAGCGCACCGCTTTTCCCGCACGTTCAGCGATCTTGGCGGAAACAACGCGACGGACATGTGGTACGTCGTGGGCGATCTGGGACTCATGACCCATGAGTTTCAGAACAGCAAGGGATTCGTGAACCTGTTCGTCGGATTTCAATATTGGTGGGAAAAACAAGTTGGGAGGGGAGTGAGGCAGGTCGAATGTACGACGAGCGCACTGTGCAATCCTCCCAATACGACCGGTTTCAACGGAGACCCGGTCATTACCAATAGACTTCAGTGGTACTCCGCGCGGCTCGGCAGCGACGTCGAGTACCACATCACTCCGCGGGTGAGCGTGGATGCCAAGCTCGTCTTCCTGTTATCCCGGATGTACAATGAGGATGTCCATAATGTGCGCACCGACCTCGCTCAGAACCCGAGTTTTAAAATGAGCGGCGGCGGTGTGGGGACGAATGCGGATGTGAGTGTGAAAGTCATGTTGCTCCAGGGGTTGTATCTCTCGGGAGGCTATCGAGTGTGGTTCAACAGTGTATTGTGGGATAAGGATTGGACGATCTATGGCGCCAATGGAACCAGCGCCACCGCACCACTGAACGAGTTCTATACGCTCCGGTACGGCCCGACGGTTAGTCTCAGTTATGTGTTCTGATGTAGCTGCTCTGGCACCTATCTGCCACGCGAAGGGAGAGTCTCCTCCTCGTACTCAGCAAATAAGCGGCGGGCTTCCGGGTGCAAAAGGTGCGGTTGCCCGTAGGGGATGCCGGCCGTTCTGAAGAGAGGCGTCAGCTTGCCGTTGGGATGCAAGTATCCTGCGCGCAGTGGGACGGACCGGCGCGTGTGCCGGATCAAATAACACGGTGTGGATCGAATCGATGTCAACCACTCCGCAATGTCCTGCGGGTTGCCGATTGAAGCCGACAGCAGAAGGAGGCGGGCCTGGCTCGGACAAAATATCAAGGTTTCTTCCCATACCACGCCGCGCTCGGGGTCCGCCAGGTACTGTGATTCGTCGAGAATCACCAATCCCATCGTGTCCAGCCGCACGTCGATTTCTCCTCCCGCTGCATCGTAGAGCAGGTTCCGCAGGATCTCGGTCGTCATGATCAGCAGCGGGGCTTGTGCATTCTCGCGCCTGTCTCCCGTCAGAATGCCGACCCGGTCGGCCCCGAACAATTTGGAAAATTCCGTATACTTCGTATTTGAGAGCGCCTTGAGCGGAGATGTATAGATGACCGTGCGGTTTTCCTGCATCGCTCTCCGGGCCGCTTCGATTGCCACATATGTTTTGCCGCTTCCTGTGGGAACGCTCACGATCACATCGGTGTCCGTGAGTCGCGCCAGCGCATCGAGTTGCCAGGGATCCGGTACGAAGGGCTGAGGGGGTGGAACCCCGATACCCTCGAGCCAGCTATGCAGCGAGACCGGGGGCTCATGATGATCCGGCTCAGCGGGTTTGGTCGGCCGGCGGTCCTTCTCCGAAGAAATCGGGCGAGAGCGAAGGTCCCGATGCGTGTCCGACCGGGGGGATGCCTTCCGGCTGGTATGCTCCTGCGTGACAGCCAGAAGATCCGATTCCAGACCGGGAAGATTATGAACCGAGTGTCGCAGGAGCAGATCGATGAGCCGCCGCTTTCCCGCCCGAAATTGACGCGGGACGCGTCCACGCGCCAGGCGGTGGAGGAGAGACACAGGCTGTTGAGCGAGCAGTCGCTCCAGTTCTTCAGTCGTCACGGCAGTTCCTCCAACACACCCCTTCGCATCGCGATCATCGCCCGTTCAGCCGTGTCGGCCAGCGCCGGGTGGCTGGTCTTGAGTGTGTGCAGCTGCGACAGGAATTCAAGTGTTCTCGCGAAGAGTCGATACATGTCTCCCTCGGCCATCGTCGTCGAACGCGAAAGGCCGATCCACGTCAGTGATGGATCGGCGACCCAGCGTTCGGTCAACGAGGCGACATCTGCGCGCAGGAGCGGCGGATCTTCATGTGGAATCAAAGATTCGGCCAGCTTTCGGACCTGGAAGAGTAACGTAAGCAAGCCGGATGTTCCCCGCGGAAACGCGCCGGGTCGGTCGTCGTCATGGGCGATACTCGCCATGATGGCTGCAAGGAGGGCTGGATCGACGCCGCTGAAGGCTTCTGCTCTAATGAGTTCGGTGATCAACAGCGAGTGATCGATACGGATCAGCCTGGCCCACTCTCCGTCCTCGGTCAGGTGGGCAGTGGGTGACAGGTACCCGAAATGCTGAAGGACCTCGATGCGTTCTTGAAAACGATGCCACAAGCTGGTTTGCAGCGCTTGAATGGCCTTGGCATGGCGTTGCATATCCTGCCGCATGCGCTGAGCCACCGCGTAGTCCTTCTGGCAGGCATACCGAGACGGACAAGTCGGACAGGGAAAATCTCCCAGCGTTTGTACGATCGATCCGTCGATGGCTTCGTCAGGCTCCTCACGTGCAATAATCGGCAGAAGGGGAAGACGGGGTGGAAGGTCGGCCAGCTGGTGCGTCAACTGGCCGAAGCTGTCATGCGTGCACCAGGGATAGGTGGACGATTCGACACATTCCAATGTTCGATCAAAGATGTGGGTGATATGAGTCGCCGGACATTCGGTCACTCCCCCGCCGGGGCGGAGCAATGTCACCATGGGGGCGCGTTGCCCTTTGCTGCGATAGTGGCGAAGGACAATACCCCGTCCCTTGGCGAGGCCCACGACTCTGCCGGGAGTCAGGAACTGCAACCGTGAAATCAGCAGAGGCGATTCCGGAGGTCGAGTCGTGGTTCGCGGAGGCTTGTGCTTCCGGGCATGATCGAACACCTGCCACTGTGTAATCCAATCCGAGCAGACGCGAGGGCCATAGGGTTCCATCTGCGCGCGCAAGGTGTCCAGTTTCTGTTCGAGGACCTCGGCGCGCTGGTTCAATTGAAACTGCGCAAAGCTCTTGGCGAGAATCGGTTGGATCTGTTCGAGCGGATGAGCTTTCAAAAGATTGAGGACCATCGGATAGGAAATGACGAATTGGCTGTCGATGGGTTCCGGCTGGCCGGTCAACCCTTTTGTGATCGCGGTCAAGTCGATATACGGAGATGGTGTCACCACGGCGAAACCGACAAGGTCTTTGCCGC
Source organism: uncultured Nitrospiraceae bacterium (assembly GCA_963795615.1). Classification (GTDB taxonomy): domain Bacteria; phylum Nitrospirota; class Nitrospiria; order Nitrospirales; family Nitrospiraceae; genus DASSBQ01. The sequence goes on from CAWCIJ010000004.1 coordinate 120,080, forward strand.
GCCGGCCGGCGCGGCCCGCCAACTGCTGGATCTCGCTGTTCGTCAAATCGGTGAAGTCTCTGGCTTTGCGGATGCTCGATTGCGTGACGACGACGGTACGCGCAGGAAAATCAACGCCTGCAGCAAGAGTCGTCGTGGCAAAGACCGCGTCGAGACAGCCATTGCGCATGAGTTCTTCCACCGCGATCTTCCAGGAAGGAAGATGTCCGGCATGATGCGCCGCCACGCCGATCTGTTGAACGGTCTCCAGAAGGGGATGCTCGGCGATGCTCGGGTATTGCTGAATGACTTCCTTCAAAACACGGTTGATCTGTTCCTGCCGCGACGCGGGGAGGGTGATCTGACTGTGTTCAAAGGCCTGCATGGCCTCGTCGCATGCACGCCGGGAGGTCAGGAACACGATGGCAGGGGTCAGATGTTTATTGCGGAGGGTCGAGATCAGATCAACCGGATGGATGGAGGGAGGCATGAAGCTTCATTCCCTTTGAGATGACCACGAGCCCGGACTCGGTCACGTTGAAGCGCTGACGGTCGGCGGTCTCGTCGTATCCGATCTCAGTCTTCGGGGGAATCACCACATCCTTGTCGATGATGGCTCGCCGGACCCGGGCCTTCTCCCCGATGACGACGTTTTCCATGACGACCGACTCGCGGACCTCTGCATGATCGTAGACTCTGACATCGGGTGACAACACGGAGTTCTGCACGCGTCCTCCCGAAATGATGCAGCCGCCGCAGACGATCGAATCGAGGGCCACGCCCATGCGACCCCCCTGATAGTCTTGTGCGAACACGAACTTCGCCGGCGGAAATTGACCTTGATAGGTACGGATCGCCCAATCCTGGTCATACAGGTTGAACAACGGATCCACGGCGACCAGATCCATATTCGCTTCCCAGTATGCGTCCAAGGTGCCGATGTCACGCCAATATTTCACGGCCTTCTTGTTTTCATCCTGGAACTTGAACGCATACACGTTGCACCCTTCGATCATGCGAGGAATAATATTCCTGCCGAAATCGTGCTTCGTGCCTTCCTTGGCATCGCGAATGAGTTGCTCACGGATGACCTCCGTGCGGAACAAATAGATGCCCATCGATACGAACGCCTGGGAAGGATCGCCGGGGATCGGTTTCGGCTGTGCCGGTTTTTCATCGAACCGGAGAATCCGGCCGTTCTCATCCACGGTGATCACCCCGAACCGGCTTGCGTCCTGCAGGGGAGTTTCGATCGCGCCCACTACCGCATCGGCCTGCTTCGCCAGGAGAAAGTGATACATGTCGGCGTAGTTCATCTTATAGATATGATCTCCTGCCAGAATCAACAAGTACTCGGGACGGTCATAGTCCAACAGGAAGAGATTCTGATACACCGCATCGGCCGTGCCCTTGTACCAATCTTCGCTGATGCGCTGTTGCGGCGGCACCGATGCGATGTACTCACCGAGTTCGGGATTCAAAATGTTCCACCCGGTCCGGATGTGCCGATCCAACGAATGGGATTTGTACTGAATCAGGACGACGATTTGTCGCAGTCCGGAGTTCAAGCAGTTGCTCATGGTGAAATCAATGATGCGATACTTGCCGCCGAAAGGGACGGCGGGTTTGGCGCGATGTTCGGTCAGCGGGTAGAGTCGCTCGCCCTTGCCGCCGGCGAGGATCATCGTGAAGATCTTGCTCATCGAAGCGGATTGTAACAGGACCTTCGGTAAATAGAAAGGAAGCGGAAACGTTGACTTCCCTTTCCGCGCGGATGATACTACGAGCCAGTTGGAGAGTGCCGGAGGTCGCGCTAGCAACACGCCGTTACGCCGTTATGAAGGAGTGTGTATGAAACATCAGGCTGCGGTTCAGCCCGTGATCAAGACGCGGGCGAATGCCAATCCTATGAAAGACATCGTCTGGAGGCTCGAACGTTTGGAGCGACAGGTTCAGAAACTCTCTGAGTTGGTGCGGGATCATGCCGAAGATATCGATCGACTGGTCCGGATCGTCGCCGAAGATCGGGATGTCATCAGGCGGGAGTTGGTGCGCAAGCATGAGCACAAAGTGCGGGTCAGACGCCATTTGCGCGACGTCAGTTCGAAGATCGGTTTGGACAGCTGAGCTCATCGTCTGCCTCCACGAGAGATGACGGAGTCATTCTCCTCCAGTTCTCTTCCCGCCACGGGAGTATCTTCTGAACGCTGCAGTATTGAAGCTTCACAACTGGTGAAGCGGTACGGCAACGTGCTGGCCGCCGACCACGTCAGCTTCCAAGTATACCGGGGTGAATTTTTTTCACTGCTCGGTCCGAGCGGAGCCGGCAAGACCTCCATTTTGCGGATCCTGGCTGGATTCGAGACCGCTGATGCAGGGACGCTGCTCATTGAAGGGCAATCGATGGACAATGTGCCCCCCAATCTTCGACCGGTCAACCTTGTCTTTCAATCGTACGCGCTCTTTCCGCACTTGCGCGTCGGCGAGAATGTCTCATTCGGCCTTGAGATGAGACGGGTTTCCCGCTCCGAGATTCAAGCCCGCGTGCGCGGCGCGTTGGAGATGGTCAAGCTGCTGGGCAAAGAGGAGCGCTGGCCGCACGAACTATCCGGAGGGGAACAGCAGCGCGTGGCATTGGCTCGGGCACTGGTCAACCGGCCCGCGGTGCTCCTTCTCGATGAGCCTCTATCCGCGCTGGATCAGCAGTTGCGACAGGAGATGCAGATCGAATTGAAGGCGATTCAAGAGCAGGTGGGCAGTACCTTCGTCTGCGTCACGCACCATCAGCACGAAGCCATGATCATGTCGGACCGGATCGGCGTGATGCATCAGGGGCGCCTGGTTCAGATAGGAACCACGCGGGAAATCTATGAGCGTCCGGCGAACCTGTTTGTCGCCCGGTTCATCGGCACTTCGAATGAACTGCCGGGGCGGATTGAAACAGTCACGAATGGCGTGGGCGTCATGGCGTCCGAGTTGGAGCGGCCTGTTGTTATCCAGGTTTCCTGTCCGGAACCCATCAGCCGGCCACAACGGGTCATCTTGTCGTTGCGGCCTGAACAGCTGTTTCTGTCTTCCGACGAGTGCCATCTTCCCGCGGTTGAGAATGTTGTAGACGGTCGCGTTGACAGGGTCCTGTACGGTGGACGTGAGACGGAGTATGTGATTCGTCTGTCAGAAACTGTGATCTGGAAGGTGCAACTCAACAACCTGGAACGAATACACAAACCCTTCGTGCCCGGGGAATCGGTGCGCATCGGCTGGCACGCCGGTGAAGGGACGATCTTTCCGAGTGAACCGCCTGAATAAGAGCAGCTCAACTCCGATGCCAGGGTGGTCGAACACGCACCAACCGCGATGGCTCCTGCTGCCCGCTCTTCTGTGGATGGGAGTGCTGTTTTTTGTTCCCTTATTCATCGTGTTGGCGGTAAGTTTCGCCACGCGAGGCACCTATGGCGGCATCATCTGGCATTTCACGCTGGCCAATTATGTTGATCTCATCCATCCTTTGTATGGGCGAATTCTGGGTCAATCCTTGTTCTTTGCGACGATGACGACGATTCTCTGTCTGCTCATCGGATTTCCATTCGCCTACTATATTGCCCGTGCCCCCCGCAGGCAGCAGTCCGTATGGCTGATGCTCGTCCTCGTTCCGTTCTGGACCAATTTTCTCGTTCGGACATACGCCTGGATGCTCATTCTCAGGACAGAAGGCCTGGTCAACACTTTTTTGATGAACTGGGGGGTGATCGACCAACCGATGCAGTTACTGTACACGCCGTTCGCCGTCCTGCTCGGGTTGGTCTACGGGTACCTGCCCTTCATGATCCTCCCACTGTACGTCGCGTGCGAGCGCCTTGATCCCACGCTGATCGACGCCGCGAGTGATCTGTACGCGTCACGCGTCGCAGTCTTCCGACGCGTGATTCTTCCCCTGGCCAAGCCCGGCGTGATTGCGGGCTCGATCCTCGTGTTTATCCCCACGGTCGGCGCATTCATTACCCCCGATCTCCTCGGCGGAGCACGCACGATGATGATCGGCAATTTGATTCAGCACGAGTATCTGGTGGTCCGGGATTGGCCATTGGGGTCCGCCGTGTCCTTTGTCCTGATCGGCGTGGTGATCATCCTGTTGACCACCTACGCCACAGGCGGCCGCCACCTTCGTCTGGAAGAGGTGACGAAATGAGATGGCGGTGGTCTTGGCTACGCTGCGCGACATGGACGACCATGCTGTTTTTGTACCTACCCATCGGCGTATTGATCCTTTTCTCCTTTAATGCGTCACGACTCTCGGCTTCATGGCAGGGATTTACGCTCGACTGGTACGGGATGTTGGCGCACGACCGAAGCCTGATCACCGCCGCCCTCAATAGTCTGTTTATTGCTGTGGTTTCCACGGGCCTCGCTCTCTGTCTCGGCGTGACCGGCGTTCTGGGGCTGGAAGGATTGCGCGCTCGTCACCAGGACGTCATCGAAAGCGCGATCATGCTGCCTCTGGTGGTCCCCGAAGTCATGATGGGCGTGGCACTGATGCTGTTCTTTGTCACGATCAAGATGCCGTTGACTCTGGCGACGGTGATCATCGGCCATGTGGTGTTCAATGTCCCCCTTGTGATGGTCATTGTGCGGTCGAGACTGAGAAAGCTTGATCGTCGTTTGACCGAGGCCGCTCGAGATCTCGGCGCAAGCCGCTGGCAAGTGTTCCGTCGCGTGACGGAGCCCCTTCTTCGGCCTGCCATCGTGGGCGCAGGACTCATCGCCTTTACGGTATCGTTGGATGATTTTATTGTGACGTTCTTCGTTGCGGGGCCCGGCGCCACGACGTTGCCGCTCAAGGTGTATTCGATGATCAAAGCCGGGATCACCCCGGAGATCAATGCACTATCGACCATGGTCGTGCTGGCCTCGATGAGCTTGGTCGGTCTCTCTCTCTTGCTGCAACGAAAATTCGCATAGGTGGTTGTGAAGCCATTTGCCCGGTCTCGGATTACGGTCTGTCTCGCGGCAGTCGCGGCGCTGCTGTCGTCCTGTGGACAGGCAACGGAGCCGGGTGGACACGTACCCGGTACGGCGGGGGTTCAGATACTTCATTATTTTACCTGGTCGGACTATGTCGGGCCGGAAATCCTCGCGGAGTTTGAACGGCGCGAACAGGCCAGGGTGATCGTCGATGTGTTCAGCAGCAATGAGGAACTGTTGGCAAAACTGCAAAGCGGAGCGACGGGTTACGACGTCGCAGTTCCTTCGGATTTCATGGTTGCGATTATGAGGCAGGAAGGATTGCTGGCGGAATTGGACGCTGCCAAAATCCCGAACGCTGAATTACTCGGAGAGCACCTCCAGCACCTGCCGTTTGATCCCGAACAGCGATACTCCGTCCCATATTTGTGGGGAACGGTCGGTATTGGTTACGATTCACAGTTCATTACCACTCCTCCGGACAGCTGGTCCGTGCTCTGGGATTCCCGCTATGCCGGCCGAATCAGCATGTTGAATGATCAGCGTGAAGTGTTTGGCGCGACCCTCAGATGGCTCGGTCATTCCCTGAACGAGACAGATCCCCGTGTCATCGAGCAGGCGAAGCACAAGCTCATGGAACAGAAGGTTCTGGTGAAGACGTATACCAGCGACCATTACGACCAGTTGCTGGCCTCCGGTGAGGTGGTCCTCGCGCAGGGGTGGGGTGGTCCCGTGGCGCGCGCCATGAAGGATCGTCCGTCGATCCGGTATGTGGTTCCCAAAGAGGGCGGCACGATTTGGGCGGATTGCCTGGTGATGTTGAAATCCGCTCCTCAGAAGGATCTCGCCCTTCGTTTCATTAATTTCTTGCTCGATCCGGAGGTAGCGGCCCGCACGTCGGAACGTCTTCTATTTGCCGCATCTCCCCGGTCCGTTGGAAGCCTGGTGAAGCCTGCAATCCGGAGCAATCCGGCCATTTATCCACCAGACGAATTGCTTGGGCGGCTGGAATGGATGCGGGACGTCGGTTCGGCGGTCCGAGTATATGACCGAGCCTGGACAGAGCTGAAGATGCACTGAATCACTCGAGAGTGGACTTTGTTTAAAAAGCCTATGAAAATCAGTATACTAGTGGCGAGCACTCGTAAAATCACGATGCCAGTCCAGGTATATCCACTCGTAATGAACGTATTGTCCAAGTGAGATCAGCCGGATGAACGTGTGTGGAAGAGGTGTGCTGGCGGTGACAGCGGCCGGCCTGCTGGCATGGTGGATAATTCAGGTGGAGGTGTCCCCGGCAGCGAAACCCTCCGAGCCGCCTGCAAGGGTTTCTACAGTTCTACCGGGAACGGTGCGACTGAGTCTCGCTGATGCGTTATCCCTATTCCTGAAACAGAATCTTGATTTATTGATTGCCCGGTACGGCATCGATTATAGCAAAGGACAACAGATCACCGCGAAGCTGTTTCCGAATCCACTCCTGCTGGTCGGAACACAGGCTTCGTGGACACAAGGGAACACGCTGACGAAGAGCGGCGAAGTTCAGACACAAGTGCAGCAACTGTTCGAAGTGGCCGGCAAGCGCGGGTATCGAATCGAAAGCGCCGGCTTTGGGGCCCAATCGTCGGAAGCAGGATTCGAGGATGTCATACGACAACTCAGTTTCACATTGAAGGACGCCTACTATAGGGTTCAGCTCGCGCAACGGCGGCTGGTGCTGGCCGAAGAGAATCGGGACCGTTTCGCGCGAATCATGGAAATCAACACGATCCGCTTCAAGAAGGGTTACATCGCGGAGATCGATCTGATTCGCATCCGCCTGCAGGTTGTCGCCTTTCAAGCACAGGTGATCGAGTCCCTTCAGGAAGCGGAATCGGCCCGCGCGGATATGCGGCAACTCCTCCGGCTCTCCCCGGTTTCGCGTCTAGAACTGACCACAGAGCTTGACTATAGACGTGTCGATCCCGATATCGACAAGTTGCGGTCTGTCGCAATGGAGGCACGGCCTGACCTTCGAGGAAAGCGGGCCGCCTATTCCCAGCGGGCGGCCGATCTGAAACTTGCAAGAGCCTATCGATATCCAGACGTCACCATCGGAGCGGGGTATTCGGTACAAGGTCCTCAAGGGCCGGACAATCAGCAGATGGGACTCTTGAATTTCGGGGTGCCGCTTCCCCTCTTTAATAGAAATCAGGGTGGGGTGGTACAGGCCGAAGTGGCCGCACAATCCGCCCAGGCGGATCTGGACAAGACCGTCAATCAGGTGGAGAATCAAGTCGATGTGGCGTATCAAAACCTGCTGCAGAGCCGGAGATTGGTCGAGGCCTACTTGGCGGGGGTGCTGGAGGATGCGCGATCGACCTTTACCATCGTTGAACGGGCCTACGAGCGGGGAGGTGCGACGATTCTCGACTTGCTAGACGCGGCACGAACGTCGCGCACCATTCAACAAAACTACATCGAAGCGCTCTTCGCCTATCAACATAATCTCTTTCAACTTGAAAGCGCCGTCGGACAGGAGATTTCCTCGTGAGCCGCCCACGTGCCGTGATCCTGCTTCTTCTTGTGTCCATGAGTCTGATCGGCTGCGGCAAGACTCAAGAACCTGCTGCTTCCGATACCGCCACGGCGCTCACCGGTCCCAAGGCTGAACGACTTGCTCAGCCGATCAGCCAGATCGAAACCGCACTGGTCGATCTCAAACCAGTTCAGCCGGAACTCACGCTTGCGGGAAAGGTGGCGTATGGAGAAGACCGATACTCCAAGATTTCTTCTCCCTTGCAGGGTCGGGTTGTCGAAGTCCGTGCGCACCTCGGAGATCGCGTGAAAGCCGGTGACACGTTGGTGATCATCGACAGCCAGGACATCACCATAGCCTACTCGGATTTTATCAAAGAAGCGTCCGAGCTCGAATATGCAACCCGCGCCAGCGAGCTTGCGAAGGAACTGTACCAGAACAAAGCGCTGGCGTTAAAAGATCTGAAGCAGGCTGAAAACGATCTGATCAAGGCGCGGGCGGAATTCCGGCGGGCGAAAGAGCGGCTGCTCTCCCTCAGGATTCCGGCATCCGAGCTGGACAAGCCGCTCGCGCAGCAACGGATCACCTCGCGCTTCGACATGAAGAGTTCATTGAGCGGGACGGTGGTGGAACGGTCCGTGACACCAGGCCAATCGGTCGGAGGGGATGCCTCGCAGGTCTTGTTTACCGTTGCCGATCTGGACCGCCTGCAGGTCGTAGCCGATGTCTACGAGCGCGATCTCGCGCTGGTCAAAGTCAGTCAGGTCGCGCGTGTCAATGTCGAGGCCTATCCGGATGTTGATTTTGCAGCCGTCGTCGCGTCCATCGGCGACGTGGTCGATCCCACTACGAGGACGATCAAGGTGCGCGCCTGGGTGGATAATCAGGATCACCGCTTGAAGCCGGAAATGTTTGCAAGACTGCGGTTGGATGTCGGGGATGCCAATCCCTTTCTGACGATCCCCAGGGAGGCCGTCGTTGAGGTTGACGGGAAACATTTCGTCTATCTGGTCGAGTCCGCGGGTAAGTATGTGCGCCGCGCAGTGAGGGTGACCAGTATCTCGCCTGATCTGGTACGGGTATTGGAAGGCCTGTCTCCTGGCCAACGCATCGTTACCAAAGGAGCGGTGTTGGTGAAGGGCCAGGAGGTCAGAGGGTGATCGACGTCCAGCATCGACATGCCTCGGTTGCCGATCCTCGATCCATAAGATGATCGCGCGTATCGTCGAGATCTCCCTCGTACAGCGATTTCTTCTGTGTGCGCTCGGCTTCGCACTGTTCTTCGGCGGTCTCTACGCCTTCAATCTCCTCGACATCGTCGCCTATCCCGATCCATCTCCTCCCATGGTCGAGGTGATCACCCAGTATCCGGGGTGGTCCGCCGAAGAAATCGAGCGACAAATTACGATTCCGATCGAGGTCATGCTGAACGGCATGCCAGGGCTGACCGATATCCGCTCTCTCTCGATTTTCGGCCTCAGCGACATCAAGGTATATTTCGATTTCGGCACCGACTACTTTCGGGACCGGCAGGAAGTGGTCAATCGATTGGCGACCGTGACCCTTCCGCCCAGCGCGCAGCCGACGCTGTCTCCATGGTGGGCGATCGCCGAAATTTACCGCTATGAACTGGCCGGCGCCGGACAGAATCTCACCAACCTCAAGACCATTCAGGATTGGCAGGTGCGGCGGGAATTCAAGCGCGTTCCGGGCGTGATTGACGTCACGGCCTTTGGAGGAACGACCAAGGAGTATCACGTCGATATCGATCCGGGGAAATTGATCAGCTATGGTGTCAGCCTCTCCCAGGTCATGCAGGCGCTCAACAACAGTAATGCGAACGTCGGGGGTAACTATCTGACCATCGGCGCCCAAAATTTCAATATTCGCGGGCTGGGGCTGATCAACAACCTGCAGGATATCGAGCATGTCATGGTGGCGGAAAAAGAAGGTACGCCGATTTTTGTGAGGACCCTGGGAACCGTGTCCGTCGGTCATCGGGTCCGTCTGGGCAAGGTGGGAATAGATGACAACGATGATGTCGTGGAAGGTGTCATTCTGCTGCAGCGCGGATATAAAGCCTTGTCGGTGCTTGATCGTGTGCGGGAGAAAGTGGATGAGCTGAACAAGTGGAAGTTGCCGGACGGGGTGAAGGTGAAAACGTTTTATGACCGGACCGCCCTCATTCATACGACGGTCGAAACGGTCACGGATATTCTGATCAGCGGGATGGTGCTGGTCTTTATCATCTTGTTTGTCTTCCTGGGTCATTTTCGCGCGGCAATGATCGTTGCGCTGACGATTCCGCTGTCGCTGCTGTTCACCTTCACCATGATGGTGCTTGTCGGGCAGTCGGCGAACTTGATTTCATTAGGATCGATCGATTTTGGGATTATCGTGGATGCCACGTTGATCATGGTCGAAAGTATTTTCAGTCATCTCGCGCATGATCGCCGTATCGCCCTGACGGTGCCGCAGCAGATCGTACGGGCGGCCCGCCAGGTCGGTCAGCCGATTTTCTTCTCGACGGCCATCATCGTCGTCGCCTTCATTCCATTGTTTACGATGACCGGGGTGCCGGGGAAAATTTTTGCGCCGATGTCGATCACGTACGGATTTGCATTGCTCGGCGCGCTGTTGATGGCATTCACGCTGGCTCCAGTGCTGTGCTCACTCCTTCTGAACGGCCCGATTCGCGAAGAGGACACGGCAGTTGTTCGCGCCACGCGCCGCATCCACCAGGCTGCGTTGCGCTGGGCCTTGTCGAACAGGACGATCGTCATCGGCATCTCATTGGTTGTCCTGATATTCGCTGGTGTAACACTGCAATTTGTGGGCGGGGAGTTCATGCCGGCGTTGGAGGAGGGGAATCTCTGGGTGCGGGCTACGATGCCCGTCGACATCTCGTTCGATCAAGCGGCTCGACTCACGGGACAGATTCGTCAGAGTTTTCGACGATCTCCGGAAATCTCGACGATCGTGTCGCAGCTTGGGCGACCGGACGACGGTACCGATCCAACCAGTTTTTTTAATGCGGAATTCCTGGCGAACTTGAAGCCGGCCGGGGAATGGCGTTCGGGACTGACGAAGGATCGACTGATCGAAGAAATCGAAGAGCGATTGAAGTCCATTCCCGGGATCATCTTCAATTTTTCTCAGGTCATTCAAGATAACGTCGAAGAAGCGATGTCGGGCGTCAAAGGCGAAAATTCGATCAAGTTATTCGGAAACGACTTGAAACTCATGGAGGCGAAGGCCGCCGATATTGAGAAAGTCATGAGAGACATTCAGGGCGTGAAGGATCTTGGTATCTTCAAATTGATGGGGCAGCCGAACCTTCTTATACAGGTCGATCGGGAAGCGAGTGCCCGATACGGCTTACAGGTATCGGATGTGAATGCCGTCGTGCAGGCCGCTATCGGCGGACAGGCGGTTACCCAGGTCTACGAAGGAGAGCGGTTATTCGATCTCGTGGTCCGTTTTCTGCCGGAATACCGGCAGGATCCCGAAACCATCGGGAATATCCTGGTCAACACCCCGGACGGCGCACGCATTCCCCTGAAACAAGTGGCCTCCATCACGACCCAGACCGGAGCCTTTATCATCTACCGTGAAAATAATGAACGGTATATCCCGATCAAATTTAGCGTCCGGGATCGAGACCTCGAAAGCACGGTCAAGGAGGCGCAAGGGAAGCTGGCGAAGGCGGTGGTACTCCCTGAACGCTATCGCATGGAATGGGCGGGGCAGTATGATCAGTTGAGAGACGAGCAAAAGCGGTTGGCAAAGATTGTGCCGCTGAGCCTGGTCGTGATCCTGTTTCTCTTGTACACGACCTTCGGTTCGATCAAAAATGCCTTACTGGTCCTGGTCACGGTTCCGTTTGCGCTGATCGGGGGAATTCTGGCCCTCGTCCTCACCGGAACTCATTTCAGCATTTCGGCCGCAGTAGGTGTGATTTCCACTCTTGGAGTCGCAATCCTCGGTGGCGTCCTGCTTATTTCACGGATCGAGGATTATCGGTTCGGCGGCATGTCCATGAGAGAGGCCATCATCAAAGGTGCAGACACGCAGATGCGGCCAATTCTCATGGCGACACTGGCGGCTGCGATTGGTTTGCTGCCGGCGGCGGTGGCAACCGGTATCGGGTCACAAGCCCAGAAGCCGCTCGCACGCGTGGTGGTGGGCGGGATGTTGACTGCCGCGATCTTGATTCTCGTTGTGCTGCCCGTTCTGTATGAAGTGGTGCATCGACGGGAAGAGCCACAGTCTTCCGACACAAAGGAACGGGAACGCTAGCCTGTTGGTGGGAGGAGTTGGTAGGATAGACCGGTGAAATGGACCGGGTAGGCTGAAAAGGAGTGTGTCAATGCTGACGCGATCTATAATGGTTGCCCTCTGTGCACCGGTGCTGTTCGGCTTCGTTCTGCCATCTTCCGCCGACGTGACCAGGAGGTCCGATGGTTCGGCCAGGCTGGTGCAGATACCGTATGAGGCACCGCCACCGAAGGCTCAGCCGGTTCCCGATGTGTCCGTGCCCCAGAATACTCTGCCCCTTACGCCCGAGGAACTTCAGCGGGCCGAGGCCCTGCTGCCCCTTCTCGAAGGGAAACAGGAATTCTGGGCCATGGGAGAGTTCGTCCACTTGGGGGAACCCGTCGTCCCGGTCGTCACGAAGGCGCTGACCATGCCGGGTCCTCGCATCCGGTACAATGCCATCGAGACACTTTCCATGCTGAAGTCTCCAACGGCCGCGCCGGCCTTGATCGAGACAGCCAAACAGGCCAATGAATTGCCCCGTATTCGCGAACATGCCTTGCGAGTCGCGATTCGTCTCGATCCCGGAGCGGCCCCCAGCGCGATCGAAGTCATGGCGAAAGATCCCAATTCAGTCATTCGGAAATCCGCGGCGTTCGAAGCCCGCTATGTTCGGAACAAGGGAGTGATCCAACCGCTCATCGATCTGGTTGCGGACGACGAGCGGTATGTCGCCATCTCCGCCTTGCAATCACTGTGGATGTTGACCCGCCACGAGACGGAGTTTCATAATTGGGAGAACTCGAGCAAGCAGGATCGCCAGATCTGGGTTCAGGAATGGACGGACTGGTGGAGTGGTGCGAAGGATTCTTTCGAAATTCCGGAGGTGAAACGGCGTCGTTCGTCGTGAAGGCCGCAGACATCCTCCGATATCTTGCGGCGCCGAGGAAGGCTGTGTTACATACAGACGAGGGTCGTTTCCGAGTGCGGTCCTGAAGGGTTCTTGCTGAGGTCTGCTCATGGCTTTGCTCAAGGTGATTAAACTAGGAAATCCAGTGCTTAGGCAGCAGGCCCTGCCCATTGACCTGTCCGAAATCAAGACATCGGCCTTTCAGCAACTTGTCGATGACATGTTCGAGACGATGTATGATGAACCGGGCATCGGGCTCGCTGCGCCGCAGGTCGGTCGCTCGCAGCAGCTTGTGGTCATGGATTGTCCTGGAGAGGGCGGATTCCCTGCCACGGCCTTGATCAATCCGCACATTGCATTTTACGGGCCTGAGCAGGCCGAATCCTGGGAAGGTTGCTTGAGTGTCGACGGATTGCGTGGAAAAGTCACCCGTCCATCACTCGTCCGTGTCCAGGCGTTGGATCGTGACGGGGAGCCTGTGGATTTCGAAGCGACCGGCCTCTATGCCGTGTGTATCCAGCATGAGCTGGATCATTTGATCGGGAAAGTGTTTCTCGACCGAATGACCGACATGTCCACGCTGACTCAGCTCGAAGAATTCGAAAAGTTCTGGCAAAAACAACCTGCCAGCGTGATCTAACAGCCGTGCCCGCCGAGCGACCGTGAAATCTCTCCTGCGCGTTGTCTCCTATCTGAAGCCGTTTCGAGGCCTGGCATTGGTCACGCTGCTCTTTGCCGCCCTTGCGACGGGTTTGGAATTGATCCCTCCATATTTTTTGAAGGTCGTCATCGACGATGTGATCGAAGCTCATCGGCCGGACTTGCTCCCGTGGGTGCTGGGAGGACTGGCGGCTTCTTATCTGCTCCGCACCGTGTGCAGCAGCTTGCGTGTGCGCTTCAACAATTCTCTTGAACAAAAGGCGGTCCATACGCTCCGGACTCAAGTGTTCGCCGCCTTGCAACGGTTGTCGCTGAGTTATTTTGAGAACCGGTCGACCGGAGAGATCATGACTCGCGTGACCAGCGATACCGAACATGTGGAACGCATTTTCGTGGACGGCCTCGAGGGATTGCTGACGGCGTCACTGACACTAGCAGGCATTACGATCACCTTGTTTTTGTTGAACTGGAAGCTCGCGCTCTTGTCCATGCTCCCCATTCCTCTTCTGATCGTCTCCGCGAGCTGGTTTACGAAACGTGTCCACGGGTACTATCACGATATTCGAAGAAACGGCGCCAGTTTGAATGCCTATCTCCAGGATGCCCTATCGGGCATCAAAGAGACCATCGGTTTTAACCAGCATGACCACGAGCAATCTCGGTTCGAGCGGCTCAGCCAGGAGTACAGCACGAGCAATCTCCGTGCAATGTATCTGTGGTCGATCTACTGGCCGGGCATGGTGTTCATCGGCAGTCTCGGCACGTTATTGATCATCTGGTACGGGGCTGCGGAAGTACTGGCAGGACAGCTGAGCGTCGGACAACTGGTCATGTTTTTGTCCTACCTGGCCTTATTCTACACGCCGATCAATCAAATTCATTCCCTGAACCACATGCTGCAACATGCCTTGGCGGCGAGTGAGCGGGTTTTTGAGATCCTCGACACGCCTCCAGAGGTGCAAGATCGCCCCGGTGTGGTGGCCCCGGTTCGTCGGCTGGAAGGGAACGTCGAGTTCCGGCAGGTGTCGTTCGAGTACCGCGCCGGACTTTCGATCCTATCAGACGTCAACTTGACGGCGATGTCCGGCCAACGGATTGCCTTGGTCGGACCGAGTGGAGCCGGAAAAAGCTCGTTGCTGAAGTTATTGATGCGCTTTTACGACGTGCAAGCGGGGGAAGTCCTGGTTGATGGACATGACGTACGGGATCTGCCGCTGGACTTCCTGAGAAGCCAGATCGGGCTTGTGCAGCAGGAACCGTTTCTGTTTAATGGAACCGTAAGAGAAAACATAGTCTACAGCGACAGACAAGCCGGCCCGCATCGTGTCGAAGCCGCGGCCCGGGCCGCCCGCGCGCACGATTTTATTATGAACCTGCCTGAGGGATATGATAGCTGGATCGGTGAACGAGGCGTCAAGCTGTCCGTCGGCCAGAAGCAACGGTTGTCCATTGCCAGGGTCTTGCTCAAGGATCCTCCCATTGTGATCTTTGACGAGGCGACGTCGAATGTTGATACCGAAACGGAAGTCAAGATTCGGGAGGCGGTCCACGACTTGACGTCGGGACGAACGACCTTCATCATCGCACACCGGTTGGCCACCCTGCACGACGTCGATCGCATCGTCGTGGTCCAGCACGGGCGGATCGTCGAGGAAGGCGTGCACGAAGACTTAATGCGACGCGGAGGACTCTACGCCGGACTCTACGATGCGCAGTTCCAGATATGACATGGGACCCCCACAGTGTGATAGCCTCTACCAGGATGCTGAAAAGTCCGCCAGCTTCGTTCTCGCATCGTTCAGACCCTCAACGTACCCCAGAGGGTACGCCTCGGTCCTTCGCTCGCTGCGGCCTAGCTGGACGGCCTTTTTGAGCATCCTGTGGAGTGTGGTCGGACCATCGAAGGTCTCTCGTGCCACAATAGTTCTCCGTAGCTTGCTAAAGGCTATCCGGCAAATACGGAAGAGACGGACATGGTCTTGCTATACGAAAACGATCCATTGGATTCGGAGGAGGCGCGGGGGCATTTCTACCATGTCTGCTTGGGACGAATCGACCGGAATGAAATCGACATTCCAGCTGACGATGAACCGTATGAGTGTCCACGATGCGGAGTAGACCTCGAGCGTGAAGATTTTTGGGTCGCACAGCTGAAGGGATCGGTGTAGCTTCGCCGCCTATCGTGTCCGACTATGACGGGCGGGGAGGGAAGGACCACAGGTGACAACTATGGCGGGAAGTATCGGCCGAAAAACTGTCTCGGTCCAGCGGGGGTTCATGATGCTCTGCGAGACCTGCTACGACGAGGTCATCACAGAAAAGCTGGTCGACGGCCGCAACTATGTTGCGGACCATGAAGGGCTGTTCGATACCATTTGTCCGGGGTGCATCGATATCAATCGCCCGCTCATCGACGACATGTTAGGCAGTTCCGAATAGCCGAGCCTGCCGCGTCGCCCGCCGCAGATTCTACCGGCACGCCTTTCCGTCAAAATGTTTGCAGGCCATGTCCGCCGTCGGAAATTTCCACGTCTTGAGCAAGGGCGCTTGCCCCGGCCTCATTTCTACGACGAAGTCAGCCAATCCAGAAACAGGCAGTTTGTCTAGGTGAGGCTTGGCCTCGTCGGGCACCTCTACCCAGAACACGGAACCGAGGGTGGAGATGAGGATACGGCTATTCTCCTTATCCACGTGGATGACGGGGCTGTAATAAGACTTGTCCTCGGCAAGAGTGAGATGCGGCAAACTGATCCCTAAGAGGAAGAAAAGGAAGAAGGCGGATGTGATGATGAGAGGCCTCATGAGCACACACTCCCTTTGGATGTAGGTCAAAAAGCATTATGGCATCCTCGCCGGTCGAATGGTAGAGGATTTCCGGGTCGGCTGGGAAAACTAAACGATACGAACGTCAGCGGGCGTCACTTTGCCGGCTTTGATCCAGTACGTACGCACGTCGGGTGTCGCGATGTTCATCAACGACACGAGAAGGTAAGCGGGGACGGGAAGATTGATCTGCGGCCAGACTTCTTCATAGTCGGTGGCTATCTTGATGTCGGTGAGTGACGGCCTCGCGGGGTCTTTGGGGTGCGAGTGGTAAACGACCTGGAGGTCCAGCCCGTTTTTTCGAATGTCTTTCTTCGCATATGAAAATTCCTGCATATCCATGACGAAGGCGATTTCGGCGCGCTCTTCCGGCGAAAGACGTTCGAGATGTGCAGCTTTGTCCGGATCGAAAGGCGACTGCTTGTCGATGCCCTCCAATGCCACGATATTCTTTATGCGATACAGGTGGGTGACGCGATTCTCCCGGCCGGCCAGCAGACCACAGCATTCATAAGGAGCGAGTTCGCGCGCGTGCGCGATCATGTCATTCACGATCTGTTGAGGAATAGTGAGGTCCGCCACGTCAGATCGAACAGGCGACCTGATAGTCGCCACCGAGGTCCATGATGGAAGGATGGTTTCCGCATAGCGGGCAGTCAGGGTCTTTGGGACGCGACACTTTCCGAAACGTCATATCGAGCGCGTCATAGAGAAGCAGTTTGTCGGCGAGCGTCTCACCGATATTCAGGATCTCCTTGATGGCCTCGGACGCTTGCAACACTCCGATCGTGCCGGCGAGAACTCCCAGGACACCGGCTTCCTGACAACTCGGCACCAGTCCTGCCGGCGGTGGCTCGGGGTAGAGGCAGCGGTAGCAGGGATACCCCTCGTGTGGTTTGATGGTCGTGAGCTGCCCTTCAAAGCGGAAGATACTGCCGGAGATCAGCGTCTTCTTTCCGAAGAAGCAGGCGTCGTTCACCAGAAATCTCGTCGTGAAGTTGTCGGAGCCGTCCAGGACGATGTCGTAGTCCTGAATGAGCCCCAGAATATTGGCGGCGTCTACATGATACTGATAGGTCTTGATGGTGCAATCGGGATTGAGCGCCGAGAGGGTCTGTTGTCCCGATTCGACTTTCAGACGGCCGACCGTTGCCGTAGTGTGGAGAATCTGCCGCTGGAGATTCGAGAGGTCCACCACATCGCCGTCGACGAGGCCGATCGTCCCGATGCCGGCCGCCGCAAGATACAAGCCTGCCGGAGAGCCGAGACCGCCCGCGCCGATGATCAACACCTTGGCGCGTGACAGCTTCTTCTGACCCTTGCCGCCTACTTCATTGAGGATAATGTGGCGGCTATAGCGTTGTATTTGTTGATCGGTAAGGTCCATCCGGTTCGTTTCTCGTCGTTCGTATCCTCAGTTCGTATTTCGTCAGCTCGTCTCTCGTATCTCGCGAGCGACGCTTCACGTTTCATCGAGAGACGGTTTTCAAGATAGGCTTCACGAGGTGCGCTTCACACAGGATCATTCCACGACGTTCAGTTCGATGGGATCGACGATGCAGCCTTTGGTGCGAAATCCTTGAATGGCCCGTTCGATCTCCTCGGTGTCGCCGCTTAGCTCCACGTCCATCCAACCGGTGGTTTCGCGAACATCGGCGCGCCTGACGTTGGTCACGACCTTGAACTCATGACCGATCTGATAGATGATCGGTTCTTTGATCTTCTGTTCCGGAAACCGGATATGAAACCGAAGACTGGTCATCGTCATCCCCCTGCAATGGCGGGCACGATGGACACTTCGTCGCCATCCTTGAGTGAAGTCTCCTTGCCTTTGAGAAACCGGATGTCTTCTTCATTGACATAGATGTTGACGAACCGTCGCAATTCCCCCTGCGCATCGCACAGTCGATCCTTCAGGCCGGGATAGGTGGCATCCAGCGTCCCGATCATGTCGTTGATATTCTCGGCCTTCGCGTCCACTTCACCCTGTCCTTTAGTCAGCGGTCGAAGCGGCGTGGGAATTCGAACTTTAATCATGCGTCACCACTATTTTTATCCACCTTGAAGTTCTTCTGGAAACTGACCAGGCTCGGGAGAATCCGAACCGGGCGACCGACGGCATCGACGACAGCCTCCTGGGTCTTCAGGCCGTTTCCCGTGATATAGGCGACCGTGACGTCCGTCTTCTTGATCATGCCCTGTTTGACCAGTTTGCGAAGGACACCGATCGTCACCCCGCCGGCCGTTTCGGCAAAAATCCCCTCGGTCTGAGCGAGCAGCTTGATGCCTTCCACGACTTCTTCATCGGACACGGCGTCCATCGCGCCCTTGCTCTCGGCCGTGGCTTTTAACGCGTAGTATCCGTCGGCGGGATTCCCAATGGCCAGCGACTTTGCGATCGTCTTCGGCTTCACCGGTTTAAAGAAGTCCCGCCCCTCTTTGAACGCGGTCGCGATCGGAGAACATCCTTCGGCCTGCGCCCCATTGATCTTGGTCCTGACGGCATCGACCAGACCCAACGCACGCAATTCATTCAAGCCCTTCCAGATTTTCGTCAGCAGCGAGCCGGAGGCCATGGGAATGACCACCTGGTCCGGCGTGCGCCAGCCGAGCTGTTCCACGGTCTCATAGGCCAAGGTCTTCGACCCTTCGGCATAGTAGGGGCGGATGTTGATGTTCACGAACGCCCAACCGTGCTCGGCGGCAATCTCGCTGCACAACCGATTGACATCATCGTAATTGCCTTCAACCTCGACGACATTCGGTTTGTAGATGAGATTGCCCAATACCTTGGCCGCTTCAAGATCAGCCGGAATAAAGACATAACACTGCATCCCCGACGCCGCCGCGTGCGCAGCCACGGAGTTCGCCAGATTGCCGGTGGAGGCGCAAGCGACCGTTTCAAAACCCAGTTCGCGGGCCCTCGTGAGAGCAACGGAGACGACACGGTCTTTGAACGACAAGGTTGGATGGTTGACGGTATCATTCTTGATATACAACTCATCCAGGCCTAGAAAGGCGCCAAGATTCTTCGCCCTCACCATGGGGGTCAAACCGGCATGAGGACCGACCGGGGAGGTCCCTTCCACCGGCAACAAGTCGATGTACCGCCACATGCTTTGGGGCCCATCCGCGATCTTCTTGCGGGAAATGACCTTCTTGATCTCGTCATAGTTGTATTTGACCTCGAGCGGTCCGAAGCACATCTCGCAGACATGGATTGCCTTGGTTGGGTATTCCTTCCCACATTCGCGGCAGACCAACGCTTTCATCTTAGTCATACAGCCACCATACGTTTAGACACTCTGATCTGGAATGGAACAAGTCGGGTTGACCTCCCCGTCCTCAAACAATTCCGTAATCGTGGGATGTTCCCCGCACAGACGACAGTCCGGATTTCGTTTGACGCGAATTTCACGGAAGTGCGTCCGCCTGGCGTCAAAGTCGAGCAAACGATCCGTGAGAGGACGACCGATACCAAGGATCAGCTTCAACGCCTCCGTCGCCTGAATCGTGCCGATGATCCCCGCCAAGACTCCGATCACGCCGGCTTCCTGGCACGATGCCACCAGGCCCGGAGGAGGAGGGGCTTTGAAGATACATCGGTAACAGGCCGATTTTCGAGGAATGATGGTCGTCACGCGGCCGTCAAAGCGAAGAATTCCTCCATGCACAAGCGGCTTATCGGCAAAAAAACAGGCGTCATTGATGAGGAATTTGCCGGGGAAGTTATCAACCCCGTCGATGATCACATCAAACTCGGCGAACATCTTCAAGGCATTCGACGCGTTCAAGCGTTCTTCATAGAGGATGACGTTGACGTCGGGATTCAGAGCCTGGATCTTTTCCTTGCCTGACAGAACTTTTGAACGGCCGATGTCGCTGGTGTGATGCAGCACCTGCCGCTGCAGATTCGACAAATCGACGACATCGCTGTCGATGAGACCGATAGTCCCGATGCCGGCCGCTGCCAGATAGAGGGCAGCCGGTGAACCCAGTCCTCCGGCTCCAACGAGCAACACTTTGCCTTTGGCGATCTTCTTCTGTCCCTTGCCCCCTACTTCAGGCAACAGGATATGCCGGCTGTATCGGGTGATCTGGGTTTCGCTGAATTCCATCTCGAACGGATGCTGAAAACCGTCACCGGCGGCGTTCTCGGCTCGAAGCAATCCTCAACGTGCCGGTACTACGCACGCTTCCGGTTGTTTCTCGCCTGTGGCCTTGCCGGCTGACGGTTTTGAGCATCCTACTCCTGTTCTTTTCTCGTGATCCGTTAAGCGTGGTCCCCTCACGCCTAACCCCTCACCTTTCACGTCAAATGTTGAAGTATTTCTCGATGCTGATATAGCGCTCGCCAGTATCGCACAAAATCGTCACCACATTCTTTCCGGATCCGAGCTCCTCTGCAACCTTTTGGGCCGCAAACACATTGGCTCCGGCCGAAATGCCGACCAGTAGCCCTTCCTTCTTGGCCAGGAGTTTGGCCGTTTGATAGGCCTCATCGTCCGTTACCGTGATCACGCCATCCAGGATCTTGCGGTTCAAGACCTTCGGAACAAAGCCGGCGCCGATTCCCTGAATCTTGTGGGGACCGGGCTCTCCGCCGGACAACACGGGGGAACCGGCCGGTTCAACCGCAATGACTCTCGCCTGGGGGTTGCGCTCCTTGATCACCTCGCCGCATCCGGTTATCGTCCCTCCGGTGCCGACGGCCGCCACAAAGGCATCCACTTTTCCATTCAACGCTTCCAGAATTTCAGGTCCCGTCGTCATTCGGTGCATCGCGGGATTGGCCGGGTTCGAGAATTGATCAGGCATGAAGTAGGATGGATTCTGGGCGACGATGCTCTCGGCTTCCTTGATCGACCCCTTCATACCTTCCCACGCTGCCGTCAACACGAGCTGTGCCCCATAGGACGATAGGAGGCTGGCCCGTTCCATGCTCATGCTTTCGGGCATCACCAGGATTAACTTGTATCCACGAACGGCCGCTACCAAGGCAAGTCCGATTCCGGTATTGCCGCTGGTCGGTTCGACGAGGGTACCACCGGGCTTGAGCTTGCCCTGCCGTTCCGCCTCGTTAATCATATTGAGGCAGATCCGGTCCTTCACGCTTCCACCCGGATTGAATGACTCGACCTTGGCGTAGATGACAGCCGAACCTGGTTTCGAGAGGCGGTTCAGCCGGACCAATGGCGTATTTCCAATAAGTTCGGTGATCCCCTTGTAAGCAGGATGAGCGGGCATCGTCACTGACCACCACCCATATAAAACAGGAACTCGACCTGGTCGCCATCGTGTAATTGGGTCGTCTCGAGGTGCCCGCGTTCGAGCATTTTGTCGTTGACCTCCACCGCCACCATTTGCGGTTCGATGTGTTTGGCTTTCAACAGGTCAAGGACGGTCCCGCTTTGGACCTGTTCGGCTTTTCCGTTGATCGTCACGTTCATGCAGGCTTCCTGATTTCTCTGAGAGTCTAAGGAATTTCAAGACGTTACCAAGCGCACTGAATCGTTGTCAAGGTGATGACCTTCATGTGGTGCGCCGTCATGAGGTGGCGCGGTTCGCTGCCGTCCTCCATTCTGCTTTCTTGACTTTCATCACCGTCAACTTACAGTATGCGGAGCTTGGGAGAAGTTCCATGTGGAAGAAAAATTTCCTGTTTCGTGCTCACGAGGGAGCCCCGCTCGAGGAATCCGAAAATGAGTTGTTTCACGATACGGAACCGGCTCTGGATAGTACCGGACTCAATCTAGAGAAATTCTTGTCGGTGTGGGTTCAGGGTGAAGGGGAGGACGAGAAGCCCACACTCTACACAAACATCTATGTCCGGACTGCCACGTTGGATTTCGGCAAGCGTGCGGGCTTTCTTCAACCTCTTCAAGGGCGGACCCACCAGATCAAGCAGATGCTGACGCCCGGGCAGAAGACATTCCTTCGGGATTGGCTCAGCCGAGAGGCGCCGGGCGCATGGGCGGAATCCGACGACCATTTCCGAACGCTCTTCGATATCGAGTGATTGCTTCAGAAATTCAACGCGGGCGCATTCTCTTCTCTGCTCTCCTGTGCGTCCTGTCCTGCCCTGCTCTTGTACACCCTGTCTACTCAGGGACCACTGTCGATGTCTACTATGGCCCGGAAGATCTTCCTCTCGACCGCCTCATCAGACTGTATGGGCACGCCAAACGATATATCTATGTCTCGGTCTATGGAATGACGTCCCCCTCCATGGTGAAGGCCCTGGTGGATGCGAAGAAACGCGGACTGGATGTTCGCATCATCACTGATGGGGGGAAGATTGACGACCCGAAACAAAAAGCTGCCTTGAGTACGTTACGTCTGGCCGGCGTTCCCATCAAAATCAGTCACCATGACGGTCTGATGCACCTGAAACAGGTCGTGATCGACGACGAAATCAATACCACCGGGTCGATGAACCATACGACCAGTGGAAACCGGTACAATGATGAGCGACTGGACGTGATTACAGATGCTCACCTGACGGCACGAGCAAGGGAGAAGTTTTTGTCCATGTGGAACGATTCTGCGCGGTACGAGGATTGGAAATGAGTGGTGAGGCTGTGGTGATAGGAACGAACACATTTCAGACGGATGTGGCGATCGTCGGCGCAGGTGGGGGTGGAGCCGTGCTTGCGCTGGTATTGGCCCAACGGGGAATCCGATCAGTCGTCTTGGAGCGAGGCGCCGGGCCACCCACCGGATTGCGGGGGGAAATTCTGCAGCCGAACGGGCAACAAGTATTAGATCGACTAGGCCTGCTGGACAAGCTGCCGGCCAACGCGACGAAGACGGTTCGGAAATTTCACTTTCTCCGGGCCGGAGGATCGCGTCTCTGCACCATCGACTATGGCGAGCTTCCTGCTCCTTACAACCGGGCCCTCGTGACTCTCCCGAATGTCGCGCACCATACCATCCTCGATGAACTGCAACGCGTCAATCCAGAGGGACTGTGGTACGACACCCGGTTCGTACGACTTCAATTCGACGGCCGGCGGGTAACGGGATTGGAGGCCGAACGACAAGGCCATCCGGTTCATATCACGGCGCGCCTCGTCGTCGGGGCGGATGGAGCCCTGTCGAACGTGCGTCAGTCGCTCGGTATCGCCGCGGAGATGCATCTCTATCCGGAAGCGTACCTCATCGCCATTCTGGACAGTGGTTCAGAGGTCACCGAGGCGAAATATTTCGTGGGGAACCGCTCGATCCTGGGGATGTTCCCTGCTGCAGGGCGGAAGGTCTACCTCTTTTACATGATTCCGGCCGGATCGTTCGAGCAGGTGAAGGCCGCCGGCTTTGAGCCCCTTCGAGCAGCCTGGACGAGAATCGATCCTTCCGGGGAATCGCTCTTCCGGAATCTGACCGACTGGGCTCAAACAGCGTACATGCCGACCGGCAGGGTGAAAGCCGCGACCTGGGTTGCGGATGGCGCCGTCTTGCTTGGCGATGCGGCCCATGCCATGAACCCTCACGCGTCCCAAGGGCGCATGCAGGCGATGGTGGATGCGATGACCTTGGCGGATCTCATTCCGACCTGTCTCGAACGTGGCGATTGTTCTGCCGCGCGTTTGCGGGCCTATGAACAGGCTCGCCGGCCGCAGGTGGAGATGTTACAGCGCCTGGCCGATGAACAGGTGATGTGGTGGAACACGGGAAATCCTGTCCTGGCATTCCTGCGTGACCGGGTGTTTCAAACTCTCGACCGGAACGCGCGGCTCCGCTATCAGGTTCTAACGACGACCGCCGGTTTGCGCTCAAGGCCTCCCTTCTCGCTCGTCGATCGGGTCATCGCAGCGGGCCTTCTGCCCGATCCGCGCGCGCACATGGTTCCTTCGCACGCCGGCAGCTAAGTCTAGTAAATGGAGAGATGAGAAATGGCGAGCGACGCAGTATTCGATGGTCTTCCAACGGAGACGCAGGCCGTCCTTCGATCCTACGTGAAGGACACGAGCGGCATATTCGGTCCGTTGCTGGACGGAATGATTCTGTACGGCAGTGCCGTCCGCGGCGAGTTTTTGCCCGGCCGGTCCAATCTCAATGTGCTGCTGCTGCTCACGTCCCATGAGCGGGAGGCACTCAAACGGTATGCGCGTGGGCACAAAAAATGGGCGCGTGAACAGATTGTGGTCCCCCTTTTTCTGACTGAATCTGAATTGCATGCGTCCGTGGCCTCGTTTCCCTTGGAATATGTCGAGATTCAGGAGCAGCATCGTTTGCTGGCCGGACGCGATCCTTTCATTGGCTTGCATGTAGATACCACCAATCTCGGGCTCGAGATCCGCCAGAATGTCCGAAGCAATCTGGTGCGGTTGCGGCAGCGCTTTGTCGAGGGAGGCGGAACCGAGGAGGCCATTACGATCTTGCTTCCTCTGTCCTTGACGGCGATCTTTCCGTCTCTGCGCGGACTGCACCGGCTGGAACAGAGAACGACCAATGCCCATGCTGAGACGCTTATCCAGTATTTACAAGATAGGGCGGGAATCGATTGCTCCGGGTTTCGCGATGTGCTGAATCTCAAGCGAGGCCTCATCACTCCCGGTCCCGCCGAACTTCCCCGTTTATTCGACCGGTATACGGCTTCGCTCGAAGCCTTGATGCAGTTTCTTGAGAATCCGACTACAGGACGGTAACCAATGCAGACCCACGATACTCGACTCAGGTTGTGCCTGTTCCGGATCGCGATCATGTTCATGGTGCCTGGGTGGTTGGCCGTCGCCTCTGCACGTCCGTACGACAAAGTCGCATTACCGGATCCAATTGGGTACGTGAGCGATCACGCGGGGGTCATCGATGCTGAGTGGAAAGAAAGAATCCGGTCAGTCTGTCAGGACCTCGAACGCAAAACCGGCGTGGAGATGGTGGTGGTCACAGTTCCTTCGCTGAAACCGTTTGCAACGGCCGATGACTATGCAACGGGGCTCTATCAGCGGTGGGGTATAGGAACGGCGCAGGATGAACATGGCATGCTGATTGTGCTCGCGGTACAAGAGAGACAAGCTGCGGTCACAGTGGGACGTCGCATGCTGCTGGTGACCGCCGGCAATGCCGTCGCCAAGGTCGGCGCCGAGTATCTGGACCCTGCCATTCGCAACGGTCATTTCGGAGAGGGCTTGTACCGAACGGCTGTCGCGCTGGCTGCCATCTCGCAGGACATTCGAGTCGGCTCGCTTGCGAAGACCCGATACCGTGGCTTGGGGTTTTGGATTACGTTGACGACGGCCATCGGCGCGTTTGCATTCCTGTGGTGGCTGAGCCGGCCGGATCTGCGCCATCCCTACGGGCGGCTGCGGCGTGGAGAGTTCTGGGGAAGCGGACAAGGAGGATTTGGGGGGAACTTCGGGGGATTCGGAGGCGGAATGGGCGGGGAGGGGTTGAAATGAAGGCGCGCGTTCGGCTGACGAACGGCGGGCAGCTTCGGTTTCGCCATAATGCGATGAGGTGGCTTATCTCATTTGATTACCGTCTGCCTTGCCGCGCGCGACTATAAGGCTGCACCGAAGCGGCGCAATGCCGTCGCGCGCTGGTTCTTCTGGAATATTCCAGCATGTATGGCGCTATGGCGAAAGCCTCCGTGCCCATCCCTTCCAGCCGAACGCGATTAGCACTGGCAGAGAGGCATCACTGCGCGGGGGGTGAGGTGATAAGGACATGGGTTCGGTCGCCCCCTGATGCGTTGATTCTGGACAGCAGTTCGAGGTTTCTCGTTTGGCCGAGCCTGCCTACAACGCGGCGAGGAGGCCTCGCCATGCCGGCCCGCTCGGCACCGATCAAGCAATGCCACGGCGACCGCACTGTGCTCGCCAACGCGAGTCTCCTGACGAGAAAGTTCGCTGGGGAGGTCAAAGGCCTAAGGATCATGCAAAATGAGTTCCGGGGGATGGTTTATGAAAACCAAATCGCCTTGTTATTTCATCCTCATTCTGATTTTTGCTGGAAGTTTCGAATCGTTCTGCAAGGACGAGGTTCTGGAAGAGGTTAGATCACCTGATGGGAAATATATTGCCACCGTTTTTGAACGAACTGTGGTGCCACGACGGCATACTCAAGGCACGTACTTCTGCGAGCTAGCGAATCACGCTTCTGACGGTGCCTCGGCCGAGAATATCGTATTCACTGTAAAGGGTCAGCATAGCGTTGAGGCTCAATGGACCGATCCCACGCATGTGATGATCCGACGGGTCCCCAATCAGGACGATGTTTTTAAAGAATTGGATGCTTGGAAAGGAATCGCAGTTAGATACGTTGCTGATTGGCTTTCTGCTACTAGGCCTCAATAAAAAGGAACAGTTTCTCTCTTGCCGAACATTGAAGGGCGGAAAGAAATATTTGTTGTCACGCTTTCCACGGCGTCCTCTACATCTGTAAGGGCACGGGTCTGCATTCTTGCAGATCGTGCGAATCGACTCAACTAGTGAGGTCTGCCCGTGATGAGCGACTAGGATCAGGGCTTTACGCCGCAGAGCGCTTGCGTGAGCGTTGCTTCGGACGGGTGATGAGACGTCGAGTTGCTTCCGATACATCGAGGAGCGAGCGGAGGGCTGCGTTTACCGAAGCTGAGTCTCGAAAGGCATCTGCGACATCCGGTTCTAAGACTACAACATTGGCTCCCTCCTTCAACAAGCGGCGGTAGTATTTTCCTCGAACCGCTTTCGTATAATCGAATGTATACTCCGACCGCATGTGAGTAGTCTGATTTCGTCGCTTACCTTTCATGGCGTTTCCTCTCTGCCCCTGTCGCTGAACGAACACTGATGATTCTTACTGCGGTCCGTCGATCAGTGTGGGCCACGACGAGCAGTCGTCCGCGAGCAGAGTATCCAATCGTCAGATATCGTCGTTCACCCAACGAATGATCGGGATCATCAACCGTCGCTGCGAGTGGATCGTAGAATACGGTTACAGCCTCATCGAATGAGACTCGGTGCTTCTGAAAATTGCGCCGAGCCTTGACAGGATCCCATTCGAATTGCACGAGGTCATTCTAATGATCCGACCGGAACGTGTCTATGAAGATAGCCGCCGTGCCGAGGTCGGTTCAGTCGTCGGTTCTCTCTTCGGCACCGGACGGCCTTCTTCCAAGTCCTGCAGGTCTGCCCAGCTGGTGAGGTCGGTGCGGGATGGATCGATGACATCCCGGCACTTGTTGAAATAGTCCTGCTTCTCCGGCGTGCTCGGCCCGCGCGTGAGCATCATCCGATTCCACTCTTCCAATTCGGCCGGCTCACGGGCTTGCGCCGCTTGCCGGAACCACCGGGCTACTCCTTCGTCGGTCGGGTTCGCCCGGACCGTTGCGGTAAATTGGTCCGCTGTGATGCCGGCAAAATCCATGAGTCGTTGGTCCATTGGACAGGGGTAGATATATTCTCCTTCGGTGCCCGCCAGCACGGCGCGGCACTTGTCGATCATTCGCGCCAGATGCACATGATTTTCCATCTTCACCCGTGCACTGCGCGGGAACAACTTCCTCAGATCCATTAGAGCAGCTTATGAGCTGAGAATGTCAGCGACCGGACGACCACCTTGCCGTTTTCATAGGAGATGATGCGCCGGGAAGCAGGAAGATCGGAAGATCCGACGCGCACGTGCGTGTCGGTGAAGCTTTCGACGTTATTCAGTTTCCCATCCTCGGGCGAGTAGTAGTACACGGTGTATTTCGTGGTCAAATTCTTATTGTCCTGAGTCAGGGCGCTCTCCTCGACATTGATCGTGAAGGCAAAGGGTGTCATGCCGGGGTGCGCCATCTTGCGATTGATCTGCGTGATCCGGTTGTCTTTGAGGCGATAGAATGAGTTTGAACCGTGGATGATGAATTTTGGCCCGAACGGATGCCCGTCCTCCTCCAGGGTCAAGGAGTATTTGCCGTCCGATTCCTCGAAACTCCTCGGCCCACGATGCACCGCAATCATGCCGAGCTGTTCTTGCGTCCACTTCTGCAGGTCTGCGTCCGGCAATTCAACGCTCACGTCCCGCGGGCCCTTGACGGTGACGGAGCCCTTCCATTCCTTGCCGTCCACGTTGATGGTGAGGTCGGCTGAGAACCCTCGAAAATCGGCTTGCCATCTGGCCGTCTTTTCAAACGCCTGACGAAGCAGGGTTCGGGCTGTCGGGTCATCAGCTACAGCAGTCTGCTCATTCTGACGGGTATAGGTTTCCATAATTGCTCTCCTTTAATCGTAGTCTGAAAAAATAAAGTATAAGGGGCTCTTGGGTCGCAGTACAACCTCAGAGTTGAGAGAGTCTTCTTCATTTCGAAATTGAATTCAATGGCGTCATGAGAAATCGATTGGATTGTCGCGGAGCCACCACGTATCTTTCCCCAAGGGGGCAGTAGAAATGAACCGTGAAATTTTGCTATACTATCACCCGCCATAGTCCGGACGAGTGGCGCTTACCGAAAGGGTTCTCAGACCCAGCAAGGAGAAGCATGGAGCGACGGGCAGCTTCGCATACTGAAGAAGAAGAGATGAATCAACGCCGGCGCCTATTGAGCCTGGCGCGAAAGGGCGATCCTAAAGCCATCAGTAAATTGTTCGAACTCTACCAGGTCCGGGTGGTGAGCGGCGACGTGCTGAACAAGATGAATCGTTCGTATTACAAATCTGCCAGCCAGCAGAAGAGCGCCCCGTCAGGTTCTGCAAAGGCGACGAAGAACGAAAAAAGGGCTCATGGTAGCCGAAAGAGCGGACATCCTGCCCCCGTGAAATCCTCGCGAAAAGCAAAAGGTGGTTCCGGAAAGAAAAAGACCGGTCGATAACACTGCATCTGCTGGACGAGATCCTTCCGTCAAGCTCGGCTGATCTAGTATTACTGTACAACGACTTTCAAGCCCCCGGCCGCCAGCTTTTTTCCGATCCCTTCAGCAGTTTTCCATTCTCCCGAATAGACCGTGGCCTGCCCCTCGTGATCAATCCGCCAGGCGAGCTCAAATGCGCGAGAGGGGTTCATGCCGGGAATATTGACGCAAAAGAGGGCAATGACCTGTTGGTATGTGTGGCAATCGCAATTGAACACGATCACTCTCGCGTCAAGGCTATCTCCGGTTCCAAGGGAATGGATCTCTCGAACTTCAGGGATAGCGAGTGATGCCATGGTCTTCGGCATGGAGGCTTGATGGTAACGAATCAAATGGTCTGCCGCTATCCGCATCGCTATGTCCGGGTTGGGTGGTCAGTTTTCGCGAGGAGATGATTGGCAAGCTTGACCCCGCTGCGATGGAGAGTCCGTTGAAGTAAATCATAATGTCCTATGGACTCTGTTGCCACAGTCAAATCACGGCTGCACCCGATACGTACCGTCCATAGATTGGAGACGGCGGTCTTGATCAGCGCCAGGCCGTATTCGAACTCATAGCACTCCGACATACACGCGTTGGTCTCACCCGCGCCGCCCTGGGCGCGCCGAGACGCGCCCTCGTCCTTTTCACCCGCCCCACCCTGGGCGCGCCGAGACGCGCCCTCACCCCTGGCACTCCACTTTCTGACGGATTCGACGGTTACGGCTGAGGCCGCCCGCATCGGGTCCATCAGTTGTAGGAGCGCGGCCGGGCCCGGAACCATGGTCCTGCCGATGGCGATTCCATGTGACGGATCAAACAATCCGCGCTGGAATCGTCGATATTCCCTGAACGAGTGATGGAACAGGTTCCGCCACACCGGGTCGGCCAGGTCCTGATCCGCTGCATGTTCCATGTCGTCGTCCAACGGACCGCTGGTCGGGTACCCTTGTACGAGACGGCCTTCCGCGACGAGCTGCGGGAAGGAATGACCCATGCGATCTTGAAACGCCGTGGTGCCAAGAAAGGGCGTCAGTTGGAGAGCCATATAATCCCGAAAATGAACCGTACGGAATCTATGAAGCAACTCCATGAGGGTGTCTTCTGAACAGAGATGAAACGGATAGTATAACGCGTCCCGATCAGCGGTCATTTTATCGACAACATATGGATGCCATGCTAGGGTGAGGCCATGCGATTTGTGTTCGAATCATGGCTCAACGTGCTGCTGATTTTCGTGCCCGTCTCCGCGTTCATGAAGCTCATTCATGCCGATCCGACGTGGATATTTTTTGTTTCGGCCCTGGGCATTATTCCTCTGGCTGGGATGTTGGGAACCGCGACCGAACATCTCACCGCCCGGGTCGGCGCTGGGCTGGGGGGATTGCTCAATGCGTCGCTGGGGAATGCGGCCGAACTGATCATCGCGCTTGCGGCATTGCGCGAAGGGTTGCACGACGTCGTCAAGGCGTCCCTGACCGGTTCCATTCTTGGAAACATCTTACTGGTCCTGGGAGTCTCGATGCTAGCGGGGGGGCTCCGTCACGAGCGACAGAAATTCAATCGAACGGCCGCCGGCACAGGGTCGAGTCTCCTACTGCTGTCCGCGGTGGGTCTGGTGGTCCCGGCACTGTTCCATTTCACCGCCTCCGAGCGAGGTGCGACGATCGAACGTGAACTCAGCCTGGCGATTGCAGGTGTCTTATTCTTGATTTACCTGTTGAGTCTGGCGTTTTCCCTCAAAACCCATCGTCATCTCTACACAGGAGAACATGAAAATGAGAAAGAACAGGGTCAACAGCCATGGACGGTCAAAAAGGCCCTGGGGATCTTAACGATCGCGACCACCCTGATCGCGATACTCAGTGAAATCCTGGTCGCCTCGATCGAGCCCATGGCGAAAACACTGGGGATGACTCAAATCTTTGTCGGAGTGATCCTTGTCGCTTTGGTAGGAAATGCGGCCGAGCACTCCACCGCCGTGGTCGTCGCATTGAAAAACAAGATGGATCTGGCGTTCGGGATTGCGGTGGGGTCGAGCTTGCAAATTGCGCTGCTGGTGGCGCCCGTCCTGGTCTTTATGAGCTATCTATTCGGCGCCCCGTTGGATTTGATCTTTACGCCGTTCGAGGTCGCCGCGATCACGATGTCCGTCCTGATCGTCGGCTTTGCGGCCATGGATGGGGAATCACATTGGATGGAAGGCGTAATGCTGGTCGGGGTCTACTTTATTCTGGCGATTGCGTTTTTCTTTCTCCCGGCCTGACGCTGACGGTTCAAAGTTAGGAGCGAGCTCCCTTCACCACTTATCCATGTCGATGACCTCAGTCGCATCCCACAGATTCTTCCATTCCGCGTCGGCAATCGCCTTTTCCCGGTCCTGATCGGTTTCCTCACCGAACTCCTTCTTTCCACCGGACTTCGGGGAGGATGACGATTGCGCATCATCTTTGATTGATTTCGCGGGGAAGGGCTTATTCCGCCGCTTGTTCGGATCCATATTAACCGGCATGTGGGCCTCCCAACGATGGCCTCATAGTGTCCTATCGGCACGGGGGCAATGTCAAATCCTGCACCCTGTTGAAGGATCGGTACCGAACTACGGAACACGCTGAGCCCGAAGACCGACTATAGGAGCCGCAAGGCTATCGAGTCTGCGAATCGCCGTCCGAGGTCGGTGAGCGCGATCCGATCTGGAGTTCGCGTCAGGAGATTGTCCTCCACCAGTCGTTGGACGGCCAGTCTCCACTCCGCATCATGCTCGCAGGGCCAGCGATCAACAGACACCCCGTCAGTTTTTCGAAGCCCGAATACGAAGTGCTCCCGTCTCAGCTGATCCGAAGACAGGATATCGATTTCGGTCGTCGGCAGGTTTCCTTGGCCGAGCAGTCGACCATAGGACTCTAAATCCGGGATGTTTCCCCAACGGAGGTCTCCGAAATACGATTGGGCACTGGGCCCCAGCCCAAGATAATAGCCGCCCGTCCAATAGAGGAGGTTATGGCGGCAGGCATATCCAGGGCCGTGGTAATTGGAAATTTCATATCGATGAAAACCGGCGGCTGCAAGTTCCCTTTCCGCGATGGTTTCCAGCTCATTCTGGATCTCAGGGTCCGGCTCGTCCATGAGGCCACGGTGAATCTCGCTTTCCAACCGCGTGTGTTCCTCGATCGTAAGGGCGTAACAGGATAGGTGTGTGGGTTCCAGTGCGATGGCACTGTGCAGGGTGCGGAGCCAACTCTTCCTTGTCTGACCTGGCAACCCGTACATCAAATCCAGATTGATATTCTCGAAGCCGCATTCTCGCGCAAGTTCTACTGCCCGGGATATAGCGGAGGCGCTCCCCGCTCGACCGATGCTGACCAGTTCGTCCTGATTCATCGACTCGGCGCCAAAGCTTATCCGGTTAAACCCTGTATCCACCAACTCGTCCAGGTAAGGCGCCGTCATGGCGTCCGGATGGGCTTCGATCGTGACTTCGGCTTGTGGCTCCAGTGGAAACCGCTCGCGAATGGTTGAAAGAACGAGGGAGAGCTGCCGGCTGGATAACGTGGTCGGTGTGCCGCCGCCAAAGTATACGCTCTCGATCGGCCGGTCTGTGAAGAGACGCCGCGAGGCATACCAGGTCATTTCCCGCATGAGAGACGAGACGAACCTCTCGGCCGGATTCGGATGATAAATTTGCAGGTAGAAGGCGCAATAATGACAGCGGCTCTTACAGAAAGGCACATGGATGTATAACCCTCTCTTGTTGGACGTTTCCATGGCGCCTTACATGGGAAGATGAGGCTTGGAAAGATCACGGGACATGGCTACCTCAATTTCGTCGGCTGGAGACTTGCCGCGATTCCTGACGTGAACCTCCCACGCGGGATACTGTCGCAGCGTGTCAAACAAGACTCGGATCAGGTGCGGCTTGATCCGGAGTTCCCAATCGCGGAGCCATGCATACTCATCGTCATTGCCCTCATAGTCTTCGGGAAACGTGGCTTCCAAATTGATCCGGAGCACAAAGGTCTTTTCTTCCTGCAGCATGGCACACTCCCTAAGGATTGCACGGATGAAACGATGTTTTCTATAATGGCGTACACGGAGGAGCGAAACACCATGCCCATCTTCGAATATATCTGCCAGGAATGCAATCAACGGTTCGAGTTACTCGTTCACGCATCCACGGTTCCAGCTTGTCCATCCTGCAGGGCGGTCACCGTTCAGAAACAATTCTCGGCCTTTGGCGTGGGAGCCACCTCGGAGGGAGCCGGTTCAAGCGGGTCGGGTGCTTGCGGCTCATGTGGTGACCCGCGCGGGCCCGGCGCCTGTTCCATGAATTAGCGTCGTGATCCCATGTCTGATTTGGAAGAAGACACTGTTCGCCGGGCCATCGGAACGATTTCACAGTCGGACCCAATCATTAAACTGCTGGAACAGGTTCGGCTTCGGAGGATGAAACCGACGGATGCCGGACTGCGAGCCGTCACGGAATCCTGGTTAGGAACGTACCAACAGGTATTGAAATCGGGAACATTCGGCGAAGGGGCGCTGATGCGACTCGATCCTTCTCCGCGGTTGGCCGTCCTCAGCGAGGAAGGCGTGCTGCCGTCTGATCATGCCGGACTGCTGGCGTTGAAAACCCTCTTTGATTCTCTTCTGGCTTCAGTGACGCACTGAGAACGGCGTCGAACCTCATGGCTGCCATTCCCTATGTCTGGGGCGCGCTGATCTTTTTCGTATTTCCCGGTACGGCCATACCCGACGATCTCAATGGTGTCAGACCATTGCTCCGCGCCGGCAACGGCGATCTGTCTTCATTTCTGCCCAAGGAATCCCGACTGCTGACAGCACCGGACGCCATCGAGGCTTTTCTTTCCGCGCTGGAAGGCCAGCCTCCGGATTGGGCCACGGTATATGGCGCAGGCCATCATGAGCCGGAGCATGATGAACGGGTGTTTCAGCTCAACCGTGATCGTGATGCCGGGCGAAAAGGAAAAGAGGCATTGAGATGGCTGGTGACGTTTGTCTGGTCTGGCCAGCTGTCCACGTATGATCCGGCGAGCGGTGGATTCGCAGTCGCCCTCGGGCCGGACTCGATTCGGACCCGGTGGGGCACTGTTCGCTTCAAAGCGGAGGAGCTGCCGGCGAATTTGATGGCTGTTCCGGATGCGGAGGCACGTGATCGCTTACTGCGCCGGCAGGCGAGCAGTCCGGTTGAGATTCAGGTGCTGATGACCGGTCGACTGATTCCCGAGGAATCGATCATTTATGACTTTTCACACGATGAGGAAAGGCAGGGGGTGATCATGCCGGTGGTCCGTGTCGAAGACATTGCTTATGTTCTAACCCGCACTATTCATGAAGGTTTCTACTGCAACCGCCGACACGCCGCTGCGACAAGCCTGGCCGCTGGTTTTGCACGGCCAAGCGGGCGGGCTCGACACTCGGTCGGTCAACATCCTGTTCAAGGATGCCTCCCTCGTGGGGCTCCACGCGCAAGACACTGCCGGCTCACCGACTCGCCGGCGTCCACAAACGTGGCGCTCATTATTCTTCGCGCCGTGGACCTCGCCTGGCGTCTCCGCGGTTTCGTCACGAACCCTCATGAATAGTGCGGGCTAACGGGGGAGCGCCTGTCCTCCCACCAGCGCCGGGAACAACCAAAATCCTAGTATGCATCCCGGGCGCAGCGGAAGCCGGTTCCGCTCGGACGACTGTCCATTGTTCCCCAGTCCCGATCCGTCGCACGCAGGCTCACTGCTGGTTTGAGCCAAGATCCACCCCGCATGGCCTTGATGGCACCCCGCTCCGGCCCAGCTGGGTCAGAAAGCGGAGCGGCTCGGTAATAGTTAGGGTTGTACCAATCTGCCACCCATTCTGACGCGTTGCCGGCCATATCCAGCAATCCGTAAAAGCTGGCTCCTTCCGGAAAGCTTCCGACGGGGAGAGTCAGAATTTCTCCCTTGATGCCTTTCTCTTTGGAGATGCGTGCTCCTTCGCCTTTGATCCAAAACTCATCCCACTCGGCGCCGCTGGCAAATTCAATCGTGCGTCCTGCCCAGAAACTGGCGCTGTTGGCATTCTGGAGAGCCCAGTCATTCCCCCATGGATATGTTCGCCGGTCTGTACCACGCGCAGCCTTTTCCCATTCCGCTTCCGTAGGCAAGCGTGCGCTGCGCCAGTGACAATAGGCGACGGCATCTTCCCAACTGACATTGACCACCGGGTGTTGGGCAATGCCTGGTAGCGGTTGGTGGGCTTCCCACAGCGTCGACGCGGGACTCGAGTTGGCCGGTGAACGGTGGCCGGTGGCGTTCACAAAGTCGAGATAGTGCCCGTTCGTCACCTCGTGGCGGTCGATCCAGAAGCTACTCAGATACACGCGACGCTCCGGTTGTTCGTCAGGCAGGCCACCATTGCCGGCAGGACTGCCCATGAAAAATTCGCCTGCTGGGATCATAACCATTTCCGTATTGCCGGCCGAGTAGGATGTGGATTCACAAGGGCCGGAACCAGGAGCGATCCATAGGAAGACGATGCTGCCAAGCAGGAGAACCCAACGAGAGGCTATTGCTTGATCAACTTGCAGGCTCGGGCGACGCCATCTCGATACCGATGCCAGAGCGTGAGCGACTTGCGCACACATGCAATCACGGTCTCTTGCTGGCTGCGCGTGGTGGCATAGTTGCTTACCATATCATAGGCGTCCTGCCGATGGCCCGATTCGACTTTTTGATGGGCACGGATGAGGTCCATGTGACCCCGGGCAATCTTCTGGTGTCGAACCAAGTGATGCTCAGAAACATAGGCTTCAATCTCTTCCTGAGTTTTCGGTTTGGATGGTTCGGAGATCTCCTTCCGATCCTTGACACTGCCTTCGACGAAAATCGCCATGACCGCAGCGCCGATGACCCAATCACGGTTGGCCGTGCATCGCTCGAGCCACCTTCGATATGCGGTACCGCCGGAAAGCAACCGGGTTCGTTCAAACCGGGTCATGTCGAAGCCCAATCCCTCCATCATCTCATGAAACAGTTGCGGATGTGATCGTCCGAATGACAAGCCACCGGTATCTTCTTCATAGATATTCTCGGCCAACATCCGCCGGACGTCTGCCGGTGGACTTTGTCCATGAATACGCGCCAGAAACACTGGAAAATCACGAACGTAGACGAGATATTCCTGCTGATAGTGGATCTTCAACTGGTCTTTTGAAATATCAGGTCCGGTAATAGTGGGCCATGCCCAATGGTTCTTATGATCCATGATGCTCAAGAGGCGGTCACGAAACTCCGCAGGCGTCAGGACCTTCTTATTACTCATGGCTTGCCATCCTTCCCGGTCGCTCGTTAAAATCAGCTTAACGCGTGTAGCACGATGAAACCGCTGACGATCCAAAATTCAGAGGACATTCTTACTTTTCTGGCCGAGGTATCTCTGCGCGGAAAGGGTTTTACCACGGACTGTCTTCTTGACTATGTGCTGGACGAGGGATTCACCGAGCCGATCTACCTCAATGCGTCCGGTGAAGACCCCGATGCCTATTACAAGGGAGAGTCACAGGCCTGGGCGATCTACCAAGTGCGTGAATGGAAACGAGTGTTGACGGTGTCAGGCGGAGCCGGAAAGGATCGCAGAGTGCAGATTACGGAAACCCCCTGAGATCCGACTGATGCCGTTCTGCGGAGAACCGCCTTCCCGCTTCGTGTCTCAGTGTATGAAGCACCTCGGAAAAATGCAACGAATCCCGCACTTCTCAAGAGTCGTATTCTAGCCCGCATTATTCATGAGGACTTCTACTCCAACCGCCGACACGCCGCTACGACAAGCCTGCATGCAGGCTTGGAGGCATGCAGGCGGACGGGCTCGCCACTCAGTCGGTCGACATCCTGTTAAAGGATGCCTTCCTCCTTTGCGGCTCCACGCGCCCGTCTCGCATGGCGTCTCCGCGGTTTCGTCACGAACCCTCATGAATAATGCGGGCTAGAACGTCATGAAGATCGCGACGGCCGATCGACCAGAAGCATCGGACTCGCCTGCCCCCTTGGCAGGCAATACGTTTCCCGTAAACCTCAATCGGAGCGCACGTCTGTCTACATGAGAATGGTTGTACTCAGAGAGGCGGGCGACATGGGAGAGCTTGCGCTGATCAAAAGTTTACTGGAAGGTAGCGGGATTCCCTATGTCGTTCATCATGAGCACGTCGGGAGTCTTTACCCGGGTGTGCCGTTTTTGAGCGGCCGTGTCCTGGTGGCGGAGGCGGAACGAGATCGAGCGGAGACTCTTCTCAGTCGCCTGGATTTGCAGATTCGTGAGGCGACGGAGTCGGACGGCGACTAGCAGGCTGTTGAAAAACTATGTTGAACCCGCTCGTTAGGGAAAGTGGAACTGGCCGTGGTGTCATTGAGGTGCCCGCAGGGTGTTCAAAAAGACCGTCCAGCGAGGTGCGCGAGACGATGAATAAATCGTCTCACGTTTGCGCACGGGTGCGAGTCGGTGAGCACCCAGTGTTCCCTGACCCGGCAGTTTTCGAGGGCGAATCGTCATCATTGTTACCCGCCCACCCCGAGCCTGCCGAGACAGGCTCTTTTCCCGGGGCCGTACGTTGAGGTGCGCGAGGCGACGACGAAGTCGCCTCAAGTTTGCGCACGGGCGCGAGACGGTGAGCGCCCAGTGTCTTCTGAGCGATGCGAGAACAATGCTGGCGGGTCTTTTTCAACACCCTGCTAGGTTCACGGGTGCGGTTTTCGTACAGGAAGGTCGGGCGCCGTCAATTTAGGATCGCGCCGGTCGGATCCGGTAAAGTGTCCTCCGATCATCGTGCCCTCTTCGAAGTACAAATAGCGGTGCTTAACGACCGCCGCATTTTCCCAGTCTTCAAAGATCCATTCCTCCCGCC
The DNA here is from genome assembly GCA_963795615.1 of uncultured Nitrospiraceae bacterium. Classification (GTDB taxonomy): domain Bacteria; phylum Nitrospirota; class Nitrospiria; order Nitrospirales; family Nitrospiraceae; genus DASSBQ01. The sequence continues at coordinate 157,869 of CAWCIJ010000004.1, forward strand.
GGAGGCCGTCGCTGGTATGGGTGACGTTCATCGTGTTCGGCGAGCCCCAGGCTTCGAGGACCTGTTCGCGAGACATCCCGACCATGACGCGGTGACTATCGATATGTTTGCGAAAATCAGGATCAAGCCAGTGTGGGATGAACCGCCACGCCAGCATGGTCAGGAAAAACAATCCGAGGAATATATAGAGGCCGATGCGGACCGGCCGCCGGCAGAGCAACGGGGTTTCTTCGGCGTGCGGTAATGCTGCCGCAGCAGGGTCTTTCTCTATCGATGTGTGCATGCAAGTCGATCCAGAAGGAAGATGAGCACCATCGCGCCATCGATCGGTATGCTAAACAATCGCTTTTCTATCCGTCAAGGGAGCACGCCCATGATTGTCGAAGTGGAAGCGAATTCCAATTGCGAGTCCGGGTTCTTCGGACGATTCAAAGACCTAGGGCCGGCGCGCCAGGTCGCGTCTATCCGGTTGTACGACCGACAGTCCGCAGGAGAGTGGTGCGCCGTCACCGGCTGGAGTGACGATGCCGCAGAACCCTGCTGCCCCGCAGTCGCCCGGCCGGTCGAAGATTCGGGGGCCGGTATCACATACCTCGTTTCTGGAGGAATCTTCGGCCTTCGGTTTAGACCGCTCGACCTGGAAGAGGCTTGGTCCGCGGAGAGTCCGAATCAATGGGGAGAGCCGTATCTGGCTGTGGCCGATGCCAGGGACCTCCGCTTCGAGGAGCCATCGAAGAGCGCGGTTTGAATTGGACGCCGAGCTTTGAGGTGAATCCGCGAAAAAGGACGTGCACCATACGAGGAGCCGGATGGATCAGTCGGCATACGTCGGAATCGGCACCTTCTTCACCGGAGGTGGTGGAGGAGCCTGTTGGGCAAACTCCTTAGAGTAGGGATTCAGGATCGGATCATGGGTATTTTTCTGGCGCTGCTTCACCAGTTGAAGGCTTTGCGTGCTGATTTCCATCCGGTCTATCAGGGCCTTTGATGTCAGGGGGTCGGGCAGGCCCTGCAGCGAGAACATCTGGAACGCCAGGCTGTAGTCGAGGTTCTCTTTCCCCTTTTCCCGCACGATAAACCGCGCCGCCGGCGAGGCAGTCCCCTGGAACAGCAGCAACATGATATTGGACCGAAAGACCGGCGCCGCCGGATCGTCAGACGGATGGAATTCCGGCACCAATTGCGGAATTTTGGACAGAGGTACCGGCGGTGAGAACTCAACGTCGACCAGACGCACAAAGAGGGGCCGGATGTCACTCTGGTCGTTGAGGTCTACCGCAAATCCAAACGAATACCGCACGTCGACGCCGTCACGACGGTACGTGTACACATCTTCTCCATTCTCCGGAGAGACCAACTTCTTGAAATACTTTTCCCAATCGGCGATAGGGTAGTACGTAAAGACGCGCAGCGCCGACTTCCGATCACGGACTGCCTGAGGGGGCCCCAGTTTCTGGTGGAGTTCTTCTTGTGTCAGACCCAGATAGCCGTCATCAAAGTAGGGGTTTGCGGCGGAGATCATCGGGTGTGCCGCAACCTGGCACAGGAGCAACAAGCCGAAACACAACTGGCAGGGAAGTGCCTCTAACCTCATCGTAGCAATATCGTGTTCAATAAAGCCCACCGGCATCGTATCGGCGAGGATGGGGGATGTCAAGACGACTCGGGGATGACTTGCCGAAGAAACAGGCTTCCCGATATCATGCTGGTTCTGTGCTGATGATGTACAGATCGTCCTTCGTAGCGTATCGTGCGGCTATGAATCTGATCTTTAATCGGGAGTAGGGTCTCGCATGTCCGAAGATGTCCTCCGTCGACTGCTCCGCGAACGCATCCTGATTCTGGACGGCGCCATGGGCACCATGATCCAGCGGTATAAGCTGGACGAGGCGGCCTTTCGCGGAGAGCGCTTTCAACAATGGAAGAAAGACCTCAAGGGTCACAATGATCTCCTCAATATTACGCAGCCGGCCATCATCGAGGAGATCCATCGCCAGTACCTGGAAGCCGGCGCCGACATCATTGAAACCAATACGTTCAATTCCCAGGCGATTTCCCTTGCGGATTATGACATGGAGTCGTTTGGCTACGAGTTGGCCAAAGCGGGTGCAGAATGTGCCAAACGGGCGGTCCAACAGGTCTGTCTTGCGGACGCGAATCGCCGGTGCTTCGTTGCCGGAGCTATCGGTCCGACGACGAAGACCGCTTCGGTATCGACCGACACGAACGATGCCGCGGCACGCGCCACCTCATACGATGCATTGGTTCAGGCCTACGAAGAACAAGTACGCGGGTTGCTGGACGGCGGCGCCGATATCTTGTTGGTGGAGACGATTTTCGATACGTTGAATGCGCGGGCGGCGTTTTTCGCGATCCAAAAACACTTTGACGAGGGAGGGCGCCGGGTCCCGGTCATGGCTTCCGTGACCTTTATTCAGGCCGGGAGTAATCGCGGCTTTTCGGGGCAGACGGTCGAAGCCTTCTGGAATTCGATCTCGCATGTTCCGCTGTTGAGCGTCGGGATGAATTGCGCCCTCGGTCCGAAAGAAATGCGCCCGCTGCTCGAAGAGCTTGCTCACATCGCGCCCATCTACGTGAGCAGCCATCCCAATGCCGGCTTGCCGAATCCTTTGCTGCCGACCGGATTCCCCGAGACGCCTGAGTCGTTAGCTCCCCAATTGGCTGAATGGGCACAAAACGGATGGTTGAACATCGTGGGAGGCTGTTGCGGCACGACGCCCGCTCACATTGCCGGCATCGCGGCCGCCGTGCGATCGCTGCCGCCACGTACACCTTCGCAAGTCGAACCGTTTACGCGGTTGAGCGGCCTCGAGGCGGTCACGATCCGCCCGGAATCCAATTTTGTCAACATCGGCGAGCGCACGAATGTGACCGGCTCTCCCGCGTTCTCGAAATTGATCCTCACCGACAATTATGAGGCGGCGCTCTCGGTCGCGCGACAACAAGTGGAAGGTGGGGCGCAGATTATCGACATCAATATGGACGAAGGACTCCTGGATTCGAAGGCGGCGATGGAGAAGTTCATCCGCCTGCTGGCAGCCGAATCGGACATCGCCCGCGTGCCGATCATGGTCGATAGTTCCAAATGGGAAGTGCTCGAGACAGGTCTCAAAAATCTGCAGGGCAAAGGGATCGTCAACTCCATCAGCCTGAAGGAGGGCGAAGCCCACTTCCTTGCCCAGGCTCGCCTCATTCGTCGCTACGGTGCGGCCGTGGTGGTGATGGCCTTTGATGAACGCGGGCAGGCCGACTCGTTGCAGCGGAAAACCGAGATTTGCGCCCGCTCCTACAAACTCCTGACCGATACCGTCGGGTTCCCGCCGCAGGATATCGTGTTCGATCCGAACATCCTGACCGTCGCGACAGGAATCGACGAACATAACAATTATGCCGTCGACTTCATCGAAGCCACACGGTGGATCAAGAAGAATCTGCCGTTGGCAAAAGTCAGCGGAGGCGTGAGCAATATTTCATTTTCGTTTCGCGGCAATGCGGTCATCCGTGAAGCCATGCATTCGGCGTTTCTCTACCATGCGATCAAAGCAGGTTTGGATATGGGGATTGTGAATGCCGGACAGCTGGCGGTCTATGAAGAGATTCCAAAGGATCTGCTTGGCTTGGTGGAAGATGTGCTTCTGAATCGCCGACCCGACGCCACCGAGCGGCTGGTGACCTTTGCGGAAACGGTCAAGCAGAAGGGCAAGACGGTCGTCAAGGACGACGAATGGCGCCACGGGTCTGTTGAGGAGCGGCTGTCGCATGCATTGGTCAAGGGCATCACGGATTTTATCGATCAAGACGTCGAGGAAGCACGGCGCAAGTTTGACAAGCCGCTCGAGGTGATTGAAGGGCCGCTGATGGCCGGCATGAATATCGTCGGCGATCTTTTTGGCTCAGGGAAAATGTTTTTGCCGCAAGTGGTCAAGAGCGCCCGCGTAATGAAGAAGGCCGTGGCCTATCTGATGCCCTTCATGGAGGCCGAAAAGCAAAAAGTGGGGGGCAGCAAATCGAACGGCACGATTCTCATGGCGACCGTGAAGGGAGACGTCCATGACATCGGGAAGAACATCGTGGGCGTGGTATTAGGGTGCAACAACTACGATGTCATCGATCTGGGCGTGATGGTGTCCTGCGAGAAGATCCTGGCGGAGGCTCGCGAACGGAGAGTCGATGTCATCGGCTTGAGCGGGTTGATCACGCCATCATTGGATGAGATGGTGCATGTGGCTCGGGAAATGACCCGGACGGGGTTTGACTTGCCGTTGCTCATCGGGGGCGCCACGACCAGCAAGGCGCATACGGCGGTCAAGATTGCGCCGGCTTATGCAAACTCGACGGTTCATGTGCTGGATGCTTCGCGTGCCGTAGGAGTCGTCGGGAGTTTGTTGAATCCCCAGCAGCAGGAGCAATTTTCCCTAAAGGTTCGCCAGGATTACGAAAAAATCCGGCAAGCCCATCTCGATCGTGGATCAAAACCGTTACGCTCCATTGCTGAAGCGCGCGCCCGTCGTTTTCAGACCGAGTGGGGTGTCTGCGACATTCCGACACCGGAGTTCACAGGCGTCCGCATTCTTGACGGGGTGTCCCTCAAAGAATTGGTGCCGTATATCGACTGGTCGCCATTTTTCCATACGTGGGAACTACGAGGCCGCTATCCGGCGATTCTCGAAGAGGTGACGGTCGGACCCAAGGCGAAAGAATTGTTTGCCGATGCCCAACGTCTGTTGACGGAGATTCTGGATACGCGAGCGCTGCGAGCCCGGGGCGTCTATGGATTCTTCCCGGCCAACAGCGTCGGTGACGACATCGAGGTGTATGCCGACGCGACCCGGTCCCGTATCCTGACGACCTTCCACACATTGCGGCAACAATCGGAGAAGCCCGAGGGGCAAGCGAATCTGGCGTTGGCCGACTACGTGGCGCCCAAAGATTCGGGACGGATCGATTATGTGGGCGCGTTTGCCGTGACGTCTGGACATGGAGTGGATGCAATCTGCCAACGGTTTGAGCGCGATCACGATGATTACAATTCGATCATGGCCAAAGCTCTGGCCGATCGGCTCGCCGAAGCCTTCGCGGAATGGCTGCACAAGAAAGCACGCCTCGAGTGGGGCTATGGAAAGAGCGAGAATCTGTCGAGCGAGGAATTGATCCGGGAGCGGTACCGCGGCATACGACCGGCCCCGGGATATCCGGCCTGCCCGGACCATACGGAAAAGCGGATTCTGTTCGATGAGTTGGACGTTGAGAAGCAGACGGACATCGTCCTGACCGATTCCTTCGCCATGTTTCCAGCCGCATCAGTCAGCGGCCTCTATTTCGCACATCCCGACTCGAAATACTTTGCCGTAGGTAAGATCGGCCGGGATCAAGTAGAGGATTATGCGGAGAGAAAGGGAATGTCCGTGCCTGAAATAGAGCGGTGGTTATCGCCGAACCTGAACTACGATCCGGTCAACTAGCAGGGAGTATTTCTTTTCAGAGATCTGTCGAAGCCTCCTGAGTGACCCCCGTGCGTGGCTGCGAATAGCCGTTTTTCCCAAGAAAGGTGTTCCTCCGTTGGTCTCAAGACAGTCAAAACAAGGCTCTTGTTAAATCTCGGAAGACCTATTTCCGCTAAGCGGCTGAGATTACATCCAATCCTATGCAATTTACCTGCAGTTCGACGCAGTTTTCAGGGAACGACTTTTCGAGTACCACTCTCAATGTGGTCGCATCTCGAAAGGCTTGTTAGAGGCCACTGCAGGAAGGTCGATTACGAGAAAATGAAATCGTTATCTGAAAAACAACTGGCAAAGCAAAAAAAGGCGCAAGACAAGAATTCTGCGACTGGCAGCTACACCGACCCCGACTTTTATTTATGAATTCGGGCCAAAACAAAGGGGTCGGGAGTCTTTTCTTGACAACACGCGCGACGCGCGATACCGGTTCGATCACATAGATGTAATAGCGAAAACGCGTGCGTATTCCTCCGTGGTGAAATCTGTGACCTCGCGCCGTGACCAAACCGAACCAGTCCTCATCGAGAGAGGGACATGATGAGTTTTGAGGTGAAGGTCATAGGGAGGGTCGTGTCCCAGCTGACGGATCTCGAATCGGCTCCCCGGCAACCCGACGAAGGCGCACCCGAGGCCTGGCTGGTCTTCGAGCCGGAGATGCTTGAGGGGCTCCGAAGTCTCCGCTCCGGCGATGAGGTCATTGTCATCACGTGGCTCGATCGCGCTCGCCGCGACGTTTTGATGGTACACCCGAGGGGGGAGATCTCCAGACCGCAGGAAGGCGTCTTCAGTACGCGTTCTCCTCACCGCCCGAATCCCATCGGCCTGCACCAGGTGGAGATTACCGCTATCGAAGATGGACGAGTGCGAGTGCGCAATCTCGAAGCGTTGCATGGGACGCCGATTATTGATGTCAAGCCGATACTCAGGGCAGACATTCGTCAACGCTGAGACGGACTGATGATGGTGGGATGCGGATATGCGGAGTTATGTAACCTAATCAATCCTGGTCCTGGTACGGTAACCAACCCTCCTCCTACCAGACTTATTCACTGCATTTATTCGAATCCTCCTTACGAGCGTATCTGTGCTTGCAGGCATTGTATCTGTTTCGATACTTGCGATCACTTGGCTTGTGGAAGATGGTCCACGCCCAATAGGAGTGCAATACCAATGAAATCCAGCATTTCACTGCGATTCTACGGCGCGAGCGATCTGGATTTTGCCAGGTACGTATATTGCTGGGTTACGGCTCAGGAGTTTAGCACCAGTGAAAACGGAGATCACCGTGAACTTCATCATCCTCTTCATAACAATGCTCGGTACAGCAGCAGCGATCGTGCTGCTCAGAGAGCTTTGGCCGGAGTAAGGTCAGCGTGACTTACTAAACCTAGATGGTCACGAGGATTCTCAGATCAACTGAGGTAAACTGAGATGTTACCACCTAAAAGGCTTCTACTTGGTATTCTGACCGGGCTGTTGATTGGGACGTTCCAGAGCCTTGGCCAGTCACCGTTCGCTCCTCTCGAGGGGCATGCATCGGATGGCGTCCTCTCTTCCGATGTGCAGATGCCTATCTACAAGCCGCGAAAGCAGAGCATCGAGGCGCAGATGCCAATCTACAAACCGCGAAAGGGCACCATTCGCGCCCGGATCGGAGGACAAAGCAGGGGCCAGGATCCTGCGGCCCCCTCCCTGATCGCATTGGTTCCTGACCATATCGCCTTTACGATGAAGCACGACACATCGCTGTGTTGGTACCTGTCGAGACAGACCTCGCGCCCGGTGACCTTCACAGTGGCCGATTCCCAACGGATTCTCCCTATCGTTGAAACGTCTCTTCCCCCACCAATTCAAGCGGGCATCCACTGTGTTCGCTTACAGGATTATGGCGTGACCCTCAAGGAGCAGGAACAGTATCGATGGTTTGTAACCCTCGCGTTGGACCAGGACAGGCCATCCGGAGATGTCGTGGCAGGTGGCATGATCGAACGCATTCCGTATGATGAAGCCTGCATGCTGGATATGCCCTGTTCAGGGTCTTCGTGTGAACGTGAGGCGGTGTATCGCTATGCTGCATCAGGATTGTGGTACGACGCCCTTACGTGCCTGCTTGAGCTGATCGACCATGACCATGACGAGAAGACGTTGCAAAGGATGCTTGAAGCGCTTCTAAGGCAATCTGGAATTGAACTACCGACCTAGACCTCACGTTTTTCCCCATCGCGCTCTTCACCCACCAACCATAGTTGCGCATCATCCTACAAGGTTCGTGACAACGAGTGCGGACACGACGGAGCACACGCCCAGGAGCAACATGTCATGGCCTGGGCTGAGTCTCTCGAACGCCAAGGCGTCTTCTTTCGGGCCTGATGAAATGCAATGAATGTGAGAACGACTATCCGCGGTCAGAAGCTCGCTGTTGAGGGAAAAGTTCAAAAGATGGTCGCGGGCGCCGCTACCAGTTTGCCTAGGAGGAGGGGTGAGAGGAATGACGCGATTGGTTGCGCTAGGCTTTTGCGGCTGCGATAACCGTGGGCATGGGAAGCGGGAGAGCCGGTGTTTTTGCCACGGACAGGAGCGATGATTTGACCCACCGATAGCGCTCCTCAGCCCACCCGTTAAACGACTCCGCGTCTTCGAACACAAGATCCCAGGCCTTCGCCGCATCAAGCATGAGCAGCTGGTGCGGAAGGTTACGGCCGGGAAAATACACGACCAGCACGGCCGAGTTTCCTGTCAGACTCACATCCGTGAAGACATGAATCATAGATGCTCCGGGCAGGGACACGTCACGAGAAGCCGCTTCCACCAACGGCTGATACAGGCGTTGGAGTAACTGATTCGTGACCTCATAGGGCGATTTGGTTTGCAGCAGGCGGGGATTCGGTTTCTCACCGAAGAGATTGTCCGTCAGGTAGGTGGCTGCTTCCCACGTCGGCATCATTCCCGATGCGGCCAGTGCTTCACACAAATACGCGAGCCAATTCCGGTTCCTACGTGCCATGATTCTCTTCCTGATCATGAGTGGATGTGCGCTGTCTGGCGATCGAAGGCCATGAAGGGTCTGCGAATTGCTCATAAATGCGCTTGACTTGGTCCAGGGATCCAAAAAAGATGTCGAGAAGCTCGGGATCAAAATGCGTTCCGCGCTCTTTCAACATGAGATCCTTGGCGTGATCGAAGTCATAGGCAGGTTTGTAGACGCGTTGCGTGGTCAACGCGTCGAAGTTGTCGGCGATCGCCGTGATCCGCCCTTCGAGGGGAATATCATTGCCCTTCAACCCTCGCGGATAACCGGTCCCGTCGTACCGTTCGTGGTGCGTCCACGCGATGACCGCCGCGATTTTCAACAATTCCGAATCGGAGCCTGCCAGAATGCGATAGCCGATTTCCGTATGCTGGGTGATCACCTTAAATTCTTCGGGTGTGAACTTGCCCGGTTTCAGCAGCACATGATCGGGCGTGCCGATCTTGCCGATGTCATGCATGGGACTTGCCGTGCGAATCAAGTCACAGCGCTCATGAGACAACCCGTAGCGGCGGGCGAGTAATTCGCAATAATGGCTCATGCGTTGGATATGCTGGGCGGTGGAGCTGTCGCGAAATTCTGCGGCGATGGCGAGCCGCTGAATCGTTTCCTCACGCGACAGGCGCAATTCTTTTTCGCTGCGCTCAAGCCACTCCAGGGCCTGCTGAAGGGCAATCGTCCTGGTCCTCACCACTTCTTCCAGGTTGTCACGATGCATCGCGTTTTCGATTTCCAGCCTGCGCCGGCGCAATGCATTGGCGACGCTGATCAGGACCTCGTTGGATTCGAATGGCTTGATGACGTACCCGAACGCCCCCATCTCCAGGGCGGCATTGGCCAGTACCGGACTATCGAGTCCGGTGACCATAATGACCGCCATGTGAGGATAGAGCGTCAGAAGATGCCGGACGAGATCCATGCCGGATTCTCCGGGCATATTGACGTCGCATAAGACGAGCGCGAATGTCTGCTTCTCCAGCTGCTGGCGCGCTTCGCGGGCGTCTGCGGCGAGAGAGATCGTATAGCCGTGCGGTTCGAGGAGATATCCGAGAAGCCGTCGGATGGCTTCTTCGTCATCAACGATGAGAATGTTCTTGTTATCGACCAGCGTCTGGCGGGCAGCCGGATCGCTCACTGTCTGCATTGTCATACATTACGCTCGCGAGGTGAAATGCACAGGCTTCAGGAACTGCAGGCGTAGATCATGATCGGTACAATCACGACGGGTCTTAAGGCCGCGAAAGAACTCGAAAATCAGATGCACCTTTTATGCCACTAGGTGCCACACACCGTCCAAAGAGAAGCGTGACATTGTTTGTAGGGAGAAAAAGTTTCCTAAGTACTCTGAATCGTGTAGGACTGTCGCCGAACAATGCTTGCGTTACGCAATGAAGATCGGGTGATAGCAACGGTGGTAAGCGTCGACGGTATCGCCGTTAATGTACACAATTAGCCGCGTGAGCATGGTCAATATGTACACAGCTCGGAATTATACACGGCTTCGTGAATTTTTCCAGACAATAACTGTCAAGGAACGCGCCACAGGATTGGCACATGTGAGGTGATCGCGCGGCGGCCGTTCATTTGCTCTTTGAGCACCTGTTCACTATAATCCGCATCTTCTTCTTGGACACAGGAGTACACTTATGCGCGGTGGAGGAAACCTCATACGGTTCGACGGCAGGCGAAAGGACGAAGTGCGCCCCGTGAAGGTGACGAGAGATTTCATCAAGCATGCCGAAGGATCGGTGTTGATCGAGATGGGGGACACCAAAGTGATCTGTACTGCTTCGGTGGAGGAGCGGGTACCTCCATTTCTGAGGGACAAGGGAAAAGGCTGGGTGACTGCCGAGTACGCCATGCTCCCGCGAGCCACTCATGACCGGTCCTCGCGTGAAGCGGTCAAGGGGAAGCAGGGGGGACGGACGTTGGAAATCCAGCGGCTGGTGGGCAGAGCGCTGCGAGCCGTCACGGACATGTCTCAGATGGGCGAGCGAACCGTTTGGATCGATTGTGACGTGATCCAAGCCGATGGAGGGACTCGCACCGCCTCCATCACCGGCTCATTCATCGCGCTCGCCGATGCCTTCACCGTCCTGAGAAAAAGGGAGCTGTTGAAAACGCTTCCATTGACGGACTTTCTGGCCGCCATCAGTGTGGGAAAAGTCGGGGGAGAGGTGATGGTCGACCTCGCCTATGAAGAAGACTCTCTCGCCGAGGTCGATATGAATGTGGTGATGACTGGGGCAGGCCGGTACGTGGAAGTGCAAGGCACGGCGGAACGGACCCCATTCCACAAGAAAGACATGGAGGACTTCCTGAACTTGGGATGGAACGCCATCGAGCAATTGGTTGCCTTGCAGAAATCGTTGATCGGACCGCTCGCATGACGAAGGAGTTGGTCCTGGCCACGAAAAATCGTGACAAGGGGATCGAGTTGAAGGCGCTTCTTGAGGATACGGGGTACACCATACGCACCCTCGCCGAATTCCCGGATGCACCGGACGTGATTGAGGACGGTGACACCTGCGAGGCCAATGCTATCAAGAAGGCCAGGGAGATCGCCCGGTTTACCGGACTGCTTGCACTGGCAGATGATACGGGACTGGAAGTCGATGCACTGGGGGGAAGACCCGGAGTCCATGCCGCGCGATTTGCCGGCGAAGGCGCCAGCTATCAGGACAATTGCACAAAATTACTCCGCGAGATCCAGGGAGTGCCGGGCGAGCAACGGCGGGCGCGGTTCATCACGGTCGCTGCGCTTGCTTTTCCCAATGGCCAAACGACCGTGGTCGAGGGGGCCCTGGCAGGATTCATTACGGAGCAAGAGACTGGGTCCAAGGGGTTCGGCTATGATTCGGTGTTTTTCGTCCCTGATTCAGGAAAGACCCTGGCTCAAATGTCGCCAGCGGAAAAGAACCGAATCAGCCACCGATCTCGGGCGGTTACCCGCGCCAAAGAGTTACTGAGAACATTACAGTACGAGGAGAATCGAGTCGGGGCGTAGCGCAGCCCGGTAGCGCGCCTGCTTTGGGAGCAGGATGTCGGAGGTTCAAATCCTCTCGCCCCGACCAAAGTGTAAACATACAAATTGATGGTCGAGAGGATTTGAAGCGGCCGAGCGCCGACGGCTAGGAGGAAAAGGTCCTACACTCACGATGGGACCGTCAGCGAGGCCGCAGGGCCGGAGGCCAAATCCTCTCGCCCCGACCAAACCAAGCTTGCTCGACCGCGAGGCTCGTGATTGCGCCGAGCGGATAAGTGCCACCAGTGCATCAGGCCTTGGGCAGGGTGCGACCGCCTGCGGAGGTGCCGGGCTGAAAGCCAAATCCTCTCGCCTCGACCATACCAAGCTTGCTCGACCCGGAGCCTTACCATCAGGGCGACGGGATAAATCCCTCCAGTAATATTCTTTCCAGAAAGCCGCATTTCGTGCGACCCGCTCGCTCGTTATTGTTGTCAAGGAAACTGTTTGCGAGCGGAGAAGAACCTCAAGTGTGCCTTCATGCCTTGCTAGTCCACGAGGCGCTATCATTGGCCGAGCGGTCGGCGCGCAGACCCACCGTGAAGTATTTGATGAAGGTTGTTCTGCCGCCTCCCCTCATGGGCCAGCCGGCAAGAGAGTCCAGGTCGTCTCATACCCCTGTATCTGGAGGCGGGATGCTCGTGGGGGAAGGGAGTTCTGCGAAGCGTGCCGTAAAATGCCGAAGTACCGGCGCTTCATGGGTCATGGTCAATCCTTTGATAGAGTCCCGTTGGTGGTAGAGGCTGATGATGGACTCAGCCACGTAGGCAATTTGCATATTCGTGTAGACGCGACGCGGGATGGCCAATCTCACCAGTTCAAGTTCCGGATGGATCATTCGACCAGTCACTTGGTCACGTTTGCCGAACATGACCGTCCCTATTTCGACGCTCCGAATTCCATATTCCCGGTATAGGCTCAAGACCAGGGCCTGCGCCGGGAACTGGTCTTGGGGTATGGAAGGAAGGAATTCTTTAGCATTAAGATACACGGCATGCCCGCCGATCGGCTTAAGAATCGGGACTCCGGCAGCCTCCAGCAGCTCCCCCAGGTAGCGGACTTGGCTGATCCGAAATCGTAGATACTCTTCGTCGAGGACCTCCTGAAGTCCTCTGGCCATCGCTTCGAGATCGCGACCCGCGAGCCCCCCGTACGTTGGAAACCCTTCCACCAGGATCAGCATGTTCGTGATCTCCTGGGCCCACCGCTCATCGTTCAAGCTGAGGAATCCGCCGATGTTCACGAGGCCGTCCTTTTTGGCAGACATCGTACAACCGTCACCATAGCTGAATAGTTCGCGCGCAATATCGATGACGGGTTTCTCGCCATAGCCCGCTTCACGCTCCTTGATGAAGAAGCAATTTTCAGCAAAGCGACAGGCGTCGAAGAGGAACGGGATGCCGTAGCGATTCAGCAACTCTCGTGTCTTTCGGATGTTTTCCATGGACACCGGCTGCCCGCCTCCGCTGTTGTTGGTAATCGTGATCATGGCGAAGGGAATGGATCGGCGGCCGAGACGATTGATGGCCTCTTCTAAGCGCGCCAGGTCCATGTTGCCTTTGAAGGGTAACTCGCAATGCGGATCGTAGGCCTCCTTGATCACCAGGTCGAGCGCTTCGGCTTTCTGATGCTCGACGTTCGCTCTCGTCGTATCGAAGTGGATGTTATTGGGGACGCACATGCCCGGCTTGACGACGGTTGAGAATAGGAGATTCTCCGCCATCCGTCCCTGGTGCGTGGGGATCACATAGCGGTAGCCGAAGATGGATTGCACCACGGCTTCGAAATGATAGTAGTTTTTGCTTCCAGCGTAGGATTCGTCCCCCAGCATGAGACCGGCCCACTGCTGGTCACTCATGGCTGATGTGCCGCTGTCGGTCAGGAGGTCGACATAGACGCTGTCGGCAGGGACGTGAAAGAGGTTGTAGCCGGCCGCCTGGAGCAGCCGTTCGCGTTCCTCGCGGCTGGTTCGCCGGATGGGTTCGACGACTTTGATCTTAAACGGCTCGGATGGGAATCTCACGGGTAGACCTCTTGAATCGGGAGAGCTGTTCCTGAAACATACCGGCCTCTTCATACTCGAATACATAGCGTGTCATGTCGAACAGTGGAGCGGGATCGAGTTCTCGGATCATCTCCGGCTTCCAAGAGATCTGGAGACGGTTGATCATGGTAATGGGTGTGGGTATGCCGACCACCCCGAGCGGGACTGTTCCATAGGTCTGCGAAAAGATCAGGATCTCGCGGTCGAACATGGCGGTATTCATATCCTGGGCCGCGCCATACTTTCTAAAATCCTCCTCGAGCCGATGAAAAGTCGCTGAGCGAACCAACTCTTCCCGGAACGCATAAAAAATCTTGATGCCGGCACGCTGCTGGTCATCCATGATGTGAACGGCGTCGGCGACCAGCGCGTCGCTCTGCATTTGTTCGCGGGTCAGGATCAACAGACGTCTGATCCTAACATGTCGCCGCGCTGCGGCCTGATTGGCAAGGAGGTAGTTGGGATAGAGCGCTTCACCCTTTTTCCAAATGTTCCACCGTTCCATCATCGCATCGACGGAATGTTCAGTCGTCTCCATCAGACGGACTGCTTCAGCATTCGCTGCTGCGCCTTCATAGGTGAGGGTTCTCGACTCCAACTGCCTGAGTTCCCGGCCGATGGCTTCGACCTTTTTCGGGAGGTACCGAGGGCGTTTGGGCACATGCAGCATGACGTCAACCGCCGTCAGAGCGAGTTTCCAGTATTCTTTGGCCCGGGCAGGAGCCTTGTCTTTCTGAGCGATAAGAAGGAGTTCGACAGGATTCCTCTCGAGGAGGTTCGCAATCTTGATGCAAAGCTCAGGCTTTGGAACCTTAAGCCCACGGCGAATCAGATTCGCTTCCGGTTGGCTGATCCCCAGCATAGCGGCCAAGGCATAGTCACTGGTGAGATCGTGGCGCTCTTTTACCTCTGCCATGTACCGAGCGGTCTCGAACATCCGTCCTCCCTTCGTCGCGCGTGCACGTTGCGATTCAATATTCCATGAAAGGCAAATTGCTGTCCAGGTTGTCTTTATCGACCCATATCCGCGAGCGGGGCGGTGACTCTGGTTTCTACGGTCGGCGATGACGGAAGTCCCAGCCAAAAGGCCTCCAGGTAATTGAGCACGGCCAGCATTCCATGTCGGAAGTCTTCCCGTTCCTGCGGTGAAAGTCTTGCCGGGCCTGTTCCGCCATCAAGTACCTGGACCGCATTCTTCATCGCCTCTTCGTGGCTCTGCTCCAACTCGCGGTGGAACGTGAAGTAGGTCATATCCATCGAGGGATATCGGGACGCGCGGAGTGAAGAGAGGCCGGGTATCAGATGATCCCACATCGTGATGGCCATGTTCTCCAATCCAAACGACGCTCCGAGGGCCGTCGTGTGGTTCACGTTGCTATAGAGCTGCTCCATGCCCTCGATGTACGCGCGCGTGGAAGAGAGCATCGGTTTGGTCATGGCTTCGTGGATATCGATACCGATGGAACGGAGAAAGTCTCGATACAGCAACTCATGGCGATTCCTGACGTGGCCATTGCCGAGTTCCGAGTAAAGGACCTTGGTGAGTTCGTCGGCCACAGCTTCATCCTCTGTATTGACCAGCTGTGCAGCGAGGATGCGCGGGAAGAACCGTGCGAAGCTATGAAACTCGACGGCGAACTCATGAAATTCGCGGTCGGTCAAGGCTCCGTTACTAAAACGGGTTAAATAGGTATTGTTAATGGCCCCATGCCGAAGCACCTCACCGCGCATCTGTTCATAAAACGACATGGTCCACCTCCATCGATCCACGAGGGCGCTATTGCTTGTCGTGACAGCCTATAGACATGTGTCATAACAAAATAACATCACCATAATGTCATCCTTCTAACAGGTCGTATAAGCAACTGGCAGAAGCACAATAAGCATTTAGTAAAGATTTTTAACACACCGAGATCTTGATGCCATACTGCCATAATAATACAAATTATATATTGAATGATACAACTATTATGTTATAGTGTGTGGCATATGGAAGATCGCGTTCTCCTCCGGGATTGACATACGGCGGAAACCGTCAGTCGGCGGGCGGCTCTGCAGGAGGAACCATGGTACAAGCTACGGGCATTGACCACGTTACACTGTGCGTAAAGAATCTGGAGGCGGCGGAATACCTATTTACGAGAATCCTCGGCTTCGATGTCATCTGGTCCGCGAGGGATGTCGGCAGCGACCGATCCAGCATGGACACGGTGGTCGTCCAGCGCGGTGCTGCGAAGATCGCCCTCATGCAGGGTAGAAACAAAGAGGTGAAGTCCCAGATTTGCGAATTTATCGACAAATACGGAGAAGGGGTGCAGCATATCGCAATCGAAGTGGACGACATTGACGCAGTATGCCGAGAGTGGGAGGCCCATGGAGTGAGATTCAGCGGGGATCTCAAGGATGGACGGGATGGGTTCGGTCCGCTGAAGCAACGGTTTACCTATCCACTCTTCCCCGGGTGCGGTGTCTTTTTTGAGCTCACGCAACGCCAGCATGGCCAGGAACAGTCGAAGTCCTTTGTTCGCACGACGGTCGAATCCCTCTATAAAGACATTGAGCGCGATCAGATCACACACGTGGAGAAGACCATCATCGACTATGAGACGCTTCCGCTTCCGTTTGAAGATGATCCCCACAAGCCTTACCGGCTGGCATCATAAGGCATCGGCGCGCACCTGACTCGCTGGAGGTCCTGCGATGTATTTGCTCAAGAAAGGCACCGCTCCCAACCAGGCCCATGTAGGAATTCCCCACGGCCTTCACGAAGAAGAGCATGGCCGCCAGGGATTCAGTGGCCCCTCCTCGCATCTGTATCGTACTCATCCGCCGACCGGTTGGACCAGGATAGAGGGTCCACTCCGGCCCCGGGCGTTTTCCTGCATGACGTTGCCCACCCCCGATCACCGCACTGCAGACGGAAGACCGATCGCAATTCTGGAGAGCGGCGATGCTCGGGTATCGATTGCGAGGCGGACCGAGACCATGCCCTATTTCGTGCGCAATGCCGACGGAGATGAAATCGTTTTTGTGCACGAGGGGCAAGGAAAATGGGAAACCGACTATGGGGTACTGTGCTATGAGCCGGGTGATTACGTGGTGATCCCGAAGGGAACCACCTATCGCGTCCACGTCGATGCGACAGCCGGCCCTGGCCTCTTCATCATCGTCGAGACGCCGGCGCCCGTCGGGTTGCCGGATCGAGGGCTATTGGGCAAGCATGCCCTGTTCGATCCCGGCGTCCTCGCCAGTCCGGAGCTGACCGGTCCGCTCGACGAAACAAACAATAGGCGCGAGTGGGAGGTCCGGATCAAGCGGGACGGCGAATACACACGCGTCTATTATCCCTTCTATCCGATGGACGTTGCCGGCTGGAAAGGTGATCTTTGGGTTGCCAAGCTCAATGTCCGTGATTTTCGACCCGTCACCAGCGCGCGGTATCATTTGCCGCCGAGCGTGCATGTCACGTTTCAGGCTGGGGGCCTGCTGGTTTCGACCTTTGCGCCGAGACCGCTCGAGAGCGACCCGCACGCGCTGCGGGTCCCGTTCTATCACCGGAACATGGATTATGACGAGGTTTTGTTCTATCACCACGGAGACTTTTTCAGCCGGGCCGGCATCCAACCTGGCATGCTCACGCTTCATCCCCAGGGGATCCATCACGGGCCGCAGCCCCAGGCCGTGACCGCCAGCGCCCTCAAGGAAAAGACCGAGGAGGTGGCCGTGATGATCGAGTCCCGCAGCTCATTCAGAGTCATGCCGGAATTGGAATCGGTCGAACTGAAGGACTATGCGATGAGCTGGAGGACTGCATGAAACTGGTCAGTTTCCAGGTTCGAACTCCCGTGGGGCTTTTTACGAGAGTGGGTGCGTTACACGGTGAACGCATCGTGGACCTCAACATGGCCCATGTGCGGACTCTGGCTGATGGGAGGGAAACGCAGCCGCGGCGTTTGGCCGACGCGCAGGTGCCGGCGACGATGCTGGAATTTTTGGAAGGCGGCGCATCGACCATGGCTGCTGCCCGTCAGGCCTTCGAGGATGTTGTGAATCGTGGGGACGCCGTGACCGGTCCTGACGGGGAGGTCATTCTCTATGAGAGGGACCATGTGCGGCTGACGGCTCCCCTGACCAATCCGCCATCATTGCGCGATTTTATCGCGTTCGAAGATCACATCGCGGCCACCTCGAAGAAGCGGGGCCAGCCGATTCCTCCCGAATGGTACAAGGCGCCGGTCTATTACAAGGGGAATCATCGGACCATCATCGGCCCGGAACAGGACCTTTCATGGCCACTCAGTACGACAAAGCTGGACTATGAATTGGAACTTGCCTGCGTGATTGGACGCAAAGGCATCGATGTTTCAGAACGCGATGCCCCGACGTACATCGCCGGCTATACGATCATGAACGACTTCAGCGCGAGGGACATCCAATTCCAGGAGATGGCCTGCCGGCTCGGTCCGGCGAAGGGGAAAGACTTTGCCACCGCCATCGGGCCTTGCATTGTCACGCCCGACGAGATTCCGGACCTCGCGTCGCTTCAGATGATCGCAAGGGTGAATGGAGAAGTCTGGTCGAGCGGCCGGTTCGGGAGCATTCATTGGTCGTTCGAGCAGATGATTGAGCATATCTCGCGGGGAGAAATGATGTATCCCGGCGATCTCTTAGGATCAGGCACAGTCGGCGGCGGATGCGGATTGGAACTCGACCGGTACCTCAAGCCGGGCGACATTGTCGAGCTGGAAATACAACCGATAGGAGTCTTGCGGACGCAAGTAATCGCCAAGAGCGCCTGAAGGAGCATCCATATGAACACACCGTCCGTCACGGAAGCCTCGATACCGATCCTCCAAGAACTGGTGGAACGATACAGGAAGCTGTACGAAGGTCCGGAGATCGATGCGAAGCTTGAAAGGTTGAGCCGGGGAGGTTCTCCCGGCCAACTCTCTGCCTGGGACATACATCGCCTGCTGCGGACGTCACGCTCGGTTTACTTCGACACCCATGTGGAAGTGGTGTCGGGTCATCATACGGCGACATATGTGCGGTTTGAGTCCATCGCGCGATTCCCGCAGTTGGTGACGCTTATCGCGCGCGACATGGCGGAGTGGCTCGTCAATACGTTTCACAAGGACCCGCTCGCAGGAATTGTGGCGACCTCGTCCGATGCCCGGTTGCTTGCGGAGAAGGTGAGGGAGCTGCTGGCCGATCGTATGCCGCTCCGCATCGTCCTGACGCCTTTCAATCGCGGCACCGGAAAGATCGGAACAGACGTTCCCCAGGGGGCGGTCCAAACGGGCGATCGGTTTGTCTCGTTGAACGATGTCACGACACGAGGCATGTGTGTGCGCAAGCTGGGCACAATCATCACGGACCATCGAGGCGAATTGGTGGGCATGATGGTGTTTGCCAGGCGCGACAGCGGGCAATTTCCATTGATGGACGAGCTGACGGCGAAGTACCCGTTCTATTTCAGCGCCGACTTCCACATGCCCCAATGGGAACCATCGGAATGTCCCCTGTGCCAGGACAAGATACCGTTGCTGCAATGGAATGACCTGCCAGAACTCTAATTCACTCACGAGAGGAGGAGCCCATGGACCTGGCCGCTGTCGCGAATGAAGTTAAACGAAGCGACCTCCTCCAGATGTACTACTATCTCCGTCTGACCAGAACCTTGGAAGATCGGATCACGAACTTGTACCGGCAGGGCCGGATCGTCGGTGGCGTGTATACGAGTCACGGAATGGAGGCGATTGCCGTCGGCTATGCTTCCGCCTTGGAGCCGGACGATGTCGTGGCCCCGTTTCACCGGGACATGGGGGCATTCTTGATTCGTGGATTCAGTCCCGGAGAAATCATCGCGCAATACCTCGGGAAACGAACCGGGCCGACTAAGGGAAAAGACGGCAATGTCCACATGGGCGATCTCAAGCGAGGAATGATCGGATTCGTCAGTCACCTCGCCGACAACATGCCGGTTGCGGCCGGCGCCGCGCTGGCGTTTAAGATCCGAGGGGAATCGCGCGTCGCTTTCGCCGGTACCGGCGACGGCGGGACGAGTCGCGGCGATTTCCACGAAGCCATGAACTTTGCGGCGGTACGCAAGCTTCCGGTCGTGTTCTTCTGCACCAACAACCAATATGCCTACTCGACGCCCTTACGGTATCAAATGGCGATTACGGATGTCGTCGAACGGGCGAAAGCCTACGGTATGCCGGGCGAGATCGTCGATGGCAATGACGTGGCAGCCGTCTATTTGGCTTCCAAGCGGACGATTGCCAAGGCGAGGGCGGGGGAAGGACCGACGTTCCTCGAGTTCAAGACGATGCGCATGCATGGCCATTCGGAACACGACGCGGCGAAATATGTTCCGCGGGAATTGATTGATGAATGGAAAGCCAAGGATCCAATCCTCAAGGCGGAGCTGCTCTTGAAACGGCTGGGGTATGGCGATGAGTCGTACTTTCAGGAGGTAGGAGAGCGGACCAAAAAGGAAATCGAGGCCGGGACGGAATTTGCAGAAGAGAGCCCGCTGCCTGAAGGGAAAGAGGTGCTGGAAGGGGTCTTCGCTACAGAGGAGGAAGTCCGGCCATGACCACGGCAACTGTTTCGAAAGAAGTCACCTATCTTGAAGCGATCTCGCAGGCCTTGGACGAGGAGATGAGCCGTGACGAGCGGGTGTTTCTCATGGGCGAGGATATCGGGATCTATGGTGGAGCTTTCAGGATCACCGAAGGATTCCTGCAAAAATTCGGCGAGTGGCGCGTGCTGGACACGCCGCTTTCGGAATCCGGTTTCGTCGGCGCTGCCATCGGGGCCGCCATGATGGGGTTGCGACCTGTCGTCGAAATGCAGTTCGCGGACTTCATTTCCTGCGCGTTCGATCAAATTACCGAAGTCGCCGCAAAGAACCATTATCGGTGGGGCGCGGCCGTGCCGCTGGTGATCCGGGCTCCCTTCGGCGGCGGGGTACATGGCGGGCCCTTTCATTCTGAATGCCCCGAGGGATGGTTCTTCCACTCGCCGGGCTTGAAGATCGTTGCGCCCAGTACTCCCTATGACGCCAAAGGGTTGCTGATCTCGGCGATTCGCGATCCCAATCCAGTCTTGTACTTCGAGCACAAATTTCTCTATCGACGAATCAAGGCGACGCTGCCGGAGGGCGATTGGGTCGTGCCGATCGGCAAGGCTGATGTCAAACGGACCGGCAGCGACATTTCCGTCATCACCTATGGAGCCATGGTCCATGTGGCGCTCGAGGCAGCTGAGGTCCTGGCGAAGGACGGGATTGAGTTGGAGGTGTTGGATCTGCGATCCCTCATGCCGCTCGACAAAGAGGCCATTTTCGAATCGGTCTGCAAAACCAGCAAGGCGATCGTGCTGCACGAGGACAACAAGACGGGCGGCGTCGGGGCGGAGATTGCTGCACTTCTGAGCGAGGAGTGTTTCAACCATCTCGACGGGCCGATTCTGCGTGTTGCGGCGCCGGATACTCCGGTGCCGTTCAGCACGCCGCTCGAAGAATATTTTCTGCCGAAGGCGGCAGATGTGGTCGCAGCAGCCAAGAAGTTGGCTGCGTACTAACTTGCGTAAGGCGTGAGGGTCAAGCGTACGGAGGAGGTTCTGTGGCGACGGATATCGTGATGCCTCAACTCGGGGAAAGCATCGCCGAAGGCACGGTGGTGAAGTGGCTGATCGGCCTGGGTGGAGCGGTGGAACGTGACCAGCCACTCCTTGAGGTCGAAACCGACAAAGTCGCCCTGGAGATTCCCTCACCGGCCACCGGAGTCTTGACAGAAATCCTTGTGCCTGAGGGGGAGATCGTGCCGGTGGGGACGCTTCTGGCGAAGCTGGATGCCGAGCCGGCGGCTGGTGTGGTCAATCGTGTGGGAGGCGTCGTGGTGCGACGGATGGAGGCTGCCTCCGAAAGCGAGAGACACTTTTCGCCCGCGGTTCGGCAGCTGGCAAAAGAACAGGGTGTAGATTTGTCCACAGTCGTCGGAACCGGCGAGGGCGGACGAGTCACGAAGAAAGATGTGCTGGATATCGTCGCAAGAGGGCAAGCGTCAAGCCGTCACGCGTCAGGGGTTAGGAGACGAGGAGATCGTGCTGCTGACCCCAATGCGGAGGACCATCGCGGAACGAATGGTCATCAGCCGTCGCACCGCTGCGCATGTGACGACGTTCTTCGAGGCGGACTTCTCCGGCATCGCAAGATTTCGCGAGGGACGCGCGCTGACCTTCCTGCCATTTGTGATCAGCTCGGTGACTCGTGCCATGAAGGACCTGCCGATGTTGAATGCGTCCTGGAGCGATCAGGGAATCGCGATCAAGAAAGACATCCATGTGGGCATCGCGGTCTCGCTCGAAGAAGGTCTCCTGGTTCCGGTCATTCGTCATGCCGATCGAAAGGGGCTCAAGCAGCTGGCTCACGAAGTGGCTGATCTGGCGGAACGAGCCAGGACGAAGCGACTGTCTCCGGAAGAGGTCCAGGAGGGGACCTTAACTATTACGAACCATGGGGGGTTCGGAAGCCTCTTCAGCACGCCGATCATCAATCAACCGCAGACCGCTATCCTGGGAGTGGGATCGGTGCAGAAGCGAGCCGTTGTGATCAACGATGCAATCGCCATCCGTCCCATGTGTTACCTGAGCCTGTCGTTCGACCATCGGGTGATCGATGGCGCGACGGCCGATCGATTCATGTCGAAGATGAAGGGCTATCTCGAACAGAGTGACTGGGAGAAGTTCTCGTGATGCCACGAGCCGTCATCGTCAACGCGGTTCGGACCGCCATGGGGACCTTCACTGGAGGATTCAGTTCTGTCTCTCTATTTTTGCCCTTTCACTTTTTTCTTCGAGGACCCGATGACCATTGACGAGATCAAGACGATCGGTGTCGTGGGTGCCGGACAGATGGGGCGTGGAATCGCACAAGTGCTTGCTGCGGCGGGATGGAATGTCCTCTTGGTGGACGTGACGGAGGACGCACTCGAAGAGGCGATCAGGAAAATCTGGCAAGGAGTCATGAAGGCGCTGGAGAAGGGTGCGCTCCGGAGCGACCAGGCCGGAACAATCATGGCGCTCATTCAGCCAACGAGACGGATGGAACAATTGCGGGACGCGCAGGTCGTGATCGAGGCCATCCCCGAAGATCCGGTCATGAAACGTGAACTGTTCGCGCAATTGGGTCGAATCTGCGAACCGTCAACCCTGCTGGCCAGCAATACGTCCTCGACTTCGATTGCCTCTCTGGGTACGGCGTCGGGACGGGCGGGCCGCGTGTTAGGGATGCATTTCATGAATCCCGTTCCTGCCATGAGGCTCGTTGAGGTCGTGCGCGGGGTCGAGACATCCGGGCATGCGGTGCAGATGGCCCTCGGTTTGGTCCATCGCCTCGGTAAGACCCCGGTGGTGTGCAAGGATTTTCCCGGTTTCATTGTCAACCGCGTGCTGATACCTATGATCAATGAGGCCGTTTTTGCCCTGGAGGACGGAGTCGCGTCTGCCGAGGCGATCGACCTGGCGATGGTGGAGGGCACCAATCATCCGGTCGGGCCGCTGGCGCTGGCCGATCGTATCGGCCTGGATACGGTCCTTGCGATCTGTGAGGTGCTGCACCGAGATCTCGGCGAGCCCAAGTTCCGCCCCTGTCCCTTGCTGCGGCAATACGTAGAAGCAGGCCAGCTTGGGAGAAAGAGCGGCCGCGGGTTCTATACCTATGACGAACAGCCGGTCGTGAGCGTGACCTGACCCTGACGTTTCCGTCCAACTACCGGAGGATGTCCGTCATGCATGAACGGAAATCTCGCTTCACTTCCCTCTCCGGTCTCGAGATCGAGCGTCTCTACACGCCCGAACATTTGAAAGGCTGGACGGTCGAGCAGGATCTCGGCCAGGCCGGCGACTTTCCCTACACGCGCGGGATCTATCCGACCATGTATCGGAGCCGGCTCTGGACCATGCGCCAATTTGCCGGATTCGGATCCGCAGACGATACGAACAAACGTTTCACCTACTTGTTGCAGCAGGGCCAGACCGGCCTGAGCGTGGCCTTCGACCTCCCGACACTCATGGGCCTCGATTCGGATGATCCGAGGGCGCGCGGCGAGGTTGGTTACTGCGGTGTAGCGATCTCGTCTCTCGTCGATATGGAGCGGCTGTTCGACGGCATCCCGCTCGATCAGGTGACCACGTCGATGACGATCAATGGACCGGCCGCCGTGATTCTTGCCATGTATCTGGCGGTCGCGGAAAAGCGCGGTATTCCATTCAATCGGCTGGGCGGCACGATCCAGAACGATATCCTAAAGGAATACATTGCCCAGAAGGAATGGCTCTTTCCGCCGGCACCGCACATGCAGCTCATCGTCGATACGATCGCCTATTGTGCGATCAACGTCCCTAAATGGCATCCGATCAGCATCAGCGGGTACCACATTCGGGAAGCGGGTTCGACGGCGGTCCAAGAACTGGCCTTTACTCTGTACGACGGGCTTACCTATGTGGAAGCGGCCGTGAAGTCGGGACTCGATATAGACGCGTTTGCGCCGCAACTGTCCTTCTTTTTCAATGTACACAACGATTTGTTCGAGGAGATCGCCAAATTCCGCGCGGCCCGGCGGCTCTGGGCGCGAGAAATCGAGAGGCGCTACCACCCGAAGAATCCTCGTTCGCTCCAACTCCGCTGTCATGCCCAGACGGCAGGCTGCTCCCTAACCGCCCAGCAGCCGATGAACAATGTGGTCCGGACCACGCTCCAAGCGTTCGCCGCGATACTCGGTGGGACGCAGTCGCTGCATACCAACTCGATGGACGAAACGCTGGCTCTTCCCACCGAGGAGGCCGTCACGCTGGCGCTCAGGACACAGCAGGTCATTGCCGCGGAAAGCGAAACGGTGAACACGGTCGATCCATTGGGCGGCTCGTATTTCGTCGAGGCGTTGACGAATCGACTGGAGGAGGGGGCGCGGGATTATTTCCGCAGGTTGGACGAGATGGGCGGGATGATCAGTGCGATCGAGCGAGGTTTCCCGCAACGGGAAATCCTGGATGCGTCACAACAGTATCAGCGTGAGATCGAAAGGAAGGACCGCAGCATCGTCGGCGTGACCGATCATGTGGAGCCGGAGGCGCATTCAATCCCGATTTTGAAGATCGGACCGGAGGTGGAACAAGAACAGGTTGCGCGTCTGTCGGATCTTCGGAAGGCACGCGATCCATTCAAGATGGCCGGGTCACTGGAAGAACTGCAGGAGGCGGCCGCTTGTAGTCAGAACGTCATGCCCTATCTGATTGAAGCCGTCAAGGCGAAGGCGACGTTGGGCGAGATATGCGCGGCGCTGAAGGAAGTGTTGGGGACGTATCGGGAGCCGGTGGTGCTATGAATGTCGTCGTGGCAGTGAAGATCGCGCCGGTACGTGCTCGCTTCTCTGCTGTAGCTGGCAAAAGAACGGCTGCGGCACCCCCCAACCCCCACATCGGAATGCGGGGGATTCCGATTCGCAAACGTCCGTTTCAACAGCCGTTCGCGCTCGGACCTCGCACGTTCTTTTGCTACGCACACCAGCGTCGCTCGCACGCAAGGTGCCTCCCTCACTGCCACAGACGACACCATATAGGTGATGAGGGTGTCGTCTCCCCGCTATTCCCCGCTGTGCGGGGCGGGACTGTGTCGTACTTTGCGATTGATCGGTTGACGAATGACGGTTGACGAATTGTGGATTCGCTATGAAGCTCGGAGCATTTGAGATCTATCCTGTCACCGACGGCCGGTTCAGGCTGGATGGCGGCGCCATGTTCGGAGTCGTGCCAAAAGTCATGTGGCAGAACTGCTGCCCGGCGGATGACATGAACCGCGTCCCTCTCAGTCTGACCTGTTTATTGATCAGGGCGCATGGGAGGAACATCCTGGTGGATACGGGACTAGGCGACAAGGAAGATGCGAAGTTTCAGTCGATGTTTGCGATCGACCGCACGCCGACTCTGCGGGAGTCGTTGAGGCAGCGGGGCTTCGCTCCCGATGACATTCACCTGGTGATCAACACGCATCTCCACTTCGATCATGCGGGGGGAAATACGACGAGGCGCGGCGACCACCTCACCTCGGCCTTTCCGAAAGCGACCTACCACGTCCAGCGTGGTGAGTACGAAGACGCGGCTCGCGTCAACGAACGGACGAAGGCAAGTTATCGCCGGGACAATTTTACGCCGGTCGCGCAGGTGAACCAGTGGGAATTCTTGACCGGCGATACCGAATTGCTTCCCGGGATCACGACGGTTGTCACGGCCGGCCATACCCGCTTTCATCAAAGCGTGAAGATCGAATCGGAAGGGCGGATTGCGTTTTTCTTAGGCGATCTCATCCCGACCGTCTCGCATCTCCCGCTGCCCTACATCATGGGCTATGATCTGTATCCGATCCAGACACTTGAAACCAAGCGGTGGGTGCTGGACCGAGCCTTTGAGGAGAATTGGTTGCTTATTTTCGAGCATGACCCGCTGGTCCAGGCGGGTTATGTCGGGAGAGATCCAGCGGGAAAGTACTACCTTCATGAGGTGACGGCATGGCAGTAGCGACGATACCTATTCGGGTCCTAGTAGGGAAGGTGGGACTGGACGGGCACGACCGGGGAGTGAAGCTTGTCGCTCGCGCGCTTCGTGACTCTGGAGTGGAGGTCATCTATACGGGTTTGCATCAAACTCCGGAACAAATCGTGATGACGGCGATTCAGGAAGATGTGCAGGCCATCGGGCTTAGTATGCATTCGGGAGCCCATAATTCGCTGTTCCCTCGCGTGCTGGAGTTGCTGAAGGAACAGGATGCGGACGACATCGTCGTATTCGGCGGAGGGATCATTCCCCATGCGGATTCCCCTCGCTTGAAAGCCATCGGAGTCAGAATGCTCTTCACCCCGGGCACGCCGATGCAGGACATCGTGGAGTTCGTGAAGGGCCTTCGCAGGGAGCAATAAGAGGATACCTACCATGCAGATCGTCAAAACGTCAGTGGTTCCGGCGTCGGAAGACTTCATGCGCAATCAATCGCATTACGACAATCTGATGGCCGATCTCAAGAAACATGTGGCCCAGGCGCGGACGGGTGTTCCGGCGGATGCCGTTTCGCTCCACAAGAAGCGAGGAAAACTGCTGGCGCGCGATCGCATTGCCGGGCTGCTCGATCCAGGCTCTGCATGGCTGGAGCTGAGCCCGCTGGCGGGGTTCGGCATGTATGACAACCAGGTGCCGGCCGCCGGCCTCATCACGGGGATCGGCTACGTGTCGGGACGCCCCTGTGTGATTGCGGCCAACGATGCAACTGTCAAAGGCGGCACCTATTTCCCCATGACCATCAAGAAGCATCTTCGGGCTCAGGAGATTGCGTTGGAGAACCGCCTGCCTGCGATTTATCTCGTGGATTCGGGAGGAGTATTCCTTCCGATGCAGGCCGAGGTCTTTGCAGACAAGGAACATTTCGGACGAATCTTCTATAACCAGGCACGGATGTCGGCCTTGGGCATCCCACAGATCGCCGTGGTCATGGGTATGTGTACGGCCGGCGGCGCCTATGTGCCGGCCATGTGCGATGAGAATGTCATCGTGAAGGGGACCGGTACGATCTATCTTGCCGGGCCGCCTCTGGTCAAAGCGGCAACCGGCGAAGAGGTCACGGCCGAAGAATTGGGAGGCGCCGACGTGCATACCCGATTGTCCGGCGTCAGCGATCATTTGGCACAGAACGACAGGGAGGCCCTCGACATCTGCCGGTCGATCGTCGCCACGTTGGGACTGAGGACCGGCAAGCGCCGTCGAGAGGAAATCGACGAGCCCCTGTATCCTGTCCAAGAGCTCTATGGCTTGATTCCGGCAAATCCGCGCCAGACCTTTGATGTTCATGAGGTCATCGCCAGGCTTGTCGACGGCAGCAGGTTCCACGAGTTCAAAGCTCGTTATGGTCCGACACTGGTTTGTGGATTTGCTCGCTGGACGGGACATCAGGTCGGAATCGTCGCGAGCAATGGCATTCTCTTCTCAGAACCAGCGCAAAAGGGCGCTCATTTCGTGCAGCTCTGCAGCCAGCGACGCATTCCGCTCATCTTCCTGCAGAACATCACCGGTTTCATGGTTGGAAGGGAGTACGAGGCCCGCGGGATCATCAAGGATGGCGCCAAGATGGTTCAGGCCGTGGCGACTGCGGAGGTTCCGAAGTTCACGGTGATCATCGGCGCGTCACATGGCGCGGGGAATTATGCCATGTGCGGCCGGGGTTATAGTCCCCGGTTCCTGTTCATCTGGCCCAATGCACGGATCTCTGTGATGGGCGCTCAGCAAGCTGCGCAGGTGCTCGTGACAGTCAAACAGCAACAGCGGGGACGGGATCAGGGGGAGCTATCAGAAGAGGAACAGCGCCGGCTGTCTGCGTCGATCATGACGCAGTACGAACAGGAGGGCAGTCCGTATTTCGGCACGGCTCGTCTGTGGGATGACGGCATTGTGGATCCTCTCGATACACGTCGCATTCTGGGCCTTTGTCTGGATGTGGCCGCGATGACACCGATTCGTGAATCACGACCACCGGTCTTTCGCATGTAGGGAACGGATAAACGCGTTGACCTCCATACAGGTTGAATCACGAAATGGCATGGCCCGCGTCACGCTGAACCGGCCGGACCGGCGGAATGCCTTCGATCAGCGCATGGTCGATGAGCTCCACGATGTCTTCGAAGAACTCGCAAAGGACACTGAGGTGAGGGGCGTCATTCTGACCGGTGCCGGCCCGGTGTTTTGTGCCGGAGCCGACTTGCGCTGGCTGATGCCGGATCGTTCCGTTTCCATGCCACAGGCACAGCAGGATGCCGAACAGTTGATCGGCATGTACCGGGCGATCGACGAATGTCCTCATCCGGTGATCGGCAGGATTCAGGGCGCCGCCTTCGGAGGCGGAGTGGGACTCCTGTCGGTCTGTGATATCGTCGTGGCCGCGCAGGATGCGATGTTCGCACTCAGCGAAGTTCGTCTGGGACTGGTTCCGGCCGTCATCGCTCCCTTCCTTCTTCGTAAGGCCGGAGCATCGTTCATGCGTCGATTCTGCCTGACTGCCGAAACCTTCTCCGCATCTGTTGCCAGACAATTTGACCTGGTCCACGACGTGGTTGAGCCGGAGAAACTGGATAGCAGGATCGGCGAATTAGTCGAGGCAGTCTTACGCCTGGCACCTGAGGCGGCCGGCCATACCAAGGCATTACTGCGTCAGATACAGTCATCGCAGGACATTGAGCGGTGGCAAATCTCCGCTGACGCCAACGTCCGGGCACGACTCTCCGCAGAAGCCCAGGAAGGCCTCCGTGCTTTTTTTGAAAAACGTCCCCCTGCATGGGCCAAGGCGTCAGCCGAAGAGGCTATCGAACCACGAGGCGTGAAGTCGCATCATGGTACAGGCCAGCGAATCCAGTAACCGGAGCCATCCGATCCGCATCGTCGAGGTGGGCCCGCGGGATGGACTGCAGAACGAACCTGCCGTCATTCCCACCGAGACGAAGATTGCATTCATCAACGCGTTGTCCAGAACCGGCGTCGTGGAGATCGAAGCGGGATCCTTTGTGTCACCGAAATCGGTCCCGCGCATGGCAGATTCGGACGATGTCTTCCGCAAGATCGAACGGGTCACCGGTGTCACATATTCGGCTCTCGTTCCCAATGAACGCGGGCTTGAACGGGCCCGCGCTGTGGCGGCGCAAAAGATTGCGCTGTTTACCGCCGCCTCCGAGACGTTTACCCGGCGGAACATCAACGCGACCATCCAAGAATCGCTCGAAGGATTCAAACCTATCATTGTGCGGGCCAAGCGGGACGGCATGGCCGTGCGCGGCTATGTGTCGACGGCCTGGTTCTGTCCCTACGAAGGGCGGATCGAGCCGGCCGGCGTGGTGGCTGTGATGAGACGACTCCTTGACCTTGGAGTGGACGACCTTTCGCTCGGAGACACAGTCGGCAAAGCATCTCCTATGGATGTGGGGAGGTTACTGGACCTAGTAGTTCCCCAGATTGCGGCAAGCCGGCTCTCACTGCACTTTCACGACACTTATGGGATGGCCGTGGCTAATGTATTGATGGCCTGGCGTGACTACGGCATCGAGTCCTTCGATAGTTCGGCCGGCGGACTGGGGGGCTGTCCCTATGCGCCGGGTGCCTCAGGGAATATCGCCACAGAAGACGTAGTCTACGCACTGAAAGCGTCGGGCGCGACCGTGCCGGTCGATGAATTGAAAGTGGTGACGGCCACGCGACAGATCGAGGGGTATCTGAGTCATCCACTCAGCTCTCGGCTATCGCAGGTGAAAGGCCTAGACGAAACCCGGAAACTATGACATGACCATCGCCGGATCCACCCGCACGATGAAACGCGATCTGACCGATGCCGGCACCTTGGCCAAAAAGGTCATGGACGGTGAGACCCGAGCGGTGTCCCGCCTGATCACACTGCTGGAAAACCAAGATCCGGACGGGTTCTCGGCCCTTCGTTTGCTTGGAACAGTTTCTGGTCGAGCCGAGGTGATCGGCATTACCGGTTATCCGGGCACGGGCAAGAGCACGCTGATCGACCAGCTTATTTCCGTCTACCGGCGTTTGGGGAAAAGAGTCGGGGTTTTGGCAGTCGATATCAGCAGCCCGCTTACAGGCGGAGCCGTGCTGGGAGATCGTATAAGAATGCAAGACCATTCAGGTGATCGGTTGGTCTATATCCGGAGCATGGCCACGCGCGGGCACCAGGGCGGGTTGGCGCAGGCGACCCGTGAGGGACTCCATGTATTGGAAGCGGCGGGATATGACGTGATTCTGATCGAGACGGTCGGCGTCGGTCAGAATGAGATCGACATTACGCAGGTGGCTCAGACCGTGGTCGCCGTCGTGGCGCCGGGCTTGGGTGATGAAATCCAGGCGATGAAGGCCGGCCTATTGGAAGTCGCAGACATTGTCGTCGTAAACAAAGGGGACGTGGCCGGCGCCGACGTCGCACTCAGGGATCTGCGCGAATGGTGTCCACAAGTCCTTCGTACGGTGGCGGCCAAGGGCGAAGGAGTTCCTGAATTGATCTCGGCGATTGCCGAACACCAACGGCTCCGGGATCTTGGTCGAGTACGGAACTGAGAGCGAGCGGTCTGCTATGTGCCATACGCTCTTCTGACGACATACGTTTCGCGCATCACGAGTCCCTATCGAAGGAGGGTGGCATGCCTCATCAACTCCTGACCATCTCCCATCATGTGGCGCGGATCACCTTACACAACCCGCCGGCCAATGTGCTCAACCTGTCGGTGCTCAAGGAACTCGAGCGGATCCTGAGTGATGTGGAAGAAGATCCTTACGTTCGGGCCGTCATCCTGACCGGTTCCGGTCGCTTCTTCTGTGCCGGCGCGGATATCAATGAACTGGCTCATCTCAACACGGTCCATGCCGGGATGGAATTCTCCATGCGCGGTCAGGCGCTCCTGAACCGCATTGAACGGTGCGATAAGCCTGTGCTGGCGGCAATAAACGGCGCCTGTCTCGGTGGCGGGCTCGAACTCGCGCTGGCATGCCATATCCGGATCGCCGCGGCTGGCGCCCTACTGGGTCTTCCCGAAACCAAGCTCGGCCTCATTCCGGGATTCGGCGGAACGCAGCGACTTCCTCGAACGATCGGTCCTTCCAGAGCTGCGGAAATGATTCTCACCGGTGAAAACATTACGGCCGAGGAAGCGTTGAAGATTGGTCTTGTCAGTCGAGTATTCCCGGCAGCAGAGGTGTTGATGCAGGCAGAGACCTTAGCCGGCGCAATCCTGGCGCGCGGGACGGAGGCTGTTCAATCAGCCCTGCATGCCATCAGAGGAGGGCTCGATATTCCCCTGGCGGAAGGTTTGGCTCGAGAGGCGGAGCTGTTCGGCCAGTTGTGTGCGAGTGCACAGAAGAAAGAAGCGATCCAGGTGTTTCTCGAGAAGCGTCGATCAAGAATGGCGGAGAATGAAGCATGAGGCAGGAGCAAGAAGGAAAATCGACATGCGTCAACCGAATGGTCGCCTTGCAACGGTTCGTTTGATTCTGTCTCATTGGCTTGAACCGTTGACGTTCATCACGTGAGGTCATGCATGCTTGCGGACCGTCTGGCCGCCTATACCCGCTCTCTTGGTTACGATAACCTGCCGTCTGAAGTGGTGCACGAGGTAAAGAGGCGGGTTCTAGACAGCCTCGGCTGTGCCCTCGGCGCCTGGAACTCTAAGCCCTGTCGTATTGCGCGCGAATTGGCTCAGTCGATTCGACTCAGCACCGGCGCTACGATTTGGGGTACCGGTCACAAGACGCTCCCGGACCTCGCCACGTTCGCCAACGGGTCGTTCGTACGATATCTGGACTTCAACGATACCTATCTCTCAAAGGAACCCGCGCATCCCTCGGACAATATTTCGGCGGCTCTGGCCGCCGGAGAGATCGCGCAGGCTTCAGGCAGGCAGGTCATCCAAGCCATCGCCTTGGCCTATGAAATTCATTGCCGGCTGTGCGACGCAGCGGCGTTGCGCCCTCGTGGTTGGGACCATGTGACCTATGGCCCGTTCGCTTCCGCGCTGGCCGCGGCGAAGACGATGAAGCTCTCCGAGGCCCGGACGGTTCAGGCAATCAACTTGGCCGGTGTGGCTAATGTCGCGCTCAGGCAGACGCGGGTCGGCGATATGTCAATGTGGAAGGCCTGTGCATTTTCCAATGCGGCGCGCAACGGCGTCTTTGCGGCCCTGCTGGCCCAGCGGGGAATGACGGGGCCGTCGCCGATCTTCGAGGGCGAGAAAGGATTCATGAAGCTGGTGTCGGGGCCCTTCGACCTTCCATCGCTGGCGGGTGAGCAGGTTCCCGGGCGTGCGCCGGTGCCGTTCAGGATTCTCGACACGTACATCAAACACTTTCCAGTGGAATACCATGCGCAGACTGCAGTGGAAGCGGCCTTGGCCTTGCGAAATGAATTGATTGAAGCAGAAGGGCCTCAGGCGATCGAGCGGCTCTCCGATATCGAGATCGGCAGTTACGATGTCGCGATCGAGATTATCGGGCGCGATCCTGAGAAATGGCAGCCAACCACGAGGGAAACGGCCGACCATAGTTTTCCCTATTGCGTGGCAGCGGCGTTGCTCGACGGCCGGCGTGACGCTGAACTCGTTCAGCGCCAGCCGGCTTCAAGATCCGGCCATACGCGAGTTGTTGAAAAAGATCCGAGTCGTCCGAGAGCCGGAATTTGTAGATCGCTATCCGGATGCCATGCCGACCCGCATCACAGTCAGGACCATGGCAGGGCGGTCATACCGCAAACAGGTGGACATTCCATTGGGCCATCCCCGCCAACCGATGTCGGATCGGGATGTGGAGAATAAATTCCACCGCCTGGCTTCTGGACGGCTCGACCGATCGCGTATCAACGAACTGATCGACGTCGTATGGAAACTCGATCGCATGAAGGACATCACCGGAGTGATCTCCCTCTTGAAGGTGAGGAAGCATGGTTCTTAAGCCGCGCGTCGCGACCAAAGCCGGCCGCCTGCGGGATCTGCTGGCGACACAAACAGTGGCCATCCCCGGCGCGTTCAACCCGCTGACGGCTATCCAGATCGAGCGGGCCGGCTTTGAGGCCCTGTACCTGTCAGGAGCAGCCCTGTCGGCCAGTCGCGGGTTGCCGGACACCGGCCTGTTGTCGTTGAAGGAGGTGGCGACGGAAGCCGGAGCGCTTGCCAGGGCCGTGTCCATTCCGACGATTGTCGATGCAGACACGGGATTCGGGCCTGCTTCGACGGTTACAGGAGCTGTCCGCGAGTTCGAGCGGGCGGGGATGGCAGGCATGCAGATCGAAGATCAGCAGATGCGAAAGAAGTGCGGGCATCTTGCGGGAAAACAATTGGTCTCCATCGCGGAGATGGTATCGAAAGTTCAAGCGGCGGTCCGGGCGAAGTCCGATCCTGATTTCATGATCATCGCCCGCACCGATGCTCGCGCGGTGGACGGGATGGAAGCGGCGATTCAGCGGGCAGCCGCCTATGCCGAAGCTGGTGCGGATGCGCTATTTCCCGAGGCGCTCGGATCCGCCGAAGAGTTTCGGAGTTTTGCGCAGGAGATGAAGAAGGCGGGAATCACGGTCCCCTTGATCGCGAACATGACGGAGTTCGGAAAGACTCCCTATCTGACTGTCAGCCAGTTCGACGAGTTGGGTTATCGCGGCGTGCTGTTTCCGGTCAGTGCGCTGCGGGTAGCCATACGTGCCATCGAGAAGGTGCTGGCTGAGTTGAAAACAGCCGGGTCGCAGTGCGATTCGCTCGACCGAATGATGACCCGACAGGAATTGTACGACTTGTTGCAGTATGACCAAAACGATGCACAAGAACGGAGGCTCTATGAACCAGGCGATACGCGTCCCACCCACGACTAAGGCGGCAGATCAGGCACTGTACAGTCCGGGCCTGGACGGCGTGATCGCCGGCGAGTCGGCCTTGTGTCTTGTGGATGAAGGCGTGGCGGGTCTTCGTTATCGTGGCTACGCGATCGGGGATCTGGCTGAATGGAGCAGCTTCGAGGAGGTCGCCCATCTCCTGTTATTCGGTCACTTGCCCTCAAAAAATGAGCTGGACGGCTTCATCGCCATGCTTGCAGCCAACCAGTTCCTGCCCGATCCGGTCGAGCATTGGGTGAAGACGGTGCGGCCGAACATGCACGCGATGGATGTGTTGCGAACAGGCATCTCGCTATTGGGTCTCAGCGACGCGGAGGCCCAGGAGGGATCGCGCGAAGCCAACCTCCGAAAATCGGTGCGCTTGCTCAGTCAAATCCCGCTCCTGATCGCCCATGCCTATCACGTTCCGAGGGGAAGGCAACCGGCCGGGCCTGTCGCTACTCTAGGGTTCGCGCACAACTTGCTCGATCTTATGGGAGACCGGAAGGACCACGAACTGGACGACGCGATGGCACGGGTTTTGAGCGTGTCGCTGATTCTCTATGCGGAGCACGAGTTCAACGCGTCCACGTTCGCCGCACGGGTCGTAGCTTCCAGCCTTGCCGACCTGCACGGGGCGGTCACCGCGGCAGTGGCATCCTTGAAAGGACCGCTTCATGGAGGTGCGAACGAAGCTGTGGCCTCCATGATGGTTGAAATCGGCAAGCCGGAAAGGGCCGAGGCTTGGGTGCGCAATGCCCTCGCAAGAAAACAGCGGGTGATGGGATTCGGCCATCGGGTGCTCAAGAAGGGCGACGCCCGGTCGGCCATCATCCAACGGCATACGGAAGCACTCAGCAGGATGTGCGGCGATCAACGATGGTTTGAAATCGCACACATCATCGACCGGATCATGCGGGAAGAGAAGGGACTCTACCCCAATCTCGATTTCTACACGGCTGTCTCGTATTTGTTAATGGACATTCCCACCGACCTGTACACGCCGCTCTTTGTCTGTTCGCGCATCGCCGGGTGGTGCGCGCATGTGATCGAACAACAGGACCACAATCGACTGATCAGACCGCGTGCGCTGTACACGGGACCTGCGCCGAGGACCTATGAACCTCTTGACCGACGTTGAGGCCAGAATCAAACAGGCTCATGACATGTCGGGAGCATCGTTTGTCCTCCCGTGGCCGTCGTTTGCCGAGTTCTTTCGAGCGCGGATCTACGATCCCGGTCTCGTCAATCGCAATTACCTGACCTACTATGATGATGACCGCAGCGTGTACCGGTCTTACACCTACGCCGAGTTCGGCGCCCTCGTCGTGCACACCGCCACCTTTCTTCGCGAACAGCTCGGCCTCATGCGAGGAGACCGGCTGGCCACAGTCCTCTTCAATCATGATCTGACGGTATTGACGTACTTTGCCGCTTGGGTTTCGGGAATTGCCGTCGTGCCGATCAACGCCGAAGAACCCCCTGAGAAAAAGCGTTACATTCTGGAAAACTCGGAAGCGGCGGCGGTCGTCTGCTGGCGGGACTATTTCGACGAACTCGTCGGCCTCCAGAAGGACCTGCCGGCGTTACGGGAGGTCGTCGCGCTTGGTGACGACGGGTTCGTCGAAGGGAAGCGCCACGGGATCAAGGGTCGTTTGCCCGAATATGCGGATGGTTCTCATCCTGCCTTGCACTGCATGCGGCTCGATGACGAGGCGTTGATCATCTACACGTCCGGCACGACCGGCCCTCCGAAGGGAGTGGTCCTGACCACGGCCAACCTCCTGATCGACGCGGATGCGATCGCAGGATGGCATGGCTTCGGAACCCTCGACCGGTTCATGTGTGTCCTTCCGATCCACCATGTGAACGGAATCGTGGTTACGCTCGTCACTCCCTTTTACTGCAAGGGAAACACGGTGTTGAACCGCAAGTTCAAGACCGGCAAGTTCTGGAAGCGGCTCCATGAAGAGCAGGTCACCTGCGTGAGCGTGGTTCCCACCCTCCTAGAATTTCTGCTCGATGAAAACGAGGGCATCCGGCGCTATCGCCTGGAACGATTCGGCGGCCTGATCTGCGGCGCCGGACCCCTGCTGAAGGATACCGCGGTGCGGTTCGAAGACCGGTTTCAGTTCCCCATCCGGCACGGGTACGGCCTTTCGGAGACCACCTGTTATTCCTGCTTTCTACCGAATGACTTGGCCCGGGAGCAGCACCTCCGATGGTTGACCGACTATGAGTATCCTTCGATCGGGTTGTCGCTGCCGCACAACATGATGGCGATCCTGAACGATCGCGGCATGCCGGTCCCGGAAGGATCGCGTGGAGAAATCTGTATCCGCGGCCGGACAGTGTGCGCGGGCTACTTCAAGCGGCCGGACGCCAACGACGCAGCGTTTCGATGGGGCTGGTTCCGTTCGGGAGACGAGGGCTTCTATTGGTGCGATGAGCGGGGACGACCGTTCTTTTTCATCTCGGGGCGTATGAAAGAACTGATCATTCGCGGAGGCGTGAACATTTCCCCGTTGGAAATCGACGCGGTCTTGCAAGGCCATCCGGGGGTGAAGTTCGCCATGGCCATTCCCTTTGAGAACCGCTATTACGGGGAGGAAATCGCGGCGTACATCGTGCCGAAGGAAACGGAGTCGCCGCCGTCGGAGGCGGGCATCCGGGCCCATTGCCATGGGCGCTTGCCGTTTGCGAAACAGCCAAAAATAATCATCGTTGGGGATGAAGTGCCCTACACCTCAACAGGCAAGCCCAAGAGGTTGGAATTAAAGACCAGGCTCGCAGGTTCACTGGCAAAGTACCGGGAGAGACAGTTCAAGGAAGGAGAGAACGACACCCATGCTACTCCCTTGCTCCCGGAGCGCGCGCCCTAAGAAGGACCTCGCTCGACGGGCGCAGGTGGGAATAGCATGGGTGTCATTCTCATGAAGTGGGACGAGCAAGCTTGGAGGGAGCATTCGCTCGATGCGCGCAGTGAAGAACAGTCTGGCTATTCCCCATAGGAAAAGGCTGGGCAGGCGAGCTGTACTGAGTCAGTGGATTGCAGAAGGAAGATATTAGGCGAGAGGGAGGCGAAAGATGAGCACTCTCTTCAAGGGACTCGAACGGATCGAAGAGGCCCGCGAACGATTCACAGGAGCGAGTTTCATGGCCGGTCTGTACGACGGTCGGCCGGACTTCGACCTGCTGCTGCCCCCACCGGAGCCTCCAGAGGAGAAAGACGCCGGCGAAACGTTCTGCAGACAAGTCGAGGCCTTTCTCCTCCGTGAGGTGGACCCGGAAGAAATCGAACGGGCTGCGAAGATTCCCGAGCGCGTCATCCAGGGACTGTTCAGGCTGGGAGCATTTGGGATGAAGATCCCAAAGCAGTACGGCGGTCTCGGCTTCTCCTATAAGAATTACGGCCGCGTGCTGACGCTCATTGCGAGTTGGAGCAACATTCTCGCGTTGACGGTGGCGGTCCCGCAGTCGATCGGCATAGGCATGCCGATTCTTCTGTTTGGAAACGAGGATCAGAAGAAAAAATATCTCCCCCTGGTTGCAAGAGAGGCCATGTCAGCCTTTGCCTTGACCGAACCGCTCACCGGATCCGATGCGGCAAATGTTCGGACCGAAGCAGTGCTGGATGCGGCCGGCAGCCATTTCCTTGTGAACGGGGAGAAGCTCTGGTGTACGAACGGGCCGATTGCCCGATATGTCACGCTTATCGCGCGCGTCCCGGCACGGCGCGTAGAGCGTGAATGGGAGGCAGTCCCCGGCGGCACAGGCGCGGAAGATTTCGTGCACTCCGCTTTTATCCTGGATATGTCCTCGCCGGGGGTGATGGTACGCCAGCGCTGCCAGTTCGAAGGATGCCGCGGGATCGAAAATGCCCATATGACTCTGAAGAATGTACGGATTCCGTTCGACAATGTGATCGGTCGGATCGGGAAGGGCTTGAAGTATGCCTTAACGATTCTGAACGTTGGACGGGGCATCAGTATACCGGCGATTTGCCTGGGGATGGCGAAGCAGGCGTGGCAGCCGACTCTCGATCGCTTGAGCTCCCGCTCGACATTCAAAAAGCCTCTGGCCGAGCGCCAGACGCAGCAAATGCGGATCGCTCGCATGGCCACGAATCTCTTTGCAATGGAATCTCTGGCGCAACTTGTATGGCATCTCGCCGATCATGCAGGGTACGACATCCGTATCGAGGCCGCTGTGACAAAGATATTCTGTTCTGAAGAAACGATTCGCTTTCTGAAAGACGCACAGATCATTTTCGGTGGGATGGGGTATGAGACTGCAGAGTCGAAACGGGTGCGTGGCGAGCCTGCCTTCGGCATCGAACAACTCGTTCGCGATGCGGAAATGTATCGAATTGGAGAAGGGGCCACGGATATCTTGCGGCCCTTTGTTGCACGGGAAGCACTCGGCTCGCATCTTGAACGGGCTCAGAAATGGATCGATGAGCGAGTCACAGGCTTCGACCGCTTCAAAGAGTCGGTACGGCTTATCCGACTCTATATACCCTGGTATTGGAAACAGTGGAGGAGTAAGCCGGTTTTATCACGATCCGAATTCCAGCATCCTCGAGTACGAGCTCAGCTGATTTTCGTCGAACGCGCCAGTCGCCGCCTCGCGCGCGCTGTCTTGTATGTCATGACCATGCGCCGGCAAGCGCTGCAGGACGATCAGGGCCGCCAGAACCGCATTGAATCCGTCGGCGAGGATCTCCTCACCATTGTGGCCACCGCCATATATGCCGAAAAACAGGAACGAACCGGGCACTCTGAAGTGTGGGAGTTGGCGGAGGAAGTCTTTCAGAATGCCAAGGGGCGTATCCACAACAACATGCATGAACTCATCCGCAATAGAGACGGAGTGGGGACCGTTATTGGAAAGAGGGCCATCAGCGGCAGCTTCCCCTCACTCATTGATGGTATCATCCGGCGCGGTCTTCAAGATTATGCGCGCCCACAGAGGGCTAGCCGGTCGGAGAACGAACGCGAAGTTGTGGGAGCATCATGATCATTGACCTCCACACCTTCCCTCCACGGAGGGCACGGCCTCGGGAAAGGCACTTTGTCTCGACCATCTGTCCGACGGGGTTCAGATATGTAGACGCTTTCCTTCCCGAGTAAGCCCTTGCTCGCATCGAAAAAGTGAGGTGCGCAATGACTTTGAAGGGCTTCACATGGGCGATTGCTGCGGTGCTCCTTACGCTCGCTCTCCTGGGTCGGTGGGCCCTCTCTGCCGAGAGCCCCGACCGGGATGGCCTGGTGGGCATTCCTCCACAGACTGTCGCCGACTACATCCACGACGTCATCGAGGCGGACCGAACATTCTATGCGACACACGTCGTAGAGCGGATGCAGGTCAGGGGTATCGTCGTATCTTCGGAAAATTGGGCAGAGCGCGGTACACTCCCCCTTCCGGCTCAGTTCTTGATGGAAGCGGCCAGAACAGTGGCGGAGAAAAGAAGCGGGATTCGCTATCGCCTGATTAGTCTCTGGCCGATCAGAGCCAAGAATGGACCGGAAACCGACTTTGAACGAACAGCGCTCGAGGAGGTTCAGAAGACTCCGGACCAGCCCTATAGCAAAGTGGGCACCAGCGCGAGGGGACAAATTTTTCAGACAGTCTATGCTGATCGGGCAATCAACCAATCATGCATTGGATGCCATAATGCTCATCCGAACAGTCCCAGGCGAGATTTCAAGCGCAACGATGTCATGGGCGGAATCGTGATCACCATTCCGATGGAAAGATAGAGAGGGCCGCATAGAGCAGACAGAGGTTGCTGGAATCGACCGGACCGCTGGGCATTCGTCCAGCACGGTGCCGTTCATGCCGGGACAGGAGTTACCCTATGACTTTTGCTTTTCGGTTAGGTATGCTGCCCGCAGCATACCTCCGACCGCATTGACCGTCTTGATATCGTCCTCATAGCCAGCGTAAATTTTCACTGCCACGTCCTTATGCTTCTTAATGTATTCAACTGCCACATCAAGCACGCGGGCTTCTTCGAGCGTCAATTCTAACTTCATAGGGTACCCTCCTGTAGCGCCCGATGGTGGTCTGGCACAGTTTCGAAGGCGATTGTTCAGATAATTCTATTTCGCCGTCTTCCACCAGGCAAGGGTCTTTTGCGGCGGCCACGCCT
Organism: uncultured Nitrospiraceae bacterium; assembly: GCA_963795615.1. Classification (GTDB taxonomy): domain Bacteria; phylum Nitrospirota; class Nitrospiria; order Nitrospirales; family Nitrospiraceae; genus DASSBQ01. Next base: position 198,088 of record CAWCIJ010000004.1, read on the forward strand.
GCGGCCCTATGCACCACCACCTCTCCCCTGAGGCTCGTCACAGGTCTATACTGAAAGTCCACAAGCGGTGTACCCTTTCCGGAGCACAGCGAGAAGCCCGGATGTAGCTTAGGGCCATAACCAGCACGCCAAGACAGTGCCCCCTGCGCAGAGAAGGTGCAGTTCAGCCTTACGCCCATAAGCGGATGCAGAAGGAACATGGTTTGACAAACAGACGTTCATGAGCTTTCGCGCCATCCTCACATTGCAGATTGGCAGCTCTCGCGCAACGGCCTATTGGGCTTGTTTTCTCTTCCTCCTCTATTGCGTCGTTTCTGTTCAGGCTCACGCCGAGACTATCGTCACCGAAGCGACCTACCTCATGAGTGACAGCGAAACACCGACGTTTGCTGAAGCCGTGGTGCTGCGGAAAGCCAAGCAGACGGCATTGAGGGAGGCTGCTACCCACGTTGAGCGTTTTGCAAAAACAGGAAATCTTGATCTGACCGGCGAGGAGATTCAGGCCATTGCCGGAGGCAGTCTTCAAGTGGAAATACTAGAAAGGAAGCGGAAGCTGGAAGCTGATGGACTACGGTTCTTCGTGAAAATCAAAGCCCTTGTTGCAACCGACAAGATGGAAGCACTGGCCAGCCGCATCAAGGTCAAGTCCTTGATGCAAGAATACAAAAAGCTTCAAGGAGACTACGAGTCACTCACCACGGAAGTGGAAACCTTGAAGGAGTCGCTTGGCACTCATCCGGCGTCTGCACCGGAGAGAGAGGCAGTGCAGGATCGGTTACGGGAGCAAGAGAAAGCGCTGACCAGTATCCAGAAGCGGGAAAGTACTTTTTACGCGCGTCTGCTCACGGGTAAAGACCTGCACGCGAAGGTTGAACAGCAATTGGCGGATGAACGAGACCGGGCACAAAAGAAAAAACTGTCAGCGTCCATGGTGTTTGAGGAAATCGCCCAACGTGGACATGAGATTATCGTTGGAGAACCGGAGGTGAAAGCACGGCTTGAGGATAAGGGACAAGCCGACCTATATTTCCCCGTTTCCATCACAGGGAATGCGGCCATCCGCGGTCGAATCAAGGAAGCATTGGCGTCAGCAGGCGGCGAACTCAGCAATGCAACGTATCGGAAGTTCGAACAACGGCTGGAGAACCTATGGTTCGTCCTGGAACTGCTGTTAAAAGATGGCGGGACGCGTGTGTGTTATGTGCCGAGACATTTGACCAAATTCCAGCCCGACGGAGAATTCGTTTCCATGGAAGAGGGACAGAGCAAATGGAGAATCCGGATGACCGTTCCAATTCCAATCATCAAGGAGATCGTCAGCGTACGGGGCAAGTTTATGGAAGAGATGCCTGGGTCTGCCTGCGGCGTGGCCAGGAATGAGTAAAATACCATGTAGAACGTAACGAATCATCGTCGGCTTGGCGCAGTGAAGATGATACCGTTTCGGCGTTGCCTACTACCGGCAGCTTTCGCTGTCCTGATCTATCGATCCTGTTCGGCTAGTAGACTTCAGGTTTCATGATTTGAGACACTGCGTATCGGCGAACCTCGGAAGGGGAGGATGGACAAGGCTTGCGCCAAGAAACAAGGACCTTGCCCAAGCCGAAATTCAGTTGAACACAGCCAGCACTGTAATAACCTGACGATCCCCTATGTGGGCAATCAGGAATGAATGGGTGAAAACATTGACTGCGCCCGTAGCTCAGTCGGATAGAGCAACAGCCTTCTAAGCTGTGGGTCGCTGGTTCGATTCCAGCCGGGCGCACCACTTGACCATGATCTTCCTCTACCGATTTCGACATGTACTGTGTGCCGCAATTGCCGCGCTGGGCCTCTATACCTTAGTTGGCTTTATCGTCGTGCCATATGTCATCAAGACATACGTGGTGCCGGCGCTTGCGGAAAAGTTACACCGCCCGATCCTCCTGCAGGACGTTGAGACCAACCCCTTTGCGCTCTCGGTGCGGCTCTTGGAGTTGGATATCCAGGAGCCGGACAACACATCCATCATCGGATTCGACGAACTCTTCGTGAACTTCGAGACGGTTTCGATCTTCCGGCGCGCCTATGCATTTGACGAAATCCGGCTCGTCCGTCCGTACGTGCTGGTCAAGATTCACCCTGATGGCAAACTCAATCTTGTCGGACTGGTGCCGCCGTCAGAGGGGGCTCCTCCTGAGCCACAGCCGAAATCACCCATGCCCGCCGTAGAGATCGGGTTGTTTCAGATTGAATCGGGTGTGCTGGAGTTTCGTGATGAATCAAAGAAGAGACCGGTGACGCTCGATGTCGTCCCGATCGAACTGACATTGCACAAGTTCAGCACCACGCCGGGATTTGCGAATGCGCACTCTTTCATCGCCGAGTTCGGCGAAGGCGAAACGCTGACGTGGAACGGGACCTTTACGTTGGAGCCGCTGGAGTCTCAGGGATCTCTTGCGCTCGCAAACATCAAGCTCGCGGGGTTTTGGAAAAAGATTCAGGATCAGTTCAAGTTTGATATTCGGTCCGGCAACCTCGATGTGAATCTGAAATATGTCGTTCGATACCCTGGCGACTCCTCTCAATCTTCGCCTATCCGATGGTAAGGTTGCTCTCACCGACATCTCCATAGGGGAGAGGGAGATTGCCGAGCCCCTGGTGACTCTTGGCGCATTTACCCTCGATGATCTGCGTCTCGATCTGGCCGCGCAGGCTGTCACGCTGGGGGCCGTGTCTTCGACTCATGGCCGCATACGCGGGTGGGTTCAACCGGATGGCACGATCAACTATGTGCCGCTGTTCGCCTCTTCAGCGGAAGAGAAGAAGACCGAGTCACCCCCTTCCTCGGAATCCACGGCTTCGCAAGGCGCGCCTCGCGGTACCAAGAGGTGGTCATTGCTCGCCAAGACGGTACAAATCGAGGACTATGGAATTCGCCTGGAAGACCGCTCGTCGAATCCCACAGCCGAATTGTTCGTCGATGACCTCCGCTTCACGAGTAAAGATGTGCAGTTTCCCTTTGCGAAGCCGATTTCCCTTGGTGTAGAGCTCAAGGTCAATAAGACAGGACAGCTTGAGGCACGGGGAACCGTTGGGATGAACCCAATACAGGCGGACCTGAAGATCGGCCTCGCACATCTGGCTCTGCGCCCGTTCCAGCCGTATATGAACAAGTTTCTTCAGGCCGATCTCGGCGGAGGCGAATTCAATCTGAACGGCCAGATCACGTATTCGGCTGCACGCAACAACGGACCGCGGCTGACCTATCGAGGGAACACCTCCATCGTGAATTTCGAGGTTCGTGATCGAATGGCCCGCAGCCCTGCGACTATCGGAGAGGTTGGTGACCGAATGGCCCGCAGCCCTGCGACTGTCGGGGGGCTCTTCAAGAAGCCCGTGGTCTCCTGGAGTTCACTGGCATTGAACAAAGTCGCGCTGGATCTGGAGCCCACGTCGATCGCCGTCGAAGAGATCGAGTGGCGGAAGCCGTCGATACAGGCGGTGGTAGGTTCCGATGGCACGCTCAATTTGTCCCGGCTCACAGGCGAGACGGGTAAGACCGGCGGTCAGGACAAGGCATCGAAGCCGGCCGCCGACGCTCCACAAGGCGGAGCAGAAATCCGGAAAAGCAGGCGAATGTGACACCGATCGCCGTTAATACGGTCAAATTGGTCAACATGGCGACCGACGTTCATTGATGAATCGATAGAGCCGCCGGTCATAACGGGAATTCATGACCTGAGCGGGACCATCAAAGGGTTGTCATCGAAGGAAATCGCCCGTGCCAAGTGTCTCTCGACAGGAAAAGTGGACGAGATCGCGCCGATCAAGATCCACGGACAGATCAATCCGCTGAGCGGAGAGCGTACACAGATCTCAAATTAACGTTCGACAACATGGATCTTGACCGCCGTGTCGCCTTATTCCGGTAAATATGCCGGATATCCCATCAACAAGGGAACGCTGCACCTCGATCTGAAGTACCAGGTATCGCAGAAGCAATTGCAGGGGGAGAACAGGGTTGTGATAGATCAATTCACATTCGGCGACAGCACAAATAGCCCGGATGCGACGTCTTTGCCGGTCCGGCTGGCCATGGCTTTGCTCAAGGATCGACATGGAAAGATCGAAATCGATCTTCCCGGTTCGCGGCGATATGAATGAGCCGGATTTTCGATACGGCCGGGTGGTGCTGAATGCGCTCGTGAATCTGATCACCAAGATCGCGGCCTCGCCGTTCGCCGCGCATCGGCAATCTGGTAGGAGGAGCTGGCGAGGACCTCCAGTACGTGGCTTTCGACCCGGCGAAGCGCGCATCACGGAGAAGGACCGGAGCAAGCTGCGATCATTGAAAAGGCTTTGAACGAGCGACCGGCGTTACGTTGGAGGTGGTGGGTCGGGCTGATCCGAAATTGGATGGCCATGCCGTCGCGGAACAGAAGGTGGACGTCGCCGTGGTGGCCCGTTATCGAGAAAACCAACAGAAAGGCCTCCTGCATCCCCGCCGACGGCGGAACGCGGAATTGGAACTGCTCAATGAGTTGTACATCGAGCAGTTCGGAAAACAGCCGATGAAGCGTGAAGAGACTGCCAAAGGGAAGTCCGTGGAGCGCGTGATGTCCGGTGACGAGGTCAGGGATGAACTCGCCGCCAAGCAGGAAGTGACTGAGATCGAGCTCCGCCAACTTGCGCAGAGCCGCGCCGGGCAGATCAGGGAATTTTTGGTAGGGGAGAATCAGGCGAATCAGAGACAGCAAGAGAGTCAACCCAATCAAGAGAATCAGGTCAAACAAGACGATCAGGCGGATCAGAACAAGCAGGTGAAACAGGAAATTCAGCAAAGCCAGACAGAGGAGACCACGCAGAAGGACCAGACGAAGCAGGAAGATCAGGTAGATGAGGCGAAGCAGGACATTCGGGGGAAGGAGGCGGATCAGGACAATTACATGAGTCAGGACCGCGTATTCTTGCTGGAGGTTGAACTAAGCGGGGCAAGCGGCGAGCAGGTGCGCTGCCAACGTGAATTTGTCCGGCGCCTGATCAAGATTACCCCTTGATCCCGATGTAATGGGCACGGTAGGTTAAGTGTCTTCACGATGAACTGATATCGACACATCTTACGGAGGAGGACGATATGGCACTACGATTAGGCGATGAGGCTCCAAATTTTACGGCGGAGACCACCGAGGGAACCGTTAAGTTCCACGAGTGGCTGGGCAATGGCTGGGGGATCTTATTTTCGCACCCGAAGGATTTTACGCCGGTCTGCACGACGGAACTGGGATATATGGCGCGGATCAAAGAGCGAGTTCGATAAACGGAACGTCAAAATCCTCGCGATCAGCGTCGATCCCTTGGATTCGCACCGCGGGTGGACAAAGGACATCAACGAGACGCAGAACTGCACCGTGAGCTATCCGCTGATTGCCGACCCGGAAAAGAAGGTCGCCATGCTGTACGACATGATCCACCCCAACGCGTTGGACAATATGACGGTCCGCTCGGTCTTCGTCATCGGGCCTGACAAGAAGGTCAAGTTGATGCTGACCTATCCGGCGTCCTGCGGCCGGAATTTTGATGAGCTGCTTCGGGTGGTGGATTCACTGCAACTGACGGCCAAATACAAGGTCGCGACACCCGTCAATTGGAAAGAGGGACAGGACTGTATCATCACCCCCGCTGTGAGTGATGATGAAGCAAAGTCGCTCTTCCCGAAAGGTTTTAAAGCGGTCAAGCCTTATCTGCGGTACACGCCTCAGCCCAATAAGTAGGCGATCACAGCTCAAGAAGGGAGCCGGTCTCAAGGCCGGCTCCCTTCTCAGTTTCATTTAACCGTCCTGTCGCCGAATTAGACCAGAAGCAGTCCGGCTCTTCGAGCCTTGTCCCATGAAGACTGCTTTGTAAACTTCTTAAAATTTTCCCCCGTTACCTGTTCGAACTCCTCGCGTATCTCTGTCAGACGCGGATAGTCCTGCAAGCCGTGGGAAGGAGTCGCCCGGTGAATGATGTCGTTCATCCACTGGGCTTGAGGGAGGCTGAGCGTGAGCGTCACGTCGTGCGTGCGCGTGGGAAGAATGAGTCGCATGCGCTGCCGTCCTAATGGTTCTCTGACCGGCGGTTCACCGATCCAGACGACTCGCCGCTCCTGGAGCGGCTCCATGGTTGTGGCGTGGCCGGCCATCGCCCGGCGGGCCCATGTCCGCTGGACACGTGAGGCTTTCAGCGGTTGATCGAACCAATGTCGGACGTCCACTGTCAGGCCGTTCCCTTCCATGTAGTTGAAGAGAGCGGTGCGTAACCCTGCGCCGAGCCATTCGGGATGGTCTCCTCGCGGATCGCGATGGCTCAGATCATTCTCCGCGAAGCCTTCGAATGATGGTCCGGTAAGGGTGATGCCGTGCTGCTCAGGAGCAAGACCGATAGGACTGTGCGCAGTCGCGGTAAACTTGTGCCAGAATGCCGATTGCAAGAGGCCGGAAGACGAACAACTGCCTGACCCGTTCAAGGCTATCGATGGTTTCCTCCACCGTCTCACCGGGGCATCCATACATGAGATAGGCATGCACGAGGATGCCGGCAGCCCGCAGCGAAGCCGCCACACGTGCGGTTTGATCGACGGTAATACCTTTTCTCATTTCCGCCAGCAGACGATCCGAGGCGGCTTCCAGGCCCGCGGACATGGCGATACAGCCGGAAGCCGCCAACAGACGGCATAAGTCAGGGGTGAACGCCTCTTCGAACCGGATATTACCCCACCAGGAGATGGAGACCTCCCGTTCGAGCAGCGCCAGCGCCATCGCTTTCAATCCGGCTGGTGGAGCGGCCTCATCCACAAAGTGAAAACCTCGTCGCCCAGTCTCCTTGATCAGCGACTCGATGCGATCGACCAGAATCGCGCCGGGTGTCGCGTCATACCGCGCGATGTAATCAAGTCCGACATCGCAGAACGTGCATTGTTTCCAATAGCAGCCGTGTGCCACGGTCAGTTTGTTCCAGTGGCCGTCCGACCAGAGCCGATGCATGGGATTCGCCGTATCGAGAATCGAGAGATATCGTCCGAGCGGCAGTTCATCATAGGTGGGCGTGCCCAGTTGGCTCATCGAGATATCTGGTTCCCGGCACCCGTTTAGGAACGACACGCGGTCCTGCCTGCGAAGAAACGTTCGGCAGAGGAACTCTTCTTCGCGCATGCCGTCAAGGTGTTCCAAGAGGGCGAGGAGAGGCCGTTCGCCGTCGTCGAGCGTCACATAATCGACGAAGTCAAACACCCGCGGATCGCACAGGCGTCGAAGTTCGGTATTGACATATCCCCCGCCGAGAACGATGCGGATGTCCGGTCTGCGACTCTTCAGCGATTGGGCGATCCGAAAGGCGCCAAACAGATTTCCGGGAAACGGCACCGTCAGGCCCACCAGGCCGGGATCAACCAGGTCGACATGCCGCCACAGCGTCTCCAGCAGCAATTCGTCGGTCCACGACAGCGGCTGATCCAAGGCCTCCTCTATCATGCGAAACGAGGAAGCAGCGCGAGCGACATTCTCGGCATAGCGATTCAAGGCGAAATGCGGCGTGATGGTTTGTTGAATCAGATCCATCAAATCTTCCAGGTAGAGGGTGGCGCGGTATCGCGCGCGATCGGAGTCGGCCATGCGGAGGTCATGTGAGGCTCTTCGCCCAAGGGCGGCCACAAATCGAGGTCCCTCCGGCAGAAACCCTTGCCGCGCGACGTGTGGACCGAGCATGGGATCGCGTCCTTGTAGAAACATCACCACTGGGTCGATCGTCGTGAGGTAGGCATGGCGAAGCGCGAGCATCTGGCGAGCTTCACCCGGTAATTGGTCTCGCTTTGCCTGTAGACTGTCGAAGACCTTGGCGAGTCCGGAACGCGAGAACACTGCGAGCATCATCTCGATTCCTAGATCAGCCTGAAATCCTGTATATCCCCGCGAGCGTAAAAAACCCGTCAGATAGGCCGTGGACGGATAGGGAGTATTGAGCTGGGTGAGGGGTGGGATGAGGAGGAGCACGGACGGCAACGCCATGCAGGGGAAATAGCATACTGCACGGTCTGACTGCCACCGGCTGGTCGGTCAGGGAGTTGCGGGTCATCTATCGGCTGCATAGATCAAAGTAAAGCAAACTATAATCGGTCTATCAAGTAGTTAACCTCAATCCGAAAATAGAAACGATCTGGTCACTCTTTCGCGGATCCTCGCGGCGAAAGCCCCACGTGCTCACTGACCCGGCCATTCACCATTCGACGTCAATGGCTGCCAAGTACGAACGTGCGTCTGGTCCATGAAACTTCGCACTAGATCAGTGATATCGTTTTCGACTTACCTGACCGGTTGACGGTCTCCATGTATGCTCTCAATCCTATTTTGCCATCCAGGGTGAAAGGAATACGTGTTTGACAGAGTCGTTGGTCATAATCACAGCAAGACAGGTGGTCGAAGCGATTGAAGTTCTGAAGCGGGAAGCGTACCTTAATTTGGAAGTCTTGAACAGACGGTCATTGCGAAGGGAACGACCCGGAAAGGGTGGGTGAATGAGCATCCGAAATGAAGGGAAGAACCGGTCTGATCGGAAGGACGCGGCGATCAGCCGCCGGCAGGCGCTCAGAGGTTTCGGGATTTTGAGTGCGTCCTGGATCCTGGCAGAAATGAGCCGCTGGTCACATTCTCTCGGGGATGCGCTGGCCTCCGGTGAGGCGTACACATTCGATGATGGTCCCTCAACGACCGCTTGGAAGGACCGGTGTCGCCGTACCGATACTCGGTCTCGGAGGCGGGCACCTCATCAGAAAGAGCGATGAAGAAGGGGTGCGGATTGTCCACGAAGCCATCGAGTCAGGGCTGACGTTCATGGATAATGCCTGGGATTATGCAAATAATCGCAGCGAAGAAGTGATGGGCAAAGCTCTCGCGGGGAAACGGCAGCAGGTATTCCTGATGACCAAAATGTGCACGCATGGAAGGGGGAGGAAAGTCGGTCTGTTGCATCTCGAACAATCGCTTCGCCGGCTGGGGACGGACTACCTCGACCTGTGGCAGATCCACGAAGTCGGCTGCGAGGACGATGCGGATCGGATCTTTCAACCGGGAGGGGCGGCCGAGGCGCTTATGGAGGCCAAGCAACAGGGCAAGGTTCGATTCATCGGCTTTACAGGCCACACCGATCCCTCGGTTCATTTGAGTGTCCTCGCGCATCGATTCCCGTTTGACACGTGTCAGTTGCCGTTGAATGTCTTCGATGCCGGCTTTCGCAGTTTCGAACGGCAGGTTCTTCCAGAGCTGCACCGTCAAGGCATTGCCCCGATCGCGATGAAATCACTCTGTGGAAACGGCAAACCTGTTTCCGCCGGGGTCATTTCTGTCGAAGAAGCGATCCGGTATACCCTGTCTTTACCAGTGGCCACGCTGGTGAGCGGAATAGACTCCATTCAGGTGTTGCAACAGAACCTGCGTATCGCCCGGAGTTTCGTCCCGATGACCGTGGCGGAGATGGATTCCTTGCGACAACGCGTCGCTACCAAGGCAGAGCAAGGAACATTTGAGACCTACAAGACACAGGCCTTGTGGTCTTGTGATAAGGGAGCGGCGGATCAACGGTTCGGAAAGCTGGAGGATTCGTAAGTGATGCCGAGAGGAGAACTGGTGTCTGTCCTGAGGCCGGCGATAGACAGGGCGCGTTCTGTCTGCGGGTCGCTCAAGAAGAGCGGGCTGCTGGCCATGGTGGCGTGCGTCGCGCTTCCGGTGGTTTCTGCTCATGGTTTTGAGGAGCACAAGATCGTCGATCTTACACACGCGCTCGACGAGTCCACCATAGCCTGGCCCACCACTCGCCCCTTTCATCGGGAACAGACTGCGTGGGGAGTCACACCTGCCGGTTATTGGTATGCGTCCGGAGACGTCGTCACATCAGAACATGCGGGTACCCATATCGATGCTCCCGTCCACTTCGCACAAGGCCAGACGTCCGTGGATGACATTGCGCTCGACCGTCTGATCGGTCCGGCAGTCGTCGTCGATGTACGGGTTGCCTGTGCGCAACAATCTGACTATCGCCTCAGTGTGGAAGATCTCCATTCCTGGGAACTTCGTTACGGTCGGATACCGGACGGCGCCATCGTCATCATGCATACGGGATGGGGCCGGTTTTGGCCCGATGCGAGCAAGTATCTGGGGAGTGCGACTCCCGGCGACGCAACTACATTACATTTCCCAGGATTTTCAGCGGAAGCAGCGGAATTTCTCGTCCGCGAACGGAAGGTCGATGGGATCGGGATCGATACGGCAAGCATCGACCATGGCCCATCACGAGAGTTTGCCGTGCATCAAGTGATCAATGGCGCCGGAAAGTACGGGCTCGAAAATATCGCCTATCTGGATCGGCTTCCTGCCTCCGGCGCCATGCTCATCGCTCTGCCGATGAAAATCAAGGGTGGGTCTGGAGGTCCGGTCAGGATTGTCGCGATTCTTCCGTAGCAGGATGTTGATAAGGGGGTACAGTACGCGTCTTGTCTACACGTGCCGATGGCGAGGTGGTGCGGCGGGGATCTGTCTGACTGAGACGCGTCGAGAAGCATACTACGCGATATGTTTGGCGTGGTAAATGTCGTCGCCGAAGTCGAGTTTCTCTTCGGTTTTTGACCTCCCGTAACTCTGATGCTACCTTTAGGCAGCCATCGATTCGAGAAACTGCATGCCTGCCTCGCACCATCCATCCCGTAGCCAGTATCAAGAACAGTCACACCCTCCATTCATTCTTGTCGTGGATGACGAAAAGGCGGTGTGTGATTTAACAGGCAGCATGCTTGAACTCCACGGGTATTCCGTCTTACGCGCCTCTAACGGAGAGGAGGCGTTGGAGTTGTTCGACGCCTATGCCGATCGGATCACGCTTCTTGTTATCGACATTGTCATGCCGCGCATGTCCGGCCCCATCGTCGCCCAGCAACTCCGGGTCATTCGCCCGCAACTTCCGGTCCTTTTCGTGTCCGGTTTGGTGTCGCAGGGTAATTTCCAGGGAGTGATGGGTGGCTGGTTCCTCCGCAAGCCCTACACTCAGAAATTACTTGTGACAAAGATCCAGCAGTTGATGGCGAGTTCTTCCTAAATTCCAATTCCTCATCCCTCCAGACAGTCGGACGCTGTTTCTTTCGAACATTTTACCGCGGAACAGCCGCACTCGTTCGGCGGCCGGGTTCTTCTTTCAGGCGCAAGTAAGAACTGGCGCAAACTCTTTTGAGAAACGGCAATCCATGGTAGAGGTGAATCACGTACACCCTCTCATCGTTCACGTGAACCGCAAGGAGGCAGAATCGATGTGGCACTTCGGACGTTTCTCCAGCCTGGCGGCCGGTACCGCCGGGCTCTTTATGATCTCGGCGTACCCCGTGATGGGGGCCACCGAAAAATCTGAACCGGCGCGCTCTGTTGCCGCAAACTCGAGCGCGCCGTCTTCCTCGAAAGAGCGAACCGAGATCTACATGGGACTCTTTATGATGGGGAACTTTCCCAGCAACCGCGCGCTCAAGTTCGAGAATGATCCCTATCCCAATACCGAAGTCGGAGGCGGATTGGGCGGGGGCCTCAAAGTCGGAGCGTATCCCGCATTCACGAATCGCATCGTCGGAATTGAGGCCGAGTTGGCGGGATTCAATGCCAACGTGGAGGCGCCACAGACGACATCAGGGGGCGTCACTCGCAGTGCGGATTTCCGATTGAATGTGTTCAATGCGATGGCCAACCTCATGGTTCGTTATCCAGGAGATGTCGTCCAACCATATGCAGGAATAGGCGTGGGACTCTCCGGCGGGTTCGCAAGGGGCCTGAACGTACAAAACAGCTCCATGGGAACCATCAACGAGAATGCGGCAGACGGAGCATTTGCCTATCAATTGATCGGCGGGCTACGGGTGAACGTCGGCGACCGGTTCTTCCTCTTCAGCGAATACAAATATTTTGTCGCGAACTACAAATGGGAGAGTGAATTTCCGAATGGATCGGCAGGACCATCGTTTTCACTCCCGTTTCGCACTCATATCGTAGCGGGAGGCGCAGGCATCCACTTCTAGCAGGATGTTCAAGAAGTCACTATCTCACCCACCCAACCCCCAGCGCGCCGAGACGCGCTCTGTCCCGAACTCACCCGCCCGGCCCTGGTGCGCACGAGATACGCTTCACGGCTGTCGCTACAACACGTCCGGTGCATCGGACTGAGACCGGTCAACGGGATACTGCGACGATCTGAGTCGGAAGGTCATTTCATTGTTCAACAAGCCAGGAGAAAATCGAAACCATCCCTCCGCGGCGACGTGATCGCCGGACCGGGCCTTTCCACGCGGATATACTCGCAATTCCAGCCGGCCTTCCTCTTCGCCGTTCTGACCGCCATGTCGTAGCTTGGCCCTCATCTCCACATGATCTTCGATGGCATCAAGGGCGCGGTTCAGAAGGGATCGGAGAACACCTCTTGCCATCGCCTCGTCAAACGGCTGATCAAAGTCGAACCCACCCTGATCCTTTGATGTGGTCTCGTCTGCCCACAGGGAGGCGGGAGCAACAACCAGTAGTACCGCCAGAAGTAGGATCTTCATATTGCGTTCTCCCAGTGCGCAATGAATCAACACCGTGCAAGCCGGTTGTGTTTGCGGCTCCATTGGGACACAGTGCCATCGCTATCGGTCAAATCGAGTGCTTCTGCACTCACGACGTTGAATTGAAACGGTGCGGTCTTGGTCGGGACGACCACCAGACGCAGTATTTCTCCATCGTGTTCGATACGACCCGCCCACAGAACCGCCTTGTAAAATTCCGAGACGTTGCCTGACGTGATGGACCAGACAAACTCTTCCTGATGGTCCACGAACTTGGCTGACCCTTCCCAGGTGCCGACCAGCCCCGGCTCGACCGGAGGAAGCCGTTTGACGGCAATTTTGTGGGGACTACCGGTCAGAGATTTATAGAGGATGCGATCGAAACGGGTCGGGGACTGTCCCTTTGCGACCCTATCCCATTTCACGCTGAGAATCCCGGTCGTGGAAAAGGTCTCTTTGTCGGCCAACTGGTACGTGCCATGAAGAATATCTTGAAAGGAATCCACCTGCCAATGTCCACGATCCGCGGTCAACATGCCCGGCGAGATCACGGCTGTCGTGAGAGACCAGTCGCCGGAGTCGGTGAGACTCAAGTGCCCTTTGGCATTGAGAAGTCCGATCGGTATGCATCCATACCAGTCACCCGCCCATTTCGATGAGGACAGAACCGCCGCCACCGCACCCGGCGAAACATCGCCGAGCGGCAATTGGGCCGCGAGTCGATGTGCGGCTGATTTGGCTAAATTGGTTACGGCTTCAAAAGGCGTTCCGTGGCGAGCGGAAGTGAGCGTGAGGGTGACCAAGGCATCGCCTTTCATGAACGTGAGCTGAATGCCGCCCAGCGGAGAAGGAAGGGTAAATGCGGCGTCACCGATTCCTGAAATTAGGGTGCCCTTTGTTTTCAGACGTTCATTGTCGAATTGGCCCTTCTTCTCTTTCCCGGTGTTCTGGTCGATTTCTACGACCACTGTATCGTCCGGATTCGCCTTGGCATGATACAGGCACTGGGTATCGCTTCTCTTTTCCGGCCCCGTCACCGCGGTTCCGATGGCAATCTCTACTTCGGCTTCCGTGACGAGCAAGCAGGCATTAACGTGTTGAGAGACTACGTCGGTCTGCGCGGAGCAGGCGGCAAGCAGGGTCGACAGTAAAACTAAGCGCAACGACCTTATATTGGGCATGGAGATTATCCGCGGTTCCACTCTAGAGTCTCATCGTGGTTAAGTCAAACCGCCTGCGGAGAAGGCATACGATCAGAATGGACTATACGTCGCTGGAAGGTTGAACCGACGCCGTCACGAGGGAATAAAGGTCAGCGCCGCTGAATTGATGCAATAGCGCAAGCCGGTCGGCTTGGGACCGTCCTTGAAAATATGTCCCTGGTGCCCATCGCATCGGGCGCAGTGCACTTCGGTCCGCGGAAAGATCAATTTGAAATCCGTCCTGGTTGCGACTACCTGCGGGGCGATCGGTTGCCAGAAGCTCGGCCAACCGGTGCCGCTGTCGAATTTGTGCTCGGAGGAAAACAGAGGCAGCTCGCATGCGGCGCACTGATATACGCCCGACTCCTTGTTGTCGTGCAACGCATTCACGAAGGGTCGTTCCGTCCCTTCATGCCGCAGCACCTCGAATCGATCAGGAGTCAGAATCTTCCGCCACTCTTCTTCGGTCTTGACGACTTTCGTAATCGTCGCGATGTCTATTTTTTGCGGCATAATGGCCTCCCCGATAGAACGAAGCGCGTGTGACACTGTACCATAGGTGCATCGCTTCCGCCCACCGTCTCTCACCCTGCGGCCATGCATCAGGCATCGAACGGATGGTGAGCGGAAATGATCTACGCTTACGGCGTGGCTGCCGTGACTTGCGGAACGGATTGGCCCTCAACATTTCGCGGTTCCGCCCCGCCATCCGGGCGTGATTCAAAGGCAGACTGCAGCACCTCATGGACCGTCTGCACGAGAATGAACTGCAGGTCCTGCCGAACCTCTTCAGGAATTTCCTTCAGGTCCTTTTCATTGGACTTCGGCAGAATGATTCGTTTCAAGCCGGCCCGGTGAGCAGCCAGCACTTTTTCTTTGATCCCTCCCACCGGCAGAACGAGCCCGCTGAGACTGATTTCTCCGGTCATCGCCGTGTCCGTGCGAACCGGTTTCCCGACATAGACCGAGGCTAATGCCGTGGCCATGGTGATGCCGGCCGAGGGTCCGTCCTTCGGAATCGCCCCCGAGGGTATATGAATGTGGATCCCGTTTCGTTTGAAACGCGAGATGTCGAGACCCATCGTTTCCGCATGACTCCAGAGATAGCTGCGTGCGGCGCGCGCCGATTCCTGCATGACGTCCCCGAGCTGGCCCGTCAAGGTCAGCTCATGACTTCCGGGAAGCAACGTCGTCTCGATGTACAGCACGTCACCGCCGACCGGAGTCCAGGCGAGGCCTGTGGCCACGCCGGGCGGCAACTGTTTCCTGGCCTCCTCCGGCATGAATCGTTCTTGCCCGAGCCAGTCATCCAGATGCTCCCGGTGAATGCTGATGGACCTTGAAGGAGCCTCGTCAGACAATTCGGCAAATCGCATGGCGATTTTTCGAGTCAGGCGCCCCAGCATCTGTTCGAGCTGGCGGACACCGGCCTCACGTGTGTACCGGCTGATAATGTGTTCGATCACTTCATGGGGCAAGTCGACCTGATCGGCTTGCAGCCCGGCCTCCGCAAGGCGTCGCGGCCACAAGTATCGCACGGCGATCTCGCGTTTCTCTTTTTCACTGTATCCGTTCAGGCGAATGATCTCCATCCGGTCCAGCAAGGGCTGCGAGATCGTATCCAGAGTATTCGCCGTGGTGATGAAGAACACCTTGGACAAGTCTAATGGCAAATCCAGATAGTGGTCGCGGAACGTATGGTTCTGCGCCGGATCAAGAATCTCCAGCAATGCAGCCGCAGGATCTCCTCGAAAATCCCGGCCCAGTTTATCCACCTCGTCCAGCATGAGGACGGGGTTGTTGACGCCGGCTCGGCGGACGGCTTGCACGATCCGCCCGGGGAGCGCCCCGACATAGGTGCGACGATGGCCCCGCAATTCGGCCTCATCATGCAGGCCTCCGAGGCTGAACCGTTCGAAATTGCGGCCCATCGCCCGGGCAATCGACTGACCCAGGCTTGTCTTTCCGACGCCGGGAGGTCCGACGAGGCAGAGGATCGGCGCCTTGGCGTGCGGGTTGAGTTTCAGCACGGCCAGGTGCTCGACAATCCGTTCCTTGACTTCCTTGATTCCGTAATGATCCTCGTCCAATACCTCGCGCACCCGTGACAGTTCGAGATGATCTTTCGACGCTTTCTTCCAGGGAAGTTCCAACACGAGCTCCAGATAGCTGCGCAAGACCTGATGCTCCGGTGAACTGGGGGGCGTTTTCCCCAACCGTCCCAACTCACGCTGGGCTTCTTTGCGAACATGGTCCGGGAGATCCGCCTCCTCGATTTGCTTTTTCAGCGCATCGACTTCGCTCCCTTCGTTGTTTGGTTCACCCAGTTCGTCCTGGATGGCTTTCAGTTGTTCGCGCAGGATGTACTCGCGCTGACTCTTACCGATTTTTTCCCGGGCATCGCTGGCAATCTTGTCGCGCAACTGGAGGATCTGGACCTCTCTGGAAAGAGCCGCGTACAAGCGGCGCAGGATATCCACGCGAGAAGAGGATTCCAACAATTGCTGTTCCTCATCCAGCGTCAGATTCAACAATGATGCGATTCGATACGCCAACGTCACCGGATCGTTTTCAGCTCCCAGCGCGACGGTCGCCTCTTGGATGCCGGGTGCTTGAATCAACTTGGGAAGGTCCGCGACAATATCCAGGATCGCCCGATGCAACGCATCGACCTCTCTCCCGGTGTCGGTGGGAGCAGGAAGATGTCGCGCGCGGGCAAGCAGATAGGGGTCGTTCGGTTCCAGCTTCAAGAGGACGACGCGCTCGAGACCCTGTATGAGAACATTCAATTGTCCCTCGGGACCTCGCGCGGTCTGTTTAATAACGGCTTTGGTACCGATCGCGTGGAGGTCTTCCAGGGTCGGTTCTTCCGTCTGGGCGTCCCGTTGCGCGACAACCAGGATCGTCTTGTCTTCAGTCTTGAGCGCAGCCTCCACAGCCGCGACCGAGCGACGTCGGCCGACGGTCAAGGGCATCAGGATGCCGGGAAACAACACCGTTCGCTTCACCGGCAACACAGGCAGATTTGCAATCAATGGACTTTCGGTCATGGCATACCTCCGTCAATGCAATTCCTGGTTGTGTACCCGAAAAAAATGGAGAAATGCGAACCACTCCCTGTCCAAGATAGCCATGGGCAGGTCCGAGTCAAGCGTTCGGGACAGATGACGGGTAGGCTGAGGATCTATGACGCGGTGCTCTCAACCGCTCTGAGGCTCATGAGAGTGCGAGGAGGCCGATCACAGATAGCCACCAGGATCACGCAGGCAAGATACTATTGGCGAGGAAAGCATTCATTTTGGATTACCTGTCGAGAAACAGACCGAGGTTGCCTTCGGAGAAGGCCGTTTTGTTCGTCCTGGCATTGGGGGCCGTGCTCGATGAGCCGGTCACATACTCATCGGTGCCGGTCAGGTCGATGAAGAAGGCAGTACTTGTGTTGAGCCCCAGTCCGAGACCCTGTTGGGCGACATAGCGATCGTTGCCTCCTTCATCGATAAAGACAGCCCACCCTCCCTGATCGGCGATACCCAATCCCGTCGTCCTTGAGAAGTCGTACACATCCTTGCTTTGGCCGGCATCAATGAGAAGAGCCACGCTCGAATCCCAGGCTCCTGCTCCATTATAGAAAGGCCCGGACGACCGATACCGATCAGAGCCATGCCCGTCGATGAACAGTCCCACACCGGAGTGGGCGGCAACCCCATGCCCGTAGCGGGCGGCGCCATGCGAATCAGTGCCATCGAGGTCAAGCTTGGAACCGATCCCGAAGAAATAACCGAGCCCTTGGGAGAAATTCGCGCTGTCGTACGTATCATTCCCGGCTAGATCGAGCAGGAGTCCCCAGCCGCCGGCCAGGTTATACAGGGGATGCGTATCCTGCCGGCTCAATACCCGGGCGCCCACTCCGGCCCCGAGTCCGAAACAGTCGTACTGAAACTTCGGATCAGCCGGTCGTGCGTCGGGCGCATCGACGCTGTTGTAACTGCTCGGATAGCGACTTCCGCACCGGTACGAATCGTTCCCTGAAATATCGATGACGACGCCGACGCCAAGAGGGGCGCCCAATCCGATCGCATAGCCATGGCTGGTATACTGATCGTCTCCGGCGCCGTCGATCAGGAGCCCCAATCCTCCGAACGCCGCGCCTTGCGTAAACCGGGTGCCGAGGTAGCGGTCGTTGCCCTGTCCGTCATACAAAATGCCCAGACCCGCAAATCCGGCGCCACCGGACCCCGGAGCCAGTTGGTACACATCGTCGCCCGCCAGATCCATCACGACTCCGACGCCGGCCCTTCCTGTGGCGAGTCCCATCGACGACGCCTCATAGGTGTCGTTTCCACCCAGGTCGATCACGACGCTATTGCCGAGATCGGTATTCTGACTGGCTCCGATCGATCCTCGGTAGACGTCGGCGCCGCCGAGATCGATGACGAGACTGAACCGTGCATCGAGGTCATAGCCGTTCGGTCCGCTGCCGCCGATGATGACCAGTCCATATGAGGTCGCGCGAGCGAACAGCACGTCGCCCGTGACACCGGGGATAGGAGCAGGGACAGGATGGCGGTTGCTGAAGGCGACGGCGAGTCGGCGAAGAAAGTACTCGTTGCCCAGGCGGGTCAATCGTTGCGCGGCGGTGATGAGACTGGCATAGTCCAGCCGCTCCACCAGCAAGCGAGCGAATTCACGCTCCTTTTTCTTCAGCGCTTCCTCTGAAGCGGTCAGTCCTGTCCTATGCGGGCTGAACTGATCGACGATCGAGGCAGCCTGGGTAAAAAGGAACAGCCGCTCATCCGGCGTCAAATTTCGCAAGGCCTTTTCTCGATCCTCGTAGGCTTGTTGAAGCGCATCGGTGAAAAAGAGGAGCAAATCATCGCCGTTCATGGAGGTGGGAAATGGCAGGGGCGAGAACGACGCGGCGGTGCGGTCCAAACCGGCTTCCAGAATATCGACCACAGCGGGCAGGCCTTCGATGCCGGCTTCCGCCATGTCAGCCGCCAGCAGACTATGCCGTTCGAGCGTGACAAGGTGACGCCATGGATCGCTGAGAATCTGCATGAGCAAAGCCGGCTTGTAATGAGCGGGTTTGGCGGCCGCTTCGGCCGAGCGATGTAATACGATGGCCTCCTGCTCTCCGGGGTACCGCGACAGGTCGGTTTGGATCAGTCGATGGAGGCGTTCAATGGCGGATGTCCGGAGAGAATGGTTCGAAGGGCTGGGCGAAGCTGTTTTTTGCAGAATGTCGCACCCGACGAATAGGATGCAGAGCAGAGTGAAGGAAAGGCGAACCGACAAGAGAGATCGAGGCAGCCCTACCACTCTTTTTCAATCTCATGGGCGGGCAACATGCCTGCATCCCGTAAACAGTCGTCCGCCCAGGCACGGATATCGTGTGTTTCCAGGTAGGAGCGCATGCGCCGCATCCGTTCCTGACGAGCTTCCAAAGGCATCTCCAGCGCTTCTCGCATGCTGTCGGCAACACCCTCCACATCGTATGGATTGATCACCAGCGCATCGGTCAGTTCCTCCGCGGCCCCGGCCATTTGACTGACCAGCAGCACACCTTTGTGATCCACCTGGCAGGAGACATATTCCTTCGCCACAAGATTCATCCCGTCGTATACCGAACTGACGAGCGCCAGGTCGGCCATCCGATAATAGGCCGCCAACGTGTCGATGCCGATACGGCCTTCCCGCAACTCGATCGGCCGCCACCGCGTCGCACTGATGCTGCCGAGACTGGACGCGAATCCGTAGCGCTTGTTGATGTCGTCCACCGTCGCGCGAATCAATTCCCGGTACTGCCGGTACGCTTCCACGTCCCCGCGCGTGGGCACGGCGATCTGGACAAATGTAAACCGTCCACGATAATGCGGGTACTGCTCAAAAAAGGCATCGATGGACCAGAAGCGTTTGAGCAATCCCTTCGTATAATCCAACCGATCCACTCCCAGCCCGATGCGCACGTCGGGATGAAAGACATGCAGCTTCCTGAGATCGTTCATCACGCGATCGATCGAAGGGGACTGTGCACGTTCGTTGAGGGAGGAGTAGTTGACGCTGATGGCCCTGGCCATCACCCTGGTCTGGTGGCCGCGATACTGGAGCATCTGATCCGTCGCTTCGACTTCGGCGCCGAGGAATTCTTTTGCGCATTCGATGAAGGCCCGTCCGAAGCCGGCTGTCTGGAAGGTCACGATATCGCTGGACAGCAACGAGACGATCAATTCACGCCGGTCGGGGCAAATGCGAAACACGTCCGCGCTCGGCCATGGCGTGTGCCAGAAGATGGAGACGGCCTGAGATGGAAGAGCAGCCTTGATCATCCCGGGAACCAGCGCCAGGTGAAAATCATGGACCCAGACGAAGCCGGGCCGGTGCTTCAACTCATCCAGCACCGTGTCGGCAAAGCGCCGGTTCATGGCCTGATAGGCATGCCAGTAGACCTTGCGATAGGCCACACGATCCAACGTGATATGGCAGAGCGGCCAGAGGACTTGGTTGGCATAGCCGAGATATCCGCCTTTGATTTCGTTCTGCTCCAGCCACACACGTCGCAATCGATAGGTCGGCGCATCAGGCGGCACCTCGACGGTCATCTCCTGATCGACGACGTCCCGATCAGCCTTTCCGCTGCCCCAGGCAATCCACGTGCCGCCCAGCCTCCGCATGACCGGATCGAGCGCGCTGGTCAGCCCCCCGGACGTTTTTTCCCACGTCAGTCTGGCCTTGATGTGACGATGTTCGTATGGTTCGCGGTTCGAGACGACGATCAGACGGGAGAGGTCCGGTTGCGTGCGGGGCGTCAGTTCCTCAAGTGGAATTTCTGAAAGACTCATAAGACGGTATGTATGTCCGGTCTGGTGGCCTCCCAACTTCAACATAAGAGTCTGTTCCAATTGTGTCAAGCCCTGAGGAACCACGCGCGATGCACAGCCTTGATTGATGACGGCGACGCGACCTCACGGCGTGAGTCGGAGGATCGAGAACACCGAATACGAGGTCGGCAACCCGATCAGGTGGACGCTCTGTCCTTGGCGGTGCGCCGGGTGCTTCGCATGCTGCCCGCGACGACAAGAAATTCGTAGAGGCGGCATTCGATCGCGCCATTGAAAAGAGGCACGCGGCGTGAGGGGGACAGACGGAGCAGCGTGGGAAAACGCATGTCTGCCGTGAAGAAATAGGCCGTCCACCCGATGAATCGTTGTTTCAACCAGTCACCGATACGAGGGTATAAGGTGGTGAGTTCCGGCTCTGCCCCCACTCGAAGGCCATAGGGAGGATTGGTCAGCAGCATCCCGACGTCGGCTGGGGCCGGCTGGTCGAGAAGGTCGCCTTGCGCAAGATGAACGGAGGAGGCCACACCCGCAGCCTCGAGATTCGCGGCGGCTGCGTCGAGGACCTGCTTGTCGCAATCGGTGGCGAGAATCGAAACCGGACAGGTGGAGAGTTGTTGAGCGCGGCTGGAATCGCGCAATGAGCGCCAGGCGCGTTCGTTGAAGTGCTGAAATTTTTCAAAGGCGAATCGTCGCTTGATGCCTGGAGCGATCCGCCGGGCCATGAGTGCCGCTTCAATCGCGAAGGTGCCTGCCCCGCACATGGGATCGAACAACGTCATCTCCTTCGGCCATCCGGCCAGCCGCAGAATGCCGGCCGCAAGATTTTCCCGCAGAGGTGCCTCCGCTGCGCTCTTTCTCCACCCGCGCTTAAAAAGAGGGTCGCCTGATGTGTCCAGATAGAACGTGCAGTGATCATGGTCGAGGAAGGCGGCGATCAGCATGTCGGGAGTCTTCGTATCGATATTGGGTCTTCTGCCGGCCGACAGTCTCATGCGATCGCATACGGCATCTTTGATCCGCAGGGTAACAAAGTCTAGACTCTTCAAGGGGCAATGCTGAGCGCTGACCTTGATCTTGATCGTCCGACGAGGCGTGAACCAGGACTGCCAGGGCAGTTGATGGGCGGCATTGTAAATGTCCTGCTCCACCCGGTATGGTGCGGCTCCGACCCGCCAGAGGATTCTGCTGGCCAGGCGACTTTCCAGATTCGCCCGGTAGCAGATGGCCCACGATCCCTCGAAATGAACCCCGCCGGCGGTCGTGGCCGGATTGCGTGCACCGAGTTCGCGCAGTTCGTCTGCCAGAACCGTTTCGAGGCCGCGCGGGCAGGGTGCAAAAAACCGCTCGTTTGTGCTATCCCTTCTGGGATGTGCGATCATGGAAATGGCTTATGAGATTTTGTAGTCAATGCGGGTGCGCGGTCAGCCATAAGATTCCACTGGGGGACAACCTTCCTCGATTTGTGTGCGACGGCTGCCAGACGATTCATTATCATAATCCGAAGATCGTGGCAGGTTGCATCCCGGAATGGAAAGACCACATCCTCCTGTGCCGCCGCGCCATCGAGCCCAAGGTCGGCCTCTGGACTTTTCCTGCCGGATTCATGGAAACCGGTGAGGGCACGGAGCAAGCGGCCGCGCGTGAAACGTTCGAGGAAGCTCACGCGATGGTGCGCGCGTTGAAATTGCATTCCGTGCTCAGCATGCCATATATCAGCCAGGTCTATATCGTCTTTCGCGGGACCATGGATGAGCCCCTCTTCAAGGCCGGGACGGAAAGTCTCGAGGTCAAATTATTTCATCCGGGGGAAATTCCGTGGGATCATCTTGCGTTTCAGGTCGTGCGGGAAGCGCTGAGACGGTACGTGCAGGATTTGCAGCGAGGCACATTCTCCGTTCACGTCGACGACATCGTTCCACTGAAGTAATTCCACTCCGCTCACCACGGGCCTGCGTCGTCGCCGGAAATCGACACGGTCCCCACGTTCAACATACTGTTAGTTCAATTGCGAGCGTGTCAGCCTGATCGTACCCGGCTCATCGGGATGCAAAAACATGAAGCCGCCCGGCTCTGCATAGTCGATGGTGATGCCGTCCATTCGGGGAGCGCTGGCGCCCTCAACCGCGATCGTCAGCCCGCCGATTTCCTGCACGTCATCAGTCGGCTGGGTGGTATTGTCCAGGATAATCGTGAAGGAGAGCCGCGTTTCGTCCAGATCTCGTACTGCGACCCGGACGATCGGGTCGTCAGGATGTTCTTGGATCAAGGTACGCAGTTTCTCTACTGCCGCACGAGTCATCAACATCATGGCCAGGTTACCTCTGGTCCGTTTCACGGGCGATACAGTGAATGTCGACCAGGTTGTCGACCCGATCGATGGAATAGAAGATTCGCCATTCGCCGACGGCGTACTTGGAGAGAACCGGCAAGTCGGCCGACACCGGTTCGTGCCGCAGATTCTCGACGTTCGAGGCCAGCCATTTGGTCTTATCGAACAGGCGCTGAGCGGTCGGTTGATCGATTCCGCTCAAATCCGCGATCACCGCAGGGCGAAAGGCAAGCCGGAACCAAGCCATGGTCGTTACCAGCGAAGGCCCAGTTTGTCGGCGATCTCATCGCCGCTGAGCCGTTCGGTCGAGGCCAACGAGGTTTTCAGGCGCGCGCGCAGGGCGTCTCCCATAGGCTTACCGAGGTCTGGATCACCGAGCAATTCCCGCAGGCGGTCATCGACCAGGCCATTGACCAGTTCCTTCAGTTGATCGAGCGACATGTCTGATAACCCCACGATTCTGTTTCTCCTCTCGTCGCTCTATAATACGGGCGCGACCGTGCCCTCGCAACGCAGCAGTCGTCTCCAGGATACGAAGGGCCGATACGAGAAAGCAATTGTGAAAGGAGTCGCGCATGAAACGTCTCATGGACAAGGTGGGGATCGTGACCGGGAGCAGCAGTGGCATCGGAAAAGCCATTGCCCTACGGTTCGGTCTGGAGGGTGCCAAGGTCGTGGTGGCGGCACGGCGCTTTTATCTTTGTGAACAGACGGTGGCTCAGATTCGAGAGGGAGGGGGTGAAGCGATTGCCTTCCAGACGGATGTGAGCGACGAGAACCAGGTCGATCAGTTGATCGCCGAAGCCGTAAGACATTACGGTCGGCTCGACATTCTGGTGAATAATGCAGGCACGTTCGGCGGCAGGCATCTGGCTCAGACGACCACCCAGGCGTTCGACGAAGTGCTGAATGTCAATTTGCGCGGTACCTTCTTCTGCTGCCGGGCGGGATTCAAGCAGATGCAGAAATCAGGGGGCGGCACGATCATCAACATGTCCAGCGTCGCCGGAGTACAGGCATGGGCAGGCACCGCGGCCTATAGCGCATCAAAATATGGCGTGATGGCATTAACCCATGCCCTGGCCGACGAAGGGCAGCCTTACGGCATCAAGGTCAGCGCGATCTGTCCGGCAGGTGTAGCCGATGAGTTGGTCGATAAATCGAGGGAGGAGATACTGCAAAGCAAGAAAATCGATCCGTTCGATGTCGCGGAGACGGCCGTGTTTCTCGCTATGCTCGGACCGCATGCCATCGTCCGCCAAATAGTGATCGATCGGGTGGGGGCGGATTGGTGAGTCGGTCTCCTAGCCGCCGAGAGTCGTGATGTGTCGGCACTTCATGCCTGCAGATTACTTCGCGGCCATGACATGTTGGATGGTCTGGTATAACTGGTCGACGGCGCAATCTTTATTCAGGAAGGCTTCCGCACCGGCCTGCAGAAGTGATAGCCGCACATGTTCCGCATTGTTTACGGACAGGCCGATGACCCTTACTTGGGGATGATCCTTCTTGATTCTCCAGGTGGCCTCGATGCCGTTGAGTTCGGGCATGTTCACATCCATAATCACCACATCCGGCGCGAGCGTCCCGGTATGCGCGAGGGCCTCATAGCCATTGCCGGCCTCTCCCACCACCTCGATTCCGACATAGCCATCAAGAATGCTCCTCAACCCCTGTCTGACCATGGCATGGTCGTCCACCAGGAGAATACGGATGGCGCTAGTTGTCGGGACATGACCACCCGCCGACGCAGGGTCTGTCCCGGAAGACAGAACGCCCCCAGGCGCCGGTTGTGACTTATAGGGAAGACAGATGGTCACACGCGTTCCTTGACCGGGGGCCGAATGGAGCGTGAGGGTCCCACCCATGAGCGCCATGCGCTCGCGTATGCTGAACAGGCCATACCCGGAAGTCAGGGGTTGGTGATTGCCGGCGGCTGTGAGGTCGAATCCGTCCCCCTGATCCGATACGACGATGCGCAATTGGTCGTCTGCCACATCTACGGACACGTCGGCATGATCGATCCCTGCGTGCTTCACGACGTTGAACAGGAGCTCGCGTATCGATTGGTAGAGCAGCACGGCCCGGTCTTCCGGAAGCGCCACACTGGTCCGAGTAGTCTGCACATCCACCGTCAGGCTGTTCTGTCGCATCGTTTCAGCCAACCAGTGCAAGGCCCTGATCAATCCTGACTCGTGCAAAACGGGTGGACTGAGTTGGACCACAAGTGAACGAGTGTACGTCAATGACTGGGTCAGCACATGGTCCAGGTCCTGTATCCATTTCTGCTGTTCCGTCCCGCGCAGCAATTTGCGACCTTGAGACAGCTGCATGCGACCCAGTACCAGAAGTTGCGCGAGATAGTCATGCAGTTCGGCGGCGATGCGCCGGCGCTCCCGTTCTTCCGTCAGCGTGACTTCAGCCGCCAGCGCACGCAGCCGGTCCTGAGAACGGACCAATTCATCGGTCCGCTCTTGCACGCGCTCTTCGAGGGTGGTTGTCCACTCCCGAAGGCGCTGCTCGGCATCGCTTCGTTCGGTGATATCGACACAGGAGCCGATGTACCCGACAAATTCGCCCCGTCCCGTGATCTGCGGCGTTCCGCGGTCGAGAATCGACCGATAGTGGCCATCGGCCCGCCGCAAACGATATTCGATTTCAAACGGCTGCCTGGCATCGAAAGCAGCGGTGTAGGTTTCCCGATATCCCGGACGATCATCGGGATGGATACCTTCGGTCCATCGGTCTCCCAGTTCCTGCTCCATGGTCCGTCCGGTGAAGTCGAGCCATGACTTATTGAAGTACACGGCGCGCTTGTCCGTCCCTGACACCCAAATGAGAACAGGCACGGTATCCGCCATCATGCGGAACCGTGACTCGCTTTCACGAAGAAAATCCTCGCGTTCCTTGCGCTTGGTAATGTCGGCAATGACACCAATCATCCGTGTGGGATGCCCCTGCTCGGCCTGGACGAAGCCCCTGGAGGCGACCCAACGTACCGCGCCTCCCTGGCGAACTATGCGATGTTCGCTGGCATAGGTCCCGTCTCCTTCGATGGCGCGTGTCAATTGATCGCGAAGTGATGCCCTGTCCTCCGGATGTACAGAATCGAATGCCTGTTCCAGGCTCACATCGACATTCGCCGGCCATCCCAATATCGAGGCCGTCGTGGAGTCCACCCTGCAGTGTCCGTCCGGCCAGTACGCCTCCCATACTCCTAGAGCACTGGATTCGAGCGCCAGGCGGAGTCGCCCTTCGCTCTCGCGCAACGCGTGGTCGGAGCGCTTTCGTGCGCTGATGTCAAGAACCAGGGCGATGCCCTCCTCCGACTGGCCGATACGGGCACCGCCGAACAGGCCCCACAAGCGTTCTCCATCCCGACGAATATATTGCTTCTCATACGGAGTAATCCGACCGGTGGCATGAAACTCCTCGATCGCTTGTCGCGTTCGCGGCATCCATTCCGGAGGGGTCAGCGCATCCCAGCGGAGTAAGCCTGCCTTGAGGGCGTCTGTGTCGTAACCGACCATGTCGAGAAAGGTTTGATTCGCATCAGTGATCATTCCGGAGGTATTGAAGAACGCAACGCCTGTGATGCCGCTTTCTGTAATGTGGCGGAGTTGGGCCAAAAGGCGTCGATTTTCCTGTTCGCGGTCGTACAGACGAAGGAGTGCCCGGACCGAAGCAACGAGTTCTGCCGGTTCGACCGGTTCAAGGAGGTATCCGTCCGCGCCTCTCTCTAGGCCGAGCGTGCGATCCGTGGACGTCACGCGCGAAGCCGTGACGTGCAGGACCATGAGATGGGTGGTCTCCGGATTCGCTTTGATTTGCCGGCAAACCTCCGTCCCATCCATGTCGGGCAGTAGGACGTTGATGAGTACGAGCGGAGGCCGAAGCTCCTGGGTGAGCCGGAGCGCCTCCGCACCGGTGCGGGCTTCCATCACCTGGTAGCCTGCGAGCCGCAGCAGTCGGGACTTGGCGTACCGAGCCGCATCGTTGTGGTCCACGTTCAACAGGGTAACCGACATGAAGTTCCTTAGTCCTATGACTCTTCGGTCATTTTAGCCCTTGCCGGTTCAACCTTCAATCGCTCCGCTCGTGTAAGATCGATGGGCCGACGGTTTCGTCGTCCATATCTTTAACCTGCCACACAGGGCCTTGATCAAGCCGCGGTGTTTTTCCAGAATGTGTCCAGGAAAGGCACGCAGATTGTTCGATGCCGTGGATCGAAGGAAATCCGACTCAGTCAGGCTTGTATTGGTACAAGACTGGTGATCACGACACGACGGTCGTCGAGGTGAGCGATGATGGATCGGTCGTGATTCGTGAAAACAGCCAGTCTGTTCGCCTGAACATGGAACAGTTTCGGGCCCGGTTCGGCTCGGGACGTTGGTTTGGACCCATCTCGATCAATATGGAGCCGTGAGTAACTCTGCATCCTGATCCCGAACATGCGAGGCCATCCTTTCGAGGCGCACGCTACCATTTCGACCATTTGGTGCCACGCCGGCAACCGACGCCCGGATGGACTTCATCTCCCCCAATGTATTGCGGTATTGCGCTGAAGTAATTAAACCCTGTGAGCTGGAATGAAGAATGTTTTGCGAGCAGAGTGCAGACCTGTCGTCGCCGCATGGTTTGATTTTCACCGAGGGGACTCTTAGAATGCCGCAACACGAGTGATTGCATGCCCGCCAAGTCTCGTCCGCAGACAGTTGTGCGACGCGCCGGAAAAAAATCCGCACCGGCTTTCTCTCTTGATGGTTCGCTGAAGCGAAGATTTCAGCATCGATTGCTCAAGTGGTACGGGGTGAACGGGCGAGATCTGCCCTGGCGGAAGACCTCCGACCCCTATCACATTCTCGTATCTGAGGTCATGCTCCAACAAACCCAGGTCGACAGGGTAATCCCCAAGTATCAGGAGTTTCTGGACCGCTATCCGGGCTTCCAGGAACTTGCCGCAGCACCGGTCGAGGACGTGCGCAAAACATGGTATCCGTTGGGCTACAACATCCGTCCGGAACGGTTGCACAGCATCGCATGTGAAACCGTGGTTCGGTACGGCGGCACTCTGCCGAAGGAGACCGAACAATTATTGTCCTTCAAGGGAATCGGGCGGTATACCGCGGGAGCCATCCGCTCGTTCGCATTCAAGGAAGTTGCGCCCATCCTGGACACGAACGTGATGCGGGTGCTTCATCGCGTCTTTATCGACAAGGGCGACTCCAAGAACCAGAAAACTCTCCTCTGGAAACTGTCTGAAGATCTCATTCCACGCGGTAAATGCTATGACTTCAATCAGGCCATCATGGATTTCGGCGCGATCGTCTGCACGGCCCGGGATCCCTATTGCCTGCTCTGCCCGATGAAAGCGCTTTGCAAGACATACCCCTATGATGGTCAACGCCGTGGTTGAGGCCATGAAAAGTGAGAAGCGAAACATCGTCCGCGTGGCGGCCGCGATTATCAGTCGGGAGGGACGGTATTTGATTGCCAAGCGCAAGGTCGGCGTCCACCTGGCAGGGTTCTGGGAATTTCCAGGTGGAAAGTGCGAGATCGGTGAGTCGTTGGAGGATTGTCTCAGACGCGAACTACAGGAGGAACTGGATGTGACCATCTCGAATCCGGTTCCGTTCGAGATCATTCACCATTCCTATCCCGATAAAACGGTGGAACTCCATTTTTATCGCTGCTCGATTTCCGGGGGTGTGGCGGAAGCTCGTGAATGTGCAGAGATTCGCTGGGTGAGTCGTGAGGAGCTTCAACAGTATCGATTTCCGCCGGCCGATGAGCCGGTCCTCCAGGCCCTTCAGCGGTTATGAGGATGGTCCAGAAAGTTTCGGATCATGGACTTCCGGCAGACGCCACTCTTAAGGACGGGACCGTCATCCGTCTCCGGCTGGCAAGCGAACGTGACGAGGAAGGACTGCATATTCTTTACAATACGATCGTCGGTGAGGGGACATCGTATCCTCACGACCGGCCATTGACTCAGGAGGAGTTTGTCGACTATTGGGTGCGGGGAAAATCGACGGTTGTGGCCTATGCGGAAGGCTCGGTCGGAGTGGTATCCACGCCCAAAATTGCCGGCGCGTTCTATCTCAGGGCCAACTGGCCAGGACGGGCCGGCCATGTGGCGAATGCAGGGTTCATGGTCGTCTCCGAGTGGAGGAATCGCGGACTGGGACGACTGCTCGGTGCGACCATGTTGAAATACGCCCGACATCTGGGCTACCGCAGTGTCATTTTTAATCTCGTGTTTTCCGAAAACCGCATCGCCCGCGGTCTGTGGAGACAGCTCGGATTCCAGGAAATGGCGAGGCTTCCCGGAGTCATTCATACCGATGATGGTAGTTATCAGGATGCAGTGATCATGTTTCGGTCGTTAATGTGACGGCGTGAAGATCATCCTCGACATCGAAACTGTCCAGCCGACGAGAGCGGAATGGTCCCGCTTAATCGGAAAACCCGCTCCCGGGGACCAGTTGTCCACTGATGATTGCATGGATCTCTTTTCGGCGAGCGCGGCGGACGAACAGCGGCGGGCCGATGATGAACTGTACGCGAAGTGTGCCTTCGATGGGACCTACAGTCGGATCGTGTGCATCGGTGTCATAGAATTGTCCGATACTTTGGAGCCCCGTGGCTCTTATGCTTGGTACGGAGACAATGAGCGGGAATTGCTTCGCCTGTTTTGGAGTCATCTGGGACAAGTTCGCCCGACCCTGTTTATCACCCATAACGGGCTCAGTTTCGATCTACCCTTTATCAAGAAGCGGTCGATCATTCATCAAGTCAAGCCTGCCTTTGAGATCAACCTGGCGAAGTTCAGGGTGGAGCCGGTGTACGATACGATGGCCGTATGGAGCAATTGGGACAATAGAGGGTGGGTGAAGCTCGATGTGCTCGCCCGCGCGCTGAATGTCGAAACGAAGTCTGGAAGCGGCGCTCAGGTCGGAGCCATGTGGGAACAGGGGCTGGGCCGTGAGATCGGTCTCTATTGCTTACAAGATACGTATGTCACATATGCCTGTTATTGCCGGATGATCTTTCGGCAGCCGCTGTCCCGGGAAGTGGTCTTGCTGAAACCCGAATTGATCGATGTGGGGTAGGTCGTCGATCTAGCGGATGATGACTTCGGCAGTGCGTCGTTTTTCGCGCTTAGTCGAGGCCTGTTTCGCCTTCACGCTTCGCAATTCCTTGTCTTTCGCTTCCAACTGCTGTCGCATGGACTCAAGGTCACGTCGAAGGGAATTGATTTTGGCATCCTTGCGCGTGAGGGACTGTTGCGCGTCCTTCAGTTCCTGCTCCTTCCTCGTCGCCATTTCCTGGTTCGGAGCCGCCTGTATCTCCGGGGTCGTCGACGGATCTCCCGCGGCGCTTGCGATCATAACCGGTTCCGGTTGTTTCATCGCTTGTACCGGATCTTTTGGAGTCACCGCGACCTTTGGTGCGCCACTCGAAGGTTGATCCATCCTCGTATAATCAATCGCCACCATGGTGAGGTCACGCTGTCCCAAGGCGACGGAGGGCGCTGCCCTCTCGATGTGCCCGGCTGATTGCGGCTCAAACGTGATGGTACGGGCGGGACGAGCTTGGTTGAACGTCGAGGACTCATCCCTCGCAAGGCTTCCTTGATAGGAAATCAACGTAAAGTAGAGCCGCTCGTTCTGCACGTAGAGAGTGCCCGCGGTGGGTTCAGAACCTGACCCTGCCGATGAGGAGAGACGAAAAGCGACCACATATTCTGGTTTCGCTTGAGACAACGTGTGGGCTAGCAGGGGAGCAAGAGACTTCACATCCTCATCGCTGAACGCTTTCATCGGCTTGCTGCCATCCGCGGAACTAGTCGAATAACCCGGTTCATGGATATTGATGCCTTGCAGAATCTGTGCGATCGTGGCGGAGCTGATCGTTGCCGGATGAGATGCCTCGAAAGACCAATCGGCCACTTCTTCGAAATAGACGGTTGCGCGCGGCGTTGTGGACTCGGTACCCCGGGAAGAGTCCGTGGAACAGCCTTCATTCAGCAGAACGGCAGCGATGATCACAGGGACGATGATGAGCAGACGGGCCGCCGATTTGGTTCGAGATGGATATTGCATGCCGGGGTTCCTCCGAATGTGAAACGACCGATGTTCCAGGGCATCCGGTGAAGATGTGTGGGTGCGCCGGGAACTACCAGATGCCGAGGCCCATCATCACGACGCCTAGCGCGAGCCACCCAAACACTCCAACGGCTATCATCGTCTCGAGGCTGACCCCCTTGTCCTGTCCCTGTACCTGAGCTTGCATCTGATCTTTATTCATGAGGGGCCTCTGCACGCCGGAAGGTTGGACATTCTCAACAAACAAGGCAGGTGCTATGGGAGCAAATTTTGTGCCTTTCTTTACAGATTGAGTCCTTGCCAGATGAGGTGAAATGGGAATGCAGAAATGGATACGGCGGGAGTCAGTCAAGCAGTCTTCCTCGGACCTGGACTGATCGTAAGTTATAGAATGTTAAATATTATTCAAGGCGTGCCGATATCGAGGGCCAGGTCAATGGCGACCTCGATACTACCAATCGGCGAGTCGCTCAGGGTGTCAAACCGAAAGAAGTGTCATCCGAGATAGTCGGAAATTTGACATGAAAGTACCGGGGGTGAGCAAACTTGTTCACTGATTGCCTGACGGCACCTGCAGCGGTGGGAATGAAGGAATGCGCCTTGGTAGGAGGTCCCCGTTATGAAAGGGGTCCGAAGAGGGTCGTGGCCGTCGAACTCTGTATGGCCACCGGTACAATAGAACCGGGACATAGTCTCTCTCCCGATTTGTTCCAGACCACCGTAATACTCGCGTCGGTTTTTCCCATCCACTGATCGCTCGATCGTTTGGAATCTCCTTCGACCATGACATCCACGGTACTGCCAACCATCCGACTGTTCAACCGGGCAGACACCCTTTTCTGAAGGTCAACAACTCGGGTCACGCGCTCTGATTTCACCGGCGCCGGCACGTCATCGGGATACTTGCGGGAGGCAATCGTGTTCTTCCGTTCGGAATAGGTGAAGCAGTAGGCCATGTGAAATCCGACGTCCTCTACTGCGCGGTATGTGTCGATAAACTCTGTTTCAGTTTCGGAACAGAACCCGCAGATGATGTCGGTTGAGAGGGCGATACCATGGTGGCGCCGGCGAATCGTCTCCACCAGCGTAAAGTATTCACTGGTCGTGTAGGTTCGGTTCATCAGACCAAGAATGCGGTCATTGCCCGACTGCAACGGCAAATGGATGTGCTTGCAGATGTTCGGATGTCCGGCGATGGCATCCAACAGTGCCGGCGGAAAATCCTTCGGATGTGGAGACGTAAACCGCACCCGCTCGAGACCCGGCACATCCGCCACTGCCGTAATGAGCTTGGCGAAGTCCCAGTTCTCGAATCGATAGGAATTGACGTTCTGGCCGAGGAGAGTGACTTGCTTGTGTCCCCGGGAGACGGCGGCTTCGGCTTCGCGGACAATACTGAGAGGGTCGCGGGAGCGTTCGCGCCCGCGCGTGTAGGGGACAACGCAAAAACTACAGAAGTTATCGCAGCCCCTCATGATCGCAATCCAGGCGTTTACACCGTCACCCCGCTCAGGCTGGATATCATCGTACGTTTCATATTCTGAAAGATCGACGGCGAACCCTTTTCGCGTCATGCCTTCCTGTTCCGAAATCAGCGCGCGGTTGATGAGCGAGGGGAGCTGGCGATATCCATCAGGCCCCACCAGCACATCCACCACAGGAACCTTGTCGGTCAATTCTTCCTTGAGGTTCTGGGCCATGCAGCCTAATACACCGACGACGAGGGACCGCTGTCTTTTCAGCGATCTCAGTTCGGCGAGATGTCCGTACACCTTGTTGTGCGCGTTTTCCCTGATCGCACAGGTATTCATGAGCAGAATGTCGGCACGTTCCCGGTCATTAGTGAATTCGAAGCCGGCCTGCTTCATCAATGACCGGATCAGTTCGCTGTCATACTCGTTCATCTGGCAGCCGAATGTCTCAATATGAACGAGCTGCGGACGCGTCATTCCATTCATAGGACCGCCACCTGACGTGCGGGCGCTAGGGAGGGTGCCAACCGTCCGTAGGCCAGGCCGTCCGTTATTCCAATGATGGTGACCTCGCGCAGCGTGCCGGTCAAATTCTCATCGGAAGCGACCGCGACTTTCATGAATGTATCGGTCAGGCCGCTACGAAGACCATCCCGCTGCCCCTTTTCAAAAAGAACTGTTACCGTCCGACCGATATGTCGCTCACAGTAGGCAATACTCTTATTCCGTGACAGTTCGGCTAAGGTCCGGCTTCGTCGCCCGGCCATGGCGGCAGAAGCAGCATGCTTCATGCGTACAGCGGCAGTGCCCGGGCGCGGTGAATAACTGAAGACGTGAAAATAGGAAAACGGCATGGCATTCACGAACCGGCGAGTATTCTCGAATTCCTCTTCGCCCTCGCCGGGAAAGCCCACCATGAGGTCGGTGCCTAGTCCGAGATCGGGGACCAGAGCGAACGCCTTTTCGATCAGCTTCTCGTACTGCCTGATCGTATATTTCCTGTTCATGGCAGCTAACATCCGATCGTCTCCGCTTTGCAAGGGCACATGGAGATAGCGGCAGAGCTTGTGCGATGTCGCCATGTACTCCAAGATGTCCTCAGAGAGAGTGGTCGGCTCGATGGACGACAGCCGGATGCGTTCCACACCTGGGATGGAGTCCAACCGACGAATCACGTCCAAAAGATTCGATCCTTCGCAGTCATATCGGCCGATGTTCACCCCGGTGAGGACCACTTCCTTATGCCCCTGGGCGGCAAGGGATTCCGCCTCATGGACGATGTCCGTCAGAACTCGGCTGCGTTCATGGCCGCGGGCAAACGGAATGATGCAGAAGCTGCACATGAAATCGCAGCCGTCCTGAACCTTTAAGAGAGCTCTGGTCGAGTCGGAATAGGCGGCGCCGGGCAAGGTGAAATCGTGGCGGTCAATTGTCCTGGTATGAAGCACTTCGGGCCGGCGCAGTTTGCGCAGTCTGTCGCCGGTTGGAAGATAAGTAGCCAAGTCCATTTTGAACTGGTTGCCGAGGACCATATCGATTCCCGGCACCTGCCGCAATTGCTCGCTTCCGGTTTGGGCATAGCAGCCCGTGACGGCTACAAACGCATCCGGAGAACGGCGGAGCACTTTGCGGAGCGCGTAACGGCAATCCTTTTCGGCATTCTCCGTGACGGAACAGGTGTTCAGCACGAAAAGGTCTGTGGAGTCGCCGAAGGGGACGATCTCGAAACCCTTCTGAGTGAGAAGATTGCCGAGGATCGATGTTTCCGCCTGATTGAGGCGGCAGCCTAGGGTGTGGAGTGAAGCCCGCGGCTTGACAGATTTTTCGGCCATGACCGCGCATTATAGGTGAGGGGTTCTGCTAGGAGCAAGGTCGTCGCGATGATCGATCTGTTTTTGTCGGGCGGAATGCAAGACAACCATGAGAGAGAATTTGCATGGGTCTTTTCAGGATGGTACAGTACCGACGAGCAGACGGAGAGGTGACTTCATGAGATTCGCTCTGACCCTCGCATGCTTCATTGTGATGACCTGCCTGCCCGCCAGGACTTTGTCGCGGGAAGTCCTTCCCGCCGAACCGGATCTGAACTCACGATTGGATGAACTCTACGACCACGAGGCGCGACTGTTCATCATGCTCTATTCCCTGCACGGTGATGGAAAGGTCGATTACATTACAGGGAGAATGGTCCAGGAGTATACCCGCAGTAACTATGGCAATCCCGTGTACTATACCGAAGAACACCCCCTCTTTTACTGGTGGAACCATACGATGTTCAACGACCCCGAGCAGGACGGTGTGAACGGGAACGAACAGGTGTACCAGGAAGGGATCGACTTCGACATAGCCCGATACAAGCCCTGCCTATTCAATGGGCAACCCTGCTGATCTATTCTGCGTCCGGCCGGTCCGTTCAGTCCGTTCTGCTTTGAAGAATCTGCTGCGATAAATTCGCCTGCCGGTGCTATGCTGCGAATAAACAGGCCCTGGGTATTCACCTGACTCCATGAATCCAACTATAGGTCGTTCATTCCTCACGCCTCGTCTGGGGGTCATGCTCCCGCTCGGCTTTGCCTCCGGATTGCCCCTGGCCTTGACGGGCGGAACGCTGCAGGCATGGCTGACCATGGCGAATGTTGAACTTGCAACCATCGGCTTGTATGCCTACGTCGGACTTCCATACACGGTCAAGTTCCTGTGGGCGCCGATCATGGACCGTATCGTTCCTCCTTGGTTGGGGAGACGGCGGGGATGGATGATCGTCACTCAGCTGGGATTGGTCGCAGCCTTGACCGCGATGGCCTTGACCGGGCCGACCATGGTGCCTCACATATTCGCTGCCATTGCGCTAGGCGTCGCCTTCGTGTCCGCTTCGCAGGACATTGTGTTCGATGCCTACCGCACTGATGTGCTGAAGCCCGACGAGCGCGGATTGGGCGTCGCCATCTGGGTGACGGGGTATCGACTGGCCATGATCGTGTCCGGGTCGGTCGCCCTCATCCTGGCTGATCGGATAGGCTGGACCAACACCTATCTCTGCCTGGCGGGAGTCATGCTGTTGGGCATCGTCACGATCCTGATCAGCCCGGACCAGACCGACGCTCCGCAGGCTCCGCGCAGCATGAACGAGGCGGTGTGGGGTCCGCTGCGCGAATTTTTCTCACGGCCGATGGCGCTGGCACTTCTCAGCCTGATCGTGCTGTACAAGATCGGCGATGCATTTGCCGGGGCGCTGACGACTCCCTTCCTGATGCGCGGTTTGGACTTCTCCTCGACGGATGTGGGCGTGATTCGGGCGTTCGGACTGGGCTCGACTATTCTCGGTGCTTTTATCGGGGGGATCTTGATGCCGCGTCTGGGCTTGTTTCGCTCGTTGTTCGTCTTCGGTCTGCTGCAGGCGGTATCGAATCTTTCTTTCCTGGTCCTATCGTGGGTCGGAAAGAACTATGCGGCGATGGCCTTTGCCGTCGGATTCGAAAATCTCACCGGTGGTATGGGGACGGCGGCATTCGTGTCGCTCGTCATGTCGTTGTGCGATCATCGATATACCGCGACCCAGTTTGCCCTGCTCTCATCCGTCGAGGCTCTGGGGCGAGTGTTTCTGGGGTGGCCTGCGGCGAAGCTCGTCGGGTCGGTCGGCTGGGGACCATTCTTCTTTGTCACGTTTATCGCCGCCCTGCCGGGGTTGTGGCTCTTGTGGTATCTCCGAAAGCCGGTTGAAGAACAGATCCCTCCCGCTGAAAGCAGTCTTGAAGCATTGGCGTAAGTTCGAAGCCTACTTCATCCGGCGCTGGAGAAAGAGGATAAACAGCATCAGTGTGGGGAGGGGGGCCAGCAGGAAGGGTACCAGCCACAGCCAAACGTTCTTGCCGCGCACGCGAGCTTGATCGAACATCCACACGAATAGCCAGATCAAGAGCCCCACATAATTGAGCGCGATCCAGCGGGTTGTATGGATCTTAAGCCCGCTGATATTCTCCGCCGGACCATGAATGAGGAACGCCCCCAGGATGATAGTGAAAAGACCCAGTAAGACGGCTGCCAGACGCTTACTCCAGACGAACATGATGTCCTCCCAATCGGTTATTCACCTGACGCCGAAATGTCAAAGCGCGCGTACGCTAAACAGGAACGAGATAATTGTCAAACCTTCGGTTTCGGATCGCAGGGTTATCCGTACGGTTGGAGACCATCTCGATTGACGTCTGGTGCTGAATGAATACCACTCGCCTCGGTTTCCTCGTGGCGGTGCTGCTGATCTGCGTGGGTCTGGCCGCCACGAATCCCACCATGGATGATTATCTAGTATTCGTCGAGGCAAGGCTGTCACAAGCTCTCGAACAAATGGATCAGACGGCGCCCACGCGGGAAAAAGAAGTGATTCGCGCATTTTTTCGCACACAGGGGAAACGCTTGATTCAGGGACTGGTTCAGCCCAGCACCAAACGTGGAAACTGGGGGCTCTGGAGCATGTTTCGCACACGGTTCATGGACACTGAACTGGTGGTGCTTGGCGTCGGTGGTCAATTCATCCCCATTCGCGGCGTCGAAGAGGCGACCGGAAAGATCGGCCGGCTCGCATTTTGATCCAACTAAGATGAGGCAGTCACCCGCGAGGGTGTTTTCTTCCCGGCTTGGCCGTCCACATCTGTGGATAACTCGCACATGAAGCCCCCTCCTCCCGCGCTAGTATTGACGGATTTACTATCACCAGGTTGTCCCCGCAATTCACAGCAAAATCCACAACATTTTGTTTGACAATATTTTAGAATAGCTATATGTAGTAGCTCGCTCAGGCTGTAGGTATTCAAACATTTCATCTCAACGCCGGCCTTTTTCGTGGCTACCGAATCCACCTCAATCCACCGCATTGCGCGGTTCTTGTCGTAAGGAGGGAAACGTGAGGATAGAACGGCGATTTACCAAACGCAGCCAAAGCCCCTACGAAGGTCTGGCGTTCGTGAATCGGTCTTCTGAGATTAGAAACCCCGATGGGTCGACTGTTTTCAAACTCGAGAATATCGAGATCCCTGAATCCTGGACCCAGCTCGCGATCGATATTCTGGCGCAGAAATATTTCCGGAAAGCGGGAGTGCCCCAAGTCGATGTCGATGGCCAGTTGCTTCAAGGACCGGACGGGAAACCGGTGTTGGGTGGAGAGCGCGATGCCCGCCAGGTTTTTGAGCGCCTGGCCGGATGCTGGACCTTCTGGGGAAAATCCCACGGATACTTCAAATCGGCCGAAGATGCGACCGTATTCCACGATGAGCTGTGCTACATGCTCGCGCATCAGATGGCAGCGCCGAATTCCCCGCAATGGTTCAACACCGGACTGCATTACGCGTATGGGCTGTCGGGCCCCGCGCAAGGTCATTTCTATGTGGACCCCCAGTCGAAGGAGGTTGTCAAAGCGACCAACGCCTTCGAGCACCCGCAGCCCCATGCCTGCCAGCCCTACGACGCTCTGATCTCTACTCCACAAGGACCATTTCCCATCGGAGAGATTGTAAGTCGCCAGCTTATTGGACTTACCGTTTATGATGGGAGTCTTGCCGGCAAGGGGACCACACGAGTGGTGGCGATCAAAGACAACGGGCGCAAGCCCGTGTTCAGGATCGTCCTTAAGAACGGAGTCTGCCTCGATGCGACGGCTGATCATCTGGTATGGGCGAGATCGGTACGCCGGACTCAAGGGGAATGGTGTCGGGTGGATGCATTGGCTCCCGGAAAGCGGTTGGAACTTTCCACCGCGACAGAGGTTGACAGTCGACGTGACTCAACGGCGGAAGACGAGGCAGCGCTTGTCGGTTGGTTGCATGGTGATGGATTCGTGGGACAGTATGAACATGGCACCAACCGCAGTCTCACACTGGAATTCATGACGATCAACAAGGACGAGTTCAACTTCGTTCATGACCGTGTGCAGCGCGTGTTCCCCGCCGTGCACTACCACGTTCGGTCTGTGGAGACCAAAGATCCTGGCTTAGATATACGTCGCATCAGGTTGTACGGAGAAGTGCTCCGACCCTTCGTTGAGAAGTATGACTTGCTGCGGGGGCCTAAAGAGGATGTGGCGATCGGCTCGAAGTTGCGACAGGCCGGTCGCGAAGTGCATGCAGCGTACTTGCAATCTATCTTTCAAACGGATGGGGCCGTTCGTTTGAGACCGCGTCGATCCCGCACTTCTGACGTGGTTCTCACCACGGTGTCTCCGTTGCTTGCGCGTGACGTACAGGCGCTGTTGCTCAATCTCGGCATCTATGCGCGGGTTCAACGAGGCGTAGAAACGCGAATCAATCGCCGAGTCCCATATTTTGTCTCCATCGGCTATGCCGATGCCCGGACCAGATTCCGCGAACTAATCGGGTTTGTGTCGGAAGAAAAACGGTGCAAGCTTGATCAGGCGTGCTCCGAAGAGTTCCCGGGCAAACGCCTCCCTGGATTGCGAGAGGAAGCCATCATCAGAATCGAAGCCTTGGGTGTGCAGCCGGTCTACGATATTCAGACCTCCAGCGGGCAGTACTTATCCAACAATGTCGTGGTGCACAACTGTTTCATCCAGTCCATTGAAGATGATTTGGTCAACGAAAACGGCATCATGGACCTCTGGGTCCGAGAAGCCCGTTTGTTCAAGTACGGTTCCGGCACCGGCACCAATTTTTCCCGTCTCCGCGGGGATGGTGAATCCTTATCGGGCGGCGGGAAGTCGTCCGGGCTCATGTCGTTCCTCAAGATCGGGGATCGGGCTGCAGGCGCCATCAAATCCGGTGGTACGACTAGGCGCGCCGCCAAGATGGTCTGCCTCGATCTCGATCATCCCGATATTGAAGAGTTCATCGATTGGAAGGTCGTTGAAGAACAGAAAGTGGCTGCGATGGTGACCGGGTCGAAGATTTGTGCGCAGCGACTGAATGCGGTGCTCAAAGCATGTTTTATAGCCGACGCAGGCGGCCAGGCCAAGGTCGAGGTCGACCTGAAGAAAAACCTGGTCCTCCGTGAGGCCGTGACAGCCGCCCGTCGTGACGCGACCCCGGAG
Source organism: uncultured Nitrospiraceae bacterium (assembly GCA_963795615.1). Taxonomy (GTDB): domain Bacteria; phylum Nitrospirota; class Nitrospiria; order Nitrospirales; family Nitrospiraceae; genus DASSBQ01. Next base: position 237,657 of record CAWCIJ010000004.1, read on the forward strand.
GCCTATATTCAACGGATGTTCGACTATGCCCGGCAAGGGTATACCCACTTCGTCTTTCATGAATACGACACGAACTGGGACGGGAAGGCTTATCAAACCGTGTCGGGGCAGAATTCGAACAACAGCGTGCGGATTCCCAACGCATTTTTCGACGCCTTGGAAAAGGACGGTGATTGGCCGCTCAAGCGCCGGATCGATGGAAAAGTCTCCAAGACCCTCAGAGCCAGGGACCTATGGGACAAGATTGCTTGGGCGGCCTGGATCTGTGCCGACCCAGGGACGCAATACGACACGACGATCAATGAATGGCATACCTGCCCGGAAGACGGCCGGATCAACGCATCGAATCCCTGCTCGGAATATATGTTTCTCGACGATACGGCGTGCAATCTCGCTTCGCTCAACTTGGCCAAGTTTTTTGCCGAAGACGGCGGGTTTGATCTCGAGGGATTTCGTCATGCCGTCCGCCTCTGGACCATCGTCCTTGAAATCAGCGTCTTGATGGCGTCGTTCCCCAGCAGGGCGATTGCACAGAAGAGTTATGAATTCCGGACCCTGGGGTTGGGCTATGCCAATCTGGGCACGGTTCTCATGCGGCAGGGCATTCCTTACGATTCTCCGACCGCGCTGGCCCTTTGTGGAGCCCTCACGGCATTGATGACAGGCGAGTCCTATGCGACGTCGGCCGAAATGGCGGCGGAGCTCGGTCCATTCCCGGGTTACGCGAAGAACCGGGAGCACATGCTTCGAGTGATGCGCAATCACCGCCATGCCGCTTATAGCGGATCTCCGTCCGAATACGAAGGTCTGACCATCAAGCCGACGGGTATCCATCCTTCCCATTGCCCGCCTGATCTGCTTATCGCGGGGCGGCGCGCCTGGGATCGCGCGTTGGAGCTGGGCACGGCCTATGGATTCCGGAATGCCCAGGTGACCGTGATTGCTCCGACCGGCACGATCGGCTTGGTGATGGATTGCGATACGACCGGGATCGAGCCGGACTTTGCCCTCGTGAAGTTCAAGAAGCTCGCAGGCGGCGGATACTTCAAGATCATCAATCAGAGTCTGCCGCCGGCTCTGGCGACGTTGGGCTACTCCGGTGCGCAGATTCAGGATATCGTGGCTTACTGCGCGGGGCACCAGACATTGAAGGGAGCGCCGTTTATCAATCACGAAACCCTGAGACAAAAGGGGTTCGATGACGGTGCGCTGGAGCGATTGGAAAGCGCTCTGGGCCAAGCCTTTGAAATTCAATTTGCCTGCAATAAGTTCACACTCGGCGAGACGTTCTGCCGGGAGAAGTTGGGTATTACCGAAGCGCAGCTGGCCGACCCGACGTTCAACATGCTGAAGGCCTTGGGATTCACGCAGGAAGATCTCGTGGCCGCCAATGACTACTGCTGTGGCACCATGACGATCGAAGGCGCCCCGCATTTGAAAGCCGAACACCTGCCGGTCTTCGATTGTGCCAATCGCTGCGGCCGGCTCGGGCAGCGCTTTATCGCCGTCGAAGCCCATATCCGCATGATGGCCGCCGCGCAACCGTTTATCAGCGGGGCGATCAGCAAGACGATCAACATGCCGGGCGACGCCACCCTCGACGACGTCAAGTCGGCCTATCTTTTGGCATGGAAAAGTATGGTAAAGGCCGTTGCGCTCTACCGTGACGGATCCAAGTTGAGCCAGCCGCTGAGTTCGTCCTCAGAAAGCGGGAAGGCGGTTGAGGCGACATCTCCGGTGATGCAGGCCGCGGAACGGGTTGCTGAAAAGGTGCTGGTCCGCTACCTGGCAAAGCGCCGTCCCTTGCCCGCCCGGAGAAGCGGCTACACACAAAAGGCCATCATCGGAGGACATAAGCTTTATCTCCGAACAGGGGAGTACGAAGATGGCACGCTCGGGGAAATCTTCCTGGATATGCACAAGGAAGGTGCCGCGTTTCGCAGCCTGATGAATAATTTTGCCATCGCCATTTCGCTCGGCCTGCAGCACGGCGTGCCGCTCGAAGAATTCGTCGAGGCGTTTGTCTTTACGAGGTTCGAGCCGAATGGACCGGTGAAGCTCAATGATCGGATCAAAATGTCGACTTCTATCATAGATTATGTATTCAGGGAGTTGGCCATCACCTACCTGGAACGGTATGACTTGTCGCAAGTCCAGCAGGAAGACCTGCGAATGGATTCGATGAAAAAAGATGAGCAGGATCCGGAATGTGTCAAGGAAGAAGCCGATATGACTGCATTGGAGAAATCGTCGATCCTCACCGAACACCTGCCGGTGAGGCGGAACGGACTTCAGGGTAATGGATATGGACATGCGCACGGACATGGTAACGGCAGTATCGCCCACAAGGTGGAATTGAAACGGGAAACGTTGACGGTGACCACGGTGAAGAAGGCAAAAGAAATGGGCTACGAAGGTGATCCATGCCCGGAATGCAAGCAGTTCACGATGGTACGAAACGGGACTTGTCTCAAGTGCGTGACCTGCGGATCGACGAGCGGGTGTTCGTAACCCGGATTGCAACGAAGCGCTCCTCGGAACCACAGTCTTTGAGGACTGGATGCACTGAGCTGTTAAGGCCCAATCGACCCAGCCGGTATACGAGCCTGTATAGAAGAGGCGCTGACCCCATGACGATCAGCGCCTGCTATGGGTTGATCCTTCGGGTCAGGTATGGGAGGATTGCATTCATCAGCTGACGAATTGGTGATGGTGCCGGTAGGTACAGGTGAAGCGGATCCACGATTAGGGAGATTCTCATGCCTACAACAACTCAGTTGGTGATCAGCGAGCAGAGCAGGCCTGGGGTGCTGGCGCAAGTTACTGCCGTGCTGGGGGGGGCTGGGGTGAATATCAAGGCCTTCTTGGCTCCGGAGGTCACCGGCAAAGGAAAGCTACGGATGATTGTCGCCGACGTCGACAATGCACGCACCGCCTTGCGGAGGGCCAAGATCAAATTCCGTGAGGAAACGGCGCTGATCCTCAGTCTGGAAAATAAGCCCGGCGCTCTGAAGCAGGTCGCCGACTCGTTGACCAAAGCCCGCATCAATGTGAAATGCGGCTATTGCACGCCTTCGCGCGAAGGAAAAAGGGCGATTGTCGTCTTGACCGTCTCGAATACAACCAAAGCCCTGCTGATCCTGCGAAACCAATCTCTCGACGAGTTTTAACGGCTGTATGCCGGAGGTGAGAAGAGCGAGTTGTCGCCTTCTTGCCCTCTCGTTCCTCATCACCGCTGGTTTCACCGCATGCCAGGGATGGACTCCCAGGCAGCCTGTCTATCCTCCCGGCTACCCTCTCGGATTCGTGGAAAGGGGTACCGCTTCATGGTATGGGCCAGGCTTCCATGGTAATCGAACCGCCAATGGCGAAGTGTACGATATGCACAAACTGACTGCCGCTCACCGTACGCTCCCCTTGGGATCCCTGGCCGTCGTCACCTCATTATCGACCGGACGCCGGGTGACGGTCCGGATCAATGATCGAGGACCATTTGCGCGTGGGCGTATCCTTGACCTGTCCTTGGCCGGTGCCCAGGCCTTGGGGATGACGGGTCGGGGTACGGACGAGGTCGAGGTAAAGGTAGTGGGCTACAGCCGGCTATCGTCGGACCTTGGTGTCTTGAGGCTCCAGGTTGCATCGTTTGCCGACCTCGCCAATGCCCAGGCCTTGGCGGATAAACTGAAGGGGTCCTATTCCGATGTACGGCTCGTGACGGTGGAGTTGTCTGATGGGCGTCGTTATCGCGTCCAAGCGGGCCAATTTCAGACCGAGACCCAAGCCGAAGCCGCGGCTGATCATTTGCACAAATGGCTCGGCGTGGATCCGCTCGTGATTCGCGATGATACCTGACCTGTGTGAATTAGACTCATGTGCGCGCGAGTCCCACCACCTAATCGTAAGTGATTGATTTGCAATAGACTTCATGGGCTGATAAGATTCCTGGTAGTACTTGATGGCTCCGGGTCCCTATGATAAAGATAATAGTCGATGGATGATAGTGGCCCGATCGGACCGTATCAGATCATCATCACCGTGCAGAACCTTTCCTACACAGTGCTTGTTTCACCAGAAACTGGCTCCCAGGGTCATCACTCATACCGTCCCGTTGATTCGCTTATCTTACGCTGATCCACAAAATCTATGGACTTACTCATTCTAGGAACGCTTATTGTTTTGTCGGCTGTGATCTCGGCCGCCGAAATCGGTTTCTTCTCGGTGAGCGACACGAAGCTTCGAGCGCTCTCCCAAGGTGGCAACAAGCGAGCAGCCATGGCCCTGCGCTTGCGAAGCGAACCCCAGAGATTGCTGTCCACGATTCTGATCGGGGATCGTCTCGTCGATACGGCGACCGCCTCCATAGCGACTATCATCACATTGAATGCCTTCGGCGATAAGGGGTATTTGGATGAGGCCGTTGCCGTCACGGTCGGCATCCTGACCTTTGTGCTGTTGGTCTTTGCCGATATCGTGCCCAAGACGCTGGCGGCCAAATACGCCGTTCCTGTTGCCTTGAACATGGCCTACCCGGTGTATTTCGTTCAACAGATGCTCCGGCCCATCCTCGGTGGAATGGTCCCCATGATCAATAAGCTCACGGGAGGCAAGGGGATGAACCTCCCGTTCGTGACGGAAGAGGAACTCAAGATCATGCTGGACGAGGGAAAGAGGGCCGGCGTGATCGAGACCGAAGAAGTCAAGATGATCAAGAATGTCTTTCAACTGAAAGACATCACGGCCGATGACTGCATGACCCCGCGGATCTATATGTTCGCGTTGGAATGCAACCTTCGACTCAGCGACGCGCAGGAAATGCTGTTCAAGTCAAAGTATTCGCGCATTCCGCTCTATGAGGGCACGCTCGATAACATTATCGGTATCCTATACAAGACGAAGGCCTTGACGGCTCTGGCTCAGCGTCGGAGCGAGATGAAGCTCCGCGAAATCGCACATCCTGCCCTATTCGTTCCCCACTCCAAGTCCGCCGACGATTTAATGAAGCAGTTTCAATTGGATAAGCGGCACATGGCGATCGTGGTGAATGAGTTCGGCGGGGTCATGGGGCTGATTACATTGGAGGATCTGCTGGAAGAGGTCGTCGGGGAGATCGTCGATGAAACCGATATTAACGAGGAACTGATCAAGCGCATTGGAAAAAATCAGATTTTGGTCCATGGACGGACCGAAGTCAGGAGGGTCAACGAGTTTCTGAAGGTAGATCTTGGCGATGAGGCCGTCACCATCAGCGGGCTCATTCAGCAGGAATTAGGTCGCATTCCCAAAGCCGGAGAGGAAGTTCATGTCGGGAATTGCCGCCTGGTCGTCCATGAAGCCGACCCGCGCGTGATAAAGAGCGTCTATATCTATAAGGAAGAAAAACATCCCACCCACACCGAAGCCGTGGTCGGGGAGGCTATCCCGGTTACGCAGGCGTCATCAGATCGGTGAACCCTGCTTCGTTCAGTACGGTGACTCCGAGTTTCCTGGCTTGCTGGAGTTTAGAGCCGGGGTCGGCCCCGACGACGACATAGGAAGTCTTCTTGCTGACACTCGACACCACCTCTCCACCGCGACTCTCCACCAGGCGGCTGGCTTCCTCCCGTGTATAGCCCTCCAGTCCACCAGTAAACACGAAGGTTTTTCCGGCCAGTGGCAAGCCTGCCTCTCGACGTGAATCGGTTGGCTCTGGATGCGGTTCGATCTCCATGCCGAGTCGCAGGAGACGTTCGATCACCTGCCGATTACGTTCTTCAAGGAAGAATGATTCCAGGCTAGTGGAAATCTCCGGACCGATTTCGTGGATGTGCTGAAACTGTGCCTGATTCGCGGCCATGAGACGATCCAGGCTGCCGAAATGCCTCGCCAGGACCCGGGCGATATGTTGTCCCACCTGCCTGATCCCCAAGCCCATAAGAAACCGATCGAGAGGCACTCGTTTGCTCCTGTTGATAGAATCAAGGAGCAACCCAACCGACCGATCGGCAAAGCCATCCAAAGTCAGAAGCTGCTCTTTGGTCAGGGTATAGAGGTCCGCCAGGTTTTGCACGAGACCACGGTCGACGAGTTGTGCCACGGTTTTTCTGCCGAGCCCGTCGATATTCAGGGCGCTTTTAGACGCAAAATGTTCGATCGCCCCTCGCAGTTGAGCCCCGCAGACGGTTTGTCCCGTGCAGTAGTAATAGGCGCCCTCGCGTCCCACGGCTGAACCGCATACCGGACAGGAGTCCGGCATGTGAAACGGCGAGTTGCGCTGTTCTCCCGCGACAGGTACTCGTTCGGCAATGGCGGGAATGACATCGCCCGCCCGCTCGACCTTGACCGTATCTCCGACGCGAACGTCTTTGCGGGCTACTTCATCGGCATTGTGTAACGTGGCCCGGCTGATCGTGACCCCGCCAACTTCGACTGGTTTGAGGAGCGCCAGTGGCGTCAGCGTTCCGGTCCGGCCGACGGACACCACGATATCCTGGATCGAGGTAATTTCTTTGCGGGGCGCGAACTTATAGGCGATTGCCCAGCGGGGACTTCGGGACTTGCTGCCGAGCTTCTCCTGCCATTGGCGTTCATCGAGTTTGACCACGATCCCGTCGATCTCATAGGGAAGGTCCTCGCGTTTGGCCTCGGTTCCCTTGTGAAAGGTGATGACGTCATCGATGGAGGCGCAACGCCGTCGCTCGGCGGGAATGGGGAGTCCCCACATGGCCAAGGCTTCCAATTCCGCCCAGTGGCTTGAAGGCGGCTCCCCGGACAGCCCCATGATGTCATAGCAGGTAATGGCGAGCGGACGTTGGGCGGTCATGCGTGAATCTAACTGACGCAGCGACCCGGCTGCCGCATTGCGGGGATTGGCGAAGGCCTCTTCCCCTCGCTCGGTGATCCGACGGTTCAGGTGCTGGAAATCATCCAACCGCATGTAGACTTCCCCGCGCACCACCAGATGGTGCGGCACATCCGGTATATCTGAGAGTTGGAGCGGCAGCGACCGGATGGTGCGCAGGTTGATTGTAACGTCCTCACCCGTTAGGCCATCGCCTCTTGTGGCTCCACGCACAAACAGCCCGTTCTCATACACAAGCTCTACCGAAAGTCCGTCGAATTTGGGCTCAGCGGTGTAGACCAGCGCATCCAGCCGCAGATCTCGTTTCATGCGGGCATCGAACGCGAACACATCCTGCCGGTCCACGATGGAATCGAGGCTGAGCATCGGTTTTTCATGGCGCACCTTCCCCAGAAACCCCAGGGGCGGCGCCCCGACGCGCTGGGTCGGTGAGTCCTGTGTGACGAGATCAGGATGGGCGGATTCCAGATCGACCAGTTCGCGAAAAAGCCGGTCATATTCCGTATCAGAAATCTCAGGTTGGTCTTTGACGTAGTACAGCACATCATGGCGACGAATTTCTCTCCGCAACCTTTCGATACGGGAGAGGGCTTCTGAACGCGATAGAGTCATGGGGCCAGCGAGGCGTCAGCAGGACGGATCGTTGAAGGTCTCTGCAATCTATTCACGAATAAACCCGGCCGCATAGCTGCGGATATCATGACCGTTCAAGACGTGGAACCGGCGCAACCGCTCGACCGTTTGCAAGGAGAATCGTGACAAGGGGATCGTCACCAGTCGCCTGCCGAATTGCCGCGCGATCTGCCGCCATCGTGCGCGAGGAGGCACCGGAGAGACCAATGCCAGATGAATTTCACGGGAATGGACCGCCGCTGCGGCGATCAACCGTTCTTCCAGGGTCTTGGCGAAGGCCAATGCCTCATCCTGCCAGATATCCGGAATCAGCCGTGGCGGGAACATGAACAGGGCGCCCCCGTAGCAAGACTGCCCGATCCCGGGTCCCACCATGTTGTCGAGGAAAGGCGTCGCAAAAAAACAGAGGGTGGATTCCTCCGCATGCTCGGCATACCAAGTCGCCCGCCAGCGGTAGTGTTCGGGATCGGCCGGCGTATCGAAGATGAAGATCACCGAATCCACGGAGCCTCGCGCAGGGGGGATATCCTTCACATAGATGTCCATGTTACGGCGTTGCCCCGGTCGCCGGCGTGCCGTCCAGTGGCGAAGGCTTTCCCGCAGATCGATGCCGTCTTTGAGGGAGGTGGTAAATTTCTCGACCTTGGCAAGGTCTGCCCCGATCAGGGCTTTGGCCTGATTCCGGACGTGAGTATTGAAACTTTCGATTTTCTCATCTTCCGGAGGCCAGGAACATTGGCGAAAGGGATTCCAGAGATACGACCAGCGGCGGCTCTGGCGGCGAACGGGGCGAGGGCGCAACGATACCGACCGCCATGACAGAGGCGCGCCTTGCAGTCGATTCTTCGCCGTCAGGACCGAGCCGTCGGGCAACTCAAATTTCCCCATGCCGGCGGAGAGGGTGGCGTAGGCGGCCGACCGGTCTTCCTCCTGATAGACATAGCTCTTGGCGGTTTCCAGCAGGTGAATCGCAAAGTCATCCCCCGCTGTCTGTTTGGCGCCGAGAACCAGCGTGTAAAGGTCAGGGGTGAGTCGCCGGTCGAGGAGGGCATGGTTTCGCACGTACTGAAGAAAAATTTGAAGTAACTGCGGAGTGACCCAGCCTGTTTCGCCATGATTCTCCATTGCCCGCGCGGCCTGCCAGCGTGACCGCGTTTCCAACAGGAGTTCTTTGATGCCATCAACGGACAGGAGGCGGTCGGATCGGAGTTCCGCACGACGCTGTTCATAGAGCTGGGTGATGAACGGCAATTCACTCAAGGCAAAGTAGAGCGTCTCGGGAGCGACGAGGAATCGCTCGGGCCGGCCGGCCGGCGCCTCCGGGTCGTGATAGATCCTCCGTTCCTGATAGGCCGATCGGAGCCATGGCCAGTCGGCCACGTGACAGAGACACACCACGTGCTCATATTCCATCTCCAGTCGGTGAAGTTGAAATGCCATCCATGTGATGCGATTCATCTGCTGGGAGGCTTCCGCCGGAGGAGTCAGCGTCGGAGTCAAAGCGGCGGCGAAGGAAGCAAGGGACACGTGTTTGAGAGCAAAGGGGTCGGGCGCTATGAACGGCAGCGGTTCAAAGACCGTCACGTCCCGGTCGATGTAGGCGCGGGCGATGCCTTCGCCGAGCGCCACACGGATGCCCATGATGACCGGCTGGCAGGGATCGACCGGTACATAGTTGGCCGCAGGCCCGTCCAGCTGTTGCGGCTCGGTTTGCACCACCACAGTGATGATGGGTAATTCTAGAATTGCCCGCTCCAAGGGTTGTTCGAAAGAAGGGGGGAGAGGGACGGCGAGGCAGTCAACGGGCCTGCTGATCAACACATCGCGAACTTCCTGCGCGACGTCGCCGCTGCCGTGCAGGATCGGCAGGATAAGGAGGCGTGAAGAGAGACGAAAGACCGTATCGGCAGCGGGAGAGACCACAGCCATCACCGGCCCGGATGCAGCGGGTCATCACTCTCGAAGAAAAAATCTCCCATCCCTTGCGGAAGGGGCTGATCGCCGAGCGCCCGCTTGCGACGACGAGACAAGGTTTGAAGATCCAACGCTTCTTCGCCCAGCACTTTGACGAGCGCCTCCCGCCAGGCCTCATCCTTCGCCAGCGGATGGTCCGGGTCCTGCGCGCGGCGCTTCAATGCATACTGCAGCATATGAATGCCGTCCCGCACTGAATAGTCGAGGTTCAGTTGGTGGGCTTCCTGGAGAAAATCCACCGTCAGAGCCAGCATATCGGCGGGCGCAAACGGAAGATGGTAGCGCAGAATGGCCAGTTCATCGGTCCGCTTTGGAAAGCCGATGCCGAGCGTGGGCTGCAGCCGCGACAAAATGTAATCCGGGACTTCGTAGGTGGAGGCATCCTCGTTCATCGTCACGCAACAGCGAAAGTTCGGATGGGCGGAAATCAAGATGCCGGCGACGATCGACTCGGCGCACCGCCGGTGATCCAATAGCGGCGCGAGCGACGCCCAGCTCTTTTCATTCATGCGGTTGCCTTCGTCGAGCACGCACACGCTGCCTGTCAAAACGGCCGTGGCGAGAGGTGACGCATGATAGGTAATCGTTCCCGATTCGGCCAAGACCGGGGTAATCAGGAGGTCCTCAGGCCGCGTATCGGCCGTGCACTGATAAATGTACAGATCTTGCCCGCGTTCACGTGCGCCGGTCATGGCCAGCGTCGTTTTGCCGATGCCTGGTTGTCCGGTGATACGGGGGGAGAGGGGAAGGTCCTTATCGTCGATGACCAGCCAACAGGCGAGCAGTTGTTTGAGAATCTCACGATCACCGATCCATTCCTGAGCAACGGTCAGCTGTTGAGCCAGATGGAGAGTCACGCCTTCTATCTGAACGATTCGGCCGGTGGTGGCGGATTTCGCAGGGACGCTCATGGTTTCTCAACCTTCGAATTCAGTAGAATGGCGGTATGTGGAGGATGTGAAAGAATAGGAGACCGTAGCATAGGGGTAAGGAAGCGGTCAAACTTGGAAACGGCCCCTTTCACTTTGACTTTCGCGCCGTTGGCCTCTATTCTAGCCACCTTCATCCATCCCGAAATCGATGGCATGACTGCCCGTCATGCTCGTATTTCCGACCGCGGACGGGTATGAATTCATAGGCAACACAAGGAGGAGTTCGACGATGAAGCATGAGCGAAGCCAGCCAATCCTTGGTACCACGGCACGTCTGGGCGTCCTCTTCGTGGGCAGCTGGTTGCTGACCGGATGCGTCATGTCCGAAAAATATGAAGCGGAAAAAGCGCGGAGTCTCAACTTCCAGCGGCTCCTCGCGCAGGAAGAAAAGCGGACGTCAGAATTGGACAGTGAAGCGAAACGGGCAAAGCGGGAGCTGTCCGAGATGGAAGCGCGCAACCGGGAACTGGCGGCGCAGGTCGATGCGGTCAGGCAGCAGGCGGCGCAGATCCAGGAAGAAGCCGAGGCGATGAAGGAAGCCACGATGCTCGAGCGCAAGGCGCGTGAGGATATGAAGCGGATGACGGCGCCTCCCAAGCCGAGACGCCAGGAAAAGCCGGAACTGTTCGAATCACCCAAGACGTCGATGGAGCAATTCGGGGCATCCTCGGATTTGAGTCGAGACATCCCGGGCGATTTGGCGGCCGACTTGTCCGCGGAAACCATTCATACCGTGCAATCTGGCGAGACCCTTTTCCGCATCGGTCGCAAGTATCACGTGACGGTTGATAACTTGCGGAAGTGGAATAATCTCAAGGATAACAACATCGAGGTCGGTCAGAAATTGGTAGTTGCACAGCCATAGCGCACCGGACGTATGAAGACACACACGTACTCACTCACGTTGGAAGACTTCAAGACGCTGGCGAAACAGGGGAATCTGATCCCGCTGTATCGGGAAATCCTCGCCGATTACGAAACACCGGTATCGGCCTTTGCCAAGATCGACCATGGCCCGTCCGCCTACCTGCTGGAAAGCGTGGAAGGCGGAGAGAATTGGGCGCGGTATTCTTTTCTCGGAAGCGGGTCGCCTGCCGTCATCCATGAACAGGGAGGGGACTTGATCCTGACCACCGGGAATATTTGCCGCAGGATTCCGAGCTTGGGAAATCCGGTGACGCGGCTGCGCGAGATGATGCAGGCATATTGTCCCGTGACAGTGGCGGGACTGCCGCGTTTCGTGGGCGGAGCCGTCGGGTATTTCAGTTACGATACGGTGAGGACGTTTGAAGAGCTGCCTGCCTTGAGAAAAGACGATCTTGGCTTGCCGGACTTTGCCTTCCTGCTGACCGACACCTTGTTGATCTTCGATAACGTGTCACAGAAAATCAAGGTCGTCGCGAATGCCCATGTCACCTCCACCACGGATCGCGAGGTCAGAAAAGCCTATCGGGATGCGGCCGATCGTATCGAATTGATGATCGCCCGTCTGAAGCATCCCTTGCGTCGCAGCCGGCCGAAACGTCGCCGGAAGCCGATCACCTTCACGCCGAATATGAATCAGGCGGACTTCGAAAAGATGGTGACCAGGACGAAGGAATACATCCGGTCCGGTGATATCGTGCAGACCGTGCTCTCACAACGGTGGCAGACGCAGATCCATACCGCTCCGTTTCAATTGTATCGGGCATTGAGGGTAATCAACCCGTCGCCCTATATGTACTATTTGCGAGTGGCCGGCGTGGAATTGGTCGGATCCTCTCCCGAGACCCTAGTCCGATGCGAGGACGGAAAGATTTGCCTCCGGCCGATCGCCGGGACCAGACGCAGGGGACAGACGCCCGAGGAGGATCAACAACTCGGCCGCCGCCTGCTCGCCGACGAAAAGGAACGGGCGGAGCATGTCATGCTCGTCGATCTAGGGCGCAATGACGTCGGTCGCGTGGCCCTCAAGGGCTCGGTCCGGGTCGAGTCGTTGATGCAGGTCGAACGCTATTCGCATGTGATGCATATCGTGTCCCAGGTCGCAGGAGAGTTAGACCGGGGAAAGACCGCCTACGACGTCTTACGGGCCTGTTTCCCTGCCGGCACCGTGTCCGGCGCGCCAAAAATCAGGGCGATGGAAATTATCGAAGAGTTGGAACCGGCGCGGCGTGGCCCCTATGCGGGCGCAGTCGGATACTTCAGCTTTTCCGGAAACATGGATATGTGCATCAACATCCGTACCGTCGTGATCAAGGGACGTCAGGCCTTCATCCAGGCCGGAGCGGGCATTGTGGCCGATTCGAATCCCGAACATGAATACGAGGAGACCTGTAATAAAGCCAGGGCCATGATGAAGGCGATCGAACTGGCCGAGCAGGGGCTGGAATGAAGCGTGAAGCGTGAAGCGTGAAGCGTGAAGTAAGAACCCCTCATCGCTAACGAGATACGAAATACGAGCGACGAGATACGGGAGACGAGATACGCTTCACGAGGTTCACGACGCGAAGAGTAATGAGGTGCGCGAGGCGACGAAGAAGTCGCCTCGCGTCTGTGCACGGGCGCGAGACGGTGAGCGCCCAGTGTCTTCAAACTGTTTGTGAACGCCGGCGAGGTCCATGGCGCGAAGAATAATGAGCGCCACGCTTGTGGACGCCCGCGAGTGGTGAGCGGGCAGTGTCCCGTGAGCCGGCACTGTGAGCGAATAACGAGATACGAGCGACGATTGACGGTCTCTATGCTATTGATGATCGATAACTACGATTCCTTCACCTATAACCTGGTGCAGTATTTTGGCGAACTGGGCGAGGATGTTCATGTCTATCGGAACGACAAACTCACCGTTCAGGAGATCGAGGACCTGAAGCCGAGTCGTATCGTCATTTCCCCGGGCCCCTGTACTCCGAAAGAGGCCGGGGTGTCGGTAGAGACCATTCGACATTTTGCAGGGCGTCTTCCGGTGCTCGGCGTCTGTCTCGGCCATCAATCTCTGGCCGTCGCATTCGGCGGGACAGTGGTTCGGGCGGAGCGACTGATGCACGGCAAAACGTCGATGATCACGCATGACGGCAGAACGCTGTTTCAAAACCTTCCTAACCCCTTCGAAGCGACGCGGTACCATTCGCTCATCGTGCAACGGGACAGTCTTCCGGCCTGTTTCGAGGTCTCAGCGGAGACAGCCGAAGGGGAAATCATGGGGATGCGCCATAAGACGCTGGGTGTGGAGGGTGTGCAGTTTCATCCGGAGTCCATTCTCACCATCGCAGGCAAAGACCTCTTGCGGAATTTCCTCACGCTCTAGCGTATGACGTCTACACAGTGTGAAGAGTATCTGGCTAGAACTGTATCTCGTGAAGCGTGAAGAAAGAAGCTCGCACTAACTGCTAACGATTCTTCACGAAATACGAGATACGCTTCACGAGCGACGATTTATCAGATGACGATCAAAGAAGCCATCGCCAAACTCGCCGATCGGGTCAGCCTTTCGGAAAAAGAGTCGGAAGAGGTCATGGCGCAGATCATGGATGGCGCCGCAACGTTACCACAGATTGCCGCCTATCTGATGGGCCTGCGCATGAAAGGGGAGACGGTCGAAGAGATTGCAGGGTCGGTGCGGGCCATGAGAGCGCGCGCGACAAGAATCAGGGTCGGCGATGCCATGGTTGTCGATACGTGCGGGACAGGAGGTGATTGTGCACAGACCTTCAACATTTCGTCTGCAGCGGCATTCGTCGTGGCCGGCGCCGGTGTGACCGTTGCGAAGCACGGCAATCGATCCGTGTCTTCGAAATGTGGCAGCGCGGATGTCTTGTCTGCACTGGGCGTGACGATAGATCTGCCGGTTGAGCGCGTCGCCGATTGTGTGAACGAGGTCGGCATCGGCTTTCTCTTCGCACCCCTCTACCACAGCGCCATGAAACACTGTGCTCCCGTGCGACAGGAGATGGGAATCCGCACTCTGTTGAATATTCTGGGTCCATTGACGAATCCGGCCGGCGCGACCATTCAGGTCTTGGGTGTGTTTGACGGAGGACTGACGGAATTGTTGGCCAAGGTGCTCATACACCTCGGCACACAACACTGTTTTATCGTCCATGGAATGGACGGACTGGACGAGATAACCGTGACCGACCGTACAAGAGTATCCGAAGGAAAAGCCGGCGTCGTTTCCAGCTATACGATCGATCCGGCCGAGTTCGGCGTGGCCCGCGCGCGTTCAAAAGATCTGGCCGGCGGCACGCCGGATGACAATGCGAGCATTGTGCGGGAGATTCTGCTCGGGAAAAAGGGCCCCAAGCGGGATATCGTGTGCCTGAATGCCGCTCCGGCTTTTGTGGCGACCGGAAAAGTAAAAACACTGCGGGAAGGGTTTCAGTTTGCCTGCCGCATCATCGACTCGGGCGACGCCATGGAAAAGCTTGAGAGACTGATCCGCTTTTCGAAGCGAGGCCTCGCATGATTCTCCAGCGTATTCTTGAGCATAAGGTCGCCGAGCTGCGGCACAAGGAGAGTCGCGGATATCTCGCGGACCTGAAAGGGAGGATCTGCGATATCGGGACGTCATCGGGGCTGGCGGTGGCCATTGACGCGACGAGGCGTCCCGGCAGGCCGGCGTTGATCGCGGAAGTCAAGAAAGCCTCACCGAGTCTTGGATTGATCAGGCCTGAATTCGAGCATGCATTCGATCCGGTCAAGATCGCCGCAGCCTATCGGAAACATGGAGCCACCGCCGTGTCCGTACTGACGGACCGGGATTTCTTTCAGGGAAGCCTGGAGTATCTCGCTCAAGTCAAACGCGAGGTCGGTCTTCCATGTCTCAATAAAGAGTTCATGGTACGGGACATTCAATTTTATGAAGCCCGGGCCTATGGAGCCGATGCCGTGCTCCTCATTGTCGCGGCTCTCGAGCGGCGGCAGTTGATAGATTTTTGCGCGCTCGCGAAAGACCTGTCGCTCGATGTATTGGTCGAAACGCATCATGAAAGGGAATTGGACACGGTGTTGGAATGGCTGCCGCATATTCGGCTGATCGGGATCAACAATCGGGATCTTCAGACGTTTTCAACCGACGTCACGGTGACACAACGGCTGGCGAAGCGTATTCCGCCTGATAAGCTCATCGTCAGCGAGAGCGGCATCCACAAGCGGGCTGATGTGCAGCGATTGCTGGAGGCCGGCGTGCATGCATTGTTGGTAGGGGAATCGCTCCTCCGTGCCGATGATGTTGGCGCCAAGATTCGAGAGTTGTTGGGAGAACCTGCGAAAAAGGAGGACGCATGAAGAGTCTTTGGATCCCGTTGGCGATAGGGTTCCTTGTCCTGGGGGGCTGTGCCGATCAGGAAATAAAAGAGTCTGCGGTTCAATGGGATCAGTGGCTCGGCAGCACCAAAGACGCACGGATCAAGGAGATGGGCATCCCCACGAGATGCCACTCCTTCAAGGACGGCGGGGAGGTCTGCGAATGGACGACGCCGACTCAGGACGGCAAAACCGAAACCATCGGCCTGACCTTCGACGGCAAGGGTCGCGCCTGCCAATGGGCGTACCGCGGATTCTACGGCCAAGGGAAGAGCAAGGCGACCTGCCCGTCGTAAGATTTCGATGTCGCCTGGTCGTTCAAAACCATCATGATCTGCAAGATCAAAATCTGCGGCATCACGAATCCCGAAGACGCTGCGGCGGCGGTCGAGGTGGGAGTCGATGCATTGGGCTTTGTCTTGTACAGGAAGAGCCCGCGGTACATCGAGCCACATCTGGTCAAGCACATCATCGCCGAGCTCCCGCCGTTCGTGCTGCCGGTCGGAGTCTTCGTGAACGAAGATGCCAAAGTGGTCCTCGATCTCATGGATTCTTGCGGTCTCGTATTGGCTCAACTGCACGGAGATGAGACCGCCACCTATTGTGAGACATTAGGACGCCCCGTGTTGAAGGCGATCCGGCTCAAAGACCGTCACTCCTTTCTCGCTCTCGCCGAGTTCAAGGGAAGGGCCGGCGTGAGGGGTCTTCTGCTCGACGCGTATTCGGAGGATGCCTACGGAGGGACAGGCAGGACCACGGATTGGTCGCTGGCTGCCGAGGTGGCGCGTGCTGCGACCGTGGTGCTCGCAGGCGGATTGACGGCCGAGAATGTCGGGGCGGCAATACGAACCGTCAGGCCCTATGGCGTGGACGTCAGCAGTGGAGTAGAGGATCGGTCGGGAAAAAAGAATCGGGAGAAGATGCGCGCATTCGTGCAGGCCGTCAAACTTGTGCCGGCGTGACACGTCCTACTATGCTGCGGTCTCTCTACCATTTGACGTCATCTGAACGGCTATCAATCCACATTGAATCCAAGAAAGATGTGCATGGCGACTTTTCCAGATAAACGCGGGCGCTTCGGCCAATATGGCGGGCGCTATGTGCCGGAAACACTCATGCCCGCGCTGCTCGAATTGGAACGCGAGTACGAGAAAGCGCGACGGGACCGCCGGTTTCAAACAGAATTCAAACAGTACTTGCAGCATTACGTGGGGAGGCCTACGCCCTTGTATTTTGCGCAGCGGCTGACCAAGAAATTGGGCGGCGCCAAGATCTATCTCAAGAGAGAAGACCTCGCTCATACCGGCGCGCACAAAATTAACAATGCGGTCGGTCAAGCGTTGCTGGCCGGGCGGATGAAGAAGCCGCGTGTCATCGCCGAAACGGGAGCCGGCCAGCATGGGGTGGCCACGGCTACGGTCGCTGCCGTCTTCGGATTGCAATGCGAAATCTACATGGGGACCGAAGACATGCAACGGCAGGCCTTGAACGTGTTTCGAATGCGATTGCTTGGCTCGAAAGTCACCCCGGTCGACGCGGGCAGCCGGACGCTCAAAGACGCGATCAGCGAAGCCATGCGTGATTGGACGACCAACGTGCGCAATACCCATTATATCCTGGGCTCCGTTCTGGGCGCCCATCCCTATCCCATGATGATCCGTGATTTTCAGTCGGTCATCGGGTACGAAGCGAAGAAACAGATCATGGCTCATGAGGGGCGGCTACCGGATTATCTCGTTGCTTGCGTCGGAGGCGGCAGCAACGCCATCGGGTTGTTTCACGCGTTCGTCGGCGACAACCGGATCAAAATGGTCGGTGTGGAGGCAGGCGGCTTCGGTATCGAAAGCGGGAAGCATGCGGCACGGTTTTCGGGAGGGCGTCCCGGCGTCCTGCAAGGCACCATGACCTATCTGTTGCAGGACGAGCATGGCCAGGTCAATCTCACCCATTCGGTCTCGGCCGGGCTCGACTACGCGGCAGTCGGACCCGAGCATAGCTATTATCGCGAGATCGGCCGCGTGCGATATACGTCTGCTACGGATGAAGAAGCGCTGGCCGCATTCGATATCCTTGCGCGTGAAGAAGGGATCGTCCCTGCATTGGAAAGCGCACATGCAATCGCAGAAGTCATCAGACTGGCTCCGACGCTCAAGAGGAATCAGATCATCCTCGTGAATCTCTCCGGGCGCGGCGACAAGGACGTGCAGCAGGTGGCTAAGATCAAGGGGGTCGTGCTGTAATGAAGCGTGAAGCGCAAACACACATCTGTTGATTTGATGATTTGTCGATTTTGGTGATTTACCGATCTGATGCAACTGCTGACATTCAGCAAATCAGCAGATCAACAAATTCCTAGAATTCTTCGCGAACGAGAGACGATGAACCCGGAGACGATTCGTAAAGACATGAACAGATTGGAGACGACCTTTAACAACCTCAAGGCCGACGGTGAAAAGGCGTTGATCGCGTATATCATGGCCGGCGATCCCTCACTTCGGGAAACGGAGCAACTGGTTCTCGAGATGGAGCGGTCCGGAGCGGATGTGATCGAACTCGGCGTGCCCTTTTCAGACCCGATTGCCGATGGACCGGTCATTCAACAGGCAGCGGACCGTGCATTGCGGGGCGGCACGACGTTGCGAAAAATTCTGGAATCGGTGAGACGGCTCCGCGCGTCGACGCAAATTCCTATTGTCCTGATGTCCTATTACAATACGATCCATGCCTTCGGCACGACGGAGTTTTGCCGGGAGGCGGTGCGCGCCGGTGTCGATGGGCTCATTGTGCCGGATATGCCCCCAGATGAATCGGAACCATTACAAAAGCCGTCTCGTGAGACCGGGCTCAATTTGATCTTCTTGCTGGCTCCTACCAGCACGCCAGCACGGCGAGGCCTCGTGACGAAGCAATCGCAGGGGTTTCTGTATTACGTGTCTCTGACCGGTATTACAGGAACGAGATTGCATGACGTGGCGGATGTCCGAGACAACGTCAGAAAGATCAAGCAGCAATCCCGTGTGCCCGTCGCCGTCGGGTTCGGCGTGGCGACATCGGAGGATGCCGCCCGAGTGGCCAAGGTCGCGGATGGAGTGATCGTCGGCACCGCGATCGTTCGCAATATCGCCCAGCACGCGAAGGACCCTCGCATGGTGTCGAAGGTGGGAGAATTTGTCCGCTCATTGAAGACGGCCATGCACCCGGCCTGAGCCTGGCCTCCCACCTGAATCGTCCTACCGCTTCCTAGTTGCAATCCGCCGATTGAAATTCGGTTCGGTTCAACATATGACGAAATGGATGATGTATGCAGCCGGCAGATTCGTGAGCATGCAGACTCAGCGGTTGAAGGGGGCCGTTCCTCATCCCGTGGCGCGACGACTCCTGATCTTCCTGTGCGCTGGATGGACTGTTTGCTCCGGATTGACATTCGCACAAACGGGTCCCATGGGCTCGTTGCTGTTGCACAAGAGTGCCGTTAATGGGCGCTATTTTGCGAGGCCGAACGATCGGCTTGTGTACCTTCAAGGAGGCTATGAAGGATCCGAACTCCAAGACTATGTTTTCGACGGCAGTCTGCCGTCTGATTTCCAAAAAGCGATGGATCTCCTTGCACGGTACGATGGGAATTTTCTTCGTCTCTGGACAAGTGAAAGCAGCGGCAGAATTTTCGGAGAAACAGCGACCATGAGTATGCCGTGGATCCGATCCGCACTCTGTTGTGCTGCGGACGGAGGACACAAGTTCGACCTGGCCCGGTTGGATGTGGGAAATCTCGCACATCCCTCTCTGAACTCCATACATTACTTTGAGCGGATGCGGGCAAGAGTCATGGCGGCCAGGGTTGCGGGCATCTATGTCTCGATCATGCTCTGGCACAGTTTCGGATGGGAGAATGGATTACGTATTCCTGAGAACCGGTCGTGGAGCAGACATCCGTTCAACCGCGAGAACAACATCAATGGGGTGAATGGCGATGTCGACGGAGACGGACATGGTCTTGAACTCGGCAGCATCGGGCAAGCCTTCACTCCGTTGCAGGAAGCGTATGTACGCCAGGTGGTCGATGCCGTCGGCGATCTGGACAATGTGCTGTATGAGATCTGTAACGAATGCTACGACACTCCCGCGACGAATGAATGGCAGCAATACTTCATCGACTTCATCCATGCGTATGAGACCCTGAACGTCTTCCCGCACCCTGTGGGAATGACGTCGCTGCAAAATTTCAACAACCAGGTGCTTACGAAGAGCGCAGCCGATTACATTTCACCGGGCGGTCCGTCATTCGAAGACAATCCGCCTGCCAATGCAAGGGCCAACGTCAGCGTCATGGACATGGACCACATCGTGCCCTGTCCTTTGCAATTTGGAATGCCTCACAATTCCCCGCAATGGCCGTGGAAAGCGTTCACGCGTGGACACAATCTTTGGTACATCTACTGCAGTGGATATGGTACACCGAATTCCGGCGAAGCGATCGTGCTGATGCGGATGGGGCAAACCCGCTCCTATGCGAACCGGATGTCTCTCGCGACGGCAGTCCCGGAAACCGATCCGTCTGTATGTTCGACGGGCTACTGTCTGATGAGCCCGGAGCACGTGCTTGGATTCTTGCCTGAAGGTGGCTCGATTACCCTTACCTTACCGACCGAGGGGACGTGGTCGGTGGAATGGTTCGACCCGGCGAGCGGAAACACAACGGTGAGGCCTTCCGAACAAGGTGGCATGAGAAGGCTGGCAGCGCCGTTCCCCGGAGAGGCGGTGGTGTTCCTCGTGCGAAATATACCTCTCCCTCCTGAATCCTGACATGTTCGGCGAGGAAGTTCGGATGCTTGCAAGGAGCGCAGCAGATTACCAATGCGGGAGAGAGCTAGCGTTTTACGGGCGGCATGAACTTGATCATCTCAGAGGTGAGTCTCATGGCCAGGTCTTTCATGTCGGGTCGCATCCACAGGTAGCTTTCCTGGACCTGGTGGCGGGCCTTCCAGACGATGGCGCCGTTGATCGCGTCGATCAGCCTCATACTCAGCCCCACGCGAGCGATGTTATCTCCTTCCTCGCGCGTATATTCCCAGGCATTCACCTTGACCACGAGCAGCGAATCGGCATTGAGCGCCTGGCCGATTTTCATCGCGGATTGCTTGTCTGACTGGCCGGTCGTCTCCATGCGCGTGAAATAGGTCACGAGCGCGTCAAACGCATCCTTCGTGGCCTGAAATGTGTCGGTGACCTGTTCGGGCGGCACCACCTTTTCCACTTTGCGACTCTTGATCAACACCTTGGCCACGACTTCTTCGACATCCTCCCGGGCACTATCGTAGACACCAGAGATGGGGAGGATCGCGACCGTTTTCGGATAAAAACCACGGGATGCCGGCCCTTCCCACATTTCTTGTAATCCGCTGCAGCTGGTGAGGGCCGCGATCAGAAGGATGAGGAGAAGCAGGATGTGAGAATGCCGTCTCATAGGTCTCTGTAGTAAGTGTATCAGATCGTGCATCATCAGAAGATTACCCCAAGGGACCCGGAGACCAGCGCGGCTTGATCGCGAAAATCATACCCACCACCGATGTCCACGCGCAAGGAGAGAATACGTAGACCGAACCCCGCCGTCGGTATGAAGGGCGTCTGCGCGTCTTGCATGTTCTTGAAGGCTCCGACGCGGAACGACAACAATTCCGACAAGATCGTCTGCTCCGCCCCGAGGCTCAACAGTTGGCTTTTCACACCCGGCGTCAAGGTCTTATTCGACGTGATATCGCTGTCGACCGAGAGTGTCAGGGAGCTGTAGGGGTTGAAGGCCACTCCGGTTCGAACCTGGGGATCCATTTTGAATTTGTCGCCGTTCGGAGCATCGAAAGTCGGCGCGGTGATGTCTTTGGCCACGATGCCGAACCGCAGCCAGGATGCCGGCCTGTACATCGCGCCGAGATCCAGCCCGAGGGCGGTGGTGATCTTCGCGCGGCCCGCATCCCTAAATATGTTTACGTCGTCGCTTGCACCCATGATGTCCGTGGTCCCAGAATAGGCTGCCCCTTGGATGAATTTTCCGGTGATGCCGATGGAGAATGTCCGGTCCAGGAAGGCATAGGCATACGAAATCACTGCCTGGCGGGCTTCCAATCCGTTTATGTTGACTTGTCCGTTGACATTAAGATTTCCACCGGTTTGTGTGACAGTGGCTGGAGTGCCAACGAATGCGCCCCCCGTGGGGACATCGGACACATTGAAACCAATGGCATGCTCTCCAAAATTGGCTTTCAGATAGAACCCGCCGGACCCATTGCCTGAAAGATTCGTCGTGGGTTGGTTGATCTGATTGACGAGGCTCTGAAGCCTCGCCTGATTGGCAGCGCTGGTGTCGCTGAAGTTGAAGCTGTTGATATTCTTGAGTGTATCGAAGAAATCTCCGCGATCGACTGCTCCCGCTCCGGCCTGTATCCGAATGTCCACTTTTTTGCTCATGGCAAGAGCCGCAGGATTCCAGTAGGTTGCGGTGGCATCGATGGTCGCTGCCACACCGGCCCCCCCCATCCCGACCTGACGGGTTCCTACGAAGACAAATTCAGTGGCGGCGGCTTGAATGGGGAGCAAAAGGGAGAGAGCGGCGGCGAGCGATGTAATCCACGTCCCTGTCCGCATAGGCTCAAGAGGGCTCCAGATGGATACGCGCAGGCCTGAGTCTACGAAAAAGACCCGACCTCGTCAAGAATTAGAGCAGGATCGTGGCAGGCCGACTCGATCTCTTACGTTGATTCTTGCACGATCATGCCATCCTGCATACGCACGATGCGATCCGCTTGCGCCGAAAGCTTGTCATTATGTGTCACGATGATGAACGTTGTGCCTCGTGATCGGTTGAGCTGGCGCAGCAACTGAAACAGCGCGTCACCGGTATGGGTATCGAGGTTTCCCGTCGGTTCATCGGCCAGCACCAGATCGGGGCGCTGCATCAATGCCCTCGCAACGGACACTCGTTGCTGCTCCCCTCCGGACAGTTCTCCCGATTTATGATGAAGGCGCTCGCCCAGTCCTACTTCTTTCAGCAAGGCACTCGCTTCGCCCTGCACCTCTTCCAGCGGCCGCTTTTGAATCATGGCCGGGAGGCAGGCATTTTCAAGAGCCGTGAATTCCGGCAGGAGGTGATGGAATTGAAACACGAAGCCCACGCGCTTGTTGCGGAATTCAGCCTGTTGTCCCTCGGTGAGTTGAAACAGGTCCTGTCCTTCAAATGAAACCGTGCCGGTCGTCGGTCGATCCAGCGTCCCGAGAATGTGAAGCAACGTGCTCTTGCCTGCACCGGAGGCGCCGACGATGGCAATGAATTCTCCGCGCCGGATTTCCAGATTGATTCCTTTGAGGACGACCAGTTCCTGCCCGGCCATCGGAAACGACTTGTAGAGATCAGCGACTTTGATCATAAGGCAAATCCATGAATTTGTTGATCTGATGATCTGTCGATGTGAGCTCTGCAGATGGAAGATATGTCGGTCATCGCCCTCACCATGAATACTTCATCAGATCGTCAGCTGATCAAATCAACAGATTTCTGTATGTCATTCGTACCGGAGCGCCGCCGCAGGGTCAAGTTTCGCGGCCTGCAACGAGGGGTAGAGGGTAGCGGCGAAGCTGATCACGATGGCGGATCCGGCCACGAGCATGACGTCCGAGGCCAGCACGTGCACGGGAATACGGGAGATATAGTAGACCGTCTGGTCGAAGGTCCAGAAGGTTTGAATGAGCCAGAGAAAGGCGTAGCCCAGCGGCACGCCGATCGCGGCGCCGGAAAAGCCGATGATCAGCCCGTTCAACATGAAGATCCGCATGATGCCCTTGCGTGTCGCGCCCATGGCCTTGAGGATGGCGATTTCCCGTTGCTTCTCGGTGACGATCATCGTCAGGGTGCTGACGATATTGAAGGAGGCCACGATGGTGATGAGTACCAGCAGAAGGAACATCATGGTCTTTTCCAGTTTGAGGGCGGAGAACAGATTGCGGTTCATCTGCATCCAGTCCCGCGCCCAATACGTGAAACCGAGTTGCTGCTCGATCGATCGGGCGGTATCCGCCGCTCGAAAGACGTCCGTCACCTTCACCTCGATCCCCGTGACGGTCGAATGCATGTTGAAAAACTTCTGGGCCTCCGCCAGTTCGATGTAGGCCAGCGACGAATCATATTCATACATGCCTGATTGAAAGATGCCGACGACGGCAAAAGGGCGGATTTTTGGGGTCATGCTGGCGCCCGTGACCGGCCCGACGGGAGAGACGACGTTCAGCGTGTCGCCGAGATAGATTCCCAAACGCATGGCCAGCTCTTTCCCCAGAATGATGCCGGGACGCATGGCTTCGGCTGGACCGTTCGGCTCACGGTCCTTTTCCGGGATTGCGACTTTGACGGGTGTCGACAGATCCGTGAGGTTCCCGGCTGAGAGGTTTTTGGCCACCTCGGTCACGCGCCCCTCGCGGGAGGGATCGATGCCGCGTAGAATGATACCTTGCACGCCTGATTGAGAGGTCAACAGCACCTGCTTCATGACAAAGGGCGTGGCGGCCACGACGTCGGGAACTTCCTCCACCCGCTTCACTTGAGCATCATAGTCGGTCATCGCTTCCTTGGTCCGGTCATGAACCAGGATGTGCGCCGTGGTCCCGAGAATCTTGGACTGAATATCTTCCTTGAAGCCGGTCATGATGCCGACCGTGCCGATGAGCGCCGCGACTCCGAGGGTGATGCCGGTGATCGAGACGACCGTATTGAAGGAAATAGTCCGGTTACGGCGTTTCGCGCGCAGGTACCGCAGTCCGATGAAGATTTCGTAGGGGAGGGCCATCGCTCTATTGTTCCGGTCTGAGTTGGGGGAAGAGCACAACGTCGCGAATGGATGCCTGATTGGTAAACAGCATCACCAGGCGATCGATACCGATCCCCTCTCCGGCCGTGGGCGGCATCCCATATTCGAGCGCGCGCAGAAAATCTTCGTCGACGAGATGGGCTTCCTCGTCACCCGCGGCGCGTTGCGCGGCCTGTGATTGAAAGCGTTCGCGCTGGTCGATCGGATCGTTCAGCTCGGAGAAGGCGTTCGCGATCTCCCGCCCGGCGATGTACAGCTCGAAGCGATCGGTCAGCGAGGGGTCGGAATCCTTTCGACGGGCCAGCGGCGAAATCTCTATGGGATAGTCGGTAATGAAGGTCGGTTGCTGCAAATTGGGCTCGACGGTTTCTTCGAAGATCTCGTTGAGAATCACATGGAGGGGCACCGGCGCATCAGTTTGCCTGACCGGGAGCCCCAGTCGGGCAGCTGCGTTATAGGCTGCCAGCTGATCCTTCAACACTACGTCGTCCAGCTTGTTCACTTCCAAAATCGCCTGATGGTACGACCACCGTCTCCAAGGCGGCGCAAGATTGATCTGCGAGCCCTGATAATCGATCGTCGTAGCCCCAAGAATATCCATCGCCAGCCGCGCGCACAGCTCTTCGGTCAACACAATCAGATCGTGATAGTCGGCGTAGGCCACGTAAAATTCAAGCATCGTGAATTCGGGATTATGAATCGTCGAAATCCCCTCGTTGCGGAAGTTTCGATTGATTTCAAAGACGCGCGGGAATCCGCCGACGATCAATCGCTTGAGATACAGTTCCGGAGCGACCCGCAGATAGAGATCCACATCGAGCGCATTATGATGCGTGACGAAAGGTTTGGCCGCGGCGCCCCCGGGAATCGGATGCATCATCGGCGTTTCCACTTCCAGAAAGCCCCGCTCGATGAGAAATGCCCGGATGCCGGCAATGATACGGCTGCGCATGGCGAAGATCCCGTGCACCTGGGGGTTGGCGATGAGGTCCACATACCGCTGCCGGTAGCGCGTCTCGACGTCGGTCAGGCCATGCCACTTTTCGGGAAGCGGGCGCAACGCTTTGCTGAGGAAGGTCAGATGACGCACTTCGACGGTGAATTCGTTGGTCTTGGTCCGGAAGAGAACCCCGGTCACGCCGATCCAGTCGCCCAGGTCCAAGCCTTCACAGACCTGATAGGATTGATCTCCGAGGATGTCTTTCTTGAGATAGACCTGCAAGCGATCCGCCCCATCCTGCAGCACGGCGAAAGCTGCCTTGCCGAACCGGCGCAGTCCGACGATCCGCCCGGCCAGCGTGCAGGAGATCTGTTCCTGGGCGAGCGTGTCCTTGTTCTTCTCGCCATGCAGCCGCACCAACTGCCCGGCGCGGTCCTTCACGTCGAACCGAGTACCGTAGGGGGGGACGCCGAGTTCCCGAAGGGTCTCCAGCTTCTTGATACGCTGCTGCCGTTGATCGTTCAGGTCATCCATCGATTCGTCGTTCGTATCTCGTAGTTCGTCGCTCGTTCCGCGAAGAATTTTGTGAATTTGTTGATCTGCTGATTTGCTGAATGTCAGAAGTCCATCAGATCGCCAAATCAACAAATCATCAGATATTTCTTTTTGCGCCTCACGCTAGAGGTCGTCATCATTCACCCCCGCCGGCTCCGGCGCCTTGCCGGCGACGAGCTTTCTCTTCAAATAGGCTTCGATGAAACCATCGATATCGCCGTCCATGACCGAGGAGACATTCCCGACCTCATACGCCGTGCGGTGGTCCTTGACCATCTGATACGGCTGGAATACATATGAGCGGATCTGGCTGCCCCATGCGATATCCTTCTTCTCGCCGACGATCGCATTGAACTCGGCCTCCTTTTTCTGCTGTTCGACTTCAAACAGGCGTGCCTTGAGGATTTTCATGGCGCCGTTCCGGTTCTGAAGTTGGGAGCGCTCGTTCTGGCATTGCACGACGATGCCTGTCGGCAGGTGCGTGATCCGGATCGCCGTCTCGACCTTATTGACGTTCTGTCCGCCGGCGCCGCCTGCTCTGAACGTATCGATTCTCAAATCCTTGTCATCGACTACCAGTTCCCCGTCATCCTCCAACTCCGGATACACGAACACGGAAGCGAAGGACGTATGCCGCCGCTTATTCGCATCGAAAGGAGAGATGCGGACGAGCCGGTGCACGCCCGCTTCAGCCTTCAGCAATCCGTACGCGTAGGGACCTGTGACGGAGAGCGTCGCGCTTTTGATTCCGGCTTCGTCGCCCGGCAGCAGGTCCAGCGTTTCCAGTTTGAACTTCTTGCGCTCCGCCCATCGGACGTACATGCGGAGCAACATTTGAGCCCAATCCTGGGATTCAGTCCCTCCCGCGCCGGGGTGAATCGAGAAGATGGCATTGTTACCGTCGAGGTCGCCGGCCAACAACAGCTCGATCCGGAGTTCGTTGAGTGCACGTTCGAACTGGCCGAGTTCGGTCGTGAGCTCCTGCTCCAGGTTGGGATCACCGGATTCCTGGGCCAGATCGAGCATCGCGCCAAGGTCGGTCTGGCGGCGTTCGATCGTCTGCCAACGGGAGAGTTCGCGGTCCAACGTGGATTTGCGGCGGTTCACCTTCGCGGCCGTTTGTGGGTCATTCCAAAAGTCCGGTTGCGCGATCTTGTGTTCGAGCTCGGTGAGTTCTGCGGTCGTGCAAACCTGGTCAAAGATGCCCCCGTAATTCGGAAATCTGTTCCCCGACGCCTCGCACTCGCGCACGTAGTTCGTCCAACATCGTGAGGTCCCTTTCTGGGGTTAGGCTGGTCGACCAGCTGGTGTGCCGCCGGCGGGTTCTGTGCTCTGGGAGAAGTAGCCTGTCAGGCACAAAAGCGCGGTGATTATAACACAGCCGTAGGCAAACAGATCACCATACCTGGCGTAAAAGGTTTTCGGATGGCCGATCTCGATCGTTCCGGTGACGGCCTCCTGCGTGAAAATGGCCGTGGCATGTTGCACGCGGCCGAATGGATCGATGAAACCGGAAATCCCGGTATTGGCGGCTCGCGCAAACGCGACCCGGTTCTCGACGGAACGGAACACGACCATGGCGAAGTGCTGATAGGGCGCGGAGGACGGGCCGAACCACGCGTCGTTCGTGACCGTGACCATGAACTCCGCCCCGCCGGACGCAAACTGGCGAACGAGATTGGGAAAGATCACCTCGTAACAAATGACCACGCCGAATTTCACGTGAAAGTCGGGCGCGGTGGCGGCCGCTGTCATGGGTGGAGTTTTTTCGCGGGGCTTGAACATCAAGAGTGTGGCGCCCGGGCCTGCCTCAAAATCTCCGATGCCCTCGACCAATTTGTCGAGAAAGAACAACAGGGAGTTGTGGAGCGGAATATATTCGCCGAACGGAACCAGATGCTGCTTGTCGTACCGTCCTAGAATCTGGCCATCGGGCGCCAGCAAATAGGCGCTGTTCATGAGGTAGGGGCGTCCGCCAGGATAGTGGCGAAGGGCCGGGCTGCCGAACAGTAACGGTGCGCCTGCCTCATGGGACATGGCGCTCAGCAGCAATCGGTACTGGGGTTCCCGCTCGAAGATGAACGGAGTCGCAGCCTCGGGCCAAATAATCAGATCCAGCTCCTTGCCCATGCCCGCGGTCAACCGGCTGTAGCGCTGGAGGGTGTCTTGGCGAAACGCCATGTCCCATTTTTGCGCTTGATCGACGTTCGGCTGCACCAATCCGATCGAGAGTGTTCGGGCAGGCAGCGGATGAGAGGTACCCAGGACGGTCATGCCATAGAGAAATGCGACACCCAATCCCGCCGCCGCGGCGCCTGCCGACGGCCAGGGAAAGGACCGAAGCGCGAAGCCGCGGTAGGCTTTGACCGACCAGACGATCAACTCCGCCAGGGCGGCATTCACCAATACCAGGAGAAACGACACACCATAGACACCGAAGTGATCGGCCAATTGAATGATCGGCAGCCATTCATACTGCGAGTAGCCGAATAGAACCCAGGGAAGGCCCGAAAGAAAGTATGTCCGGATCAATTCCAGAGTGACCCAGAGAAACGGGGCCGGCAGCATGCCGAGCGTCGGAAAGGCCAGGCGGATCCAGGCCAGCCCTCCCGCATAGATAGCCAAATAGAGGCCGAGATACACGGTCAGCAGCAGCATAATCAGCAGCGCCACAAGAATCGGCACTTTGCCGTACAGGTTCATCGCGGTGATGACCCAAAACATGGCGCCCGTAAACGCGATGGTGCCCGCCAACCAGCCAAGCTTGAACGCCTCTCGCGGGGATGAAGAGTAGTCGATACTGAAGTGAAGCGGCACTAAGGCGATCCAGGCGAGAAATCCCAGATCAAAAGCGGGAAAGCAGAGAGGATACAGAACGCCACTCGCGCAGGCGAGGAGGATGAGACGCGAGCGGGATATGGTCATCGACGTAACTTAACGAAACAACTGCAAGACTTCAACTCATCCCTCTGGAGAAGAAACGGAGAGTTCGGGTCCGGTTGCCAAACATGTAAAGAGTGGCTATGCGATGTCGCGCGACGCGACCGAATGGTATGCGCATGCCGGATAGAAGGGTTCATTCTTGTTCTCGAGATGTCTCGCATCCGGGGCCGCCAAGCGTCCTCGGAGTTGACTCTAGGGACGTTTATGTCTTAACTAGTGATATCCCTAGGTTATGTAGGAAACATCCTACATTATAAAGTTGCAGGCTTCATCGAAGCCGGGGGGCTTGTTCATGCCAGTTTGCCCGAATCTGACCTGTGCCAAGGAAATGGGTCCGGATGGCGAATCTCATGACGACGGTATGAATGCCGCGGCAGGACTCCTCTATCTGCGCTGTGGTGACTGTGGACAGCGAGGCATGGTGGCTTCGGACGGGTTGCACCTCGTATTTCGGGCAGGACACCACTTTTGCTTCACGTACGGCACCACCCCGGCACAGATTACCGTGATGGTCGACGCCAATGTCGCGTCGTCATATAAATGGGTGGGGCTGACTGAAGAGGTGATTGCCCGACGCGCCGCCGAGTGGATGTTGCTCCGCGGAATAAAGACGGGCGCGATCGTGCTGTCGGCGGATCAGCCTGCGATTCTGCAGTTCCATCAATATCTAAAAACACATCTGCTCCCACAAGACCAGCCGAACGTAGCCTGAGCAGTCCTGATCGTACGAAGCCGAGCTTTTCAGACGGCGGAGAATGATCTCATACGTGGAGTATAGAGACAGGGTTTTGGAACAGGATGCGGCATGCGGTGCTCTCCAGTGAGAACGACCCGCACGCCGCGCTGTGCCAGGATTTACCGCTCGCTTGGTGCCATCCCACCTCGATCGGCGGGAACAATCCCCCGCCGTTCATTTGGCGATCCCATTTCTCGATCGGATGGCGTGACCACGCCACCGGTTTCGTGCTGCCGATCCAATCGGCGATCCCTGCGGGAAGCAGTGGACGAGGTTGTTGACGGCGTGGAATTCGTGAGCGCGACCCGCTCGCTTGCCGTCGCGGTTCCTTCAAGATAATACGACGCCACCAGCCCGTCCTTGGTCGTGCGAACCTGGTCTGGTTGTTCACGCCCGATCAACATGTCCATTTTTAGATCGCCCGATTGGTGTGCGCCACTCAACGCGGTTTTCATTCGATCCACGCGGGTAGTCAGATCGATCGTCGCTGCGTCACGAAGCCGCTCACGCAACTGGCGATCCACGACTTGCCAATACCCCATCTGCATGGAGTCGAGCGCGCGTTTCGATTCATTTGCCATCTGCAGATCGGGAATCCGAACGGTCTTTCCCCGTTCATGAAACTGTGGTGTCCCCCAGTAATACACGGTGCCGTCGAGTCCGCCGCTCGTTTCCACGGCAATCAAGACGCGGCCGTTGGCATCCGATGCATTGATGCGTTCAATGATCGCGGGGTCCCTGGCCGAGTCGAGCGTGATGGACTTATGGAAGAGACGATTTTGCAAGTCCTGGTTGAGAACCGCGTAGGGAATCGGAACTGAGCCGAGCACCTTGTATGGCCGCTGCTCCGATGTCTGTCCGGCCTGGTCCTGTCCTGATGCCACTTTCATAGGGGTTATCTCGGGGGTACGGCATTGCGACTCATAGACGGCAGTCGGAAGTTGTCGCGCGACTCCCTGTATGGTGGTCTGTTGCATCGTCCCGCGCGGCCGGCCCAGCGTGAGTTCGCTGGACTGTCCATACAGGCAGAGGTGCGTGTTCAATGCCGAGACCGGCACCGAAACCGGTTTGTTCAGGTCCTGCCACAATCTGTCGATAGGAATGGCAAAAATTTCCGGCGAAACGGCCTCCGCAAGATCCTGTTGGATCGCTACGACTTCGAATGCTTCCGGAAGTTGCTCCTTTGCCGGCAGGTACGACTGGTTGCAGGCAGAATCGGTCGGGCTTGTGGCATCCAGCGTCATTTGTGAAGGATCAAAGTTGAACGCCAGCAATTCGTCCATCTGCACCATCTTGAGCTGCCCTGTTCCGTTCAGCACTGCCCGGTACTGATCCGGCCTGCAGGCCTGCGTCAAGGCCGAGGTTTGGTTGTCTCCCCGGTAGTTCGCGCGGATTGCCACCAGCCCGTCCTGAATCGACACTTGAGGTTCGCCATCGCGGACGAAGTCAAAACGGTTGTCGCCGGGAGTGCGATGCTTGGCGTTCGTGATCACTTCCGGTACGGCGCTCTTGATTGCCTGCTGCAGCGGCGTAAGATCCGTCGTGATGATGAACGGTAGTTTGGACTCGACCGGTTGAGATACCGGCTGCTTCAAGGGATCGAATGACGGGGTCTCGCTGACTAGCGGAGGCGGTGTCGGTTTCTGGTACGACTTCGGAATTTTGTTCTCGCTGCATGCGGCCGCGGCAATGAGCATGACGGGCACGCTCATCGAAAGCAGCCATCGCATGGATCGGTGACATGTCATGGGGCGTCCTCCTGTGCTTTTGGAATTTATTGAATTCGTACTCGCAGTAATGCGAGTCTTCATGACCATAACGCTGTATAGGAAGGTTGCGGTACTGGACATGTCCCTAGCTATAAGGGCGGGGAAGTCTGCTGAAACTGGGGATGCGGACTTGACATACCTCAATTTACGGCATCGTGCTTGGTCCTCTTCGATTCCGGACAGGCCGTCGTCAAGCCGGCCGGCCTCAGGGTGCTCAAACAGGTGAGCGACGTGCTGAAAGACGTGCCGGACAAGCAGATCCGGATCGAAGGACATACGGACAACGTCCCCATCGGCGTCAAGTTGCGCGACAAATTTGCGACGAATTGGAAATTGTCGACGACGCGGGCGACCAGTGTCGTAAGGTACTTAATCGAAGAGGGCGGCTTGAACCGCGATATGATCTCGGCGGCGGGCTATGCGGACACGAGGCCGGTGGCAACCAACGACTCCGACGACGGAAAAGCGTCGAATAGACGAATCGAGATCGTGCTCTACCCGAAGGATCTCACCGATATCGCGAAGGACCTGAGAGCCGACTCGCGATAAAAAATGGCGGCGATGGAGCCGATGCTCCACCGCCGCCTGACTTCAGTGACAGCTCCCGTAGAAGCTACCGACCTTCGGTCCGATATCCGTGACCTGAGCGGCGCGGATGCTCCTGCCTGCGGTGAGCAGGGCGGGCAGGATTGTGTCCCGGCTGCGTCGCAGGCCGATGCGTATAGTTCGGAACGCGGCTACCGGCGGCATGCGGGACCGACTTGCCCAGCAGCTTTTCGATAGCGCGGAACTGCAGATGGTCTTCCGCAGTCACGAAACTCGTTGCTCGCCCGAGTGCCTTCATACGACCGGTGCGACCGATGCGGTGGACGTAATCTTCCGGCGTATTCGGCAAATCGTAATTGATCACGTGGCCGATATTCGCCACATCGATTCCCCGCGCGGCGATGTCCGTGGCCACGAGCACGCGGAACGTGCCGCGCCGGAACCCTTCAAGCGCAGCGCGTCGTTGCGACAAACGACGGTCTCCATGTAACACGGCGACGCGATGACCGACCTTTTCGAGCGCTCGTCCGAGGCGATCGGCGCCATGCTTCGTCCGGGTAAAGATCAGGACGCTTTCACCGGGCTCGGCGATGAGGGTCAGTAAGAGGCTGGTCTTTTCACCGTGGGTCGTGTGGTGAACCATTTGACTCACGCCGTGCGCAGCCGTAGCAGTACGACCCACCGTGACTCGCACTGGATTCTTGAGGCCGGCACGAGCGAGCGAACTCAAATCGTCCGGCATCGTTGCCGAAAAGAGCAATGTTTGCCGCTCGTCGACCAACGCTTCCAGGATCTGATTGAGTTGCGGTGCAAAGCCCATATCGAGCATGCGATCGGCTTCATCGAGGACCACGATCGTGAAACCGTCGAGATTGATGGTCCCGTTCCACATATGGTCCAACAACCGACCGGGTGTCGCGACGACGATGGTCGGGTGCTGGCGAAGGCCGCGTACCTGAGCTTGCATGTCTTCTCCACCCACGACGGTTGTCGCTGAAATGCGCCGATTACGACCGAGCTTGGCTACGGTTTTTTGAATCTGAAACGCGAGTTCTCGCGTCGGCGCCAGGATGAGACCCCGAGGCGGTCCGGACGGAAGATGAGCCAACCGCTCGATCATCGGAATGACAAAGGCGGCCGTCTTTCCCGTCCCGGTTTGCGCGCAACCGAGCACATCGCGGCCCTGTAAGCAGGCAGGGATGGCTTGCGCCTGAATGGGGGTAGGTTCGTTGTAGCCTGCGCTCGCCAGGTCCCGCAGCAAGCCCTCGGACAAACCAAGCGATCCGAAAGTCGGACGGTCGGGTTCTGGCGGGGATGCGGGTACGGACGGAGACGCAGACACAGTTCTAGAATTCAACACAGAAACACTCCTTTTGTTGTGCAGGATAGGATAGAGCGGTCAAAAACAGGGTCTACTCGCACAAATCCCCACAGCCGGGGCATGGCTTAAGCCCCAGGGACGAAGCGAGCACACAAAGCTGATGGTCTCTAATGAGAATCCTGCTGTTGGCATCGCAGGAAAACGAGGTCAGAACACCGAGGGAGGGAGAACCAAAAACGGGGTTCGCTCCAGAAGAATCTGATCGCGCTGCGATGACGTGGCCTGGTTATTATTGTAAGCACGGTCGCCAGGCCGTCTCGACAGTGACAGGACACACCATACAGGACTGGAACGCGCCTGTCAATGACGCGTCTCTTTCGATTTAATGATACGAACGACGAGATACGAGATCCGAAGGCCTAATTGAGACTCGACCAGAGGCCGGGGAGATGGATGGCGGCCAAACGGGTGAGTTCACCGTAAGACTCGGCAGATATCTCGGTAAGGGCAATGCCGAATGTCGTGGCGCTGGTCCAGCGAACCGTTGCCCTGCGTATGAGCAGGGTCGCTGGGCGTCCCGGGGGAATGAGGAATACGACCAGTTTCATGCCCAGCCGTACCTGATGCGTACCTCGTACGCGGACGCCGGCCGTTGTGAAATCCTCGACGATCCCGCTCGCATAAAATTCGCCGTCGGAATAGTACATGGGGCACTGCACTGGTTGTCGGGTGGGAGTGCGTTCGTGGAAGTCAGATTTGCTGTCAAACTTCATTTGCGCGGTACTCAAATGGCTTTGTCGAGGGGTGGGGAGATGTGATCCAGGCGATTCCCCGATATCCTGAATGCCACAGAACGAATGCAGCCGCCATGACAATACCCACTCCATCAACCACCAGATCTTTGAGTTCGGAACCGCGGCCCGGCACCGAGCCCTGTAGCGTTTCCGTCCAGAGGCCAAACAACAAGGCAAAGAGGGAACCGGCTGCGAGGGCATAGAGGAACGGCCAACGACGCCGGTACAGACCGGTTATGCTCAGCCAGGCGAGGAAGCCATATGCCGGGGCGTGTAAACAGTCCAGTAGCTGACCGGGAAGCTGGAGAAGGATCCAACCAAGAATGCCGATGCCGGGCGAGGCGGTTGCCAGGACGCTTAACACCACCATGTATGTGAGCGATCCCGCTAGGAGCAGCATGCTGACCTCCGTGTAGATTGGCACGGAAGATAGCGGGTAGAGCTTCCCAATAACTAGTAGACCTCGGTAGCCCTCTGTAGGGCTTCTGAGGGGAAGACGAAGCGAATGGCGGGAAAAAGATACCGGTTCTTAGGAGATGACGAACCTTTATGAGTAGTGCGGGCTAGACAGAAGAGCCGGATTTAGCAAGGTTTCTGGTGAATCCAGTGAGAACCTGCGCTTCGCAAATCTAGGGACTCTCCTAGCAGTGCAGCACAATTGCGAACGGTAGACTGCAACGAGAAGGAGGTGGCAGATGAACATGTGGATGACACCAGTGGCCCTCATCGCTGCAGTGGCCTTCAATCTTTCCGTCGCTGGGTGCGCGCAGAATGCAGGCGAAAAGCGCGCGGCCAAGCCGAATCTCAGTGAACGGATCTCGCGCGATGCCCTGACCGGCGAGGTCAAGGACGTGGGCAAGAACTACGTCTCGGTCCGCCAGGATAACGGAGAGACAAGCAGAGTTCGTGTCAACGACCATACCAAGATGGATCCGGTAACCGAAGGCGACCATGTGAAAGCATTCGTCACGGATGACGGGTATGCCTCGACCATCCAGCGCACGCCGAGGTAAGTCGGATCAGCCTTCCATGAGGGGTTAGCCTGATTCAGTCCCCCGTGGGAAGAGGTCCGCTGAGGCCAGGAAACCGGCGGGAGCTCACGTCGTAAGCCATGTGGGCCGCCGGTTTTCTTTGGTATCTGGTCTTTCGATCTCGTATCTTGTCGAACGATTTCTTGTGGGTAGCGTGTCCTTCTCCGAATGAGAAGAATCCTTCGCCCGATATGTCCTGTTGGACGGCCAGAGCCGAGAGCTCAGATTTGCCTCGTCGAGGCGGAAGGTTTGGCAGTCGACAGGCGCCGGCACTGGGAAGCCAGGAGGCCAGCCATGACTCCTGTAGCAAGTGTCGCTGTGCCAATCCCTAATAGACTGATGATAGGGCTGAAGGTATCCGCCACCCAGCCGAACAGCGTCATGCCGAGCATCGCGAAGGCCATGGTACCTGTATTAAAGACGCCAAACACGCGAGCGAGCATCTCTTTGGGCGCCATTTCCTGCAGAGTGGCCGAGACAACCGGAGTGACCAATCCGGAACTTCCCCCAATGAGCACGATAAACAGGGCGGCGGCGACGGGCACGGGAATGATCGTAATCCCGAACACAGCGAGACCGCCGACAACGGACGCACCGACAATCATCCACAATCGTTCCGGGAAATCGGCAGTGTGTCTCCATGCCAACCACGCCGTCGTACTAAAGACACCAATGCTGAGTGCCGACCATAACCAGCCTATTGCCACGGAGTCAGCATGCAACAACTGTTTGCCGATTACAGGCAATAAATAGACAAAGCCGGTGACGCCGAGGGTAAAGAGCGATGCCACGAGCATTAGCCCAAGAAGCAACCGGTTGTCGACGAACACAAAGCGAAACCCGATGTGAAGATCGTGCAAGAGACTCTCGCGACGACGACGGCTCGACATACGGTGCGGGATCCTGAGGGGAAGCTTGGCCGCGGCTGAAAGGATGAACGCCCCGGCTGTAATATAGAGCGCATAGGGCGCGCCGATCACTGCGATGAGCACGCCGCTGATGGCCGGGCCGAGGAGCTGTCCGATTATCGTGCTGCTCTGCATAATCGCATTCGCTCGAGTCAGTTGATTCTGTTTGACGAGGAGAGGAATCGCTGCATTGAGCGCCGGCCCAAAGGCCATGCTGAACAGTGCGACCGCAAATACTAAGACATAGAGCCGCATCAGGGTCAGCAGTCCTAATGCGTAGAGCAGAGGGATCACCGTCAGCAAAACCGCGCGAGTGACATCGATCACAATCATCGCGGCTCTTTTGGGAATGCGGTCAAGGGAGACGCCGACGAAAGGACCCAATACAAGGGGCGGGATCGTTTCGAGAATTCCGACCACCGTCATCTTTAGCGCGGACCCGGTGAGATCATAAACAAAGAACAGCAGTGCGACTTTACTCACCCCGTCCCCGATTTGCGAGAGGACCTGTCCTACCCAGAGCCAGCCAAAATTATTGACACTCAGTAGCTCTCGCCATTCTGCGAGATGCTGCGACAGAGATTGGCTCGGAACCTTCACTATGATGCACCTTCATGAAGTAAGAGGCGGGGAACACTTTTGAACTCGCAGAGGCTAAGGCAATTCCAACTGCCTTGCAACCCGCCCTAGCCAGCATTATTCATGAACACTTCTACTGCAATGGTGGATTCGCTGCTGCGACAAGCCTGCACGCTGGTTCAGCGGTGTGCAGGCGGGCGGGCTCGCCGCTCGGCCCCTCAACATACTGTTTCAAGTATGCTTTGGGCCCTCGCGCCTCCACGCGCCCGTCTCGGCACGCGACTCCGCCATTTCGTGACGAACCGTCATGAATAATGCGGGCTAGCTCGTCGCTCGTATGTCGTTACTCGTCCCTCGCAATTCAGAACCAGCCCTCATAGCCAGAATCCATCCCATTTTTTTCGCTCAGTTGATTTCCTCTTGAAGAAAAAGGTATCCATCTAGGCAGGCTAGACAAACCCACTCTGTCGCGATCGACGCAGTTCACCTGAAAGGAACCGAGATATGAAACAGACATGGTTACTCGTGGAACTCTGCCTCTCGATGGGGTTGGCTGGATGCGGTTGAAGTATTGGATGAAGTATTGGGAATCGTGTCCGGTAAGAAGTTCCGACTATGAAGCGCCGTAAATGCTCGGCGACCCGTCTTATTACGCGTATCGCGACGATAACTTATTGATTCTGACTAGACAGTACCGGAGCTGGGGGCCCTTCTATCATCGGAGCGACCTCGTCCGGCTGACCGTCACGATGCGTCCCCGCGGAGAAACTCAGCTTGTGGTCCGAGCCAGCGCGCAGTACTATCTCAAAGCGATCGAAGATCCCGAGCCCTACCAGAAGTTCTTTCGCACCCTCGAACAGGCGCTCTTCCTGCAAGCGAATGCGGTTCAGTAGTCTCTGCGTTCGTATCTCGTCGTTCGTATCTCGCTCCCACAAATGGACTCAATGTGAAATCCCAAGAGACTGCCGCCTCACATCTCGGCGGCGTCCACAAACGTTTCAAGACACTGGGCGCTCACAAGACACTGCCGGCTCACCGCCTCGCCGGCGCGCACAAACAGTTTGAAGACACTGGGCGCTCACCGTCTCGCGCCCGTGCGCAGACGTGAGGCGACTTCTTCGTCGCCTCGCGCACCTCATTATCCTTCGCGTCGTGGACCTTCACGAGATACGGTTTCTGGTCTTTTACTGGTTCGCCTCGCTCTGAACCTGCGGGATGGTGAGGTAAAAACGGCTGCCTTCCCCCGGTGTACTTTCCACCCAGATTCGGCCTTGATGGAGTTCGACGAAATGTTTGGCGATAGCCAACCCAAGGCCCGCGCCGCGCGCCTCTCCCTTGGATGAGGTGCCCCGGTAAAACTTATCGAACACATGCGCTGCCTCTTCCGGCGGGATGCCGCAGCCCGTATCGGCGACGCAGATTCGGATGAATCCGGCCTCGCCGGATCCTATTTCGAGTCGGACCTCTCCACCCTCCGGCGTAAACTTACAGGCATTCTGAATGAGGTTGGTCAGGACCTGGGTGAGCTTGTCCGGGTCTCCCTGTATCAGGAGTTGGTTGTCCTCGATCGCTGCTCGTAAGGAAATGGTTTTTCCCCGCGCCAGCACTTGAAGATTGTCCACGAGACTTTCAGCGAAGTCGGCGATCGAAAATGTCTTGAGAGCAAGCTGCATCGTCCCGGCTTCGATTGTTGAAAGATCGAGCAGGTCGTTGATCATCCGCACCAGCCGGCCGAGATTGGCCTGGATCCGGTCGAGATACCGCCGCTGCTTATCGGTGAGGGGTCCGGCGATGCCGTCGAGTAGGTTGTCGACAAATCCTCCGATGGCGGCCAATGGCGTGCGGAGATCATGAGACACGATCGACACGAATTCGGACTTCCGAAGGCTGAGCTCGCGCAACTCCGCGTTGATGGTTTCGAGCTTTGCATAGAGCTCTTGCAGCTGAGCCGCCTTGGCCTCGAGCTCTTGCTCCTGACGATGAATTCGCAATTGATTCTTAATTCTCGCCAGGAGTTCTTCCTCATTGAAGGGCTTGCTCACGTAATCGTCAGCCCCGGCCTCCAGGCTTTCCACCCGTGCTTCTGTTCCCGCTCGTGCGGTGAGCAGAATGACCGGCGTCGTACGAAGCGAGTCATCGCATTTGAGCGCCTTCAAGAGGTCGTGTCCGCTCATGATGGGCATCATGATATCCGCGAGCACCACGGCCGGCAGCAGCCGCCGTGCCTTCTGCAACGCTTCCTCGCCGTCACCGGCGGTGCTCACCTGGTACTCGTCTGCCAGCAACCGCATCAGATAGGCGCGCATATCGGCATTGTCGTCGACTACGAGAACCAGGGGTTTCTCCTGATTGGCCATATCTCGCATCTGCGCTGAGTTTTCTTCCGACGGCGTGCCCTCCTCAGGTCTGAGGGGTATGATCGTGTCCTCATCATCTATAGGAACGATGATTTGAGATTCTACGACTCCTCGTGGGAAGGTGACGGTAAAGGTCGATCCCTCGCCGACGGTACTCTGCACCGCGATGCGCCCTCCATGGAGGACGACGATTTCCTTCGCCAGGGCCAACCCGATTCCGCTTCCTTCAAACCTTCTCGTGGCCTGTCCTTCCACTTGGGTAAAACGGTCGAAAATATGGTCGAACTGATCGGCGGGAATACCGATGCCGTTGTCCCGGATCGTGATGGAGACCTGGGCATCGTGAGACGCGAGCGAGAGCCACACCTTGCCATGCTCAGAATCGCTGAACTTGAAGGCATTGATGAGCAAATTCGAAAGCACCTTGGTCATCTTGCGGACGTCGACGCACGCCGGCATAGGGTGGGAAGCGCCATCCATGAAGATGCGTTGCCGTTCCGACGATTCAAAATTTGCGGCCACATTCGTCACCAGGGTCGCAAGATCGACGCAGGTTTTGCGGAGGTCGGCGCGCCCGCTCTCAAATCGGGCGAGCTCGAGCAATTCATTGATGAGGAACAGTAAACGCGAGGTATTCCGGAGACCCGACTGCACAACGGCTTGCGACTCTTTTGTCAAGGACGACTTGAGCAATGTTTTAAAGGCCCCCAGGCTGACCGTAAGCGGCGTGCGAAGCTCATGATTGATATTGGCAAAGAATTCATCTTTTAATCGATCCAGTTCCAATAATTTACGATGCGACTGTTCGAGCTCTTCCCGGGCCCGCCGTTCGGACAGACGCGCTTGGAACTCGGCGACCTGCAATTGTTCATAGAGATAAACCGAAAAGAGACAGGCGATACAGGTCCAGATGAGGAAGAAAGAATTCTGTAAGGCGGCCGACTCTGCTCCGGCAGGCTGAGGAGCCAGGAAGTTGATTCCGTAGTAATAAATCAGCGTGATGGTTTGGGCCGCCGAGTGACTGATCCAGGAGACCGGCACGATCACAGCGGCTGCAAGCAACACGAGATTCAAGCCGCTGTAATAGGGAGAGGTGAAGCCTCCTAAGCTCACCGTCATATGCGTCACGCAGACATTACCAATGACCACCCATGCGATCAGCGGTACTCGTGGGTCGACCGTGGTCCGGCGCCGCACGAAAGCAAGAAACATAATGAGATGACCGGTTTGAAGAAGAACCCGAAGGGAGAGCAGGGTGGGCCATTGATCTCGATAAAACAAGAGATCAGACACCAGGAACACAGGATTGGCTGTGAGACCCAGATAGTAGAGCGTCCGTAGCCGTTCCCTCGCGAACCCGTTTCGCCACTCATCGTATGAGGACGGATCGAGCACCTCAGGAGACATGGCATCTCCTCATCGAGATGAGAGACGCAAAGGCGAGGATGGTGGCAAACAAGGACGAG
Organism: uncultured Nitrospiraceae bacterium; assembly: GCA_963795615.1. Classification (GTDB taxonomy): domain Bacteria; phylum Nitrospirota; class Nitrospiria; order Nitrospirales; family Nitrospiraceae; genus DASSBQ01. Next base: position 278,111 of record CAWCIJ010000004.1, read on the forward strand.
ACAGGCGGGTCGGACATCCAGTCCCCCGGGTGAGCTGAAGCTTGCCGAAGGCTACTCTTTTATGACAAGAACCGCAAACGGTAAGGCGTCGGCTCCGTCTCAAACGGTTCAGACCTACCTTACTTCCCCCATGGTCTCTTGCCGGCGCAGCACGTATGTATAATAATATGTCCATTGTTTAGAACTCGCGGCTCGTGCTTGTCTCTCTTTATCTCGCCGGGGTTCACAGCTCGGTACAGAGAAGCTCATACGGAGGTTATATCCCGCCCCATGACACAGAGCCAGAAACAAGAATCAGGTACCGTCCTCTCTCTCTGGCGATATCCCGTCAAATCCATGATGGGCGAAGTACTCTCGGAGGCCTATATCCAGAACCAGGGGGTGCTGGGCGATCGGGCCTACGCGCTACTCGACAGTGAGACGGGCAAAGCCGCTTCAGCTAAGAACCCTGGAAAGTGGCCGACACTTTTCACCTTCCGCGCGACTTTTCTCGAACGTCTACGAGGAGCGAAGATGCCGCCGGTCGAAATCACGCTGCCCGATGGCGCCACCGTGACCAGCGAACAACCGGGAATCGATGAGATACTTTCCACCGCACTCAACCGGAGGGTCGCTCTCGCCATGGCGGACAAGGGTCAGGTGGCAGGCGTGCAATCGTCCATGCCGGCAGAATGGACGGGACAGGCCGAGGAGTATTGGCCGGACATCGACGGGCGAGACTACAAAGACACCATCACCGATTTCACGCTGCCGGCCGGGACGTTTTTCGACGGCGCGACGATGCACCTCGTCACGACCGCTACACTGGAGCGTCTTAGGGAGCTGTATCCGCAAGGACGCTTCGAAGCCCCGCGCTTTCGCCCCAATGTTGTGGTGGCGACGGCAGCAGGGCAAAAGGGTTTTGTCGAACAGGTCTGGATCGATCACACCCTGGCTATTGGAGAGCAGGTCCGGTTGCGTGTCACCGGCCCCTGCGCCCGCTGCGTCATGACTACGCTGGCCCAGGGAGACCTGCCAAAAGATCCCGGGATCTTGCGCACGGCGGTGCAGCATAACCACGGCCATGTCGGCGTCTATGCGGCGGTCGTGCAAGGCGGGACCATCAGCCTCGGCGATCGCGTGAGTCTCATCGACTGATCTATCTGACCGCTAGCTCGCACTTCGTATGATTTGTTGATCTGTTCATTTGTTGAATGTCAGAAGTCATCAGATCGCCAAATCAACAAATCATCAAACATTTCTTTTGCGCTCCACGAGATGCGGTTTGACCAGATCCGCTTCACGTCATTCGAACTCCCAACTCCTAACCTCGATCCGAAAATAATCGCGGTTCGAGAATAGCTGTTCCCCTCGCCCCATGCGGGGAGAGGCAGGGTGAGGGGGCAAACCCTCAGAAGCCCACCCTCACCTTTCTCCTCTCCCTCCCTGGGAGGGCGAGGAAGCAGCATCGACGCTCGTGAGATCGTCTTCTCAGCAGAGATTATTCTCGGATTGAGGCTAACTCAGAACTGGCCTCAGGGCTCCTGCCATCAGCCATCTGCTATCCACCTTGACCGCTCGCCGCTTGGAGGACGTACTGCAGTTCTCCCTGCAGGCCGAGCCGATCCGCCCAGTTCCATAAATAGATGAGATCGAGTTGAAGGCGCGGATTTTTGACGATGCTGATGACATCGTCGAAGTCCGTAGGCCGGCTGGCCTTGAGTTTGAGGAGGATCAGATCTTCTGCGGTCACGACCGGGAATGAAACGTTGAGCAACGTGGTCCCCTGCGCGCGATTCAATACCTGACGTTCGTGCTGGTCTGATGCGTAAATAATATCCAGAGGATAGTTAGGATGTCCGCGAGCGGTAAAGCGAGTGACTCTGGTTTTCGCCATGGGGTTCGCTGCCGCCCATTGTTGATTGATCGTAATGCCGGACGACGACAACTTGGCAATCAACTCTTCCCTGTTTGGCTCGTCAATGAGAACCAGGAAGGCAAGGTCATGAGTGGCTCTCATTCGTCCCCATGCGCCGAGAGCCACCGCGCCGATGACGCAGTGTGGAATGGACAAGCTCGATAAGGCAACCTGAACGGTGCTCAACAACAACAACAAGTCCGTTGCGAGAGCAGAATCCTTATCAGGACGTTGTTCTTGCGCCTCCATCCTCCTGCTCTTACGCAAGAAAGAGCTTAATGATCGGCATGCGTGTCCACGTCGGGCGAGACAGGAAAGAGTGCGTCGGCAAAAGCCTTCGCTATGATCTGATGGGCATCGGAAAGCTGGCATACCCGCAAGATACCCTCTTCCGGAGTCGGGGCATAGTCGCTGGGATCGATCTGGGCGGCAGTCACGTGCAGCCTCCGGAGCCAGATGGGCGGGTTCGCAGGATCAAAAGCCATGCGGCGATTGTACCGCAAGCGGAGAGAAAGACAAAGCCGGTCTACCTGCTGTAGGCTAGTCGCCATCCGCCGTTAGCGACTATGCTCGTGGACTTATAGGGCACTGTAGTACACTCCTGTCATACAGGAAGAGAGGTACCCCATGCCCCTAACTGTACGTGTCGACACCAAAACAGAACGACTCATTGAGCGGCTTGCACGGAAAAGAGGTCGTACGAAATCAGAAGTGATCCGCGAGGCGATCGGCGTTTTCGCGAGAAGAATTGAAGCGCTTGAGCATTCTGAGCGGCCGCATGAGGCAGTCAAAGATTTGATCGGGTGCGTGCGAGGAGGTCCGTCCAATCTTTCGGTTCGTACAGGCGAGCGATTTCGCCAACTACTTTCAAGTAAGCGGGGCTAACTGCTCAAGATGGTTCTGGTGGACGTCGGCCCGCTCATTGCACTAGAAAAGGCAGCCTCCAGGGCCGCGTGAGCGCCGCATACACCTCAGCCTTCGGCTCGCGTCCGCCGTAGTTCGTGCTTTCGTGTAATTCAGACACTGGCACACACATCGCGAATTTGTTTTCAGCGAGAGGGTCTGGAACCAGGAAACTGAAAGGTACCGGGAGCTTTATTGATTGATCGGCAGGCACCTGCCAGGATGTGCTGAACTTTTATCCAGACGACCCTTATCGGGACCTGACTTTTGTCCTTCGGCATGTGACAAAACCTCGGTACTTATTTACATTGTCCGAGGTTTTGTCACATGCATGAGCAAGACCGTCAAAGATAAAACACCTAACGACCTCGGTACATAAATATGCTGAGCCGTCCTCGTGAGTGTTCCATGTGTCGCCTGAGTCGTTCCGCGCATCGAGACGTTGCGGTGACCAACGAGCATGAGTTGGGTCGAGCCGTCCGGTGTTCCGGCTGGGATCTTGACAATAGGACAGGGACTAAATAGCTTAATAGGACAACTTTTAATACAAGGAAGCGAACTATGTCGAAGGTGCGTCTGTCCGAGGACCTAACACCTATCAGTGACTTTCGGCTCAGAACGGCTGAACTTGTTGCCAAAGTTAAAAAAACCAGGCGACCGATTATCTTGACTCAGCGCGGGCGCTCTGCCGCTGTCCTCGAAGATGTCAGAGAATACGAACGTAGGAGCGAGCGATTAGAGTTGCTCGAAGCGATTGTCGAAGGACTCCGTGCCGCTGAAAAGGGGAATGTCATATCTCATGCAAAGGCCATGGCCGAGTTGAATAGCATTCTAGATGCGTAAACGGGTTTCTTTGGTTTGGACGCGCCCGGCGCTGGACAGTCTTCTGGATATAGTGCGGCATATTCAACGTGACAATCCTCCTGCCGCACAACGGTTCGCCTCCACAATACAGACGAAAGTGACCCGGCTTGAACTCTTTCCCGAGTCGGGCCGTGTGGTGCCGGAGTTTCCGTCGCGAGGGTTACGCGAAGTGTTGGTAGATGACTATCGGATCATTTATCGAGTTGTGACGCCGAGGACCAGAGTCGAGATTCTCGCCGTGCGGCACGGAGCGAGGCTGTTGGAATCCCTGCCTGAACGTTGACACGAATCCCTCGAAGACTCCGGCAATCTTCCAAACCCTGACATCATCGCCCGGGAAATCGTCGACAAACCTCGAAGCCACCTCTGAACAGTTTCGGCTGATTGCGAATGATCTTGGCCGCGGAGAGGCGCCATGCCTGATACAGGCTAGAGAGACTGCCGCTCGGCATACCCCATGTCTAACCCTCCTCGTATCTTTGCCGTCGATTGGTCCGGAGACCGCCGGAATGGTCGCCGGAAGATCTGGCGCGCCGAGGTATGCCGTGGTGAACTGGTCCGACTGGAAAATGGACGAAATCGGGAAGAGATCGCCCGTCTGTTGATTGAAGAGGCGATGAAGGATCGGCGATTTGTCGTGGGGCTGGATTTCGCGTTTTCGTTTCCGATGTGGTTTTGTGAGAAGCTCGGCGCCCAAACCGCATTCGACGTCTGGGCGAAGACGGCGATCGACGGCGAGAGATGGCTCCATGACTGCTCTTTCCCATTCTGGGGACACCCGGGGGCCAAACGTCCCACAGAAGGTGAAGGATTTCGTAAGACGGAGCTGGCCGCCTGTGCCGCTCGCAAATCGGGCATCAAGCCGAAATCTGTGTTCCAGATCGGCGGAGCCGGGGCGGTGGGGACGGGTTCGATTCGAGGCATGCCGATCTTGAAAACTCTACGGGAAGCCGGCTTCTCCATTTGGCCGTTCGATCCTCCCGGCTGGCCCACAGTAGTCGAGATCTATCCGCGCGCCTTGACCGGTCCCGTGAACAAATCCTCCCGTGACGAACGCAAGAAATATCTGCGTGCGAAATTTTCGGAACTCTCAAAGCAGTTCGTGACCACAGCCTCCTCATGCGAAGATGCGTTTGACGCCGCCGTCTCTGCACTGGTCATGCAGAAGCGGATCGACGAGCTCGCGAATCTTTCCCAAGCCACCGATCCTTCCGAATTACTCGAAGGAAAGATTTGGTGGCACAGCCCGCAGCCTAGCATGAGCGCCGACAGATAACTTTCATCACGGCTTTTGGATGAGAGGCTCGCTGAGATGCGACGAATGTCTTGGCATGACGGGACAATGGATTGGAAGACGCTTCACGGGTCCTACGTGACGCGTTAGGCCCATCTCGCTGCCTCCCTTCGCGACCGCATGCTTGGGGTCGTCACAGCAACTGTCGCTGGTACTCTTCGGCATGCCGGTCGGCCTCCTTGGCCTGCACCGAAGCTTGTTGGGCAAAGTCTCGATAGCGTCGCGTTCGTGCCGAGTCCTGGCCCGTCTCCTGGGCAGATTGTCGAGCCTCCCCTTCATAGTATTTGGCGGCTGCCCCGCTTCTCCGCCTCATCGGGTGGCCGGTGATCCAGTCGAGCTGGTATGATGGATGGTGCTCGACGGAGCAAATCTTTTATCCAACATCTGAGAGGGAACCATGGCAAGGAATCTGGAGCGCATTATCATCGGAATCCTCTTTGGTGTCGTGCTGTTCGCAGGGACCGGCCTTGCAGCAGAACCGGCTGAAGTCGAACAGTTCGTCAAGGCACGCATTGATATCGGCGAGATGATGACGACCTACTTTCAGGGTGGGGGGATGAAATTTAGCGAAGGGCAGCGGCCGTCGCCCGAACAGATGAAGGAGATGGGCGCGGATATCAACGCGAAACTCGGCACGGTCTTGGCGAAGTATGATCTGACGGTCGAAGAGTATCGAAAGCGCAGTCCGGAAGTCTTTGCCGATGACGCAGCGGTGAAGCGCTATCTCAACGAGCATCCGGATTTGAAGCAACGGTATGAGGCGCTCCCGCTGGATCGGATGGGACGCGGTGGGAGTAGCGGACGGGGATACTAACTCGCATCATTCCTTGACACGTGCGCCGCAATCGTAGAAAGAAAGCAGCCAAGGCCCTTGGGTAACTGAGGTGTCCTACGTTCGCGCCGGACCAATCGCAGGAGGCAGGGCCCGGTACGCGACGGGAGCTATCGTGAAACAAGGCTATCGCGTGATTATTGTGGACAAGGACGGCGTAATGGTCTGCGAATCCCAGCTGACTGAAAACGATCTTGCCCATCCTGAAGCATTCGTCGCGGCGCTCAAGCAGTCGATCGAGGAGGTCGAAGAGGAAGAACCGTGAAAAGGGTTCGACTTGCATCCCTCTGCTAGATGCCCGCACAAGGCGGGACTTGCCGACGCAGCAATCCGCAGCTGATCGATGATTGTGCGGTTAGCGATACCGTGCGATCGGTCGCAACACCTATCGAGCGCTCTGTGAGACTCAGAGCGCTCAGAGCGGCCTGAGCGGAATCACACGGTTCAGGCGCAATCAAAGAGAAGCACGATCTACCACGCGTTCATTTGCACAAGGCCTTTCAGAGTATTTAGATGCAGAGACGACAAGCATTTACCGCGGCTCAACCAATATTGCCCAACTGGGAGAACGGGGCTCGAGCACATTTTCCTGGGGAGAACCGCGGAGAGAGTCCTCACCATGGCGCCATGCCCCGTACTGACGGTCAGAGAGCCGAACGGTTCCGAAGGGCAACCAAGGATGCCGATCAAATTCGAGCATGTCATGGTCCCGATCGATTTTTCCGACTGATCGGTCGATGCCCTGGAGTATGGAATTCAGATAGCCAAGGACTTTGGCGCCTGTTTGACGCTCCTGCATGTCTTGGAGCCGGTGTCCTATGGCAATGATTTCATGCTGCGACAGGCGACGGAAGAGGGGCGGCCCGACAAACGGATCACCTCGCAACTCAGGGCGTTTGCGAGCGCGATACAGTCGGCGGGTGTTTCCGTCCGAGAGGTCGTTCGTGGCGGTGTGCCTGCCGATTCGATTCTTGAGTTTGTTCGCGCATCGGCCTGTGACCTTCTCGTCATGGGGACGCACGGCCGGCGGGGGATCTCCCACATACTCAAGGGCAGTGTTGCAGAGGCCATGTTGCGTCGGGCGCCATGCCCGGTCCTTGCGGTGAAGAGTTTCACCTCTCCTTCCGGCCAGCAACGGGTGGTGACACGATAGACGGAATCCGTGAGACGGGCCACATAAATCTTCACCTGCATGACTTGCGTCGTTCTCTCCCGGAAATTGAAATGTGGTCGGCAACCAGATCGCAACAAGAGAACGGGATGTGCGTGGATGCGGAGTAGGGTGTCTGTACAAAGTGGTGGGGCATGAGAGAGAACAAACGCATTCCCACGAGTGATGAGCCGTTTGTGTGGAAGAGTCCGCTCGCGGCACTGAAGGACACGGGACCGTCGGCGGCTCCAGATGTGCAACAGGGCGCCGACCGATTTGACGCAGTATCCAAGGTACCGGTGAAGAATCGTGGGCGGGTGGATATCATCCGCCAGACCGCGCACCGTGGCGGCAAGACCGTGACGGTCGTCACGGGTTTCACCGGCATCAGTCTCCCCGAGAAGGTGCAACTCGCCAAGGAGATGCAAAGGGCCTGTGGGGCCGGGGGCACGGTGAAAGAGGGCCGGATCGAGATTCAGGGTGATCAGCGAGAGGTAGTCGCCCGCCTCCTGACCAACGCCGGCTTCCGGCCTGTATTTGCCGGAGGGTGAAAAAGGCCCTGAATAGAAGGACTCTCCCAGCCCTCAATTAGATTGCTTGACGCCGATCTCCTTTGCGCGTAGCGTGCAGGGGTAACGTGTGAAGCTCCGCTGACTGTCCTATCCTCGCGCTTCCTGTTCCTTCCTACGCGTGACCGATTCCCCAGTCTCCGCCGCTCTTACGCCAGAGTCTCTCTGAGTCGCTGCATGTCTTGTGTGTCCGGGTTGCTGATGGAGGCAACCACGATCATGGCCATGCACCAGAGGACTGTTCGACTCACGCTTGCTACTCCATAGAAAGGAGTTCGCTATGCTGTACTACGCACTGGTGTTCTTAGTGCTCGGATTGATTGCCGGCGCCCTGAATCTCGCGGGGGTGGCCGGGGTTGCGGTCCAGATCTCCTGGGTCCTGTTCTTGATCGGGGTTATCCTGGCCGTGATCCACCTGGTCTCGAGACGTTCTGCGCGAGCCGCCTGACGCCGAGGTGTCGGTTGAACGGAAAGGAGGATCCATGAACGCTGATCAATTCAAAGGGAGATGGACGCAGTTCAAAGGTGACCTGAAACAGCAATGGGGCAAGCTTGCAGGCGTGACTTGCAGCAGATCGAAGGAAATCACGGCGAGTGTGTCGGCAAAGTTCAAGAATGGTCCGGCGAAAGGACGCCGGACAAAGGCCCTCTAAATAATTCGATCGATGAGAACCCTCAGACAAAACTTTCACTTTCAGTCAAGGAGAAGTATGAACACACGATATGTCCTCACGCTCTGCATGGCAGTGGTTATCGGTGGGGCGTTCATCGCCGGATCAGCACAGGCTGTTAGCAAGACTGACGAAAAGACTGCGATGAATGACTCGTGGATCACGGCAAAGACCAAGATTGCTTTGTTTGCCGATTCCCGGGTGAAAGGGAGCGAGATCAAAATCGAGACCACCCAGGGCTTGGTAATGATCCGGGGCAAGGTTGATTCCGACGCGGTGAAGCAGACGGCGGAAGGAATTGCCAAAGGGATCGACGGCGTCAAGAGTGTGAAGAACGAATTGCAGGTCGTGGCGCCGTCCAAACGCGAGGCCATGGATGACAAGGATGATGCCATCACGGCCCGCGTCAATGAGCAGATCGCGAAGGACTCACATCTGAAGAAAGCCGGCATTCATGCTCAGACGAATGCAGGGGTTGTGTCACTGACCGGCGAGGTACAGGACCTCATGACCAGCGCCCAAGCGTCTTGGACGGCTTGGCAGGTCCCCGGCGTGAAATCGGTAAAGAACGATCTCACAGTGAAGGAAAAGGCCTAGGGGTTTCAGTCGCACGACAGGCGCGCTGCCCGTCCGTCGATATCCGATCATAGTGGTGTCGGCGGACGACAGCGCATCTCGCAACGTGACTGCAAGAAACAGGATACCAGTAAGGAGGAGAACAGTGAGCAAAGAAACCATTTCAAATCCAGTAACATCGGAACGGTCAGCCGCCACATTTAAAACCAGTCCGGAGAGTGCGCATCCAAGCCCTGCTGCACAGCCACGAGGAAGTGCGGAGGCTGATCAAGGCCGCATTGCCGCACGGGCCTACGAATTGTACGAGGAACGGGGGCGGCAAGAAGGCCGAGCCGTGGAAGACTGGTTGAACGCGGAACGGCAACTGGTTGGAGCAGCAGGTAAACCGTAAAACGGACCATGCGGGGGGACTGGAACGTCACCCTCGCTACTTAGAGGAGATCAGACCATGAACACACTTTTACGATGGGACCCTTTCAAAACGCGGTGGAATCCGTTGAAAGACCGGGAGGAACTGGAAAGCCGATTGGCGACGATCATTGGACTTCGAGAGGCGACGGGGAATGGAGGAAAGGAGGCCTTGACGGTGGCCGAGTGGTCGCCGTTGGTGGACATTACGGAGGATGAGAAGGAATACCTCATCAAGGCCGAACTGCCGGACATGAAGAAAGAGGACGTGCGGCTCAGGGTGGAGAACGATGTCGTGACAATTTCCGGCGAACGGAAATTCGAGATGGAAGACAAGGGGACAAAACATCATCGGATCGAACGTGCGTACGGGAGCTTCGTGCGTAGCTTCTCCCTTCCGGAGGATTCGGACGGGAGCAAGGTGACGGCTGATTACAAGGATGGAATGCTTCACGTGCACCTGATGAAATCTGAGAAAGCGAAACCGAAAGCCATCGAGATCAAGGTAGCCTAGTGCATGCGTTGATCGGGGCATGAAGGGCGTCACGGAAGGTCAGCTTACGATAGAATCTTCGTGACGCTCGTCCCGTTGCCTTGACCTCACGTTGAAACAGACCTTACACTGGACGAGTGTTCCCAAAATTCTTCTGTCCGTCATGTATGAGCGAGCCTGCATGTGCTCGCATGTCTTACATCAACCCTTCTGAATCTCTCCGCAACCGCTTGAAGATCTTTTGGACATGCCTCTTCCCATACCGTCAACCGGCGCGTTGTCGGGTTGACATATCGACCCTGCCGGGAGACCCGGACACCATTTAAGGAAAGCAGACTGATGAAGAATCCGAGAATAAAGTGTGGAGGGGGGACTCATGCCAACCAGATCGGTCTCACCCCTCGGCGATCGCGGCCTCCACGCCGGCATCTGGTGAGACCAACCTGCGAGAGATCAGAGACGATTGCGCCTTCTACTTGCCCCTGCTGGTGGTGGCATCGCGCCCGCTAGACGCTGCACCGGAGTAAGAATCGGCCGGTTCCGGAAGCGACACGCCGACCTCACAATCCTTTCCCAATGAGTCCTAGTAGGCACTCACCATCTATCCCTGCAGTACTCTGCTGAAAGTAGGATGTTGCATTAGGCCATCTTTTATGGACCTAATAGGCTGAGCGCGTCGCATGGCGAACAGAAAGGAGGGGGATTTATGACTCAAGAATTGCCTCAGCCGGCAGGGCGTCCCACTCGTATTCTGATCGTGGATGATTTCTCAGCATTCCGGAAAGGCGCGCGGAGCCTCCTTGAGGAGAGCCCTGGGATCGAAGTGGTTGGGGAAGCTGAGGACGGCTTGACGGCCACTCAATTGGCCGAGACGCTGCGTCCCGATATCGTGCTGATGGATGTACACATTTCACGTGTGGATGGCGTGACAGCGACCCGCCTGATTAAGGCGCTGTTGCCACGGACGGCGATCATCGGGCTCTCGGCCATCCCTACTCCTGATGTTGCGGCTGCAATGCTTCAGGCAGGTGCCCGCAAACTTATCCCCAAGGGGCAGATCTACTCGCAGCTGTTACCAGCCATTCATGAGGCAATCAGTGACCGACCACCACCGAGCTTTCCCGAGAAGAAATAGATGCGTCCGTTACCGGGCCCCTCCGTAGCTCAGGTCTGATCAACGGCCCTTCTTGGCCGCTTTTGCGGCGCGTTTCTCCATCATGGTCTTGGCTGGTTTTTTCTTGACGTTTTTCTTCCGATCCATTCCCTTAGCCATTACCGAATCCTCCTCTGATGGTTGCGAGGGCCTGTGCCGTATCGGCATAATCGCCGACTCTTCATACACGTAATCATGACAAAAAGGAATAGGGGCGAGACATCACTTTCGTGTCCAAATGGGCGCGGAGCGCAGCGATGCACACAAGTAGGGTTCAGCTCATGAACACCTCTCATTCTGATAGTCGCAGCAAGGCCAGGAAGAAGACCAGCTCCGTTCTTGGCATCAATGGCTCTCCTGCTAAAAGAGGACGAGCAGCCAAACTCCTGAATGAGGCCGTGAAGGCGAGCGCGGCAGCAGGCGCCACGACGAAGCTCGTTCACCTTGTGGATTATGAGAAGGAACTGTTTACGCTCGGCCATGTTGCTCGGCCGCCAAGTCTTATAGCCAAGTTTTTGCGCGACGTTCGAGCGGCGGATTGCCTTATCCTGGCTACGCCGGTGCATTGGTTCGGCGTGAGTTCCCTCATGAAGAACTTCCTCGATCACCTGTCCACGTTGGAAGCCAATCATTTTCTGCTCGAAGGCACTGTCGTGGGATGCATTGCCGCCCTGGAGGAGGATGGCGGCATGAAGGTCGTGCTAGACATGGTGGGGCCGCTGAGCCATATGGGAGCGATGTTCCCGCCTTACGGTATGTTCTTCTGCAATAGGAATATGTCGCAGAAGTCTGAACGCAAATGGATGCTCGAAGATCACAGACTCTTAGGGACGAATGTCGTACGACTCGCGCAGGCAACCAAAGATAGGGATTGGGGGTACTGAACGTTGAACCATCGACGCAATGATCCAGTGATTCAATTCCTTTGATGTGATACGAATAGCGAGAGTCGAGAGACACAGATGGAACGTTGGCAAATGGTCTATCGGACGATTTAGGATCGCGCGAGCAGCAGGACGAAGATCGACAGACACAGTATGATGGTCGCCACGAGGATGAGCCAAGCTATTTTCAAGGACCGCTTCGTTGCGCGGACTGTAGCCTCGAGTTTCTTGATCGCCTCCATCTGGGTCGCAAGGGTCTGCACGTGAGCGTGGAGCCGTTTCTGCACTATTGCCAGGGAAGGTTCATCGTGGTCGTTTTCTGCTTGGGAAGGGGTCTTGCGCCGTCGCTCTAAGCTTTTTAGCAGCTCGGGCGCTTTGTCGATTACGACCGGCATCAGTTTTTTCAAGAGATACAAAGCGGTCGCCCATGGAATCGTCACGTCTGGTTGCTTTCGTTATCGGCCGAAACAGAAGGACGGAAGAGTGGCCGCTGTGGCCTGCGCCCATCCGGTCGATTCCATTCTTTACCTGCACTTCGCCCGTTAATCAAGACATGTCGCCGCCAGCGAATCGTGCGGATACTCTGGAATCCTGATAGAAAGAGTGGGGGTCCCTTGTTGTTCGAAAGTCCGACAGCGGCTGATCCAGTTGAATAACGCTCCCAGAGCCGCTACGAAGCTGCTGTCGTCTGAACGGAATGGAGGCATGCCGCGATGAATTGGCAGGAGACCGAACAGAAGCTGCCCAGCGTGAATCAGGAACAGCTGATCGAATCGTGGAAGATGTGCCTGCGGCTGATTGAACGGATGAAAGGCGAACTCGCAGAGGGTGCGCGCAAGCGGGATGAAATGACGGCGCTCGCGAGACAACCCATGTCCCAACCAGCGGCGGAGGTGTGACTGATTTGGTCATGGTTATTCACGGATTGCGATCGCCCCGCAAGCTGCCCGCGGCGTTCTTCGTCGAAAAACTGGATCTTGAAAGGGAGATAATCCATGGAACGTTCACCACTCGCGGATATCTTTGATGCCCACGTGGCGCATGAATTTGTCGATCAGGATGTCGATGCCACGATGCAGACCATGATCACGGAGCCCTATCTGTTGCACCTGCCAACGTTGGCCGGAGGAGAAGGGCGTGCCGCCGTACGCCGCTTCTATGAACAGGTGTTTGTCGGGAAGTGGCCCGCCGATACCAAGGTCACGCGCGTGTCACGAACGGTGGGGACTGATCAGGTAGTGGACGAGCGACGAAGGGGAGGTCAACCTGTTTTCTAGGATCGCTCTTGGTACAAGTGGGGCTGATCGATCCAAGAGTCTTGCCCGTCATCGGCGCGGACCAGGCTTCTACTCTTCGCTCCAAGGAGGCGGGTGTGTGACTGGTGCTCTTTTGAGAAAAGTCAATCATTGGTTTGTAGAGGGTAGAAACTGTTCGCCCGATCCCCTTGACGAGCACATATCGAGGGCATATGGTGAAATTCGTGGGAGGAGTTGAACGCCCCGAGGGAATATTGGATAACAAGGGGGTCGAGCGCTGAGGATGGTGTGCATGCCCAGCTTGTACTGGGAAGCCTAAAGTCCTCCCGAGATCTCCGCCGTACCTACATCTCCTCGGTAGGCGCGTGTGCTCCTCCCACCTTAACCCGCATTGTTCATCGACGCTTCTGCTGCAATCGCGAGTCGCAGTTTACTCCACGTAAGACCTAAGACACAGCCGTTCGGACAAGACTCGATAACAGCCGAGAGGTTGAAGAGTTTCCCAGGGGCGTCGTGTTTGGTGTATCGATGAGCAGACCGGGTTCAACCGCAACCCGGTCGTGCGGGTTGGGCTACGTTGTTGCTCGGTGACTACTTGGCGGGCAGGAACGAGGAGATGGGGTATCGAAGGCGCCAGGTCGGCGCGGACTCCGCGGTATGGTGCGGGAAGAAGGACGCGCGTCGTAGCAACTCCGTCCCTCCCACGACTGCAGTACCGCCGAGAAGCGTGTAGGTGCTCACGGCCTCTCCCAAGATGAAGTGCGCAAGGCCAATCGTGCAGATTGGAATGAGGTTGTGGTAGGCCCCCACCGTGGCGGGCGTGAGTGATTGGAGCGCGCGAGAGCGCAGCAGAAAGACTCCCGCGGTGGCCATGCCGATAAACAGCAGGAGCCCCGCGACCTCGACAGACAGATCGTCCTCTTGGGGCGTCATGCCCCCGGCCGCAGTACCCGCCATTAAGAGTAGGGCGCTCGTCCCGAACATCGTGGTGTTGGAGGTCCACACGCCGAACTGCTTCACGATGTTCGGGCTCAGCACGATGTATCCAGACATCATCAGCGTGAAGAGCAGGACGAGCGCATCCCCGAATCCAAAACCTATCTCTTGGAGACCGGTGCCCCCGCTGACGGCGAGAGAACAACCGGCCCACGAGAGGAGGATGCCGCAGCCTGTTGCGGCGGTCGCTTGATCCCTTCCCCGGTATATGCTGAGCAGTGTCGTGATAGTCGGAAGCAGGCTGTAGAGAAGGGCGTAGTGGGTGACACTGGTATACATCAATCCCCACGCGGCCACGGCGTAAGCGCCTACCCCAAGTATCCCCAATGCGGTGAGTTGCAGGACCTGGCACGGGCGCAGTGCTCGGAGCCCACGGGAGTCTATACAGGCGGTGATGCTTGCGAGGAAGAGGAAGCCGATCACGACACGCCCGCAGGCAAGGCTGAGAACACTCATGCTGCTGTGTTGGAAGATGTATTTGAAGATCGGCGTGACAGAACTCAACAGGCCGACAACTCCGACCAGGCAGAGGATGGGTACCACTTGTTTGATGAGCTTATCGCCGGAACGGTCCTGAGCCGATGGGGAGAACATTCCTACATTCCCCCCAGGGTCATGCTGAGCATCTGTTCGATGAAGCGTGTAAGACGTTTCTGATGTTCCGGCGAGATGACGACGATGGGGCCGCCTGCGATCGGCCTCCGGGCGTAAGTGATGAGGACCGCGCACTCGATGTGACTGTCGAGATCCAACACGCAATCGAGGTGTACGAGTTCTCCAGGCGAGAGGTCGAGATCTGTCTGCACCTGAAATCCAAATTCCGTGAGGTCCCAAACATGGCAATTCGTCACCTTGCTGTTCCACTGGAGACGCCCCGTGCGCTCGATGAGGATCCGATACTGTTCACGGTGCTGATTCATGAGAGCCTCGTGGGTGTGTGGGCGATCGTGGGATCAGGCGATGTCCCTCTGATCTGCCCAATGGTGGACGGACGGAACAGGCACAAGCGCAGCTTGCTGTAGGCCGAATCGATGGGTGTTCATGAGGATAAAGAAAGTCATAAAAGGGAGGGCGCTGGTGGTGGCGAGGTAGAAGAGGAATGACATCCGAATCTCCTTGGAATTGCGCAGTGAGCGACCAGTGGTGCAAGGTCGAGACCCGGCTGATGCCCCAAAAGTATGGACTGCTGGAACGTGTCGGTATTGTGGGTCTTCTGCCCCTCTGCTGATAGCGAGTCGTGTGAAGGCTCGATGAGAGAGGCTGCGACGGTCTCTGCAATGCCAAAAACCGGCAGATCCGTCGCCCTGAATTTCCTCCTTCTTCCGGCGGGGATTCTGGAACAACAACCGCCGCAGGGCTGATAGTTCATGGCGTACTGCGGGGACACAATCATCTGGCTAATAGTTTGTAGCCTTTGGCAGAGAAGGAAGGACCGTTGAGTGTGCTTGACTCCACTTCTGGGACGGCCTAGCCTAACGGCTGATCCATCACAATATTCTTCTAACCAGGGAGGTCTCCATGTCTGTTGCACGCGTGACGGAAATCATTGCTGGGTCTCCAAAGAGCTTTGAGGACGCTGTACTAGTTGGCGTGGCCCGCGCAAATAAGACTCTGCAGAATGTGAGGAGTGCCTGGATTGAAGATCAGAAGGTCGAGATCGTCGATGGGAAAATCACGGAATTCCGGGTGGCGCTGAAAGTCACGTTTGTCCTGAAAGACTAAGGGCAGCGAAGGGTCGCTCGTAAAGGGTGTACCGGGACCGAATCCGAGCACCAGTTCTGAGTTAGGAGTTTTGACTGAGGAGCTCACAGCCCCCGACAGGCGGATATCGAGGGATGAACGATGACGGACGCCGCCAAGGCGAATGTTGAAATACCATGTGGGATGCTACTGAGAGGGCGTTGTCATGAAGAATGTGGAGATGACCGTCGAAGGGACGAAGCTGACGATCAAGGTGGATCTGTCGAAGGAGTTTGGGCCGTCGGCTTCGGGGAAAACCATCATCATCGCTTCGACGGAAGGAAATGTGACCATTCCAAACCGCGAGGAGAAAGTCGGATTGAACGTGTACCGAAAGAAATAAATACCGTATCGCTGACGGCGGAGAATGGGAGCAGATGGCTAGTGGCCGATGCCATCAGCTCTTATCTTCGCAGTCATAAGCAATAGGCCATGTGTCACAAGTTCTGTTCTCTACAAAGACGAGATACGAACGACGGACAACGACCAACGCTGCGTTGAGCTCTAGACTCCTTGCCTGAAACGGAGCAAAATGCCCAAATCTACTGACACGCGCGCGACGCACTACTGGGTACTTGCTTGACCGTGATGTCTACGGCTACACCTCAGGCAACTGTTCCTCCTCCGGCTGTTCTTATCGTCGACGACGATCCCGACATTGCCCTCGCCCTGCATGATCTTCTTGGACATGCGGGGTATCGCGTGCAAGTGGCCGGTACCGGCGCCGAGGCGCTTGCCAAAGCGAAGGCCGAGCTCTTTTGCCGCCGTGCTGCTGGACGTCATGTTGCCTGATATGGATGGTCTTTCGGTGCTGACGCTGCTGAAAGAGATCGATCCCGCATTGCCGGTCATCATGCTGACCGCGTTTGTGGAAGTGGCCAAGAAATACGGATCGCTCACGGAGGGGGCCTTCGGGTATTTGACGAAGCCCTATGATGCGGAAGAGCTGAAGGCGTTGGTCCGGCGGGCAGTGGGGGTCAAAGATCTTTCGATCGAGGCTGCTTCAGCAAAAAGTGCCTTGACGGCCAGCGAACAGCGGTTTCGAGAAGTCGTGCAGACCGCGCCTGATGCGATCATTGTTGCCGATGGTGACGGCCGGATTCTGTCGTGGAACAGTGCGGCGGAGCGTCTGTTCGGGTATGCGGCCGAGGAGGTGCTGGGGCGGTATCTCACGATACTCATGCCCGAGCGCTATCGCGCCGACCATCTACGGGCGTTGGAACGAGTCCGCACGACCGGCGACTTTCGGCTGAGGGGGAAAATCGTCACCATGCATGGCTTGCACAAGGATGGCCATGAATTCCCGATCGAGATGTCGCTGAGTAGTTGGGTATCCGACGGCCGGCGCTTTCACTGCGGGATCGTACGGGACGTGACGGCTTGGAAGGAGGCCGAAGCGAAACTGCTTCAACAGCAGATTGAACAACAGGTCCTGTTGGATTTGATTCCCGCGATGGTATGGTACAAGGACCCGCACAATCGCATCCTCCGCGCCAACCGCCGCGCAGCCGAATCCATCAATAAGACCGTGGCCGATGTCGAAGGTCGGTCCACCTCCGAGTTCTATCCGGAGGAAGCCGAGAAGTATCATCGGGATGACTTGGAGGTGATCGCCTCCCGGCAGCCGAAACTCGGGATTGTCGAACTTTATCAGATCGGGTCCGGCGAGAAACGCTGGGTCCAGACCGACAAGGTCCCGTACTGCGATCCCCAAGGGAACGTGCTTGGCGTCCTCGTGTTTGCCCAAGACATCACGGAACGGAAACAGACGGAAGAGGCCCTGCGCGAAAGCGAGGAACGTCTGCGCGTCATGGTAGAGTCCGCGCCGAACGGTATGGTCATGGTAAATGCCGTCGGAATCATCCTTCTCGTGAATCCTCCCTTCGCCCGGCAATTCGGCTACGGTCGATACGAATTGCTCGGGCAATCGATCGATCGGCTCGTTCCCGAACGGTACCGTCATCAGCAGTCTGATCACCGCTCCGTTTTGTTGTCCCATCCCGGCGGCGGACCCACAAGCAGCCGCCGGGACCTCATCGGCATGCGGAAAGACGGGTCGGAGTTTGCCCTCACGATTAGCCTCACTTCGTTGACGACGAAGGACGGCGTCTACGTAGTGACGTCGGTCGGCGACATCCCTTCACGCGTCGGAGGGGGGGACCGCAGTTGAAGGTCAAGAAAGATTCGGAAGGTCTCCCTCTGCGTCGGTCCGTGGCCATCACCGTTCTGAGTCTGCTCGTGGGTCTCGTCGGGTGTGCTCCGACGAAACAGGCTCGGTCCGTAGAGACCTCGGGCTTTCTCGGTGACCTGTACCCCATGATGCGGAAGGGTGTGGACGGCGAAGCCCTGTTGAACTACAAGAGTGTGAAGGTTGCTGGCATTCCCCGCGGAACCTATACACATGTATTATTGGATCATGCGGAGATCTGGGGACCTCCAACGACCGATGCGAAACGGCAGAAGGAAGCCCAGCATGTCGCGGATCTCCTCTATAGCCTGGTCTATCTCAGCCTGTCGAAGGATTACGACATGGTGGCAGAGCCTGGACCCGGCACGTTGCGCATTCAGGCGGCGATCACGAGAGCCGATCCGGCCTATGTAGTGTTACGTGCCGTCTCCACGATCCCCGCACCAATGAACGCGCTGGCGCTCGGCTCCTTGCTCAAGAACCTGGGAACCGGGAAGCCGCTGTTCGTGGGCGATGCGAGCATCGAAGTGAAAATTTCCGATGCGCAGACCGGCGAGATTCTCGGAGCTGCGGCGGATCGACGGGTGGGCAACAAGCGCCTTGATGCGGACTCATTCAACTCATGGGACGACGTCTATAAAATGTTGGAGATCTGGACGGACATGACCCGTTACCGTTTGTGCTCCGAGCGCGGTGGAGCTGACTGCGTCAAACCAAAGACGTAACGGCGACCACCCGGCAATTCAAGCCGCTTTAAACGATTCCAGCCTATGGTCGGCACTTGAGTGATGCAGCCGCTGTTGTCCATGTGATGATGCGCCTCACATCCTACAGACTCGAACTCGTGGCCGTCCGTGAAACCCAATGAATGTTCGCGCCGCGCTGATCTTCCTGGTGTTCGGCTTCGTCGGCCTGTTGTTGGTGATGGGAGTGTTGAGTTTTGTCCGCTGGGTGAGGATCCGTTATCCCCGGCGCGGCTTTCTCATACTCGTCGCTCTCTGCGTGATCGTGGTGGGATCGGCCATCATGATCGCCATGGAAATTGCGGGAACAGCCTACCTTCCGTCCCAACGATCTCGTCACACTTCAAGAGCCTGTGGTGGCCAGGACCATTGCCGCTGATCGGAACAGCCGGATTGAGACCTGCGTAATCGATCGCTACGAACATCTCGGGGTGGTGGAGGTCGAAGGCGGGACATTGACGGTTCGAGTCGAGAGCAATAATACCTCGGCTCCGGTGTATTGTCCTATCGGAGCGGATGTCCGGACCGAGCTGGCCTGGCTCCACAGCTTCACCATGACGAGGCGCTAACACCGTGAAGCGAGACCCGGGAGGAGCATAGAACAAGAGCTGATGGCTTATGGCTGATAGCAGGAACAAAGAGGTTCCCTTGCTTGTGCCATGCGCAATAAGCCATTCGCTCTTTTCTCCAACACGACGAGATACGAGCGACGAAAGACGTCGAGCCGAAGACCATGGCACGCAGGTCCCATCTCGGCATCCTCCTTTTGATGTGCGCTGTGTTGTCACTGCTGGGCACAATCGTGCCGATTGTTTGTAGGGCGGATGTGGCCGATCTTGCCGTCGGACAATGGTCGGGCGGAGGAGGCCTCGGCTTCCTGGGCAGTACACCTGATGGAATCGCGGAGTTTGCCATGAACGGACATGCCGATTATTTCATGACGCCACGCCTTTCGGTGGGACCGTTGGCCCAGTATGCCGGGATTGGAAATGATTTCATGTTCGGGTTATCGGTCCAGGCCAAAGGTTGGTGGAACCTGCCCAACGCAGACACCCGGCTCAAATTGGTGCTCCAAGGAGGATTCGGCTTTATCAGCGCCGGTATCAAAGATACCGACAGCCAGACCGCGAATACCTATGGGTCGTTCCTGATTCCCATCGGCATCGGGCTGGACTATGCGATAACGCCGAGGCTCGCGGTGACGGCTGATGTGCTCTTGAACTTCACCTCGCTGGGCGAGACGGTTCGTACAAACGGGCGTGAGGTCGATCTCCACACGAACCTCATGCCGGGCTTCTATTTGGGCGTGCGCTTCTGACGGCAGTGTTACTGTAATTCAAAAATTCCTTCACGAGCGACACTACACGAGATATGAGCGACGAACGATCAGCGACGAATACGCCAACTCTCCTGTCGAACAGGTTCGTGCGTACACGTATGCGTCTCGCGACTGTGTATGAAGGAATCGCAGCCATCGTGATCTCGTTGAGCATCTTCGCCTGCAGCGGAGTGAAGATTTCTCAAGGTCCGGCCGCAGGGCCGCTTCAAGTTGGTCCCGTCAATCCCCGCTACTTTTCCGATGGTGCGGGCAACGTCGTGTATCTCGTCGGGGCCCATACCTGGACCAATTTGCAGGACATGGTGCCGAGGAAGAACGTGCCGGTCTTCGACTATGCAGGTTACCTGGATTTTCTAGAGCGATATCATCTCAACTTTATCCGGCTCTGGCGTCAGGAAGAAGCGCTGTGGGAACCATTACCCTATGTAAGGACAGGGCCTGGTCTCGCCCTGGATGGAAGGCCGAAGTTCGACCTGAGCCGTTTCAATCCGGTGTTTTTCGACAGGTTGTCTGCAAGGGTGCGGGAGGCCGGCGCGCGCGGAATGTATGTGGGCGTGATGTTGTTTCAAGGCTGGGGGATCGAGCGCAAGGACCCCTCTCGCCCCGAGGATCCCTGGCCGTACCATCCATTCAACAAGGCAAACAACATCAATGAGGTAGACGGGGACCCAGACGGGAACGGGGATGGCAGCGAGACCCATTCCCTGAGTGACGTGAGAATTACGGAATGGCAGAATCGCTTTGTTCGGCACGTCGTCGACGTCCTGAACCCTTACGACAATGTGATCTATGAAATTGCCAATGAGAGTACGCCTGCATCGGTTCCATGGCAGGAGCATCTGATCCAGCTCATTCACGACTATGAGCGGACCAAACCTGCACAGCATCCGGTGCTGTTCAGCGGGCCGTCGGGAAGCAGCGAAGGGGACCTGTGGGCATCTCAGGCGGAGGCAGTCTCACCGATCCTCCCGGCCCCCAACGTGTCCGGGTATGCCTATCTAGATGATCCGCCTCCCAACGACGGGCGCAAGGTCGTCATCAATGACACGGATCATCTCTGGGGCATTGGAGGGACCCGGGAGTGGGTGTGGAAAAGCCTTGTGCGGGGACTCAATCCGATCTATATGGATCCTTACGATTTTCTGGCGTTCCCCCAATTTTACGAGCAGGCGAAAGACACTCGCGAGGAGGTTCTTGCGTCACTCGCCCAGACAAAGCACTATGCGGATCGAATGCCACTCAAGACCATGACACCCCGGAACGAATTATGTTCGACTCGATATTGCTTGGCCTATCCGGGACAGGCTTACCTGATCTATGTCCCTTCCCCCGGCGCAGTGGAGACTCCTCCGACGGTGGAGGTCGATCTCGAAGGGTATTCCGGCCACTATCGCGTGGAATGGTTTAATCCGCGTTTGGGCAACGCACACGTCCAAGACAAGAACCTGCCGGGCGGGCGAATGTCTTTCATCGTCCCATTCACGGGGGACGCCGTGCTCTATCTCAATTCCGCGCCTCGGTGACGTATCCGGTCCATGGCATCGACTCGACCGTGCCGTGGTCTGTTCAGCACCAGCGGAATCTCGCCGCGTCTTCCCCCTTCATCTCTCGCGATTTCACAGGTAATAACCGATGACACATTTGCTCCGTACCGCGATCTGTGTTAAATGACGAGAGAACTCCTCGCGACATCCTTGCCGGACGTTCGCGAGAAGAACATCGTCGGTGATCTCCAGTTATCGGTCAGACGGAGCATCTATGTGTCTCCTATGTGAGAGGATGAATGGCCAAGAAGAAAGCAGCCCCATCGCCCGCATCCGCGTCTCCATCCAATTCTCCTGCTGAACCACTCGCGTCTCCTAAAGCTGCCGGCCGTGGCGCCCGTCCAGAGCGGGCGGTCACGGCAGTGGAAATGGGGGCGCGTCAACGGGAGATTTCCGTGTCTGAATTCTTCACGAAGAACCGGCATCTCCTCGGCTTCGACAACCCGCGCAAGGCGCTCCTGACCTGCGTGAAGGAAGCGGTGGACAACGCGTTGGATGCCTGCGAAGAAGCCGGCATTCTCCCCGATGTTACTGTGCAGTTGGAGGTCGTAGCGAATGGAGGACCGCCACCTGCACCGCGTCAAGCAACCCGATTCTGCATCACGGTGACAGACAACGGCCCGGGCATTGTTCGTCAACAGATTCCCCGTATCTTTGCGAAGCTTCTCTATGGATCGAAGTTTCATCGCCTGCGGATGAGCCGCGGCCAGCAGGGCATCGGCATTTCGGCGGCCGGCATGTATGGCCAGTTGACGACCGGAAAGCCGGTGAAGATCATCTCCCGCATCGGCCCCCGGGCGTCGGCGCACTATTTCGAAGTCCAGATCGATACGAAGAAAAACGAACCGCTGGTTCATGAAAACAAGCAGATCGACTGGGGGCAACCACGCGGCACTCAAGTCGCCATCGAAGTCGACGGTCGCTATCAGAAGGGGCGCGCATCGGTCGATGAATATCTCGAACAGACCTCGATCGCCAATCCGCACGTGAAGCTCGCCTATAAGACGCCCGAAGGCGAAACGAAGGAGTTTCCTCGCACGTATCACGAGTTACCGCCGGCGCCTCGCGAGATCAAGCCCCATCCCTATGGCATCGAGTTCGGCATGATGCTCAAGATGATGCATGACACCAAGAGCCAGACGGTCGCTGGATTTCTGTCCGGAGATTTTTGCCGGGTCTCGCCGGCGCTCGCAGCAGAGATCTGCAAGGCGGCCAAGGTGTCGGCGAATGCCCGGCCCAGGACGATTCACGGCTCCATCGCCGAGACCCTCTATCAGACGATTCAATCGACGAAGATCATGGCGCCGCCGACCAATTGTCTCTCGCCGATCGGCGAGAAGGCGATGCTCTCCGGTCTCTATAAGCAGATCAAAGGCGAGTTCTACACGGCGGTCAGCCGTCCACCTGCTGTCTATCGCGGCAATCCCTTCGTCATAGAAGCGGGACTGGCATATGGCAACAGACCGGAAGAAGGCGAAAAAACTCAACAGCCGACGGTACCGCTGGCCGAAGGAGAGCGGGAGGAGGGGGACTCCGAACTCGCGCGCGTGATTCGCTACGCGAACCGTGTGCCCTTGCTCTACCAGCAATCCGGTTGCGCGACGTTCAAAGCGGTGCTCGACACGACCTGGCGCAACTATGGAATCACGCAATCCCGGGGCGCGTTGCCGGCAGGGCCCATGGTGATTTTCGTGCACATGGCTTCGGTGTGGGTGCCGTTCACGAGCGAGAGCAAGGAAGCTATTGCGGAGTACGACGAAATTCACAAGGAGATCACGCTGGCGTTGCGGGAATGCGGCAGGCGGCTGGGGGTCTTTTTGCGAAGGCAGCAACGGGCGGAGAGCGAGTATCGCCGCCGCAATATCTTTGAACTGTATATCGAAGAAGTGGTTGAAGCCTGCCATCACTTGAAAGGCGGCAAACTGGCGAAAGAAAAGTTAAAGGCGCAGCTCCAGAAAATCGCGGCCACGCGGACCGGCGGCATGAAGACGGACGAAGTGTTGGGAAAAACCGGCGCCGGTCCCGAAGGATTGCCGAACTCGATCATCGTGACTCCCGACGGAATTGAGGGAGAGGTCCCGGTGGCCAGTGAGGTTGATGCGTCGGTTGGACGCAAGGCTGCTCCGGCGGTCGTCGCATCACAGACCGACTTGCTTGACCACGAGGCGCCGAAGAAACCTGAGAAGGTGACCAAGTCTCGCGGCGATAAACGAACCCGGCAGGGGACAGGGGTAAGGAAATCTACGGGTAAGGCAGATCAACTGCCCCTATTCTCCGCGAAGGGACCTTCATCGAAGAATCTCACGGAACGACCCGCTCGACCTGCGAGGAAGACCCCGTCACGATCCGTCACCGGCAAGAAAGCATAGGTTAGGTTATGGCGAAGACAAAACCTAAGAAGAACGGTGCAGTGGAGAAAAAATTGGTCGGCTTGGCAGATCTGGTCATCGCGGCGGCCGATCGAGCCAAAGACCCGACTTTGGCCATTCCAATTCGCGCCCTCTCGAATGTGTCGTTCAACGAACGCAAGGGCATGATCGAAATGGGCGGCAAGAAGCAGGCGCGCTCATTTTTCAACGTCGGCATGGCGAAAAAATTCATGCAGACGATCTTGGTCGCCGATGCCCTATCGGAACTGCAGCGTGCAGACCTCACCACGTCCCTCAGAGAAATCTATTACCGAACCAAGCATACGATTCAACATTCGCACGAAAACACCTTCGATACCCAAGATGAATCCGATCCCGTCATCGAGGATTTGGAAGTCTCACTGGCGGCCCTGCGTGAGGAACTGCACGTGCGGGCCGAGAACGGCGGCAGCGTGGTCGGGCCGCTGGTGCTGGGAGACGACGGCGACCGGGTGGACTGTGCCAAACTGGGAAAGGGCGGGTATTCGGTCCCGTCGATCGTTGAACCGGAGTATGTCGAGATCCGTCGCTGCACGGCGGACTTCCTGCTGCTGGTGGAGAAAGGCACGCAATGGAACCGGCTGTCGGAAGATAAGTTCTGGCGACGCTACAACTGTGTGCTCCTGACCGGCAACGGTCAACCACCGCGCGGCGTCCGACGGCTGGCCCGACGGCTGCATGAAGAGTTCAAACTCCCGGTCTACGTGCTCGTCGACAACGATCCATGGGGATACTACATCTATTCGGTGGTCAAGCAGGGCTCGATTAACCTGGCCTTTGAAAGCCAGCGCATGGCGATTCCGAAGGCCAAGTTCATCGGTCTGTCAAGCGCCGATCCCGAACGGTATGGACTGCCCCGCAACGTGGGCATCAAGCTCAACGAGAAGGACATCACCCGCGCGAAGGAACTGATCAACTACACATGGTTCCAGAAACCGGCTTGGCAGCAGGAAATCAAACGGATGCTGACCAATGGGCTCAAGTACGAGCTGGATGCCCTCGCGAATAAAGATTTCCAGTATCTCACCAAGAAGTACCTACCGCGTAAGCTGAAAGAGAAGGATTGGTTGGACTAAGGCCACGATCTGTACAGACCGGTAACGATGTTGACATCCTCCTTCATGAGAAACTCTTCAGCGGGCTCGGCGGGAAGGCGTTGCGCCAAAATTGTTTCGGGCCGGCAAGTCAGACCCATTGTCATGAGTAACAATGCGAGACGGCTGGACAAGGGAACCATATACGTACCTCGCAAGATCGGCCAAGTGCGTTTCACGGTGTTGCACGATGACATAGCAAAGCCGGTACCGGAGGCGCGTACAAAAATGTCTCATTGGATTTGATTGAATAGAGCGCTGGTTTTGGCAGGATCATGAGCTTGACTGGAAATGGGTCTCACTTTTCCTGCAATCCTCTCGTCAGGCTACGCCAATTGTGATAGGAAGAAGCGACATGGCACTACGCAATTGAGCGTCGTTGCTACATTTCTGGAGTCATCATGAATAACTTCATCATGCTGCTTGCCCTCGCGACATTTTTCGCCGCCGGGACGGCGCTTTGGGTGACGGTGACATTCCTCAACCATGAACGTGCTCTCCGCCGGCAGAAAGCCATTGTCTTGCGCGCACAGCTTCTTGGCCACCTTCTCTCTCTCCGCGAGGTCATCGTGGTGCGGAGTCGCCCGCTCGAGCCAGGACAGAAGGAGGCGTTCGAACCGTTGCAATTTCTTTGGGTGCAGGCTGACTTGCTGAGTCCGGAAGAAACACAGCTGATCAATCACTGTGGTGCCACCCTGCTTGCGCTGCGTCACAAACCTTGTCTCAACCACACGCAGGTGCGTTTTGCTCAGAACATCATCGACGAATCCTGTGTTCGGTTGGAGCAGACTCAACGAAAAGCGACACGCGTACTCACGGTTGAACAGGCTTCTTGGATCGGCCCGATGCAGGCCCTGCTGCCGGCTTGGCTGGCGGGACATGGCCATCGGGATCAACACGAGCAGGTACGATTGCCCACCCCATCCGGTATCCGAGAGCCGTAAGCTGAACCATGATTCGCGCTCATCCTTCGACACCTGATCACGCCTCACAGACAGAGCTACTGCAGCCCTATCTGATCGGTTGTCCCACCGTGCAGTTCAAAGAGCCGAATCTTTTCTTGACATCTCTTCTCTTCATGCGCATACCTAGGCGCTTGGTTTTCGGAAATCACTATTATTTTTCCAGCCGCTGAATGAATTCCGCGTACCCTTCCTTGGTGATGTAGACCTGAACATCATCACCCGGTTGCACAGGATCTTTATGTGTGTGGCCATCCACATACAATTTACGCTCATTTCCACTCGGCTCTCTTAGCACGAAATAATTACCGTCGATTTGGATAAGTTGGCCTCTGACGCCATCCAGGCCGCATCCCACTCCGATCAAACCTAGCATCCCAATATGGCTCGCGATTAACAGTCCTTTCGTCCATCGCATAGGTATGCCTCAACGTAACGCTTACCGAAACACATCGAATAGGGCTCGAAACCCTACTTGGATCGTATAATTCCAGCCTGGTCCGACTTCGGCCCCTGAGGATAGGCGTGTCTGTTCTGACCCATCGCGGACGCCTCGAAATACGAGGTCCATCTGGGTATTGGCTGTTCTGTACCATCGGAATCCCGTTTGATACGCGGGAAATTTCTCCTCGTAGGTGAACGGATCCCCGTTGAAAACCTCACCCAAAAAACGGATCTCCCGGGAAAACGGCGTGATCACTTCAAAGCCCGCAGCCCAATAGAATTTGCTGCGATAAGTCGCAGGCCCCGCATCGTACTGTGATTTGGTTCCCAAATTAATATGAACTGCCAATCCGTTGTCATAGGGATCGGTGCTGTCTTCGGGAGTGAATAGAAACCAACTCACATGGGCCATCGCATAAGAGTTCCACTGTTGACGGTTGCCACTCAGCGGAAACAAGGACGCCGCAGCCACCGAAACAGACGGGATGGCGCCGAACGATCGATATAAGACATACTTCGGCTGGAGAAGCAGATCCAACGGACGGGCCTGATTCGCTTGATACGTAAACCCAAAACCTCCAGCGATGATTTCCAGGCGATCAGTCAGGGACATGCCTTGAAGGGCGCGGGCTTCAACGGTGGGCTTGTCGTGGGGAGTCAACGTCAGCCCGGCATACGACTCAGTTTCAAGTTGCCCCTTATAGACGATACGAGCATCATCCGTGACGAAGGGACGAACGGCGAATGCTATCGCCGGACTGAAACCGGCAGTACAGCAAACGAGAAATAACAGCAACCAGCGGAGGGATGCACACTTTTGGGGAGGCGCCGCCATTGTCGGACTCCCGAGCATTCGCCCATTGCGGGGGAGGCCGCCATGACGCTCCCGTCGTGATCAACCGCCTAGACTTGCCTTTATACTATAAGGAACAGGATTAGACCGTAAAAATTGCGTTAATTTTCATCATTGACGCTTCCAACTGTTCGGTACCTCGCCCCGCAGCCAAAGCATTCCTGCCGATCTGTGGGCGTTCATTTGCAGCCTGCTCCAGACAGATTGCACCTCGTCGGTAGCCCCCGATTGACGAACTCGACACCCTGCACCCTTCATTCCAAGAAGCAGACGCGGGAAGAATCTTCAGAGTAGGATGATGCGGGCACATTCGTAGGGGACCCGCCGAATCATGACGTCAGGTGAGGTACATACCGACTCCAAGCTGCTGATGACGGTCTCTGCCGGGATTCTGGCAATGATCTGCGCGTTCGTCGCCTTCTATCGGGTCGAACGGCAACCAGGTTTGGTAGCCGTCATCACGAGTGGACCGGCGATCTTTCTGATGATCTCGCTAGTGGTTTTTCTGGTCGTTGTGTTTCGAATCATCCGGTCATACAGGCTTCCTGAAACCGACCATCGGGCCTTCAATCTGACTGTAGCTTTGGGCATCGTCACCGATGCTGGTGACGTTCCTTTGCGCGGAAGGGGCTGTCCGGTTGCTCGCGACGAGCACGCCGGAGGGACCTTCTGTGATGGATACGGTTCTCCTGCCGCGTGACTGGTCAGCGGTCATGGCGAATAGGCGCCTCCTCTGGGAGCAATCCTCCTCCCGATATGGCGTATTCAGATTCGACGACATGTTGGGCTGGACCGTAGGCAGCAATCGGCAGGGCACGGGCCCTCATGGTGAAACATATTACAGTAGCCGTGAAGGACTCCGCACAAGTGGTCCAGATATCTCGCTCGCCGGAAGGGCAACGCGCACGATCGCCCTGCTGGGCGACTCCTATGTCTTCGCGTCCGATGTCAATTATGAAGACTCCTGGGGACACCGGCTGGAGCAGAAACTCGGCCCGGCTGTTCAGGTGCTGAATTTCGGTGTGCCAGGGTACGGGATCGATCAGGCCTATTTGCGGTATGAGCGGGATGTGCGTGCCTGGCATCCCGAGGTGGTGATTCTGGCACTTATCAGCCACGACGTGCTGCGCACCACCATGGTGTACTACCAGGTCGGCTTTGCCGGTGCTCTCGTGCCTGGGGCAAAGCCTCGTTTGACGATTCGGGACGGCCGTCTCATTCCGATCAATCTTCCTCTCCCCAACCCCCAGACCCTATTCCACTCTCACCGCATCGCAGATGTTCCATTCGTGGACTATGATCGGTCCTATCGGACCTCGGATTGGAATTGGCATCTCTATCAATTGTCTTATCTCCTCCGGTTTGCCGTCTCCTGGGCTCCCTCATGGAGGATACCCGAGTTGGATGAGGAGACATTGGCCTTGAATCGGGTAGTATTGCAAACATTCGTCAGGCGAGTTCAGGAGGATGGTGCCATCCCCCTCATCCTATTCCTGCCATCCTTCACCGACTATCGTGATGCGGGAGGGCGGCCCCACGATAGCGATCTTTTCGGAATACGGGTTCTCGACCATGCTGATCTGGCTTATGTCAATGCCTTACCCTGTCTCGATCATCTGCCCTCGGGGCAGATACTGTTCACAACCGGCTGGCATTACACACCGGCGGCGAATGAACTGATCGCGCAATGCCTTCATGGAGTCATTGAGCAGGATTCCATCCGTGCGCGATTGGGGTACTGAGGGTTCATTGTCTGTTTATCAGTGAGAGCGCCCGAGCAGTTCGTACCTGTACCTGGCGGTGTCCGTCTGCAATTGTGGCTCGATGCCTACCTCGTCACCCCGAATCGCTAGGGATTGACCTAGTACTTCGGCAAGCCAGTGGGCGCTAAGTTAAGAGATCATCGTCTGCCATTCCATCGAAGCATGAGGTGCGTTTTGAAAATAGCCGTCATCAGGGCAGCAACGCTGCTTATCTGCATCATGTGTATATCGAGTCGAGCCGTGGCGGCTGATGTCATACCGCCGAAACCTAGGCCACCAGTACCGGGTCGCCCCGGAGAACCGATGCCTCCAACGACCCCCACACCGATACCACCCCCGAGCAGCATCGATCCGGGGATCCAGAAGGTTCCTGAAACTGTACCAAGCCCCAAATCGGCTATTCCACCTCCGAATGTCGATCCCGAAATGGTGGTCGATCCGGAAAAGGGACGGCCTCACTCCGAAGAGGCTCCTCCGAAGGATGGTCCTGCGCCTCCACCGGGATCGGCCCCGTCGATTCCGCCCGGAGCCCCGCGCTCCAGATAATGAAATAACCGAACGGATTAGCAAGTTGACCAGCGCGAAGGCCTCGTTCCTAGAGTCCCCAGGGTGCCTATCAGATTCCAGTGGGCGCCCGCCATATCTGGTTCATGCCTGCATGAGAGCTGATCGCCTTTCTCCTTCATCACCCTCGCTGGGCAGCCGCCCTGGTCGATCATGGAGAGGAACGTCTCTCCCTTTCCTTGTAATTGTCACCTGTCTCTGCATCGGAGGATGCGCCCTCTCCTTCGCCTATCGCCACGCCGACTGGTTGATGGTACACAAGCTCGATCAGTACTTTGATCTCACCAGCGGGCAGCGGCAGGACCTGGCCGAACGGATCAAAAGTATCCTGGCACGACATCGACAGGAGGCGCTCCCGGAATACGAGGCATTTCTGGTGCAGATCCGTCATCGGGTCGAGCGGGGCATCACCGCTGAAGACGTGGATTGGTTTTATACGGGATTCGACCGGCTTCGCAACGATCTATTTGAGCGACTGGTAGTCGACGGCGGCGTGTTTCTGGCGTCCGTGGATCAGAATCAGACCAAGAATTTGGAAGCTGCGCTACGGAAGGAAAATGAGAAGGCTACGGCAGCCACCCGGATTACCCCGACGGAGAGAATCAAAAAGCGGGTGGCTAGTACCCTCGAGGTGGTGGCCGATTGGACCGGCTCTGTGTCGCGAGAGCAACGGGTGCAAGTCAGCGAATGGAGCCAGGCATTGCCCGATACGCAACCGCTATTCTTCCGCTATCGGGAGCAGCGGCAGCATGAGTTGCTGACATTGCTGAGGCAGCCTCGAACATCGGAAGGGGCCACGCAGGAACTACGCGCCGCCCTCGTGCGGCAGGATCAGACAGCTCCAGCCTGGTATTTGCAGGCGTTGGAAGAGTGGCGGAACGGCATCAAGCAATTGGTCACGCGAATCGACCGCACGATGACGTCCGCACAACGTCGATATGCTCTCGATAAGCTTCAACGTTTGATCAATCAAGTTCATGACCTGCGAAACGGATAGCGGAAATTTGCCTTCGTCGCCACGGACTCTTTTCCTGGTAGTACACGACCGTCGTGCTCTTGCCGCAGTCGGCACAAAACCCCTGTTTTGTCATGGGAACATTCCCCGCACTCTCAGCTGCCTTGACTTGAGCATCTTTGGTTCTCGCCATCGCATTGTAGCAATCGTTGCAATAGGCCGCCGTTCCGCCATGGCTCCTCCCGGATTGTGATGGTCGAAGAAAGACACCAGACCATCAGAATCTAGAAAGAGAGCTCAAGCTGAATTGCCGACATGTCAAGAAAAGGGGAGAGTCGGGACGAGGATTCTTTATTCGGAGTGCGAAGGATCTGGCTCATCTGGATCAATGGTGAGACGTGGACCGGGAACACGATACCAGCCGGCCGCCCATGATCCAAGATCAATCAGTTGGCAACGCTCAGAGCAAAAAGGACGATAGGGATTATCCTCCCACTTTGATGATTTCCGGCAAAGCGGGCATTTGCGAGGCCTACGCGGTACGTCCGTCATCCTGGACCTGCCACCCGCAACCGTCACGAGGAAAGTCTTGTTCCGAATGCGGCGAATAGTTCCCCGGTCAGATATCTCGTGTCCTTCTCATCGGACCACCGTTT
This sequence comes from uncultured Nitrospiraceae bacterium, assembly GCA_963795615.1. Classification (GTDB taxonomy): domain Bacteria; phylum Nitrospirota; class Nitrospiria; order Nitrospirales; family Nitrospiraceae; genus DASSBQ01. Next base: position 309,310 of record CAWCIJ010000004.1, read on the forward strand.
GCGACGCATGTAGTCGTTTAAAATCCGTCCGTCTGCGTGACGATGTGTTTGCGGATACGCGAGGTTCATCCGGTAGCGTTCGATGGCCTCGCTGACGCGACTGATGAAGACGATGGTCCCGTCCGATTCCACCTTCTCCACCACGCCGACATGCGTGAGTGGATCATTGTCAACGCCGTCTCCATCGGCATCCCAGGTATTGTCAAAAAATACCAGATCACCGGCCTGTACCACCGGCCCCCTATGTATCCTGCCGCGCGCGCACATGGTCAAAGATGAGCCGCACGCCATTGGCCTGGCTGTTCTGATGGACGCCGTCGTACAGGTCGATCCCATGCGCAAGATACACAGTGCGTGTCACGCCGGCGCAGTCATAGGCGATGCGCCGGCCGCCACTCTCAATGGTTCGTGCCCCCACGAGTTTCACCGCGGTGCGAACGATGGCGTCGTGCTGAGCATCGCTTGACGCCGCACGGCAACAATCCACCACCGGAACGGAATTGATTCGCGGTCGTTCCGTGGAGGGTCCGGCACAGCTTGCCATGGCGAGCAAGACACACAGACTCGAGACTTTGGTCACGTGTCCCGGCATAGTCTATCCTCAATGTTCCGCCCCAGGAACGCGGTCTGTCATGCCGGGACGGAAGAGAAGACTTTTGTAATCAGCGCTTGCGCGTCGTCTTGGATCTGCCGCAGATGCTCCCGGCCCTTGAAACTCTCTGCATAGAGTTTGTACACGTCTTCGGTCCCGCTCGGCCGGGCAGCAAACCATCCATTGGCCGTGATGACTTTGAGACCGCCGATCGCCGCATGATTGCCCGGCGCTTCTGTGAGCATGGCTGTGATCGGTTCACCGGCCAGGGTGCTGCCGGATACCTGTTGCGGCGACAACTTTTGCAAGATCGCCTTTTGTGCCCGACCGGCCGGCGCGTCAATCCGTTCGTACACCGGTTCACCCAACTCCTTCGTCAAATCCCGATAGAGCTCAGCCGGATCACGGCCTGCCGTCGCCATCATTTCTGCTGCCAGCAGATCCATAATGATGCCGTCTTTATCCGTCACCCACACCGACCCATCCTGCCGCAAGAACGCAGCGCCGGCACTTTCCTCCCCGCCGAAGCCCAAGGATCCGTCACGCAGGCCCGGCACGAACCATTTGAAGCCGACGGGCACTTCGACGAGCCGGCGCCCGAGCTTGATGGCAACCCGGTCGATCATGCTGCTGCTCACGACGGTTTTGCCCACGCCGGCGTCGGACCGCCAGCCGGTTCGATGTGCAAACAGATACGCAATCGCCGCAGCCAAAAAGTGATTTGGACTCATCAGCCCCCCGGCCTGGGTGACGATACCATGCCGATCCGTATCGGTATCATTCCCGAAGGCCAGGTCGAAGCGGTCTTTCAGCGCGATGAGGGAGGCCATTGCGTAGGGTGAGGAGCAATCCATGCGAATCTTGCCGTCCCAATCGAGAGACATGAAGCGGAACGTGGGATCAACCGCGGGATTGACAATCTCTAGATCCAAACCGTAACGGTCGGCGATAGGCTTCCAGTAAGCAATGGCCGAGCCGCCGAGCGGATCGACACCGATGCGAAGTCCGGCCTGCTTGATGCGCTCGAGATCGACCACGGTGGTCAAATCGGCCACATAATTCCCCATGTAATCGTGGCGCTGAGTCGTGGACGCCTTGATCGCCTGCTCATACGGTAGCCGAGTGACGCCGGTAAACTTTCCGGCGATCAGTTCGTTCGCCCGTTCTTCGATGGCCTTGGTTACTTGTGTATCCGCAGGGCCGCCGTGAGGAGGATTGTATTTCAGTCCGCCATCTTCGGGCGGATTGTGCGAGGGAGTGATGACGATACCGTCCGCCAAGCCCGATGTGCGGCTCCGATTAAAGGTGAGAATCGCGTGAGAGATGACGGGAGTGGGAGTGTATCCATCTGCCTGATCAATATGTGCATGCACCCCGTTGCCGGCGAGCACTTCAAGGGTCGATCGGAATGCGGGGGCGGACAGCGCATGCGTGTCTTTCCCGAGAAACAGCGGTCCCCCGATTCCCTCCTTCCGGCGATAGTCACAGATCGCCTGGGTAATGGCTAGAATATGCGCTTCATTGAACGATCCGCGGAACGCTGAACCACGATGACCGCTTGTTCCAAAGCTGACGCGCTGTTGAGGATCGGCTGCATCGGGAATTGTGGCTCTGTATTCGTGACAGAGTCGCTCGACATCAACCAGTTGATCCGGTGGCACCTTTTGTCCGGCACGTGGATGAATGCTCATGATCGTTCTCCTGAATGACGCCATCCTCTACGTCTTCGACGCGGAGTTCAAGGGGCAAGTATATTCCAGTCTCCCGTCATGGTGCCGGCTAGATCCGACCGCGAGTTGCTTGCACGGTCATTTCCAGCGGTGTTAAGATTCATCACATTGTTGTTGCGAGGAGTTGACTATGGCCAATATCACGTTGCTTTATTCCCCGTCATGTGGCGCCTGTCCATCGGCCAAGAGTTTGTGGAAGGAATTGCGCGTAAAGTATAGCTTTAGTTATCGCGAAGTCGACATTACCACAACGGATGGACAGGATTTAGCGAATCGTCATTCCGTCCGTGCGGTTCCGGCGACGATCATCGATGGGCGCTTGACGTTCGTCGGGGTACCGAGCCGGCAGAGCGCCGAGAAGGCTCTGCAGCTCAAAATGAAGCCGCAACAGACATAAAGGAGTCACCTCGTGAGTGATCCAGAGGAACTTGATATCGAGCTTCCGATTTTACCTGTCATCGACAAGGGCCCCCCGCCGGAGTGCGGGATCTGCGGTGAACCGATGGCCTTCATCGACGGGGATTGGGCCTGTGTCGATTGTAACGGGGAGATTCTCGGCCCTGAAACCGGGTAAACACTGTCGTCCGTCACTCATATCTCGTGAAGCGCACATGGAGAGAACCAGCACATGATATCGTGTGATCTTCGCTTCACGCCTCACGAACAACCAACCACGTTCTGAATGCTGCGCGTCGTCACCGGTCCGGTTCATCCATCCCTCCAAACCTGGCTCGTCAGCGATCTCCAGCAGCACAAATCACACGACCCTGGCGCACCGGTCGCGATCATCGTTCCTTCAAACCACCTCCGCCGCCACTTGAAACAATTGCTGTGCCTTGATCATGGCTGCGCATTGAGCGGGGTCTATATCTTCACATTTCATCAACTGGCGCTGCATCTCTATCAAGAGGGTCGACACCGGGGGAGCGGATTAGGCAGGCGGGTTGATCTCGTCTCGGATCTCTTCTTCGAGAAGTTATTGCAGCAACTCGGCCATCGCCGCCTCCCACATGGAGAGGCGTGGTCGCTCACGTCCCTGCCTCGAGGCATATGGGCCGCCCTCTGGGCGACGGTGCGTGATATCAAGGACGCCATGGTCGATCCCTCCCTGGCCATCCATGCGGTGGAATCCGTATCTCGGGGTGAGCTTCAGGAGCATCTGGAAGCGGACGAGATCGCAAAGCTCAACGGATTGTTTACGTTGTGCGCGGCGTTGCAGGAGTCATCGAAGATCTTGGAAGTCGGGTCCCCGGATGATCTAGCGTCAGCAGTTGTCGATCTCGTCCCCTCGTCTGATTTTCTCCGCAGCCTGACGGCTCTCTATTATTATGGGTTCTATGACCTCACTCAGGTTCAATTGACGCTTCTGGAAGCGCTGATCCACCATGTCCCCGTCTCGCTCTACTTCCCGCTGGATAGCGGGCCGGAGTTTATCTTTGCCCAACGGTTCTTCGACCGGCATGTGCAACCGTTGCGGGGCGCGGATCCTCCGGCGCACGCCGTTGCGGAAGAAAACCCCAAAGTCCCGCGCCGGACGCCGCTCACACGGATGCTGAATACCGCCGGCCCGGACGACGAGCTGATCTGCGTCTGTAAGGAGGTTCTGTCGCTTGTCGAAACGAATGGGTACGCATTCCATGAAATCGGGGTGGTGGCTCGAAGTCTCATGGTCTATCAGGAGGGGATCCGTCGCATCTTTGACCAGCATCGCATCCCCTTTGTCTCCAGCGGCGCGGTGCCTGTGTTGCGGGAACCAGTCGCCAAGACCCTGCTCCAACTTGCGGAGATTTTGGCCACTGGGTTCTCGCGATCCGCGGTACTTGACCTATTGAGTTCGCCTCACTATCGGTTGCGCCGGGAAACCGGTCATGTCGAACCCCGTCCCGACCAATGGCGGATTGCGGCCCGTGCTCTGGGAATTGTCAGGGGAGACCAGGATTGGCAGCGTCTTGCACGAGTCGCGAGAGTCGATGCGTGGGGCTCGGACCCTGACGAGGAAGATGGTGGGAGTCGTGAAGAACTTGCTCCTCTGTCGGTGGACACAGCTCAGCTTCGGGCATTCTGGCGCGCTGTCTCAGGATTTTTTGACGATTGTCGGTCGCTGCCCTCGGAAGGAGGGTACGAGGAACTGACTTCCGCCTTTCTCTCTCTCGCCGCGCGTCGGATGGAGATTCCCGGGCTTTCCCTTCCGTCCTTGGAGATCGACCACGATGGAACCTCACCGGGCACGTCCCACGACGCACTCGCTCAAGCATTCCTTCACATGTCTCAGCTTGGTCGACTGGGCCTGTCTGTAGGTTGGGAGGAATGGACGACAACGTTCACGCAAGTACTTGAGCGCTCGATGTGCGAGATCGCGCCCTTCACCAATCGCGGAGTGCAGGTCTTGGATGCTATGGCTGCCCGAGGCATCGATTTTAGAGCCCTGTTTGTGATCGGTCTGAATGAGAAGGTGTTCCCGCGATTTATTCACGAGGACGCCTTCTTGCGGGACCGGCACCGGCGATTCTTCAGCCAGACATTGGGCTATAAACTTGATGAAAAACTTCAGGGTTATGACGAAGAAGTGCTCCTCTTTCGGCTTCTCGAACAGGCCGCGCAACAGCGGCTCTATCTGTCTTATCAACGCGCGGATGCCGACGGGCGTCCGCTTGCCGCGTCGGCCTTGCTCGATAGATCTGGCCACGGAGGGTCAGGCGGGATCCCAGATGAAGTAGTGGTGCCCCGGCGATGGTCGGACCGGCTCGCGCTCCCGCTGTATAGTCCCCTCTGGCTGACCAGGGAGGAACTGGCGACGGTCACTATCCTACAGGGACGTGACCCAACCGAACTGATCCTGTCACGGGGACAGAATCCCCTCCTTTTTACGAACGGCCGGGAGGCGCTTCTCGAAATGGAACGCGAGACTGGTGGGTCGGGGCTCTACGATGGCGTGGTCGGACCGTCGGCGACTCGTTGGCACAGTCTCGAGGAGCGCGGAGTGTCTCCAACCTCACTCGAAGCCTATGCGCGATGTCCCTTTCAATATTTCGTGTCACATATACTTCGGCTGAAATCCGTCAGGGACTCGCCGCAACTCATGTTGCCGCCACAGGCTTTCGGACATCTTTCACATGCCGCGTTGAAGACCGTCTACGAACAATTGACGCAGGACGGTTGGCCCGGACAGACCCTGTTACCCGGCATGCTGGAAGATCACATTGCGACGGGAGTGGCTGAAAGTTTTGCGGCGTACAGCGAAACCCACGGAACCGGCTATCATCTCCTCTGGCAGCTTGCGAAAGACAGGGTGCGGAAACTCGTCACGGCGGTCGTCGCCTTGGACGAGCAGGATTATCTCCAGGAGGGATTTGTTCCCATCGCCTTTGAGGTGGAAGCGGAAGGGACTCTCGCCCAGCTTGATACAGCCTGGTTGGCCGACCTACGCATCCATGGTCGCTTGGATCGGGTCGACCGGCATTCGGCCACACGCAGAGTCCGAGTGATTGATTATAAGTACCGTGATGCTTCGGACCTCAATGCCGATGACCGCAATCTCGTGCAGGCAGCCCTGCGCGGCAAGTGTTTACAGCCGGCCCTGTATGCCTGCATGGTCCTCATCGGAAGCCGAAGATCGGGCAGTCAAGACAGGCCCGAACGAGTGGATTTTGTCTTTCTCGTTCCCCACGGGGATCCCATCGTTGAACGGGCATCCTTCGATCGAACAGTCTGGACCTCACCATCCGGCAAGCCACTCATGGACACGATCCGGACCTTACTGGACGGAATGCGATCAGGACGTCACGTCATTTTGCCGGACTCCTACTGCTCATACTGCGAGTACGCGGTCTCATGCCGATATCGCCACCATCCGACATGGTGGCGCGCACATCGCGATGCAGACTCCAAACCCCTTCGATTACTGAGAAAACAAAAGGAACCCGCATGACCGATCGAGGTTCTATTCCCGATGAGGAGAGCCGTATCGCCGCAGCCACCACCTTCGATCGCAACGTCATCGTGATCGCCGGAGCGGGAACGGGGAAGACGACGTTGTTGGTCAATCGCCTGCTTCATCTCCTCATGCGGGAACCGGACCCCCTCCAGATGCTGCACATTGTCGCCTTGACCTTCACGAACAAGGCGGCCACGGAGATGAAGATCCGTTTGCGGGAAGGTCTTCGGAATATCCTGGCGAGTAGTCATGATCCGCATGCCACCGGTCCCTCCGGATCGGTTCGCCTCTCTGATCTGCAGCAACGATACGGCCTCTCCGGCAGCCAAATCACAGCACGAGCCGAAACGGCCCTTCGTGATCTCGAGAAAGCGCAAATCGGCACACTTCACAGCTTTGCCGCTCATCTCTTGCGGTTGTATCCCATCGAAGCCGGGGTGGATCCTCATTTTCAGACCGATGAGGACGGAACTGTGTTTGAAAGCCATTTTACCGAATGGTGGGAGAAGTGGCTCGACCAGGAACTCGGTCCCGCGGGCACGCACCATGACCGATGGCGCCCGCTGCTCGATGCCTTCGGCCTGGAAACCATGAAGAACGTGGCCTATGCGTTGCGCAGCGAATTGTTCCCGTTGGAGGAGTTGCAGCAGCAGCTTAGCCAGGTGACAGTATCTCCGATTCTTCAGGAATGGTTTCGTGCCAAACTGGATCAGGCGGACCAGTTGTTGCGCCGGCATCAGCAGACGAACCCGAAAAAGATCGACTCCATGCTGGCGGCTTCTGCCGAGGTCTTTCGTTGTCTTGTCCAAAACGGTGTCGCCGGTCTTGGGACTATTTCCGAGGCAGAGCGGGATACGTTACGCAAGGAGGTGGGCGACACGGTTGGCGGATGGAACGATGAAGACTTTTTGCAGGCAAAGGGGCTGGTCCGCATCGCACGGCATGCCTTACAGGTTGATGGTTCGTTGTTCGACGGACTCATGACGGTCTTGTCGCCGTTTCTTCGGGATGTCCGCGCCTCCTATCTCGAGTCCGGTTGGATGACCTTCGATGGACTTCTGGCTGGGGCTCGCGCCCTTGTGCACACCCATCCAATGATACGGGACCGGCTGAAGCGCGAATATCGTGCATTGCTGGTCGATGAGTTCCAGGATACCGATCCGGTGCAATACGAAATCGTGCTCTATCTGGCCGAGCAGATGGGGCACCGTGCGACCTCATGGCGAAACGTCGAACCAGAACCGGGCAAACTGTTTATCGTGGGAGATCCGAAGCAGTCCATCTATGCGTTTCGCCGTGCGGATATCGAGGCGTTCGACCATGTCGTGGCTAGGTTGGAATCCTCTGGTGCGCTCATCTGTGAGCTCTCGACCAATTTTCGGAGCAATGAACTGGTGCTGAACGCCGTGAACGGCGTGTTTGACCGGTTGTTGCAACCGGAACCGAACGTTCAACCGTCGAATGTCCCGCTGATCGTGCAACCGAACCGTTCTACTCGTATGAAACAACCGGGTGTCGCGGTTCGTCTGGTCGCTGGCTGTCAGGATGAGGGAGAGTTGTTGGAGGGGGCGGCAGCGACGCGGTTGGAAGCGGAGCAATTGGCCGGCTGGATCAAGAGCACTTCTTGCTGGGGGACCAGGGATCGCCGAGACGAATCAAACGGGTGCCGTTCAGCCCGGAGACATCGCCATTCTGTTTCGCAAATTGACACAGGCGGAGAGTTATCTGGAAGCGTTACGGAGGCATCACATCCCCTATATCATGGATGGGGAAAAGCATTTTTATCGGCGGCAGGAAGTTATTGATCTGGTCAATGTGCTGCGTGCCGTCGAAAATCCGCATGACAGTATCGCTCTGCTGGGCATCCTGCGATCCGCGCTCGGCGGATTGCCAGACGCGGATATCCTGGACCTGCACGAGCGTCAGGCATTGGACTATCGACGAGCAGATCGACTTGCGTCGTGGCACAGCCCACGGACGGATGCCGTGCGGCATCTCTATCTCATGCTCGGACTCATCCACCGAGATGCACCCCGATTGCCGCTCTCCAACATCATCGATCTGCTCTTCGAGCGGTTACCACTTCTCGAACTCGCAGCGGCATCGTCGCATGGGGAACAGGCCGTCGCCAATTTGCTCAAAGTCCGGCAGATTGCGGCTGAACTGGCGGATAAGCCTGCAGTGACCTTCACCGGCTTTGTCGATCTGTTGATCGCCCGTGTCTCCGAACAACCTGAAGAAACCGAGAGCACGTTAGCGGAGGAAACCCCAGGAGCGGTGCGCATTTTAACTATCCACAAAGCGAAGGGGCTGGAGTTTCCAATTGTGGTCCTGGCTGGCCTTCATCATGGTGATGGTCCTCCTGCAGGACAGAATATACCGGTGGTATTGCATGATTGGTCGACTGGGATACTGGGACTCTCCATCGGACAGTCATGCAGCCTGGGGGCGGTGCTGGCCATGGAAAAATCACGGGTACGGCAGGAGGCAGAGCGGCGGCGGCTGTTGTATGTCGGGATGACGAGAGCCAGGGAACGACTGATTCTATCGGGCGGACTTTCACAGCGACGGACTGCAGGGGCCCTATTGAATCTCCTGGCGGAAGCCAGCGGCCCTGCTCTCGGCGACGTGAACATGCCCTTTATTCAAGTCGGCATGGGAACCGTGAGTCAGACAATTATCAGGGACGCGGAGTCGATGCCGAGGGAGTGCACCCATGTCTCGGCACCGCCGTTGGAAATTGCCGGAGCGTTGCCTCAGCCGGCCCGTTGGCAACACCGTGACCAACTCTGGTCCACCGTGCAGTCAATTCCCCTCTCCATTTCTCCTTCCGGCCTCATTGCAAAAAGGAACACCGAGCAACCCTTCTCGGAGACTCGGGGAAAGGGCGCCGCCCATGGGCGATTGATCGGGACACTCGCGCATCGGCTCTTGCAACATTGGAATTTTCGCGACGATCCCGCATTCCTTTTGGATAGTATTGCGAAAGTCTGCCGGCACGAGTGCGAAGCAGATCCCAGGATCGACCGAGTGGTCATAGAGGAGGAGTTGCGCACCATGTTTTCCACCTTCCTCTCATCCTCATATTACGATCGGCTCCGGCATGCGACCATCGTCGGGCGAGAGGTTCCTTTTATCGTTCCATGGAATGACGGAAAACAGATCATGGAAGGCGTCATTGATCTGCTGTACCGACTTGACGGGCACTTGTGGATCGTCGATTATAAAACCGACCGCCTCGAACGCGACGAAGTTGGGCAACGGGCTGAGGTGTATCGCGAGCAGGCCACGGTGTATGCCAAAGCGATCACGCAGTCTTTAGGACAAACGATCACCGGATTTCAATTCCTCTTCTTGCGTCACGGACTCGCCGTGACCATGTGAGAAAGGAGGAGGTATGATGCGCGTGGCTCTCGCTTTCCTTTTGCTATTGGTCGCAAGTGGATGCACCAGCAGCGCCAAAGTGCCGCTGGCCCCGCTCAGTGCCCCGGGAGGGACTGCCGCCGCTGTGGCACAACAGATCGAACAGGGAAATCGCGACTTCGCTGCGCAGAACTGGACTGATGCAAAAAGTGCTTACATAGCCGCGATCGAGCGTGCCCCTGCGCTGGCGGAAGCGCACTACAATCTCGCGTTGACCCTCGAACGTCTCGGGGAAAAGTCTGAGGCTCGAAGACACTATGTCCAGGCAGCCAATCTGGCTCCCGGCAACAAGGTCATTTGGGATGCTCCACCGCTCCGGAAGTTCGACGGTGATGCGGAATTAGATAGAAAGTCGTATATGGATGCCAATCCTAAATGAACGGTGGGAACGATTCGCGCTCGAATCATCTCGGGCAAGTGGATTGTAACGAGAGGCTCGATCGACATGGGGACAGGTTCCAATGATCAACTACTGAAGGGGGTGCCTACAAGGCCGATTTCATTCAGGAATTGATCGAACTTCCGCCTGACGTTCCAATAGCACTCGCAGGCCTTCGCTTCCAGGCCTTTTCCAGTCTCTCACCGTCAACCTCCCTCGGGCCGACTCAATGACCCCCTCTCCGCTGAGGGTTCCCAGGAGGATGTCGATGGTTTGGCGGCGGACGCCAAGGATCTCTGACAGATTCTCCTACGTGACCTGAATTTCCGCCGTCGCGGCCACGACAGGGCACCTATGCGAGAAAGGTATCGAAGCGATGCTTAATAATGTGATAGCACTCGCAGGCGACCGCCTCTAGCTTCTTACGCTGTTCGATGGCAAGAATGCCACGTGACGTGGCATTCATCTCTTTGTCCCGAAGCGCGGCCAGGGTCTGCTCTGCACTCTGGCGGCGCACCCCCAACATATCTGCAAGATGTTCCTGTGTGATGGGGACCTCGTCAGCCTGACTCCGATCCTGAGCGCCAACAACCACCTGGCGCACCGCTGTTCCAACCAATGGTGGCGGTTGCAGGTGACGGCCAATATAAGCTGATCGTAAAGGACACCAAGGTAGCGTCGAACACATCGATTCAATGAGTGGTTACGGACCATTTCTTCATCAAACACTTTGGCTTTAAGGCGCAGCGCGGCGCCAGGAACTTGAACAGATGTCTTCGTCGTCGTGTGACCATCACCTTGAAGAGCGCCAAGCGTCGCGGAGACGCCGACGATCCCCTCATCTCCAACTTGACCGATGTCTACCGTGTCGCCTTCCTTCGTCGTTCCCACTAGGGAAAACACCGCCGATAGCGGAAAATACACATGATCGATCGGACGACCCGTCCAGTAAATGACCTCTCGTGGCAATACAAAGACTTTCTCCAAGTATTGGGCTAGTTGGTCTCGATCATCCTCAGTGAGGTTTGCGATAGGTCGATGCTTGGGAAGATCTTGCTGGTCGAATCCCATCACGTTCATGCCGCAATGCCTCCCTTTACAATGCCGGGGCGCAATGTCACGAATTGGCATCCCGTCGTCTGCCAGGTAGATGGCAGAGGAGGCATTTGCTTAACGCTTGAACGGCGTCAGCAGGGGGATTTTCGATGCATCCAGAGCTGGCGGGAGTTTAGGGGTTGGTCCTGGTCTGGCGCTGATAGCTCACAATCAGCATGGACAGACCAATCAACACCATGGGAAAGCTCAGCATCTGACCCATGGAAAATGAACCGAAAATAAATCCGATCTGAGAGTCTGGTTCCCGAAAATATTCGACGATGAAGCGGCATAATCCATAGCCCGAGAGAAAGCTCCAGAATACCGCACCAGGCGGATGAGGCGTTCGGGCGATGAGCCAGAGCGTTGTGAAGAGAAGTACACCCTCCAATCCCGCTTCATATAACTGAGACGGATGGCGACAGGCCGGACCGCCGGCCGGAAACACCATGCACCATGGCACATCGGTCGGACGTCCAAATAACTCTCCGTTGATAAAGTTACCAATACGCCCCAGGCCGAGACCGACAGGCGTCACACCGGCAGCCAGATCAGCAATCGTGAGGACGGGGACTCCCTGCCGCTTTGCGAACAGGATCAAGGCGAGGATCGTACCGAGGAGACCCCCATGAAACGACATACCTCCTTCCCACACGGCCAGAATCTTGAAGGGATTTTCAAGATAGTACGCGAGATTGTAAAACAACACGTATCCAAGCCGACCACCGACAAATACACCGACCGCGGCGTAGACAATCATGTCGTACACCTGGTCCTTGCTTAAAGGCAGATGTTTGGCTTTAACACGTGCTTGAAGGATGAAATAGGCGAGTGTCAGGCTAATGAGGTACATCAGCCCGTACCAACGGAACTGCAGCGGGCCGATCCGTAAAAAGACAGGGTCGATATTGGGGTAGGGGAGGGCTCGCCAAAACGGCATTCAGTTCTCCAAGGGTGTCCGATATTAAGTGAGGGGGTGCCATCTTTGCAAGATTGCCGTGCACTTGATGGGTGCGGGGAGGGGGTGGGTGCGGCTGCCTGACCACGTATGTAGAATTTGTGAAACGGTTGTCTCTTCTCTCTGTAGAAAAAACAGCACCGTTTATTAGAACGATCTAACCTCCTGTCTTGATCATTGAGTTTCCCGAGGAGTTGTGTGCTGGTCGGTTGTGGCACGTTTGATGCTGTAGTAACCAGTAAGCTCTCGCCGAGCAACCTTTCACAATCGAGAACTTAAAGGGAGGGAGAAACCATGTCGAACACAGGCCGTGAAGCAGCAAAGATTGCAGCAGTTCTGGTCGGAGGAGCCGTTCTCGGTGCCGGTTTAGGAATACTGTTTGCTCCCAAAACCGGGTCGGAAACCCGGCGTGATGTCGCCCGGTATGCGAAACGGGCCCAGGTGCAGGCCACTCGCTTCAGCCGTGCGGTTACGTCCGGAGTTAATGATGTGGTCGAGCGCGGAAGAGCTTTCGTCCAAAAGAAGGATGAGAGCTCAGTTCCGAAAGCGGCGTAACAATAGCGCAATACAAAACGTCGTTTCGCAATTGTCAGGTGAGCACGGCAACAGCCTGTTGCCAGTAGGGCACAGGCTGGTTGCATGTGAGGCTGTCTGCCTTGACCGTATCAGACCCTGGTGTTAGATTCGCTCCGGCGGCAGTCCTCGCCGGAGTGGCGGAATTGGCAGACGCAAGGGACTTAAAATCCCTCGGGCTCACAAGGCCCGTACGGGTTCGATTCCCGTCTCCGGCACCAATCAACGCGTATCATGTTTGATCCTTTCCCTGATCCTTCCCGCGTCCTCGAAATTGTTGCGATTCCCTGACAGTTTGAGTAGGTTTTGAAGGCATCGCGCATGCCAGGGGTGCCGTGTGGGAGCCTTAGTTTAACGAACCTGTTTCACACAGTAGAGTCGGTAGAATTCTGCAAAGGTCGGGTTCTCCAGAGATAGGTCCACTGTCCCTGTACATTGCCCTTTCAGCAATACCCACTCTGCAGCGCGCTTTGCCAGGATATCCGGACCTAGCCCGTGACTTCCGAACACATCGACCGCGTGCGCCGCCAGCACCACAGTGAGTGTCGTGACTGAGTTACCGTAGCTGAACAGATATTCATTCCCACCACGAAATAGCAACCGAACACCTTCGCGGGACACCATTCCCTGATGATTGCAATGGGTACAACAGACTTGCTGCAGACCGATGAGGGGCACGATATTGCCCATAGGGTTGGTCTGCATCCTCCCGTTACATGCGAACTGCGGGCACTCCGGGCCTTCACCGGTGCTGACGATCTCTAGGGTTTCGTGCGAGCGAACAGTCGAATTCAAATGTCGCATGGTTCCTATTCCTTTCTAAATCAACCATCGTTTTCCGTCTCTTCGCACTCTTCTGGCTTGAGACAGCCGAGCACCTCGCGAGGTTTGGATATGTCTCCGGCAAACGACCGGATATCGATTCGTAAACCCACGAAGCCTCGGTTTGTCATAGTGCCTCCGTGGAATGTTCGATGCTTGAAGACTATCAGCCGCAGAAGCGCTCGCCATAACTCCGTTGGCGTACCTCCGAGGCAGGGAGTGTTCATGGCATTCAGAAGTGGCCTAATAAAGGACAATGGTCCATTCCCAATTGGCAAGGATGCATTGCAACCTAGGGAAATTGAGAGACAGTACCCCCACCCCTTGGGAGTACCGCCTTTAGGTCTGTCGCTACAGGCCGTGCAGGATATGCTTCTCCTAGTGCTGCACATAACAAAGGAGGGCTCCTCATGATGTGTCCGCGTTGCCAAGGTTGCATGGTATCGGATTTGTTTCTCGATCTGGCAGAAACACAAGGAATGTGGATGAAAGCCGACCGGTGCATGAATTGTGGATATGTCATAGATCCCGTCATGGAGACGAACCGTCAGCGACCGACCACGACACCGGGTCCTGTGAAGTCCATTCCAGAGGCGGCGTAAAGTCATAGACGCCACGCCCTGGACAAAAAAGGACGGCAGATAACAGCTTAACAGGCAGGTGGTTTTTTCCGTTATGGGCTGGAGAATGATTTGCCAGCTTTTCGGCTATTGCCTTCGCAATTGCAGTGTAGCGGCTTTTTAAGAGGTCGATGATCGTGATGGCCGGCCGATCCTGCAGGATACGCCATGTTGCTTGAATGTCATTGAGCTTGGGTAAGTTTATATTCGGGACAATGACTTTCGGTGTAAGGCAGTGAGCTTGCGCAACTGCTTCCAAATCGTCCTTAGTTTTTCCTCATCACTTCAAGATCCTCATAGCCTGCCAGGATAGCACGCAATCCCTGGTCGCATCATGGCATGATCATCGACAGAGAGGACCCGTGCCTTGGTTCCGACGGAAGCGTGACCGGCTGTGTGCCTTCCCGTCCAGACGCAGGAGGTAAAATGCAGAACAGACCGGTCTTGCCGCATTCGGCATCCGTCACCGCTAAGGTCTTTGCGGTGGCCAGATCAAACTCGCTTGCAACATAAAATTCTGATTCTACCAAAACTTGCAATTACATTGTTTGGGCCGGCCGAGCCGGGTGCGGAATTTCATAAACTCCTCGGTGGTCTCTTCCTACGTTGTTATACTCGGGATAGTCGACTTTGTGCCGAAAGGACTTGCGATGTTCATGCTGTCCGACGTGGTGCTCCCAGATTTTCTCTCCTATCTTTTTGGTGTATTAGCCCTGTTGATGATCTGGCAATACCACCAGATTCAAGTCATGAAAGGGCGTATTCTGGCGATCGACGTGTTCGATCGCACGGGAATTCGTCTATATATTCATCTGGTGGCAAACGACAAGCAGACGTGCGAGTCCTGTCGGGGATCGAATGGGCGTTCGTTCCTACCAAGCGACGTGGTGAAGAAGAAGTTTAGTGCGCGTGAAGGCCCCTGCATGGCAGGGGCTGAATGTACCAGTGTGTTGATTGGGTTGTACGGATCCTGGCCGGAAGCCCGACAGGTATTGGAGCAGTTGAGTGTGAGCCGAAGGCAATCGTCGGTAAAGTTATCGGATCAGGAAATTGCAGCGCTGATTAATGGCCCGTGGGAACGCAGTATCAGCGCAGCAACCGATCGTATTTCCGTTCACATGCTCGAAGCCTTTTACTATGAACAGGTCAACCCGGACACCTCCATTACCAACTATCGCTATATCATCGATCAGGCGAAGGAAGTCCGCCATCTTCCATATGTGCTGCCGTCCTATTTTCGGTTAAGCGAGTTGTTGGCACGGCAGGGACGAGTGCAGGAAGCGATCCAAGTCATCGACCAGTTTGAGTCACGCTTCAAGAACAAGAGGCAGGCCCCCCACCATCCGACGGAAACCCACATGGGGATGATGTCGATCAAGAAATCTCACCTCAAGAATACGATGCGACAGGCCAGCTAGCCCCTTCCGTCTGTCGGATTTCACAGGTTGCGTGGATTCGTGTCACCATTGAGGACCTAGGCCACGGATTCCTACAAAGACTTGAAGTACTTCCGGAGTTGTATTTCCTGGTCTGGCTGCATCTGTAGAAAGTCCAGTCCAAATTTTGTTCCGACACAGTAGCGCACGACGGCCAGTGGAATGACCACTTTTCCGTGAGGATTCGGCATCCGAAGCGTAAGTTCTACGAATGAGCCCACTCGCACGGCACTCTCGCCGAAAATTGCACACCCTCCGAGAGAGAGATTTGTTACTGCCCCCTTTCCTGCAATCTCATCACCGGAATAGTCCACCGGCACATTGACTTCAAAACGAGGATGCTTGCGAAAATCCATTGCCCTCTCCTTTTGAGCGGGTATCGATCACCACAGAGGTCCTTACCATCTCCCCAACCACTGACGGGATCCCGCATGATAGGACAAGGCGGCCAAACCCACAATCGCCAATGCCTCCACGAGATGCTGGACCAAGACAGCCGGCTCGATCGTCCTCACCACAAATAGGATCGCGCTGGCAAAAAGCGTGACGACGAACGTGGTTCGCTTCGGGTCCAGGGCGATCGGTCGGCCGTGCACCGAACGGGTGATCCACACGCATGTCCATCCGATCGCACCGACGACCAAGGCGCCGATCAAATCGGTCAGGCCGACCATCAGACTCCCGATGGCTAATTCCACAACCGGTCTGCGCGGCAACTCAATTCGGATGCGGTACAACTCGCCGACCGCCAGTGCAATCCAAATCATTGCGATGCCGAAGAAGAAAGTCCCTTTGTGCATATGACGCCTGAATAGCGGTCGTCGTGGTTTGGATGATTCGGTCTTACTGAATGGAAGTTGTTGGAAATGCGGGGTGAAATCATACCCGCATTCGCAGAATTGCACAGTGTCCGGATTTGTTAGGAGGCACCGTGGACACTCAAGCGGCATATCTGAACTCAAGCACCGAAACGAACCATGCTAGAATGTCGCGGATCGCGACACGTGCGTTCGGGTTCCGGAATAGGAGGCTGCTACAGTGATGAGCACGCAAGGGTTCGTATTTATCGTGCTGGGTTCCCTATTCGCGTTTCTTTCTGTTGCCGCTGGCGCGTTCGGCGCCCATGCCCTAAAATCAATTCTCGACCCTACCATGTTAATTGTGTACGAAACTGCTGCGAAGTATCAAATGTATCATGCCTTAGCATTGTTTGTAGTGGCGTGGCAGATGACACGCCTGCCGACCTCTCGCGTCTCGATGGCGGGATGGTTGTTTTGTCTCGGCATCATTCTATTCAGCGGCAGTCTTTACATCGTTGCCGGGACCGGCCTGAAAGGATTTGGCGCAGTCACGCCGTTGGGAGGCGTTGCCTTCCTGATTGGCTGGGCCATCTTAGGATGGACTGCCTGGCGGCAGAAGGCCGCGTCGTGAACATGGATCGGTTGGTCGCTCGCTATTTCTTTTCGCAAGCGGCCGTTCGTTTGCCGGTGATCGATCCCCATCCGCCGGCGTTATTTACAAAGGTCCCTTCCAGGCGCTGACCTTCTTTCGAAAGGAGAAGACTGTCTTCCTGAACCCTTCCACTTGCTTCCCACCGCAAGTAGACCACGTCTCCCAACACGACAATCTCGGCTGGGCCACCGCTGCTTTGCGCGGTTCCTGCTGGTGGAAAGGTGACGAGCAGCTTCTGTTCTCCGTGATTCCGGTGATTGTGAATAGTCCATTGCCATGAGCCGCACAACCTCGTGCGCCCGCGGCGTTGTCGCACGGTATCTTTCCACTGGCGGAGACTAAACCAGTCTTTCGACACCGCTTCGCCGGCCGATAGAGCAAGTTGACTCCCATGCTGGTGCAGCCTGTGTCTGAGTACAAGCCGAAGACGTGATGACAGATACCGGTTTGCAAACACCGGTTGTTCGTGATCGCCTAGTTGTATGCCATCAGGAGAATCGGCAAGTCGCTGTTTCCATCCTCCGAGTCCCTGTGTCTCCAAGACCGCCTGCCATGACCCCGGCACGTCCGGCAATAATGGGTATTTCGCATCCAGATGCGTCGCATATGCACGGTAACGTGTTTCATCGAGGGAGACCGATTCCGTCGTGCCACCAGATTCCAAGGCCTGAGCTATTTCGTTTATGGATTGCACCATCGTCATGCCATCGGACGTTGCGGCTAGCCAGGCCGATTGATCTGCGATCTGGCTGTAGAGTTCAGCCGAGGCTGCAGCGCCCAGGTTTTCGGATAGTTGAAGGGTCGCCCGGGCCAAATTCCATGTGACCATAGAGCGAACCATATGCCGGGCTGTTGCCGCCAAGTCGGAAACCAGCAATTCGTCCGCCAGGACTACAGGGAGTTTTTTTGTTCCCAGCGTCGCTGCTGCATCACGGAGTCCCAGAGCCGGTCCGATAGGCTCGATGAAATACACCAACGGATCAGTTTCTGGTGCCGGTTTCGATAACGTGGTCGAGAGGGACGCCAGCACGTTGTCCCAATCCGGCGGCAAGATGCCGAAAGCCGGTGCTGCCGTGCCATTGTGCGGCGAAGTCGTGTCGGCAGAGGCACGCTGCTCCAGAGACGTCCACGTGAGACCAAGAAATACCAGCCAGATTAGCGGCATGTAAAGAATACCGAGATAAGAGGCGATGATCACACGCTGAGCCAAAGCATGAGAGGTACCCATCTGGGTTGATCTAAGCGGGATCTATCGAAGGCACCATCCAGTCCAGGGACGGATCAGAGTCCCAGGAAACAATTCTTGAAGAATGACATGCTCTGATCCCACGCTTCAATTGCGACAGGTTGGTCATAGCCTGCAGGTCTCGTCTCGTTCATGAACGCATGGGAGACATTCGGATACGTGCGGATCTCCACTCGTTTGCCCAGCGAGACCGCCGAGTTGAGAGCTTCAACGTCCTCAGATCCAGCCCACGTGTCTTTCCCTGCCTGATGATACAAAACGGGGCAATAGAGATCCTTGAGCAGAGGCCGTGAGTTCCCTACCTTGCCATAAAACACGACGGCGGCCCGCAGCCGTTTCCTCTGGCAGGCAAACCGGAGGGCGAGAGAGCCTCCCATGCCGAAGCCGATGACTCCATGAATGTTGCGTTTAATGTACTCCCTGGTATTCAAAAATTCGCAGCAAGAATTGATGTCTTGCATGAGGTCAGACTCGACGCACTTTCCCATGAGAGCTTCCGCCACATCAGCGTTGGCGGTGACCATCCCGCCTAACCGGCCATACAAATTCGGAATGATGACCCCGTACCCTTCGCAGGCCAGCCTTGCTCCCAGATCCTTGACTTGTGAATTCAAACCCCACCATTCATGCAACAACACGATGCCAGGATACGTGCCTTTTTCCTGCGGCCAGAATTGAATGCACTCGACCTGCACGTGTTTGGACATTCTGGTCCGGATATAGGGATCGACGGCTGCGTCGGAGTTGGTTGGAATAGCCACTCCGCTCGGAAAGCGAGAGGCACCTGTTCCAATCTGTTCAAGAGAAAACTGCGGGGCGTGAGTCGTCATAAATGGCTTGTCCTTTTGGGGCTGCCCAGCAAGCCATGATGGCTGCCTGCGCTTCGATAAGGATGTACTATAGGGAGCGCGGAAATCCATTGTCAATCGAGCGGAGCGCATTACCCGCTCTCCTTATTGACCCGTCTGCCGGCCATCGGTACAGTGCCATCGTATTATGGCTATTCACAGTACAGTTCCATTGCGGGTCGGCCTCATCGGAGTAGGCCGGCATGGAAGTCGCTATATCCGTCACATCCTCCACGACCTTCCCGAACTCAAGCTGACGGCGATCTGCCGACGGGATCCAACGCGGAAGATTGAGCCTGACGTGTCCGATTCGATTGCACGTTATGCCGACTACCGGGAACTGGTCACGGCTCCCGGCATTGACGCGGTGATTGTGGTGCTGCCGCCGTCGCTCAATCGCGAGGTCTGCATTGCGGCGATACAGGCAAAGAAACCGGTGCTGATTGAAAAGCCGCTCGCGACGACGGCGGCGGACGCGGATGCCATCGTTCGTGCCGCCACTGATGCCAACATTCAGGTCATGACCGCCCAGACGCTCCGCTTTAATTCCGCGATCGTGAGCTTGAAGCAATCGATTCCTGAAGTCGGGGCCCGCTGCTATGTAAGTTTGACCTCACGCATGGAACCCAACCCCGTTCCTCAGCATACCTCTGCGTTTGAAGGGAGGGGAGTGCTATTGGAGATTGGCATCCATCTGCTCGATCTCGTTCGGTTTCTCACGGAGGAAGAAATAGTCGAGGTTCGCTGCCAGATGGATTCTGTCCCGCCATCGGCGCCGGAAGCCCGTGTGTTTGCATGGCTCCGGATGCGCGATGACAGCTGCGCTACGCTGGACATTTCTCGGGTCTCGTCCGGCCGCGTCGGCCGCGTCGAATGGATCGGAGAACGTGGACAATTGGAGGCAGACTGGCAAACTCACCGACTCTCGTGTGTGTCCGCCATAGTGCCCCCTCGGGCTTGGACGGTGGATCCGTGCCCGACGATCGTAAGCACCCTTAGCTCATTCGCACGAATGGTCCGGGAAGGTAGTCGGGCTCCAATTTCCGGACTTGATGGCCAGCGCGCCGTGGAAATCGCCGAAGCCTGCTATCAATCGGCGCAGGAGAACGGCGGTCGCGTGATGGTGCTCCACCGCTAGGTTTCAGCGACAATATGCGTGTCGGTTTCCTCGACACCATCGATGGCATGAATTTTCGAGATCACGACGTCGGAGAGGGATCGCTCATCAGCGACATTGATGAAGACGAAGATATCAGGCTGACCGAAGCAGGGATTGGCCTGCTCGACCCCCGAAATGCTCTTTAGAGACTGCAAAACGGACTTGGTTTTTCCCGCTTTTACTTTGATGAGAATGTACGCCTTCGTAGCCATCCCTGCTCCTCCTGTAATGACGAAGCCGTTGTCCCACAATCACGCTCGATCGGCTCCATCAAGTTAGAACGTTGCACCCGGCATGTCGCGTCGGCGGGCCGCATAGACTCGGTGGACATTCTCGCCTCGCGCATGCAACTTAATCTTCGCCTGTTGAAAAAGATCAATAATGAGGTCGAAGTCACGCCGGCCCACATTGAACTCGCGAAACCCCTCGCTTAGACCGTTTGTGTCCCAGTCACCCACTTTCCCGCTTTCATCAGCCAGGGCTTCCAACGTCACCGAGGTCCAGCCGGTCTGTTCAAATGCGGCGAAGCTTTCGCGAGCATTTGTTCCAAACTTCGCGCGCTGGGCTTCCGCGAAAAATTCCCGCACGGCCGGATGACGGCTTTTGAGAAAGGCAGACTGAAACTGAATCAACGCCTTGATGATGATATTGGCTTGGCTGGATTTTTCCGGCGGCAGTACATCGGCGTCGCCGAACGTCGCCAGTATAGCCATCACCGCCCCCACATGGCTGGAGCTGGCACGACGCTGTTCGGTGTCCTTGTGTGCGGATGAAGGTGTTTGAGGACGCGAAGGTCGAAAGACTTCGTTGGCATCAGTGAATGAGCCACCGGGTTTCGGCCCTCCAGCCACCACGAACATATCGTGACCGACGACGGCAGATCCTAAGCCGTGCCGGCCTGTAGGCATCGGAGCTGCTGTGGTCCATGTATTGGTCGCTGGTTGGTAGGCTTCGTTCGTAGAAAACGTGCCGCCGGGCGCTTCTCCGCCCACCACGTAAATCACGTCATCGATCACTGCGGCCGTCATCCCGCTTCGTCCGGTCGGAAGATCAGCGGCCTTCGTCCATTGCCTCGTCACAGGATTGAACATGTCAACGACCGAGAGGTTCCGATGATAATCCCGCCCGAGACGACCACCGATCACATAGATCCGCCCTTGCACCGTCGCCGCAACAAGATGGTCGCGGGGAGTCGGGATGGAGGGCAGGATATCCCATCTCTGTGCAACCGGGTCATAAAGTTCGACGGCACCGCTATTTTCAGACTCTCCATATCCGCCGATGGCCATGATCTTACCGTCGATTGCAGTGCCTGCAAGCGCTCCACGCGCCGTTGGCATCGGCGGGCCTTCCGTCCACGAATCCGTTTTTGGTTCATACACATAGAGTGAGTTGACCGGTTGCCAAATAGAAAGCAGTGATTTCGTAAATCCGCCAATCACATAGAGACGCTCCCCGAGGGCGACCGCAGCGGCATGATGAAGCTTTGCAGGGAGCGCACCCCTTGTCTGCCAGCGATCAGTGGAAGGGTCATATTCCTCCACCTTGTCGGTGATCGTCAGGTCGAGGATATTGGCCAGATTCGGGGCACTGAAGCCACCTACCACATACACCTTGCCGGACACAGTTGCCGTCGTCACTTCTGTGCGCGCGGTCGGAGCGGAAGCGGCTCGGCTCCATGATCCGGAGTCGCTCACCGCGGCCAAGCCCGATCCTATTTCTATGGATGTCATCCAAAGGGAGAGCCAGACGATACACGTCATGAAGGATGGTGCCGGAGGTTGCTTCCGCAAGCCGCCAGACCAATTGAAGGGCGGTGAGGGACAGATGCACCGGGGGATATCACTCCAGAGGCGCATGCGCGGCATTATACAGAAAGGAGCTCGTACACGCTACAATTGTAGGAGATCTCTTGTGTGCATGAGACCTGCTAACGACGAGCGCTGAATGGTTGAAAACGCGGAGACCCGTGCCTATAATCCCGCTCCGACTGAGGAGTTTTCTCGCAGGCGAGCGTCCCAGACATAAGGCTCTATGTTGGCAAAAGTATTCAGCGCGGCGCTCGTAGGGTTGGAGGCACATCTCATCGAGGTGGAAGTCGACATCTCCGGAGGACTTCCCCAATTTTCGGTGGTGGGCTTACCCGATGCCACAGTTCGGGAAAGTCGCGATCGGGTCAGGGCCGCGCTGAAAAACAGCGGTTTTCAGTTCCCGGTCAAGAAAATTACCGTGAACCTGGCCCCTGCGGGCGTCAAAAAGGAGGGGTCGGGACTCGACCTCGCGATTGCTTTGGCAATTCTGGTTGCGGAACAGGTGCTACCAGTGGAAGCCGTAAAAAACGACGTGATCGCAGGGGAGTTGTCTTTGGATGGGCGGGTCAAACCGATCAGCGGTGCGCTCTCGATCGGCATGGCCTGTCTAAACTCACACCGGTTGCTCGTGCCCGTGGAAAATGCCACTGAAGCCGCGCTTGCCGGGCGTGCAGAGGTCTTTCCGGTCCACACACTGCCCGAGGCTGTTGAATTTCTGCGAGGGGCACAATGTATTGGTCCCACTGCAGTGGATCGAGCGGCATATTTTTCGTTTCATACAGGATGTGAAGAGGACTTTGTCGATATTTGCGGACAGGACTCTGCAAAACGTGCCTTCGAAGTGGCCGCTGCGGGAGCGCATAATGTGCTGATGGTCGGTCCCCCTGGAGCGGGAAAAACCATGTTGGCCCGACGGCTACCGTCCATCCTCCCCCCATTCCGGACGGAGGAAGCATTGGAAACCAGCCGCATCTATAGTGTGGCAGGACAGCTCGAAGGAGGCCACCCTGTGGTGACTGCTCGACCGTTCCGGGCTCCCCACCATTCCATTTCCGAGGCTGGTTTGATCGGAGGAGGAACCATTCCTAAACCCGGCGAAGTGTCGTTCGCCCATAACGGGGTTCTGTTTCTCGATGAGGCCGCCGAATTCAATCGCTCGGTTCTTGACTCGCTTCGACAACCATTGGAGCAAGGAAGTGTCACGGTGACCAGAGTCAGCGGCTCTCTTCGGTATCCCGCTCGATTCATGTTTGTCGCTGCCATGAATCCCTGTCCCTGCGGCTATTATGGGGACCGCTCAAAAGATTGCATGTGCTCTCCCGCCCAAATTCGACGATATCGAGGTCGTCTGTCAGGGCCGTTGATGGATCGGCTGGATCTTCACCTGGACGTCCCTGCTGTGCCGCCTCGGGAATTACGGGAGGACCGGTCTCCCGGCGAATCATCCGCGCTCATTCTGGCTCGTGTCATGGCGGCACGCGCGCGCCAGACCGAACGGTTCAAGAAAGATGGCATCTACACCAATTCGCAGCTGAGTCCGCGACTCCTCAAGAAATATTGCACATTGGATTCGGTCAGCCGCGACCTTCTTGAACAGGCAATGACACGCCTCAGCTTGTCGGCGCGCGCTTACGGACGCATTGTCCGAGTGGCGCGTACCATCGCGGATTTGGCAGGTTGTGACATGATCGCCGCAACGCATCTGGCCGAAGCGATTCAGTACCGGGGCTTTGATCGACCACTTGAGTTCTAGGCCGCCGACATGATGCATACGGCTAAGGTGTTCATGTGGTGGTTTCTAGTGGGCGCCACGATGGCGTTGGCCGTCATCCTGCTGCAGGGCGGCATTCGAGAGGCGATGCAAGCGCAAGGGTCGGTCTGGGAATTGAAATTGGTCGAACTCATGACCACCATCTTGGGCGGAGGGCTCCTCGGAGGGTGTATCGCATTGATTCTAGACCGGATTAAGAAATCGTAGCCCGCAGCCAAGACCATTTGCCACAGGAGAATGATCGTATGGATATTGAAATCGGTTCGAATGTCTTTCGCAACGTGAACGGAACCATCGACATTGAAGGCTTACCTCAACTCGAGATCTCGATTCCAAAAACGGCCGGATCGCTGCTGGTCAATTTCGCGCTGTTCGATGAGACCGGCCGCATGAAGGCGAAAGTGGTGGACAGCAACCTCACCTTCAACGAACGTCGTGCATATGAACTATCAAAGACGTCGAAAAGCGTCGCATTAAAACATGGGGAGACCGGGACTACCGTCTTTGCGCTCGAATTGAAAGACGGCGGGCGTGTCATATTTAGCCAAGGAAGCTTTCACACCATCAAAGGACATGTCCTGGAGGTCACGCCGACCGACTATCGACTCGATAAACGGCGGATGAGCGGGGGAGATACCGACGCAAACGGCGGGTCGGTCCAAATCGGGTAAGTCATCAATCGATCCAGCTGTTCATCTGCCGTCCTGTCCGGACTACGGCGGCAGAGTAGGCACGACTACTGTTTGGCCATCCTTGACGTCAACCGCCGCCATATCACCGTCGCGTAATTCTCCCTTGATGAGCTGTCGGGCAATCGGGGTCTCGATCTCTTGTTGAATTAGCCGTTTTAACGGACGAGCTCCATACGCGGGATCGTATCCGCGCGTGCCGAGGTTTTTCAGGGCCACCGGGGTCACGGTGAGCGTAATGTGACGTTCGGCCAGTCGTTGCCGTAAACGTCCGAGCTGAATGTCGACGATCTTCGCTAAATGCTCTTCCGACAGCGGGTGAAATACCACGATTTCGTCGACGCGATTGAGGAACTCAGGACGAAAGTGTTGTCGGAGTTCTCCGGTCACCACAGCACGCATCTGCTCGTACGTTGCGCCCGCTTGTTGCGAATCGATAATGTGCTGGCTGCCGATGTTGGACGTCATGATCAGCACGATATTCTTGAAGTCGACTGTCCGCCCTTGCGAGTCGGTGAGACGGCCGTCGTCGAGCACTTGGAGCAATACGTTGAAGACATCATGGTGGGCTTTTTCGATCTCATCAAACAGGATGACTGAAAAGGGGTGTCGACGCACGGCTTCGGTTAGTTGTCCACCCTCTTCGTACCCTACGTAACCAGGGGGGGCTCCGATCAGTCTGGCCACAGTGTGCTTTTCCATATACTCTGACATGTCGATGCGAATGAGATTGGTCTCATCGTCAAATAGGGTCGCCGCCAATGCTCGGGCCAGTTCGGTTTTTCCCACGCCGGTCGGCCCAAGAAAGAGGAATGAACCGATCGGACGGTTGGGGTCCTTGATCCCGGAGCGGGCACGTACGACGGCGTCAGCGACCGCGGTCACCGCTTCGTCCTGACCGACCACTCGCTTGTGCAGCAGGTCCTCAAGCTTCAAGAGCTTTTCCATTTCTCCCTCGACCAGCCGGCTTACGGGAATACCGGTCCAGCGGCTGACGACGGCCGCAATGTCGTCCTCATCCACCTCTTCCTTCAGCAGGCGGCTTTCGCCCTGTTTTTTGTCCAGACGTTGCACCTCCTGTTGCAGTTCCTGCTCAAGTCGAGGCAATTCACCGTACCGTAACTGAGCGACTTTATTGAGGTCGTACGCACGTTCGGCCCGTTCGATTTCGACTTTGACTTCCTCAATATGCTGACGAGTTTTGCGTAATCTCGCGACAGAGGCCTTTTCTGACTCCCACTGTGCCCTGAGGACCTGAAGTCTGCTGTTCTTTTCAGCCAATTCTTTTTCTATGCTTACCAATCGCGCTTTGCTGGCCGCATCGCGTTCCTTCTTGAGCGCTTCCCGTTCAATCTCCAGTTGCATGACTTTTCGCGACACTTCGTCCAATTCTGCCGGCATACTATCGATCTCCGTCCGCAGACGGGCTGCCGATTCGTCGACAAGGTCGATGGCCTTGTCAGGTAAAAATCGGTCGGAAATATAGCGATGTGACAATTTGGCCGCCGCGACCAGTGCGCCATCCTTGATGCGCACGCCATGATGAACCTCATATTTTTCCTTGAGGCCGCGCAAGATCGAAATGGTATCGTCAACAGACGGCTGATCCACCATGACCGTCTGAAAGCGCCGCTCGAGGGCCGCGTCCTTTTCGATATGTTTACGGTATTCATCCAGGGTCGTCGCACCGATGAGGTGGAGTTCGCCCCTCGCCAGCATGGGCTTCAGGAGATTCGCTGCGTCCATTGCTCCTTCCGCTGCGCCAGCCCCTACGACGGTATGTAACTCGTCAATAAAGAGAAGAATCTGCCCGTGAGCCGCCTGCACCTCCTTCAGGACGGCTTTCAGCCGTTCCTCAAATTCTCCTCGGAATTTCGCGCCGGCTACCAGAGCACCCATATCGAGGACAATCAAGCGTTTTTGCTTCAGGCCTTCCGGCACATCTCCCTTCACAATACGTTGCGCAAGTCCCTCTACGATGGCGGTCTTGCCCACCCCTGGTTCACCGATCAGCACCGGATTATTCTTTGTCCTGCGTGACAGGATCTGGATCACCCGGCGGATTTCCTCATCGCGACCGATCACGGGGTCGAGTTTTCCCTGTTCGGCCAGGCGAGTAAGATCGCGTCCGTATTTTTCGAGAGACTGATAGGTGCCTTCCGGATCTTGGCTGGTCACGCGCTGATTGCCTCGTACCTTTTGAAGGGCTGCAAGCAACGTATCCTTCGTCACATTGAGCCGGCTCCAAATTCCGCCTTCTTCCACCGTGGCAAGGAGCACGTGTTCGATGCTGACATACTCATCTCGGAGTTCTTTCATAATGTCTTCGGAACGAGTGAGGATCTTCGCCAACCGGGGCGTCAGGTGAATCTGACCAGGCGCCGCGCCTGGCCCTTGAATTTGGGGGATTTTGGCCAGCGCCAGTTCGGCGCCCTGGCGGACCGCTGACGCCGAGACTCCTGATTGTTCAAGCAATGCGGATGTGATTCCGCCGTCCTGCTCGAGTAACGC
This sequence comes from uncultured Nitrospiraceae bacterium, assembly GCA_963795615.1. Classification (GTDB taxonomy): domain Bacteria; phylum Nitrospirota; class Nitrospiria; order Nitrospirales; family Nitrospiraceae; genus DASSBQ01. The sequence continues at coordinate 336,359 of CAWCIJ010000004.1, forward strand.
TTGGAGGAGATGCTCGACATCGATACCCTGATGCCCCCTGCGCATCGCCTGTGAGGATGCTTCTTGGAGTCCTTCTTGAAGTTTTACGGTCATCCGATTCATATCCATGGCATGGTTCTCCTCGATCAGGTGGCGTCAGTTGGGACATAATCATTCATAAGATGAAGTCAACGCCGATGCCGACCTTCCGCTGACACTGGTCTTCCAGAAGCAGGTGATGGAACGAGGTTGAGAAAGGGTTCTCCCCAGCCATCGTCTTCCATTACTGCTCGCGATTCCTCAAGGCGACTGATCCCGGGTATGAACTTACCGTATTGGTTCTTTCAGCATGGCATGTTGGTATCAGGCAACGTCTCTGCCCAGGACGACGCATCAATTGAATCTCACCCGCTTGACCGACGGGTTCATTCCAGACTATTGTCCAAATTTTGACAAATGATCGTGCTTACGAGGGATCGACGTGAGCTCCCTCGTCTGCACGATGAACACATCGGCAGGGCTGTCTGAATCATGGCTGACGTTCTCTCCTCCACCCTTCGCTTATACCGGGAAGCGATGCGCGCCACTGGACGCTCCCTCATTCATGGTTGGATCATCATCATCGCCTTGATCGCGTTTGCGGTCGCCTTTTGGCTTGCCGCCGGACTTGCGCGACCGCTTGGGATTGCCGGAGGGTTCATCCTTGGTGCGGTCAACGCATTATTGATCGGTTCCACGCTCAGTCTCATCGAGCAGGCCGTGAAGGGCGTTCGTCAACTGACCTTTCGAGACATTCTCGACAGTGTCGGACAATACTTCTGGGACGTGATCGGCGTCGGATTCGTGCTCTGGATTCCGACGATGCTGTTGGATACCAGTCTCCAATCGAATCCTGGCAGTCAGGTTTTTGTGGTTGCCGCTTTGTTGCTGGTGTTCATTTTGTTGAATCCCGCACCGGAAGTGATCTATCAAATTCGGCATGACTCTCCCCTGGATGTCCTAAAAAGCAGCTACGAATTTGTACTCGAAAACTGGATTGAATGGTTCCTTCCATTGGCGGTGGTCCTCATGCCCCTTAGCTTTTCTTTGTTCGTGTCGCTCTCCAGTCGACTCGGCAGAGGAGCGGGTTTGGATTTCTTTCAACTACTGGTACTTCCGTTTACGGTCTTGTCGGCATGGTTGACCACTCTTGGGATACCTTCCGAGATGACGAGTGTAGCTGCGCTCTTCCTCACGCCGCCGCTGGCAGTGGGGATGCTTCTTTTTCGTGGGCATCTCTTTGCCGCACTGCACCACTCAACACGCCGTCAACGTGCCTTCTTATCCAGATCATAGCGCGCCAGGCGACGGCGAAACCTCCTTTGGGCCACACCCGTGCCCGACATGCTGCAGGAAAAACGGAAGATGTTGAGAGTCCGCATGAACTGTTGTATGGGTTTACATACACCGCATTTGACCGAAACACATTACGCCCCCTGATACCCAAAGGCTCTTGGTCGTGCGTCTCTCAATCTTCTGGCGGCTCGTATTAACCTACCTTGTCATTATCGTCGTGATGGCTGGAGTCAACCTCTACGCGTTGTTTCAGATCCGCGAACTAGCGGCTCTGAGTACGGAGATGACGTCACACCACTATCCTGAGATTGAAGCTGCCAAACGGTTACTGTCCTCCTTTTATGATCAAGTTCAGAGTCAAAAAAAATATGTCGCCGTACATGCCGCGACGTTCCTTCAGCATTTCGACCAGGAGACCAAGGAGTTTCAACATGCACTGGGGCAACTTCACGATCGGGAGGCTTCCCTGCAGGGGCAGCAGCTCTTGAAGGAGGTCGAGCGCCTGCAGCAGCAACATATCGCGCTTTTTCACGCACAGCTGTCCCAACCGGCTTCGGACCCCATGAACGCCGAGGAAACGTACGAAGTTCAACGAGGAGCGATCACTGATCGCATGACCACAACGCTCAACAGCTATATCGGTCTTCATCAGGCCCGCATCAGCGTAAGTGTGACTGAATCCCGCTCCAGTTCTGTCCAAGCCGAAGCGGTGACCCAACAGCTTGTCCTCGTGGCCCTGCTCTTCGGACTCGGCCTTGCGGCCGTAGCCAGCTATAATATTCTACGGCCTCTGCGCCGCCTTCAGGCACATATCAAGGAGATCGGACAAGGGCATTTCCATGCGTCCTTACAAGTCAAAGCGCCCAGCGAACTGCGAGAACTGGCCGATACCGTCAACTGGATGGGAAAACAGCTGCAGCAATTGGATGATATCAAGAGTGAATTTCTCGCGCATGTGTCGCATGAACTGAGGACGCCGATGGCGTCCATCCAAGAAGGAACTCACCTGTTGCTTGATGAAATCCCCGGTCCTCTCACCCAAGATCAACGTACCACCTTACGTATTATGGCTGACAGCAGCCGGCGGCTGATGCAGCTTATTTCGACAATTCTGGACCTCTCAAAGATGGAAGCCGGCATGTTGGAGTACCGGTTTACCCCTACGGATCTCAAGAAAGTCGCTGAAGTATCAGTGAACAAGATCCGTTTGTTAGCCGACGCAAAACATGTTCAACTGATTATAGAAGCCCCGCAGGAACGCCACTGGGTCAAAGCCGATAGCTCACGGATTGAGCAGGTCCTCGACAATCTTCTATCTAATGGCTTGAAATTTAGTCCCGAAGCCGCCATTGTAAAACTGGTGATGACTCCGAGACTGGAGGACGGATTCATGTTTGTGTCGGTCACTGATTCCGGCCCGGGAATTCCTGCTTCCGAGATTCCCCACATCTTCGACCGCTTCTACCAAGGACGTACAAAAGCAAAACGTGCATCAATGGGAAGCGGTCTAGGGTTGGCGCTTGCCAAAAGAGTGGTCGAAGCTCATGGGGGCCGAATATGGGTGGAAAGCGAAGTGGGGAAAGGAACCACCGTCCGATTGTTCCTCGTCCTGACCCGGTCGGGAGGGGCGTAATGATTTCTCTAGAAAGGATGCTATGGCTCAGCGTTCTTGTTCTGACTTTACTTGAAGGATGCGCTACGCTTCAGGCGCCAGGCTCCTCCCCCTATTTTTCGTCGGATCAACTGAACGCCAAAGCCTTGCAGAACTTAATCAGAAAACAAGAGACACAGATCAGCAAATGCAACATGAAGGGGTCCTGTGACCATGCCTACTTTACACGGGCGCTTGCCGCCTTGTACGAAAATCAAGAAATGGCGGTACGCTATTTTGAGAAAGTCATCACCGTGGCACCGAAAAGCCCTCTGTCGATCTCAAGTAAGATCTGGATTCAGTTGCTGCAACAGGGCAATATTCCCCCCGATCAATCCTGGATGCAAGCTGTCCTGAGGGGACCTGCGATTGCACAAAATGCGATGGCACTCAATCAGGCGACCGAACGTGTGGTCCGTGATCTATTGGACAGGGAGCTTGTCATTCAAGGATTGCGGTCTATGCAGGAGGTAGAGGCGCAGTCGGTCGAAAGTCTGCATCGCGAACTGCAGGAGCAGGAAAAAAAAGTGGAGGCCTTAACGACCAAGCGGGAGCCCTCTAAGGTTCTCGTAGAATCGGGAACTTTGCAATCCTTGCAGCGCCAGGTCAGCGATCGAGACAAGAAGATCGAGGAACTGTCTGGCCAATTGGAAGCCCTCAAACGGATCGACCAGGAAATGAGAGAAAAGATCAGGCCGATCAAACCACCTTCCAACGCGATACCACCGGTGGTACCGGAACCTATCAAACCATAGGGGAACCATGGATCAAGAACGTATTCTCGTGGTCGATGATGACGAAGGTCTATTGCATTTATTGAGAATGCGGCTGTCCGCAATGGGTCTCAACGTCACCCCGTGCACAACCGGCCAGGACGCGCTCAATGCCGCTCGACGGGAAACGTTCGACATCGCAATCACCGACTTGCGCCTACGAGGTGAAGACGGCTTGGATGTTACCGAGGAACTGCTGCGGACCCAGCCAGGCCTCCCCGTTATCATTCTGACCGCCCATGGCAGCATTCCCAATGCCGTAGAAGCAATGCAGCGAGGGGCTTTCGGTTATCTGACCAAACCGTTCGATGATAAAGAGCTAAAGGCTACCATCGACAAAGCTCTCTCTCAACAGCGTATGAGTCGGGAAATTCAAAGGCTGAAGTCCTTGGTCAAAGAGCTGTATGGGCTGGAGAATGTGATCGCACGAAGCCCGGCGATGCAACGGCTCTTTCAGCAGATCGCCCAGGTCGCCGATTCCGATGCCACTATTCTTCTGTGTGGGGAGACCGGCACAGGGAAAGAGGTGTTGGCTCGTGTCATTCATACGAATAGCCGGCGAACCAAACATCCCTTCGTCGCAATCAACTGTGCTGCAATCCCTGAAACGCTGTTTGAGAGTGAACTGTTCGGACACGTCCGAGGCGCCTTCACAAGCGCCGTTGCGCAGAAGCGAGGATTCTTCCAGAGCGCCAATGGCGGTACCCTTTTTCTGGATGAGATCGCCGAAATGCCTCTCTCAATGCAAGTCAAGTTGCTTCGTGCAGTTCAAGAACGTGAGGTCCGCGAAGTTGGGGCAGATTACACGACGAAAGTAGATGTCCGCATTATCGCCGCCACCAACAAGGACTTGAATGAAGCCGTGAAGGCAGGAGATTTTCGCCACGATTTGTATTATCGTATTTCCGTGGTCCCGTTGACCATTCCGCCGCTTCGAGAACGCAAGGATGATATTCCATTTCTGGCGCAGCATTTCGTCAAACAAAGTGCGCATCGATCGAATAAGGATGTCCGAGGGTTTACTCCGTCGGCCATGCATCGACTCATGGTATATCCATGGCCAGGCAATGTACGCGAACTGGAAAATGCCGTGGAGAAAGCCGTCGTCATGTCACGACAAGATATGATTTCACCGGAATTACTTCCGGCGATCGGTGTGGCACCCGACATCGCGATGAAACCGCTCACGGAAGCAAAAGAAGAATTTGAACGAACCTATTTGCGAAACGTGCTGCAAATGACAGGAGGAAATATATCCCGAGCTGCCCAATTCGCCGGGCGATATCGAGCGGACTTCTACAAAATGTTGAAAAAATATGGTCTACATCCGTCCACCCTCAAGGCTAAATCCGAGCCGGAGGTAGAGGAGATTGGGGAGGAAGAGGACCTAAAGGAGGTGTGAGATCGGCCTGGCCATCGAACCAGAGTCGCCGTACAACCCTCGAGCAGACAAACCTGATCCCTGAGTCCCACTTATAGTCAGTCTGATGAGCCATCTTCCCGTGGGTGCTACTCGCCTCTGAAGAGTAGGTTTGAGGAGGGAACCACTCGTCTTACGAGCTTGCCGCAATCATCTCTGAGTTCAAGCGGTCGTTTCTCCGTGCAGTTATCATCCAACCACAGATCAGACTCACAATTGCAAGCATCTCGACCGTCAAGCGCATGCGGCGCCTTAATGCTTACCGATTCACATCGGAGGGAAGAGGAACACGCTTGTCTATCTCCCCAATGATGACAATTCCTTCATTCCAATAGACCGCGTTACCCAATAGCTCCATTCGCCCATGGACAAATTGTTCCAGGCGTTTTTGTTCTTGGCGAGACGTTTGAATAAACTCCAGCCCTACTTTGAACCCATCGACCCATCGCACCGCGGCGAGGGGAATGTGGAGTGGCGCCTGCAGGTCCGGCAGGAAAATGCGCAACTGCACGTAGTCACCCGTTTTCAAGGTTTCGGCTCCTTCCAGCAAACAACCTGGCAGCGACAAATCCAGAATGCGTCCTTCTCCCACGCCATCGTCGCCAGCAAACACCACAGAACAAGACACCGAGATACGCTGGCTGTACCGTGTTTGCATCTTGCCTCCTTTAGTTCCAACCCATTGAAAAACACCTGATTCACATCGACAGCTGGAGGCATCATAGCGACCACGCTAATCAATTCTGTATTCCCTGAAAAGGTTAATCCAAAGAGGGGGGCAGGGGAGACACACTGCGGGATTCGCCCAACCCCAACCCCTGGGTTAGAGCCGCTGAATGCCTCTGAGAGCACCGGAAATCACGGGTTAAGCGTGCCAATCGATACGTCTAATATAAGGACAGTTGCTGTGGGCATGGACAAAGGAAGGTACACGAGGTAGGTGGCGAGTATCACAGCTTTGGACAGGCGGTGTGTGTTTTTCCCGCCAGACGTCATGATCGCAGGAGCAACCAGATGGGAGTTCCTGGCAAAGGATACCACTAGAGAACCATAAACCATATGACGCACACCATAACGATAACGGATTGAGGCGCGCCCCGCATATTGACTATACAGAGCGCAATGCCCCCTGTGGAGGCAATAGCAACCCCCCTGGTCGGTCATCGCATGTGTTTCAGGCACCATTGACACATCGTAGTACCGACTGTAATCTAACGAGAAGCTGAGCTACGCCGCGCCGACTTCCCGCTTGCGCATGCTCATGGAAACAGCTCCTGCTGATCCATACAGTAGTGGCCGCGGAAGGATGTCACCCAGTTCTTTGTTGACCATAGCGCCCGATAAAAGGAGTCCATCATGACACCAGAAGAGAAGGTAGCGAAGATGACGAAGGCCATCAATCAGGCGATCAAGGTGATGGGGGATCGATTCGGGTCAACCGAGGAAGATGTCGCGCGGGCTATTCAAGAACTGAAAGCATCCTTGCAGTCTGCGGCGTGATCGACTCCAAGACACCCGCAAGAACCTGCCCAAATCTTCCCCCCGTCCAGGTCGGCACTTTATAAGTCTTCCTCGGTACACATGGTGCCTGTGTACATGGCCGAATCCTTCAGAGACATTTTCCTAGGTTGTTGCGCTCTGGCAGGTCTTCTTCGCCGGATGTTCGGCTGAAGACTCCCTCCTCCGATATGGTCAGAATTGCACAGTGCACGGCAAGACCATCCCCTATACTGAGATCGCCCTGGATCTGTCATCTCAGGAGATGGGCGAGGTGCCGTGACGGTGAGAGGACCCGATGAGCGTATCCCTCAGGCATCCCCACCTCTCCCGATTATGAATGTGCTGAGATAACCAGCGCTTTAATTTCCCAATGCCTGGTCGATCCTGCATAGAAACATTTACACTACCAGACTGGGCGAGTTCCGTTAGGTTCACAAACGAGAAGGAGTAGCACAATGAAGTCCATCATCATTAACGCAGGCTATGGATCCTTTTGCGTCAGTCACAAGGCGTTTCTTCGGTTGCGAGACCTCGGACAGCCCGAGGCCCTGAGCGAAATGGATAAAGGTGCATACTGGCCGAAAGCAGCGGCCCCGAACGAGCCCAGCCTGAATCAGTGTGGCCAACTTGTTCCTAGGGACGACGCTAAATTGGTGCAGGTGATAAAAGAACTGGGAAATGAAGCAAATGGTCACGCGACGCAATTAAAGATAATCGAGATTCCAGAAAATGTTCTCTGGGTGATCGAGAAACGGGATGGCATAGAACACGTCAGCGAACAGCATCGGACCTGGGGCGAGGATGAGGCCGCTCGCACACGCCACGGAGGTTGAGATAAGGGATCCTATTTCACGAGAGGTCATCACCACAGAAATGAGCGGAAGATGGGAACTTTAATCCTGGCCTAAGCGCTTGCGATTCCAAGTGGGGTGCAATCCTATTGTCACCATCCATTCTGTCCGACTCTGTGTGAAGAAGTGGGGGGCAGGGCCTGCTTCTAAGTCCGTCCCCAGGTACTCTCCGCATTCTCTCGATCAGAAGCTTCGTCTGGCTGAGCTACTTTGACCAGACGACCATGTGGCAACAGGCCATAGTCGAAACACGCTTGAACTGTGAAAAGGAGGTGGAGCGATGCCACACCTAGACCTGATCTCGCTGAGTAGTTGGGTTGTTATCGGTGGCGCCTCACTGACGGTGTTTTATGTTGTGTCACTATGGGTGCTTCGTTTCCGCAAGCGACGTCCGGGTTGGACGGGAACGGTTGATCTCTCATGAATGGGACCGTGCTTCATTCGCTTATCGCAAGCCAATGGACCGAAGGGCGGATGCGTCTGGATTCCCTGGTCAGATTGATCAATGGCTTGAGCGAAGCCCTACAACAAGATGTGGAGGCCTTAAGCCGGCTGGATCTATCTTCCCCATCCTGCGAGCAGGAAGCTCGGGAGCGGACCTTCCCGACATTACGCCGTTTCACTTTCGATCAGCGTATACGGGATGAATGCAGGGCACTTATTCGCTTATTGCAGTTCTGCGGAGAGGACCTTTCGCAATCGCATGGTATAGATACCGCTAACCAATTACAGGCTTTGGCATCAATTGACGCTGCCATCGCATCTGCGGAACGCGGGTAAGATGATGCGAAACGCGTGATAGCAGCAGCAGTGACCTTTGCCGAGCTAGATTCGGCTGTTTTCCCTGGAGATACGAGGCGAAGACAGCGGCGACACTTTCAAAATTGTCTGTCTATGTAACAAATCGAACGAGCCATCCGGCTTGCCCAACATGGTCATGCTACCCTGGTCAGAGTAAGTATCGAGCGAGGGAATTGTGTTCGTGTCCTCCCTCCGAGCGATTCCAATCATGAAGAATGACGGTGAGCTGCCGGGTGAATTCCGGTAGCTCAGCGTCATCCCGATAGCCCACTCCGCATGCCCCCATTCTTCCTCTGGACCTACTTGAAATCGAGCTCCCATCGTCGTTGGAAAATCTCTGTCGGCCTTCCCACGTTGGGGAATTCCCTTGTGCTTCGAAATTACAAGGGCTTTCTACTGCCGGTGCAGAAAGCCTTGCCTTGCAACTGATTGAATAACGGTACGTTTCGGACAGACTGATGGCTCTCTCTGATGCAATTCTTATCAACTGAGCAATATTGAGCAGATTCGTTCCCCCCGGGATGCCTACCATACTCCAGGATGTAGCCTCATCTGGTGGCGCATTGGGATCATCCTTACGGGCCAGCGAATAATTTCAAGAAGAGGGGGTACAGCCATGAAATTCTGTATCATGGTTGTGACGCCGCACACGTAACCGTCATCCAACCTACCATATGCACCACTCTTTCGCAGGGAGGTGCTATCGGAGAACAGTGAGGACGTCTATGAAACCCACGTCACCATTCATGATCATGGACGAGCGAACCCACGAGGAAAGCGGTCCCCAAGTGCCCCTCATCATTATTCGAATCTTGGCATTTTTCGCGATCCTAGTCATGGTCACGGGGGTGCAGGCTGCGACGGACGACAGTCCCACACAAGCGGTCAAGAGTACGATCACCGAGTTGCTCCACATTCTGAAAGCGCAAAAACAGTGGAGTCGCGCTGACGAACGACGCTCTGCAATCGAGCAAGTCATCAGACGCCGTATCAGTTATGCTGAGATGGCGAAACGCTGCCTTGGTGAACCATGGACGGAGCTGAACGACGACGAACGACAGGAGTTTGTCGACTTGTTCGTGCAGGTGCTTCGCGATGCGCTGGCGAACAGAATGGTCGAATATTCCAATGACCGGATTATTTTTCTCTCCGAGCAGCGAGAAAGAGATCGGGCCAAGGTCATCACGCGTCTATCGGGGAATAAGGCCGATACCTGGGTCGAATTTCGTCTGACGTATAAGTCCGGACAATGGTTTCTCTATGATGCGGTGATCGACGGCGCGAGCATGGTCAGCAACTACCGTGCACAGGTTGCTGCCGTTCTTCGTGAGATGTCGTACGCAGGTATGGTGGCAAGGATGAAGCAGCGCACGCTCGTGGTGAAAGTGTTTGAGGAGACCTCTCCATGACGAAACCGGTGGAGGGATGGGGTCATCGGTGTGACACGACATTGCGCAGTCGCGTCTCATTCACGGGGAAGCGGTACTCAACGTGGATCGTTTCGCCGGATCGACCATTCGATGTCTCGGTATCCGATGAGCACAGGAGGTTTCTCTGGTTCGATACAGAACTGAGCGTGTCCTGTCAACTAGCACAGCCACGTTGCATACCGCTGAAAGGTATGTCCGAAAAAGAAATAGTTCGCCTGTGAACCAAGGAAGCGAGCCTCGTCGGCCTTCCTACCACCGCGTCGTCAAGGAGGACATAATGAAGAACCTGCCACGGACCTATGTACTCACCATGAATTCGCCATCCCGACAATCTCTTCGGATATGGACGGGGAAGAACGTGCATACTCTACGCCACTGCTCAGTCAAGCAGATCGAACGGGTGCTGAGTGAAATGCAGGGATACATCGCAGATCTGCAGTCGACCAGGAAAGCCGCGGTCTCCGAGGGATCGTACTCTCTCAATCGTTCGCGATAGCGGGGAGACAGCTTGGTCAGTGACGTGAGTTCGCTCAAGGTACGACTCACGGCGGGAACGCTCTTCATAAAATCTCGACGCGGGACACCTGATCTCGCCTGAGCCAGCTATCAGTTTCACGAATCCCGACTCTATACAAGGCGGCGTCACCACAGGAGATCACCATTGGGTAAGGACGACCACGGGAAGCACATAAAAGCAGCATGGGTCCGCATCCCTGACGGCATCAGGGTAAAGCACCGTCATGAAGGGCTTGAAGGAGTCATTGATGGATTGACTGAGATCGTTGTCGGGCCCGATCGGAATCCTGATGGCCGGACGCAGTATCGAATGAATATCGGGGTCGCGACCCGCCGGCTCGTCGTCGAGGACGACCTCTGCATCCTTATCGATGACGAAAACCTCGTCATTATGTTGCGCCACAAGGCTGCCTACCGTCGCTCGGTAACAGAACAGCTTCATGGGCTGCTGGCGGGCGATCGGTTTATCAAGTCGGCCTAACGATACGTGTGACCGGATGGTGCACGATCCTAGCGTGCGTGACGACCGGATCCCAGCGTCGGACTTCCCGGCAGACGAGCCCGCTCGGCCTCAGGCTCCTGATGGCCTTTTCGATTCGCCTCGATGCCTGAATCCGTTGCCTCCCCGCAGAGTAAGCACCGCCACCCAGAGACAGATTCGCCGCTCATGGTTTCTTTCATCCTTATTGCTACCATCAGTCCAGTGCATCGTCGGCAGTCCATAGTTCTCCCGTCGTTAAAATTCAGGCTAGTCTCTTCCCCATCATGTAAGTGATGAAGAGACGCGAGCCCTCGCCCGCTCACCCAATCGAACGATTCATATCGAAAAGTCTAACGAAGGAACGGCGGAGACTACGAGATCAGTCGCGCGGGATCACGATGAAAGCAGAGACGATTGCGCGAAGGATAGGATAGTACCCGTGGGGAACACCATGGCTCATCCTACCACACTTCCAATGTGAAGCACGGGCGACCTTCGCCCGACTGATCGTTATATTCTTCACAGTGAGCTGTTTTGACCAGTTCGTCGCGGGGCCGAGGTATAGCATGGGTGCAAGATGTCATTAGTGTAAGTGCACGGCGAGTGATCAAGCAGACAGGCATGACACGCAACGATGTAATTTGAGGGGAGGTGCGATGATGGAGAACACATCAGTCATCGGAACCAAAAATAAAAAAGGACAGGTCTATACCGATACGGCCGTCATGATGAATGAGGCCCCACGCACCTTGTCCTTCTATACTGGGAGCGAGGTCATTAAGGAAGCCATCCGGCGCGCCAGTATCGATGTGATGATTGCGTATCCGATTACGCCTCAGAGTGAAGCGGCTGCCCTGATCGGCGAACTGTTTGCTGAGGGATACATCGGCGACTATTTCCGCGGTGAAAGTGAATTCGCGGTAATGTCGCAATGTGCCGGCGCAGCATTCGGCGGCGCCCGTGTGTTCACGACGACGGCCGGGCCGGGCACGATGCGGGCCATGGAAAACTTCCCCATGTGGGCCGGCGCCAGGCTTCCCATCCAAATGATCGTCACCTGTCGGGGCATTAACTCCCCGCTGTCCATCCAGCCGGATACCATCGAGATTTCCTATCTGCTTCAGACTGGAATGTTGGTGTGGCATGCGGAGACCGCGCAGGACTTTTATGATTGGATCCTCAAGGGCTACATGGTGTCGGAGGAGCCGGACGTCCATCTCCCGTTGGCGCTGTGTTGCGATGGTTTCTTCGTGACACATACAAAAGATGTGGTCGAGTTGACGCCGGCCGATATGTGCTTGCCACCCTATGACCCGTACCGCTCGCCGGTTCCCTGCATGGATATGGAATGTCCGCCCGTTCGCATGATGCGCGATCCGTTCGTGATGAAGAGCAATTACATCAGTTATGCCACCCATGCCAGCTGGCAGCAGGAAATCTGGGCCGCCATGGAGCGCTCGCGCAAACATACAATCAAATGGCTCGACGGTCTCATCGAAACCGAAAACGTCGATGCCGACATCCTCATCGTGACCTCGGGAACGGCCGTGTCACAGGGACGTGAAGCCATCAGGCTCCTGGCCGACGAAGGCATCCGGGTTGGCCTGGTCAAGATTAAAAGTGTGCGCCCTTGGCCTGAAGACGAAATTCGAGAAGCCACCAAGTACGCCAAACACATCATCGTGCCGGAGTTTAATGTCGTCGGGTGGATGGCGCGAGAGATCAAAGCCACGATTCCCAATCATGAGCGGGTGATAGCCGGACCGCGTGTCTGCGGCGGGATGACCATGCCCCCGGAAATCATCGTTGAGGAAATCAAAACCGTCCTCGGCGTGAGATCGAGAGCATTCACGGGACGCGGATAGCGAGAGGAAGCAACGCAACAGAGGACAAGCAGACGATACGAATGATTAGTCAGCAGAGCTGTGAGGAGGTCGTGTGAGCAAGGAACGCATTCAGATCGCACCGGAATTGTTTGAAATCATGCCGCCCGAGTACCAGGATCTCGTCAATCGAGCCACCTATGGGAACGAGAACCGCGGCTGGAAGGACATTGGAACAAGTAAAGAGTTGATAGAAGAACATTCGCTCTGCGCCGGATGTCCCGAATCGATGGCGTTTCGATACATTCTGGCCTCATTGCCCAATCCGGAGAATACCGTGATGGTCGGATCGACCGGCTGTACCAGTCTCGTCTTTCCGCATGTCGCCATTCACAATATTCACTCGCTCTTCGGCAATCAGAACGCCGTGGCATCCGGTCTGAAACGGGCATTGACGGTTCGCTTCCCGAATCGCGTCAAGGATGTGGTGGTGCTGGCCGGCGATGGGGCGACGGTGGACATAGGCCTCGACATGACGCTCCAGGCCTGGTTCCGCCAGGAAAAGTTCACGACCATTTGTTTTGATAATGAGCTGTACGCGAACACCGGAGGTCAGGAGAGTGGCCTGATGCAGAAGGGATTCGTAGCCAAGATGGCGCCGATGGGGAAGATGTTCGAGAAAGTGCGTCTTCCGGAAATCGCGCGAGAATCGGGCTGTCACTATGTGGTGAGTTGTACGGTGAGCAAGCCTTCGTTGATCGAGAAGGTGATCAAGAACGCTGTCTTGATCGCCCGCGAAATCGGTCCGACCTACGTACAGCTGTATACGCCCTGCATTCTGGAGATTGGTAAGGACAGCATGGAAGGTCTTCAGGAAATGCGTGATTCGGAGAAACCGACCGGCCGGTTTGCCCACAAGGAGTATATGAGCGAGCCGGCAAAACAGCTCTTAGCCGACATCGCTGCAAGAGAGAAAGACAAGAAAGCCGCCGCAGTGCCGTTGGTGGCTCACGAGGTTTAATCTACCGGATGCGCCGGCCAGAAAGGCTGGAATTGGATCTCCGCGAGGAGATGCACACGTGTCACGACAGTCGATGAGAAAAGAGGAAGTTATGATTACAGTATCGTCGATGGCTGAAGGAAAAATTCGCGAGCTCATGCAAGAAGAGCAGGACACGATTGGCCTGCGGGTATTCGTCAAGGGCGGTGGTTGTCATGGATACCAGTACGGGATGTCGTTCGAAACGAAGATGAGCGAAGACGACACCGTCGTCGAAAAAGGCGATGTCAAGATTATCATGGATTCACAAAGCGCACCAATGCTCGCCGGTGCCGAAGTCGATTATGTGGACGCGCTGCAAGGATCCGGCTTTGCGATCAAGAACCCCCAAGCGAAGACGACCTGCGGATGCGGTAGTTCGTTCAGTGCATGATTCCGCCGCGTCCTGACCTGAGGAGAGAACAATGACCTTTGTCCGTGACATGGCTCCGGAACTTTCCGTACTGTTGTTTCTGATAGTGATGTCAGGAGTGCTGCTGCTGACATATGTTCTGTCCCGTTAGAACCAGGGGCAGTGGGCTGCAGGCTGATCAATGTTTTTAGCGAACTTGTCACCGAATAGGGAGAGCAACAAATGAGTCTCGATTATGTAAAGTTTTCACCAGGGTTTGAACGTTTCATGCCAAAAGAATATCGGGATATGGTGGAGCATGGCCCCTTTGGGAAAAAAGTGACGGTTTCGCAGATGGGGAGTTTCAAAGAAATCCTTGAGGAGCATCCCATGTGCGCGGGCTGTGCGATGACCTTGTTTATCCGGTTGGCGATCATCTCATTCCCGAATCCGGAAGACACCATCACAGTCGGAACCGCCGGCTGCGGACGGCTGGCCATTTCACAAGCGGCCATTCCCTTCGTCTACGGCAATTACGGCGATCAGAACGGTGTGGCCAGCGGGCTGTCGCGTGGCCTGCGTCTGCGATTCGGCGATAAGCCGAAAGATGTCGTGGTACTTGCCGGCGACGGCGGAATGGCGGACATCGGCTTTTCCTGCACGCTCCACTCCTGGTTCCGTAGGGAAAAGTTCACCACGATCATGCTGGATAACGAAGTCTATGGCAATACGGGCGGACAGGAAAGCGGCATGACAACGAGAGGGGCTGTCCTCAAGATGGCGCCGCTGGGAAAGAAGTTCGACAAGATGGACATGGTCGGCATGGCGAAGATTGCCGGTTGCGCCTATGTCGCGACAGTCGTGCCGAATAATCCTCGCCGGGTGGAAAGCGTCATCAAAAAGGCCGTGTTGATTGCTCGCGAAATAGGTCCGACCTATATTCAGGCCTACACATCCTGCAATATCGAATATGCGATCCCGACGGACAAGGTCATGGAAGATGCGAAGACCGTCGAAGATGACCGGTATAAGTTTACTGAGTACGTGAGCGACGAGGCTAAAGAGTACTTGGCCGATCGATACGGATACAAAACGTTCCTGCCACAGCCGACTGCGGCCGTGGAACAGGGATGACCTTGTAAGGACAGGCCACCTTTCACGTGGGGAAGGGATGAATCATGGCGAACGGTGAATACGGTCACGACCTCGCGAACCCTCACTATTCGCTTAACTATGGCATGCGGTTGGAGTTGGGCACGGCTGCTGAAATGACCCACCCACACGTGCAGATCACGCTCCCGGACGGATCGGAAGGGAGCATGACACTGCACGTCATCAACGGCACAGCCGATGAGATTAAGGCTCAGCTACTTGAGAGCGTCGATGCCTTTTTCGACATTTATGCCGTAGTCGACCCAGACATTTCCTGCCGGCGCTGAGAAGCGCCGGCACGTTTCCTAAACCCCTTATCCAAGAAAGGGCGGATCATGCAGACACTCGATATCGATCGCCCTGAAATGCCCGAGCTCCAGTTCGTACTACTGGTGACGGCGCTCTGCACATCCGGACTTGTCCACTGCAATGTGACGGAACAGTTACGCAACGAGATATTTGACCGGTGTTGGATTCTCATTCACGAGGGTCCGGCGCCCACCACGGTGGAGGAACGGGTATTGGATCTTCGACCCTGGACCGAGGTGACGCTCGACGCGATGGGAGAGATCATTCGGAGCATGCTGAGAGATGCCGGGATCCGAACCTTGTCCTGGGAGCATGCACCCAGCGTAACGATACGCACCAGCACACCTGCATCTCAACCTCTGATCGAACGGTTCCAGCAACTCTATCCCACGCTCAGCGATCTGGCAGACAGAGGGTCGAGGACGCTGTGACGCATTTGACGAATACCATCAGCACGTTTGTCATAGAGATCGAGGAGACTTTCCGATGGACAACGAAGACAGTCATGTCAGGCAGTTACTCGGTGAGATCACAGCGTTGGTGACGGCATTCCCGCCGGCATTGCAACGCCGTGCTTCGGAAATCGTCGCGAGCGGAAGAGATTCGGAATTGGCGGACAAGCTCATCAAGGCAGCGGATGTGATGCGAGACAGTGGGAACATGTATGTGACATGGGCGCGCCACTATGCAGGACTTTCTGAAGGAAACACCGAGGACGTCGAAGAGGCAGAAGAGGCCGAGTTCAATGTGTAGGTCGCTCATTAACAACTGACAGGGCGAGCATCACAGCGAGAGATCCTTAGATCGATGTCGCACATCGAGAGAGATGAACGATGACTACATTCAGTTCCCCGGAGAAGGACACCCTACAAAAGACGCCTCATACACGACGGAAGGGCAGACTGGCTGACGCCCCACGACCCAAACAACCGGGGAACGATCTTACGTGTAATGAAGCGGATGTAGATGACCTGCTGTCGACGGGCGAACTGACGTAACGAAGCTCCTTCGCGGCGAACAAAGTCTTCTTTAACAGCTCGGTGGCTGGCTGGGGAATGGGTCGTCCGGTCTATCCCCTGGCACAGGAACGGTCACTGGCGGCGTTACCCGCACATCCCGGATCAATAAAGCCTGATTACTGATTTGGTTTTCGCGGTGTCACGCGCCGAATCGCCGACTTAATCGTGAAGGACGATGTTGAGAAGGGAACTGTGGACATTCAACGTGCCGTTATATTCGATAAAGCCGAGTTTCCGGAACTTGTTCATAAAAAAACTCACTCGGGAACGCGTCGTACCGATCATCTCGGCAAGGGTTTCCTGGCTGATGTTTGGAATACAGGCTTGAGGTTCGCCCTCTTTTCCAAACCGTGCAAGTAGCAGAAGGGCACGAGCCAATCTTTTCTCGCTCGGATTGAACAGCTGATCCACCAGGTCTTCTTCGATGCGCATGCTGTGTGACAAAAGGTAGGTCGTAAAAAATTTGGAGAAAGACGGTTCTTCGCTGAGCATGCGAAGCATCGTTTCTTTTGTGATACGCAGGATACTGGACGCTTCAAGGGCGGTCGCGGTAGCTAGGCGAACGACCTGACCAATGAGACACGATTCACCAAAAAAAGCCCCCGCTTCCAACATCGCAACAACGGCTTCCTTGCCTTGCTTGGATACCACTGTCAGCTTGACCTTGCCTGTCTGTATATAAAAGACGGCATCCGCGGCGTCTCCTTGTGAGAAGATCGTCTGCTTCTTCCGGGATGCGAGAACAGTCCTACCATCTCCGATTTTTGCCAAGAAGGATTGTGGAGTGAATGGGTGAGCCGGTTTGGGAGCCATGCGCGTCTAGAATCTCGCGTTGGGGAAAAGGGACGAAGGAGATTCCTGCATGATGTTACTGGACTGATTCATCAACGTGTTCCGTCCTCGAAGGAAACAAATGCCCTGAAAAGTCGAAGACCCTAGATATCGCTGGATTATACATGGTGCAGAATAAACTTCCAAGACAGCCCACGGACACTGAGACAGCCCCCAAATTCATACACTATCCTCAGCACTCTTTCTGCGGGAGCGCAGGGTGGTCTCCATTTCTTCAGAATGCCGTGGCACTGAGCTATATTGATCAGATTGCGATCGGCCTCCCGCGCATACTCCATCTGCCTCGGTCATCACACGAGGCAATGCACATGTTCCCAATTACATTGCTCGGACGGCGGGCGGGTCACGCAGCACATGGCCGCCCGTAAAAGAGGAGAATAAACAATGAAGATCATTACACTCATGCAGTCGACGATCTGTGCAGTGCCCCTACTGGCTGCGGCAGCGTATTTTCCGGCGCAGGCGGCAGAGCAGCCGGGGCAAGGGAGTGCAGCCGAATCCGCCGCGCCTGCTGTGCCGGGCGTAGCCGCGGGAGCGGTGGAAGATACGTTGCAGGCCTGTATGGCTCGGATACCCCGAGATGCGAGCATCGGTCAGCGCATGATGGCTGAGCAAGGGTGCTGGCGGGATGAAAGCGATAGAAAGCCATTTCTGGCGGACTATGGCCCGCATCAGACAAGCCAGTGATGTCCGCGACGGATCCATGTTGCATGTCGTGGCATAAACGAGGCGCTACCGCAATCCGCCCTTGCCCCCCTTCCTCACATGAAGCCGCTAGGATGCAGGGCGGCCTGATAAGAGTGCCGCCTGCATCTGAGGGGAGGTTGAGCCAGAGTGATGTCGCAGCATGCACGGGGGTCGTTTTTCACACCACTCTATGCATCCGAGCCCAATCCTATAGAGGGAAGGCAGTGCATACACGTGGCAAGCATTTTACAAGGGTGGATATTTCATGCCGGTAAGACTATTGCGAGGATATGCAGCGGGGCTGCTACTTGTGTTATTGATCAGTACGCCGGGATGCAGCGGCTTGAAGGCTGGTGCAAACGGCACACTACCCAGTAGCGCGTATTTCGCTGTGGAGTTGAAGGACCTCAACGCGCTACACAGCCTTGCACGAAAACAAGAGGCAGTCTTGAAAGGCTGTACAAAGCTCTCATGCGAGGATGCGCGCTATACCCTCGGATTGGTCGCGCTCTTTGAGAATCGAGCAGACGCATTGAATATCTTTCAGCAACTGCATACCACCACCCCCGACGGCCTGTTCGCCACGTCCAGCGCACGCTGGATTCAGTTGCTACAGGACAGTGCTCCCGCCGGCATGCGGACAAGCGCATTGTTTGCCCAGTTCAGACAAGAGATCCTTCATGGCCTGGTGGATCGGGACGAACTCACGGTCAGTCGACGAACAACCGACCAAGAACGGCGGATTGCAGAGCTGAGACGGTAGTCTCACATCTACCATTTCACACAGGCCACTTGTCTTCATGTTGCCACAGATATTCCTACAACAACATGGGACAAGCGTAAGCTTGAAAGGGTTCTTTGTATGACATCATCTCTCCGTCCAGAGGTGCTGGCGTTCATGCGTACAGCCGAAACACTTCTTTCTCCCGCATCACTGGGTAAGGGTCTGACAGAAGAAGAGCGTGAAATAATTGCTACGTACGGTAATACGTTGGCGGAGAAATTTTCGACGCCCGCTTCGGAATCATGGCCGGAACATCAATCGTGACCGTTGTCATCAAACATCCCAATCTGTAGTCGATAACCTTGTATCGGCGGTCTGATTGCCAGTTTAGAATACCTGCACGTCTTCACCATAGCCCTCATCTTGCATAAAATCGGTTCAACCCACCGGACTGGATCCTTATGACAAACAGCTTCTATCGTGCTTTCTCCTAGCGATGAAGTCAGTCATCTTTGCTTGGCAATGACGGCAAAGGAAATCCGCGACCGCCGGATCTTGTTTGCAACCCACGCATACAGGAGACCGTGAGAAATGACACAGTAGCCTTCGTAAGATGTCCAAATTTGCCATACGTTCTCCTCATGTGTTTAGCCAAGGGATGCTTCAAGGAAAATCATAGGGGCAGCAGTCGACGATGTTACCTTAGGCGTACCGCAGTACAAGTGATTTGCTCCATGGATGTTTGAGGTGAGACAGACTCATGATGTATTCGGCGATGATCTCACACTCTTCAGGCGTAAGGGCGGAGCTGAGTAATGCAGGAGAGAGAAGAGTCTCACTGACGAGAATAAAATCCTGTACCTCCTTGCGAACTGGAAGGGAGTTCATGTGTCATCCCCCTTGGCTCTCTCGCCTAAGCCCGCGTCAGGCCATGGTTTATATGACATGTAGGGTGAACCATACACTACGCATTTCGGCTTACTTTGGCAATTGTGCGATGTCCTTACGTAAAAAGCCCCACTGATAAGGTCATGTCTTTGGTCAGAGTGGGTTTGAAATGAAGCTGGCAAACAGCTTGGGCAGGGATCTCTGCCCTGCCTTGAGGCGGGGATTGATTGCAAGGATTGCCGCAACTATCAAGCGGCAGCGGCAAAGATTCTCTTTCGCAAGAGGTCTTACCGCTTTTTCGTCTCGGCGGCAGGTCCGGGCGATGGCTTTGAATAAGACGCTTGAGGGTATTCCACAAGGCTGAGAGGACTTTTGATGTCCGGCTGGAAGGGGCTAATAGGGACCACTCCCGTCAGTTCGAAGATAAGCAGGATAAACACGATCACAAATATGAAAGAAATTAGCCTAGCCAGCCGTTTGAACTTTCGATTCAGCAAGTCGGTTTGGCTATACAGATCTAACCCGGGCGGGACTAGCTCGGAACTCGCCATCTTGTGCCTCCACGGAAGGATGACATCTCCTTTTACCTCCTCCGGGTATCGTAGTTCAAGAGAAAATTGTGCAGGAGCCAGACTGTATGAGTTGACGCCAAACAGTCAGCTGACGCAGGCGGATATGTGGGTTGGTGACCTGGGATCTGTCATCCTGTGCGACCGGATGAATTCAAAAGCGACTCACCCGATAACGCCCATTTGTTGTAGAAGATACACGATCAATACACACAGGGCGATAATAAGGCTTCCAAACGCAAGCCATCTGGATCTCCGATCCCTCGAGTCTGCCTTACTGAAGCTCTTGCCGGAGTATCGGTGAGGTGTGTTCATCTTGGTGAATACTCCTCCCTGGCTTTTACTACTAAGTGCCGGCTCGTGCAAGTGGCTAATTTAAATCTCAGTGGGAGAGGATTGCCTTGCAAAGCGTGTTCATTACGCTTGGTAGCAGTAGTCCTCCTTTGGCTTACACCGATGTTCAGAATGGACTCTCTGGAATGACCCCAAGCCTTTGTAAAATGTACACGGTCAATAATCCCATAGTTAGAATGAAACTACCAACAGCGAGCCACCTGTACCAACGATTGTTCGAGGCCGTTCTACTAAAGGTGTCAGAGTAACGATTCGGCCCATTCATTGACTTATGCTCCTCCCTTTCATCCAAGGGCGTTGGGCCCACCAGCGTGCGTCACCGGATGGACTTCCTTAGGGGCACAATAGGTCGGTCCAACCCGGGGTCCGGTACGCGCGTGACGCTGGCGTCCCTATCCCTTCCAATGCAATCAGGTACTGTCCGCAATTGGTCCTTCGCGGAGAAGGTCACTCAGTGCTTGGATGGGAAAGGTAGCCGCGGCTCTTCGCTATCGCGGCGCACGGTAGAACTGTACCACGAGGTCTGACTTCTGCAGGTGTGCCCCGCCCCAGCCTCGCGCATGAGTGGCGCTCGTTCCATTCTGGCCAACGATTCTGGCCACCGATTGACAGAGACTCCTGCTCCAGGCCCTCCGCTCACGAGCCTTTCCAGATCTAGTATTCGGTCATTCTCCCGCGATCTGCACCCCGGCGTTGGTCACCATCACCGCTGACTGTCCTGCGTGCCTAACGTTCCATGCTAATCTCCATGATACAATAAGTTGCGCAATTTGGTCGGCACTTTTGTCCGTAAGAAATTCCCTTGCGATGATAACAGTATGGAGCTGTGCGCTCCGGTCCCAGATACGGAACTCCTGCGCCGTCCTGTCAAATGCGTAGGACTCACGGACTTGGGAGGTGGGGAATTGCTCGGAAAGGTACTTGCGCACCACGCTCAGCTTGGCTTCTTCAAACGCACCACCAGCGCTCGGATTCATTAGATTGTTCCAACAGGTGTTGAAGAAATCACGCTAACGACTCTGCGCTTGATGAGTGGATCTGCGCGGCTAGCGCCTAGAAGGTCATCGCGTTAACTACTGCGAGAGTGAGTAGGAGGACCTTCCACAGGCAGCGTGATATGGAAGACAGTACCCCCGCCTAGCTCGCTTTCTACGGTGATGCCGCCTCCATGGGCATCGATCACATCTTTCACAATTTTCGTTCCTAGCCCCGTCCCGCCGACCTTTCGGCTGATCGCGCGGTAGGAGAACAGGCTGGCCAGGACTTCGGCGGTCATTCCTTTACCAGTGTCGATGACAGACAGAAACACGCTTGTTCCCGCCGCGTCTGTGCGACCGCACACTGTTACAGAACCACCACGCGGCACTTCTGGAATCGCGTTGTTGACCAGGTTATAGATCGCATTGAACAGCCGGCTCTCATCAGCCTGAATGACAGGGAGGGTATCGAGTCCATCCCTGCGCAGAACAACCCTGCGTTCATCGGCAAGGATACGGAGAGCCGCGTACACGCCTGCCACAACGTCTGAAATTCGGCAGGGAGCAAATTCCGGCAGCCGGGTGATGCCCTTGACCGATTCCGCCATCTCCCTCACCCGGTCCTGGATACGCCGGGATCCGCGCTGGATCATATCAATGAGTTCTTTCGTCAAGTCTCTACTAGGTTTAAGATTGCCGGCCACGCTCTCAGACAAACGTCCATAGCACTCCTCGAGTTCTTGCTCAAGGAGCGTTGCCCCGCTCACGATCGGCATGAGCATATTCTTGATATCGTGACCAATGTCTCCCAGGAGTCTCGCGACCTCGGCCAAAGCCTCGGCTTGGCGCAACGCCTCTGCTGTCTGCTCGCGGTCCACAAACTGACCGACTTTGATTCCGATGTCGGCCATCATATCGAGGACATCCTGATCCGGCGCACGGATCTCATGGCTGAAAAACTCGATGACTCCATAGATGCGTTCGCCTTTGCGGACCGGAAATGCAACTGCGCCATGCAGTCCGACTCTGGCCGCCATCGAGGCGCGGCGGAAATTTGGGTCTCTGACCACGTCAGGAATCCAGATGGGGCTGCCACTCGCCCAGACATGACCAATATGACCAACACCTCGTTGAAAGGTCCGTTCCCGGCTGTCCTCGCAGAACGCGGACGCTTCAACTTGCGGAGCATGCCAGAGGTCAACAAAGCGAAGCACATCAGCCTGCTCATCCACGTTCCAGAACATGCCCAATCCCCAATCGAGGCTCTCACCGATTGCTCGGAGGATTTCCTGTCCTGCGTCTTTCAGGGTCGCAGAATCGGCCAACACCCGAGTCACAGCGTATTGGGCCACGAGGCGGCGTTCAGCGCATGCTGTTTGAGCCAGGGTTTTGGTGAGTTCACCTATCTCATTCATAATTCCCCAAGTCTCCGCGATTGTGATGTCCCAGAGTCTCTCGGCTGACCAGGAAGGCGTCATGGTCTGCCAGCTATGTCTTCATGGAGGTCCGATAGCACCCGTCGTCGCGTAGATTCTGTAGCTCCCGCGCGCCGAAAATACAGGGCTTCAAGGCGCGATCCTGCTTCCGTCTGCGCAACAGAAGAAACTTCGCTGTGTAACGCCCGTCAGCTTTTTGCACCAAGTGGAGCGTGGAACACGAGGAGGAGTTTTCCACCCAAATAGGACCTATGCAGCGCATTAACAGCCTTCGCGGCTTCCCCCAGACTCCCCATTTCCACTGCGCCGACACACAATGATAGGGCCGTGTCAGGTCTCAGAATATTGACGGAGAGGACATCCCCGAACTTGGAAAACATGCCTTTGAGTTCCTCTTCGCCGACCGATGTGAGCAGTCCATCAATATGTAGCGTGGAACTCATATGATCTTTCCCTTCTGTGCGATTGGACAAAAGTTGCCGGGGGAGCGCGATTCAAAGAAGGGTACACAGAAAGGACGAAGCCGCCTGATCAAAATGGATCACTACAGGTCATCGTTCCACCACAAACCCTTCGCCGCGACTTCAATGAACAGGTCTTGCAGTACGAACAAGGCCATGCCAATGCACTGGAGCTGCCTTCAGTTTCAGTCCTATGGCGTGTCATTGGTACAGCTGCAGGCGAAGTGGGGATCCGCCAGGGAAGGTGCAGGAACAGCGTTACCGAGTGAGCAATTTTGACCAGCCACGACCCCTCTAGAAGCTTAGGATCATCTTGTACACTGAACGAGGCGCACCTGTTCTATGCTGATTTGATCACTGCGTGAATCGATGGTCGACTGAAGTGCGAAAGTCTAGCGTCCACTGCACAGAGAGAAGAGGAGACGTTATGCCATGCGCACGGTGTGGAGGATTAGTAATCGAGAACCGGGCAGATTTCGTCGACGATGTCGGCCAAAGGAAGCTCCAGGGCACGAGATGCGTGAACTGTGGAGCTATCGATGATCCTGTGATCCTCGCGAATCGTGTACGGCCGTGTCACGTTCGAAACGATCGTCCCCGCCGCAAAGTCGGCGTGCAGGTCAGAATGGGCGGGGTTACTCGACGTGGGAAGTCAAAATTAAGGCCGTTCAGAATCTTGGGTCGATCTATCGAGAGCCCTTCAGACCTTGTCTGATCCGACAGAGGAGACTTTGTAGCCGCCAGGAAGGAACCAAAGGAAACACAGATTGTCTTCTAGCTTATGATCCTGCTGCGGTCGCCGTCCCGACGACCGAGGAGACATGATATCAGAGGTCTCAGAACGGAGGCCCGGCCATGAAACTGGATTCCACTCTTTCTGATCGGATCCTCAAAGCGGTGGCCGACGAGCCATGCCGGATTGAGGAGTTGGTCTACTCCTTCCCGGACGTGTCGTGGAACCAGGTCTTCTATGAAGTGAACCGTCTGAGCCGGAACGGGCGAGTGCTTTTAATGTTCGACGCTCGAGGAGTGTTCACCGTGAAGAAACAGGATGAGTGCAAGGCTCGGCGGGGTTCTGATGGGAGACGGTCGTCTGGGGCAAACGACACTCCGGTAGGGAAGATTTCCCAGTAACATATCGGGATCGTCCCTGGGCTATAAGTACTCATGTTCTCAACACTACGGGGGGGCGTAGTTGTTCCAACGACGGAGAGGAGGATGACCAATGAATGCCGAAACCACCACGCATAGTCACATCGACATCACTGAGACGCTGGTCAGGCTGTACGTCTTCCTCGCGCAAGTCTTGGACCGCTGTCTGGACCTTGCTGCACGGCAAACCTATCCGGAGCATGAACTGCAGTCGCATCTCTCGTCAACACGAGCCACAATGATGGAGATGCTTTCGGTGAACCAGGTGGTCAAGGGGAAGGTCGAGCAGGAGTGTAATCGGGTGCTCTCGCTTGTCACGGCGTGCCTCACGGACGGAACTGGAAAGGCAGCCGCCTTGGATGAATTGAAAACGGAGCGGGGCGTGCTAAAAAATAAGATCATGGCATTGAGCGATTTGCTCGCCGTCTTTCGAGCAGCATGACGGGACGTGGAAAGACCTGCCTGGTCACGTTGGCGTGGCCGTCCAAGTAACAGGGAACAAGCACGACGGAGGACATCATGAAGAACACCCCACGGGTCTACGTGCTCGCGTTGAATTCTTCTTCCAGGAAAAATCTACGGATGTGGACGGGGAAGAGTGTCCATGCCCTGCGTCATTGTTCAGTCAAACAGATCGGCAATGAGCTCATGGAGATGCAGCAGCGCGTGGAAGATCTGCAACACACCATGAAGACATTGGGTCACGCGGATCGTATTCCCTGAATCGCTCTCGATAACGTGAGGCACCAGTTTGGCAATGGGGGCGGTGTGCCTTATGCAGACATTCCGTAAGGAACTTCATTGTCGCTGAGGATGATGACGGCCGGCATGGGTCAGGCAGGGGCAGCTCAGGCATCTCTTGATAGGACCAACTTGTTGGTAGTAGAATGTTCCCCTCAGTAGCGAAGCGCGTGATGTAGGCGTAGCCTTCCTCATTGAGAGGAGGTCTATTTATGGCCCGCAAACAAACCCCGCCGTTCGATCCTCAGATGTTTCTCGCCAAAGTCGGCAACGGGAAAACGAGTCTGACCTCCCCCAAGAAACACACGATCTTTTCGCAAGGGGATGCAGCGGAAGCCGTGTTCTATATTCAGGCGGGCAAGGTCAAGCTGACCGTGGTCTCGAAGCAGGGCAAAGAAGCCGTCGTCGCGGTTCTGGAACGAGGGTCCTTTTTTGGGGAATCCTGCCTCGCCGGACAGACGGTTCGTTCGGCGACCGCGACCGCCCTCGAAGACTCTAGTCTCGTGCGGATCGACAAAGACGCCATGATCCGCGTGCTGCACGAGGAACCCACCTTCGCCGAACTGTTTATTGCCTATCTGCTGGCGCACACCCTACGCGTCGAAGAGGACTTGGTGGATCACCTCTTCAATTCCAGCGAGATGCGGCTTGCGCGGGTGCTGTTGTTGATGGCGCACTTCGGGAAGGAGGGCAAGCCGGAGACGGTCATTGCGAAGATCAGTCAAGAAACGCTCGCCGAGATGATCGGCACCACGCGCTCCCGCGTCAGTTTCTTCATGAATAAGTTCCGGAAGCTCGGTTTCATCGATTACAACGGCACATTGCGGGTGCACAGCTCCCTCCTCAATGTCGTCCTCCACGACTAGGTTCCGTTTCCGCTGCTTAGGTTAGTGGAGCCGAGCGAAACAGCGTCCAGCGGCGCAACCGTTTCAATTCTTCACCACTGGGCAATTGTGACCAGCTTTCCCCGGTTCTAGAGGCATAGGATTGAACCCATACCGAACCCGTGAACGGCACCGCGCGTACGTACGGGAGGAGGATTCGACGAGCTACTCCCCCGAATATGTTTAGCCTGAACACCTCTGGGGGCCATCGTGCGCCCTGCACATGCTTAGCGGTCATTGTGATCGCCGCTCTCGTTTCCGCGCCTGTGCAGCCAGTCCTGTCGCGGTGCGGTTTCCGGAAGGGATGACCCATGGCTTTCTTCTCGTGCGTTCGCTTGTCGGGGAAATCATTGGCCAGGGTGAGATGACCCAAGTTGTCAAAGAGGGAGACCTGGTCGAAAGCCGGTTGGTTTTTCGTTTCAAGGACGGCTTTCTGCACGATGAGAAAGTGGCCTTCTCCCAACAGCGTGTGTTTACGCTGATCAGCTATCGCCTACTCCAGCACGGCCCTTCGTTTCCGGACCCGATCGAAATCGTGAACCCCCAGTTACTCGCAAAGCCAGAAGACGAGAAGATTTCTTCACAATAATGTTGGCTCGGTCATTTCCCAAATAGTTAGCTGCTTAGCCCTTCCGCCCTCCCTTTTCCTTATATTTCTCCAGAAGATCCTGAATTGCTTCTTCTAGTAGGTTGTCTCATTTTGCACACCATGTAACCCGTGAAGTCGTCTGGATGCATGGCATCAATCGTGTGATCTCAAAGATATACCCGAGTCTCGGCGACCCCCAACAACCACGAGTGCGCCATTTTGACCAGCTATCATTCATCTAATAGTCTAGCATGGTTCTTGGTGGAGGAAGCGATGAACACTGTTGGAAAACTGCTTATCTATGGGTTAGAAGGCGGAGTCCTTTTCTTGGTTCTCGTTTTTTTGTACTGGCAGGTATTCGGCGAGTCACCCTCCGAAACGTCCTAGGCCTCATCTCATAATTGGAACACCCAGCTGGAGCCAGACTTCCCTCATGTGCAGCATCTGTGGACCTATCAAGCGGTGAAGGGGACTGAAGGGACGCTAGACGTATCCTACTGGTCATCGCGTCTGATGGACTGCACGTGGTCTTTGTCAGTCACCTGCGCTTCGATCTTATCCCCGGCCTTCAGGTCGCTGTCGAGCTCCGACGTTTGGTCGATATGCAAGCGTATTTCCATGCCAGTGGGATCCTTCAAAACGTAGTGCTCTTTTTCGATCGCGAGCAGGTCCCCTTTGAGGGTCTGAGAGCCGGCTGCACCACTATCCTCGGACGCATGGGTCCAATTGAGCCAGGCGAGACTCATGACCGCGGCAAGCACGAACCACCAAAGAATGTGCTTCATGAACCTCTCTCCTTGTGGGAATGCCCCGCGGGAACATGATGAAGACGCTAATCGGATGAAGACTAGATGGTGAGGATAATCTATTGGCGGGATGGAAGCTGGTCACAATTGCTCAATCCTGATGCAGGTAGAACGGTGATGGCGGGGTTACGGATTATGGTCGGGTTAGTTAGATAATGAATATTTACAGACAAAGGTAGGGGCGTTTCGTGCGTCGCTAATCCCTGATGGATTTTTCAATTCCTTTGATCCACTGCTTGGTTTGTTTTCACTTTTTTCTCCTCTTTCTGCGGAGCAGTGCCGCTACATCGGAAGTGTATCGCAATGGGCAGCCCCCCCATTGTGCTTCAGTACTGAATTAGCCGAGGGTCTGAATGTACGCGATGAGGTGATAGTATTCGACGGTTTCTGAACGGACGAAAAACTCTCCACCCGTATGCCCAGATTCGTGTGCCATTTCGACGAAAGCCACGACGATGTCATCCGTATCGTAGTCGTAGGGTGCTTGTGTCAACAATGCGATGACAGGTTCGGTCACCGATACCCTAAACTGGTGCCCATTGTCATCCCCGAAGGTGCATATCCGCCAGGCAGTCTCACGCTCATCACATTGGCCTCGTTCAGCTATTCGCACGGGAGTCATTTCTTCTCTAAACTGTCGCACCTGACGCCTCCCGCTTCGGTGAAAAACAGGTCCATCTGATACGAATGTATAACTATTGGAGAAAGGATGGTTAAAGATCGTCAGGAGCGGCCAGCGGCTGATGGCGGCGGGGCCCCTTCGAAAAACGCAATGCTTCTTTGGACTGCCTCCCATTCTTCCTTACTGATGGTGGCTGACTCCGTTGCGCTTCCTTCGCCAAACGTGATCAGCATTTTGCCATGGTGTTCCTTCGCATACTGAATGTACCGGCTGTTGATCGTGTACTCACCGATCTTGATGAATGACATTTGGTGTTCCTCCAGCGGTCCGACATCCGCGTCAATTACAAAGCAATAGAATTATCTTTGAGTTCATTAGGGATTTGTTTCGCGCTCACTCGTGAACATCAGACGGGCTGCACCAATGTAGCCCAGCCCATCGATAATTGTCAGGCTACAAGACGTCGACATACGTTCCCGCCTGCGCGACGACCAAGCGACGAGCATCTCGCACGGTTTGCCGGTGGTCCAGGTCATTCTTCGTGCTTTGAGTTCAAAAGTCCAGTCGGGATCGTCAAAGGGCAAGGATTGTTGCCGCAGCTTTGCAGGTCGTGGAAGTCCATGGCGTACCATACGGCCAACGGGGTCGTAAGCGCCTGGGAAGTTTCCCTCCAGGGGTCGGCTGACTAGAGCGAGGATGGGTGTCTCTTGTGAACCAATAGACGGGGGGTTGATGTGGATGAAGGGGTGCCGCTTTACTGAGTGTGGGCACGAAGACAATCCTCTGTACCGGCACAATTGTTTCCTTCGTCAGGGGGCGTCCGAGGTGTCCATGATTGCTTCCGATTGGGACGCGGACTCTGTGCCGCTGGGATAGAGGCCCTTCCACGCGATCCACCGGACAGGCTGGCGCCGCAGACGCCATGATGTAGCGGCTTCGAACTGCACTACTCTTGTTTTACTGGATCGAGAAGATGTAGATGACCGACACACCGATGATCAAGAGTGTAGACCCTACAGCAAGCCACCACGGATCAATCGAATACCGATTCAGCCTGCCCATGGAAGTCAACCCTGACTCTCGCGCGAAGCGTCCGTCAGGCAAGTGGTGACGGCCGTTCTTAGCTCGGCCAGCTCGTAAGCTCCAGCGATCTGCATGGGAAGCTGAAGCACCCGGTGTCTTCCGAGGAAGTGCGAGCCACCTAGGGTGGCCCCTTGTGAAGGGCCGGACAACAAAATAAGCGCACCTTGATACCCGTCTTCGCGTAAATTCTGAAGCACGAGGCTACTGGCTGGGTTATCCAAGTACATATCCAGGATCACAAGATCCGGCGGAGACTCTTTCATCGCGGTGACATCCGCTCGATGGGCCGGAAGACACAAGTCATGGCCCATAGCCTTGAGGGACTTCGTGATCTGCTCTCGGAGCTCGGCGCGATATGTCAACAGCATGATCATGGCAGTTCCTGTGAGATGGTTCTGAGGTGCATGGTAGGACATCGAACCGAGGCCGGCTGGTCAATTGTGCTCAGTAGATAATGAAGAGCCCCCCTTGGTCCGTGCTCGCTACGGTCGGAACAAATGTTCAGTGGATCGTCTTCCCGCCCAGTTGCTCACCGAGGTCGATCAACAGATGCAGCTTTCCCAAGAGCGAGCGGGCTTGCTGTGCGGTGAGCCCATGCACATTGAGCAGATCGAGAATCCCTGCAGGACTCGCTCTTCCGTATCCCGCATGGGTAGAGCGCCGGGATCGCATCCAATGGCGGGGAAGCTTGGTGTGCACTTGGAGTTTGCCTCCGTAAATCAGAGATAACTTCTCGTACTTCCTGGTTCGTGAGTAACCCCTTGCGCTCCAACACGTCCACCCGGCCGGCGAGCGCCAGCGCACGCGAGCCATCATCTCAGCAGCTTGGCAAATGGATGCCTTAGGATCAACCAATGGAAGCCATGCCCAAAGCCTAGTCTCGTGCGGATCGACAAAGACGCCATGATCCGCGTGCTGCACGAGGAACCCACCTTCGCCGAGCTGTTTATTGCCTATCTGCTGGCGCACACCCTACGCGTCGAAGAGGACTTGGTGGATCACCTCTTCAATTCCAGCGAGATGCGGCTTGCGCGGGTGCTGTTGTTGATGGCGCACTTCGGGAAGGAGGGCAAGCCGGAGAAGGGTCATTGCCAAGATCAGTCAGGAAACGCTCGCCGAGATGATCGGCACCACGCGCTCCCGCGTCAGTTTCTTCATGAATAAGTTCAGAAAATTGGGCTTCATCGATTACGACGGCACATTGCGGGTGCACAGCTCCCTCCTCAATGTCGTCCTCCACGACTAGGTTCGCCTTAAGTTTCATGTCATTAGAAGATCGAGCGAGCCAGATCAAGCTGCTCCCATCAAAATTCTTCACAGCTGAGCACTTTTGATCAGACCGCACTGTGTCTTCTAGGCATATTGGACTTAACTTTGTGGTTCGTGCCCCGCCGTCAGTCTGAACACAGGAGGCGCCACCATGACCTGCCGAGTCGCCCGATTACCCCAAGACCTCGCCCGAATGAATTTGGTTTATTGCTGCCAGTGTGGCTCCTCGAATCTGGAGACGTTCCACACATCAAGAACCCTGGGGCCACACCTGTGCCCGATGTGCGCGCAGTCCAAAATCGAGTGCAGTGTGTCGGAAAGCATAACGCGATCGTCAAGGAGTAGCCGCCTGCAGGCCTGTGCCGACTCCTCCCTGGAAAATGAACTTCAGGCCACCAGAGGAACTTAGTAGGCAGAACAAAGGGATAGTCTCCTTCTCATTGTCTTCACCGTTTCTTTGTGTCCATGGGCTGAAACGGAGGCCCGCTCCACCGAAACCGAAGGAACGTGTGTCGCCATCGCCTCCACCCAAGACCCCCGCCGACAAGTTAATTCAGAGGCTCATTCAGAACGGCGTGCTCTCCGAAGAAGA
The DNA here is from genome assembly GCA_963795615.1 of uncultured Nitrospiraceae bacterium. Classification (GTDB taxonomy): domain Bacteria; phylum Nitrospirota; class Nitrospiria; order Nitrospirales; family Nitrospiraceae; genus DASSBQ01. Next base: position 367,476 of record CAWCIJ010000004.1, read on the forward strand.
AGGGCGCTCTCTCTATCAACAATGATCCCTCCACCCTGCACTCTCCGCCAAGCAGTGACGGTCACGCCTGATTGGTCCCCCCGGTAATTCTTTCGAAGTGCCCAATTGTGACCAGACCGCCGCCGGTCTTCCAGCCATAATGGTCAGTGGACTTCCATCATCCAGGACCTGCTTTAACAGCTTGCACGGCACAACGGTCCTTTCCAATGGGGAAATCTATGTTTCACCTCGATCGCCAGCTCACACTATTGCTTGGCATCCTTCTGCCGCTTGCGTTCGCCTGCAGCCAATCGCCTGCCGAGGGCACGAGTGCCGCAAGAATAATCGTGGAAGAAACTCCCCCCAATTACGTCCGTCTCACTGAAGAAGAGATGGCCACTTCAAACCTTGCCGTCGCCCCTGCTATCCGAGGTGAATTCCGCAGGTTCCGCAATTTCCAAGGGATTGTTGGAGCCAATGAGCATGCCTTGGCGGAGGTCACCACCGTCGTGCGCGGTCGCGTCATGGCCGTGCATGCAGACCTCGGTCAAGAGGTCAAGACCGGGCAGTTGCTGGCAGTCCTCTCCAGCAGTGACCTTGGAACAGCTCAGTCGACCTATCTCAAAGCCAACGCGAACCTCCATGTCGCCCAGCATGCTGCGACACGCGCGACAAGACTACTAGCGGGTAATGGCATCGGTAGTGGGGAAAATCAGCGTCGTCAAGGAGAAATGATCCGCCTCCGTGCTGAGAACCGAGAAGCGCGCGATCACCTGCGTCTACTTGGCATGAGTCGAGAGGAAGTCAACCGGCTGAACCGGGAGCACACCCTTCACTCTTACGTGTCGATTGAAGCCCCGTTTAACGGCCGTGTGATCGCCCGCAACCTGACGAGAGGAGAGGTCGTTGAAACAACGGCTAAATTATTCGTTGTCGCCGATTTGTCTGAGGTGTGGGTGACGGCCAACATCCCGGAAAATGATATTCCCTTCATTGGCCACGACCCCGCTAAGCCGCAATTTGTCGAGGTGCGGGTCTTAGCCTATCCCAACCAGGTGTTTCAAGGAAGTATCACATACGTTGGCGACATCTTGGATCAGGTGACGCGAACGATGCGACTCAGGATTGAACTGCCGAATCCCCATCGACTGTTGAAGCCTCAGATGTATGCTGCCATTCGAGTCTATTCAGAACCGGAACCCGATGTGCTGATGGTCGTCGAGCGTGCCGTTCAGCGAGTGGGTAACAGGACGTTCATCTTCGTTCAGCGGCAAGCCGGTCTATTCGAGGCGCGTGATGTAAAACTGGGGGATTCAAATGGACAGCGGATAAAAGCGCTCGAAGGGCTGCAGGAGGGGGAACAGGTCGTTGAAGATGGAGCGTTTGTGCTCAGATCTGAACTGCTGGGAAAACAGATGTGACGAAAGCGGGTTGGTGCAAGAAAGAAGATTTCGCCAGCCTGCTGAGAGACGGGTCAACATGGCAAGAATCGTCGACTCCATTGAAGCCTTGGCGAGGCGGCTTCTTACAACCACGCTCGACACGATTGCGGTCGCTGTTCACCATTTCAGTACTGAGCCGTCACAAGCAGCCGAGGTGGACTCTCACTCAAAACCGATGCCAGCGAGACCTTGAAGCATCGCGGCACAGTGAGCGTAGATCCGCTCACGGTCCAGGGGTCTCTCGAGCTGCAGCGAATCGCGTTGAAGCGGTATAAGCTCTATTACGGCCAATCCTTCCTCTCCACGATCGAGGACGGTTTCCTTGATGTGTCGGCCGGCTATGTCTACAGCGGGAAGGACGGGGGACCGATCACGGTCTCAGACTTGGCCGGCAGGCTTACGGCGCTCCGGTTGAAACAACGTGGGGAGAGAGATGAGTTTTTGAAGATCCCGGTGTTATCCGTCAAGGACTGTGAGCTCGATCTGAGAAAACGGTCGGTGGTGATCGGTGACCTATCGAGCACGAACGGACGAGTGGTCGTCAAGCGGGAGCGCGATGGGGCGCTGAATCTGAGCCGACTGCTCGCTCCGGCAAAAGGCACAGTGACACTGGGAGGCGCAGCGTCACAGACACGACTGTCAGCTTCTTCTCCAAGCTGGGTCATCCAAGTGCAGCAGTTTGAACGCAAGCTCAAGGTTCAAAAGTTGAAGACGGTGATGAAGCAGGGAGACACATCCGTCTCGCCGGAGACGATGACGATCGAACCGGATGAGTATGCCAAATATCTGAGGATGGCCTATAAAAAGGAGACGTTCCCGAAACCAAGAAACTTCCTAGGATTGGCCAAGGACCCTCGACGTGCCGGAGATGGAGACACTCATGCTGATACACATCCTGACCGAGGAGGACCTGCGCCAACTTGCGATGCATCGAGAAGAGCGTGTGAAGGACTATCTCCTCGACGCCAAGATCGAACCGGACCGGATGTTCTTGGTGGGGGCGCAAGTTGATTCCGGCGGAAAGGACAAGAAGGAGAGCCAGCAGAAGGACAGCAGAGTCGACTTTGTCATCAAGTCATAAGTATGACAACCAAGCAGCGAGAAGGGGTTCACACAGCTCCCCCTTCCCGACATTCGTCCTGCGCGATTGGTTCCGCTGAAGTTCTCCCTTATTCAGAAGGCTTTTTTCAAGGAAACCCGAATCAACCGCTCCCGGGATCAATTCTTCACAACTGAGCAATTATGACCAGGAACCATCCGTCCGGAGGCATACCATTGGAGCGACCGTCGCAAAGACACCGATGGCCACTCAGTTCGACTTATCGCTGATGACGCGAGTGAACCATGAACCACGGGAGATCTGCTTACCCAGCTCGATTCGTGATGGCGTTGGGAGTTTTGGTGAGTATGATCATAGGATGCGCTCCTAACAGTGCGCGGTCGGTAAGCATCTCCATTAGAACGGAGCCGCTGCCAAGGCCTGATCACATACTGGTTCATGATTTCGCTGTCTCGCCTGACGCTGTCTCTCCTCGCAACACCTTGGTCTACAAACTACACCACAATGAGTTGAAGGGTCCGTCTCAAACGGAAGAACAGGTCCAAGCGGGACGGGCTGTAGCCAATGTCTTATCGGAGAAGCTCGTCAAGGAAATCCGGTCCCTTGGGCTGCCGGCGGAACGGGCATGGGGTGTCCAGCCGCTTGCGAAGGGAAGCTTCTCGCTTGAAGGTCAATTCGTGTCCATCGATGAGGGCAACCGGCCTCAGCGGATTACCATCGGTTTCGGCGTCGGAAACACCAAAGTTAGGACCTTGGTACAGGGTTACCTGGGAACGGCAGATGGACAACATCTCGTTGAGGAATTCGAAACAAATACTGAAAGGTCCAGGAAGCCAGGCGTGGGCGTGACGATCGAACCTACGTTGGCCATGGTTACGGACGTGGCAGGCCGATTCGGTGGACCCAAGAATACAACCGAGGATGACGCTCGCCGCACGACCGTAGCGCTAGTGAAACAGCTTATGAAGTTCTTCGCCGTTCAGGGATGGATTGCGCAAGACATGGCTCAATAGGGCGACCGCCGTTGTAGTTCACATGCTTGTTCGGAAAGGCGTGCTCCTGAAGAAGAAGGGCGCGCGCTCTATCAACAATGATCCCTCCCACCTGCACTCTCTGCCAGGACTAAACGGTAAGTCCTGATGCCGCCTGGTAATTTTTCCACAACTGAGCAATTGTGAACAGACCGCGAGGTTCTCTGCCCGGCATAATGTCAGGATGGGGAGTCCTGTGCAGTCTGAGCGGTGGCTATACAGCGAGTCTGGCAGGTAATCGTTGAGAGTCGGCCTGTCATGGCAGGGTTCTATCGACCTCGTTTCTTCCGGTCGGAAATCAGCTTCCAACAGGTCTCTTCTGTAGGGTCCTTCCTAATCAGGCGTTTTCTCTGTAGCTCATTTCACCAGACGAATCCGGAGTCGATCAAGAGACCCATGGATACGGTCCGTTCACTTGTTCCCCTTAGTCCAGAGCTGGAAGAGCCGATTCGCGCCGAGCTCTTCGGCGTCGAGCGGCTCGAACAGCATGCTGAAAGTCTGGCGGTTGCGCAGATTGTCACCGGCGATTCACGGCGGGGCCGGTTACTCACGCCACGGGTCCTGGAGAACGGACGGGTATTGGTGGAGTCCTACCGGACCATCACCCGTGCGATTCGGGAGGAGAAAGCGATCACCCCTGCGGCCGAATGGTTGGTCGACAATTTTCACATCGTAGACGAACAGCTTCGCGAGATCATCGACGATTTGCCTCCTGGGTATTACAGGCAATTGCCCAAACTTGCATCCGGTCACCTGCAAAATTATCCACGGGTGTTCGGAGTCGCCTGGGCATTCGTCGCGCACACCGACAGTCGATTCGACCCCGACATGCTGCGCCGCTTCGTGATGGCCTATCAGCGCGTGCAACCGCTGACGATCGGTGAATTGTGGGCAGTGGCCATTTCGCTGCGTGTCGTGCTGGTGGAGAACCTTCGCAGGCTCGCAGAGCGGATCGTTCACAGCCGCGCGGCCCGGCTGGAAGCCGACGAATTGGCGGACAGCCTGCTGGGTACCGGGACGTTGGCTCCGCAGGCTCCGGCAACTGCCCTCCGCCGTTTTGAGAAGACCCCTCTTGCCACGGCGTTTGCCGTACAGCTTGTTCAGCGTCTGCGTGATTTGGATCCCAAGGTGCGCCCCGTATTGTTATGGCTCGACGAACGTCTTGCCGCCCAAGGCGCCACCGCCGACGACATGGTGCACACCGAGCATCAGCAGCAGGCGGCCATGAGCGTCACCGTGCGCAACATCATTACCAGCATGCGGTTGACGTCTGCGTTTGACTGGGCGGACTTTTTCGAGAGTGTCAGCCTGGTGGATGACATGCTTCATCGCGAGCCTCGATACACCGAAATGGATTTTGTCACCCGTGACATCTACCGCCATGCCATCGAGGATCTCTCCCGTGGCTCGGGTTTCTCCGAAATCGACGTGACCACACGAGTAGTGGACCGCGCCAGGCGGGCAGGTGTTGAGCCGCATGCGAGGGAGGAGCCGGAGCGGGAGCGGCATATGGACCCTGGCTATTACCTCATCTCCCAAGGACGCCGGGGGTTTGAACGCGAACTCGGTTATAGGGTGTCCTGGAAGCGCCGGATCCTGCGTTGGTACGTCCGGGCTGCAGTGCCGGGCTATTTGGGATCGCTCGCAGTGGTGACCGCCATGGTCCTGGCCTTGCCGTTGTGCTATGCCGGAGAAGCCGGCGTCACAGTCGCGGGCCTCGCGCTGCTCGGTCTCTTCGCTCTCGTACCGGCATCAGATCTCGCCATGGCGCTCATCAATCGCACGGTTATGGCAGTCCTCGGACCACGACCATTGCCGCGGATGGCACTGCGGAATGGCATTCCCAAAGAGTTGCGAACGATCGTGGTTGTGCCCACGTTACTCACGAGCCAGCAGGGTATCGATGAGCAAGTCGAACGATTGGAAGTTCATTATCTGGCGAATGCGGATGATGACCTGCGCTTCGCCCTGCTCTCAGACTGGAGAGACGCCTCGAGCGAAAGTATGCCGGGTGACGCCGAGCTGCTGGCAATTGCGACTGAAGCGATCGCACACCTGAACAAGCGCCACGGCCCCGTGTCGGGCGGTGGTTCACGCTTCGTGCTGTTTCACCGCAAGCGTGTCTGGAACGAGCCTGAACACACATGGATGGGATGGGAACGGAAGCGAGGCAAGCTGCATGAGTTGAATCAACTGCTGCGCGGCTCGACAAGCACGACGTTTATGTCGGTCGGCGGGCATCCGCCTGAGTCTATTCCTTCTGTCAAATACGTCATCACGCTTGATGCGGACACGCGATTGCCGCGCGGAGCCGCGCACCGGTTGATCGGCACCATGGCCCATCCTCTGAACCGGCCTCGGTTCGACCGGCTCGCCGGACGCGTCGTTGAAGGGTATGGAGTTGTGCAGCCACGGATTACGCCGTCGCTACCCACCGATGGTGAGGGCTCGTGTTTTCAAAAGACATTCTCCGGCCCCAGCGGGATCGATCCCTATGCTTCGGCCGTGTCGGATGTGTACCAGGATTTGTTCCGGGAAGGGTCGTACACCGGCAAGGGCATTTACGAGATCGACGCCTTCGAGGCGGCTTTGGCGGACAAGGTGCCGGACAATGCGATGCTCAGTCACGATCTCTTTGAAGGGCTCTTCGCTCGCGCGGCCCTGGCGACCGACGTCGAACTGTTCGAAGCCTTTCCCGCCCATTATGAAGCCGCGGCAGCCAGGCAGCACCGATGGGCGCGCGGCGATTGGCAGCTGCTGCCCTGGATTCTCGGGCGCGGCCATACCGGATCTGAGCCTCGTCGCCCGGTGGTAATTCCCACGATCGGACGTTGGAAGATCCTCGACAACCTTCGCCGCACCCTCTCTGCTCCCGCCGCGTTTCTGACGTTGATCGTCGGGTGGCTGCTACCGGCGGGATCTCCCTGGGTATGGTCCGGGTTCATTCTGGCCACGATTGCGATTCCGTCTCTCTTGTCCTTCGTACTCGGACTCTATCCACGCCGGCACGGTATTTCCCTGCGCAGTCATATTCGTGGTGCGATCACCGACCTGAAGTTGGCCGCGACTCAGATCGCGTTGACCGTCACCTTCCTGCCGTACCAGACCTGGCTCATGTCGGACGCGATCCTTCGTACCCTCGGTCGTCTCGTCATCACGCGGACTCAGTTGTTGGAGTGGGTGACCGCGGCACAGGCCGAGGATGCCTACACATTCAACCTGGCAGGGATGTACCGGCGTATGGCGGGCGGTATCGTGCTCGCCGTCGTGGCTGGAGGGGTGGCAACCTTTGGGCGGCACGAGTCCTGGACTGCCGCGGCCCCGTTCATCCTGCTCTGGGTGGCCTCTCCCGTAGTCGCGCGCTGGGTGAGCCTGCCTCCACGGCTCACCGGTGCCGGGCCGGTCTCGTCGGCCGATGCCCGGACTCTCCGGCTGATTGCGCGCCGGACCTGGCGGTTCTTCGAGACGTTCGTGTCTCCGGAGGACCATGCGCTGCCACCCGATAACTTTCAAGAGGAACCCACGCCCGTCGTAGCCCACCGGACGTCGCCGACCAATATAGGGCTCTATCTGCTTTCGACCCTCGTCGCCCGTGACCTTGGTTGGCTGGGCGCCCTTGAGGCAAGCGAACGGCTGGAAGCCACGCTGATGACCATGAGTCGTCTCGAGCTGTTTCGCGGACACTTCTATAACTGGTACGACACGCGCACCCTCCATCCGCTGGATCCGAAGTATGTGTCCTCCGTCGATAGCGGCAATCTTGCGGGGCATCTATTGGTTCTGGGCAACGGATGCCGTGAGTTGATGCAACAATCCCCCGTCGAAGGCGACCTGTTTGCTGGAATAGACGATGCCATCCGGTTGTTGCGCGAAGCGCTTGCCGACATTCCGGACCAGCGACAGACGCACACCGTGACGCGGAAACAGCTTAGCCAGGCCGTGGAAGCGCTGGCCGTAGCGCTGCGGTCGCGCCCGGTCGATGCCGTCGGCTGGACCACCCGATTTGCGCAGCTAACTGCATTGTCCCATACCGTTGCAGACATGGCGCAGGCCCTGGCGCAGGAGCGCGCAGACGGGCCCGATGGAGAGTTGCGCATCTGGGCCGATGCGGTCCGAGCGTGCGTTGAGAGCCATCTCCGGGACGTGGAACTGGTGCTCCCATGGGTTCGCTTCAGTACGAAAGACCTCGCGACCATGTTCACCCGTCCGTCCGGGCCGATGTCGGAATGGGCGACCATCGAGCCGTTCTTTCATCCCGTCCCCACGCTAGCGGCCGCCCCTGAACGTTTCGCGGCTGCGCTCCGTGCGCTCGACTGCTTGCGGGAAAGCTCGCTCAGCAATCCGTTGCAGAACAAGGCCACGTTGGCAAGAATCGGTCTGCTGGCCGATGCGATACGGCGATCAGCCGCGGATGCCGCCGCCCTCATCCGCCGTCTCGCAGCCATCGCGCAGACAGCGGAGCAGATGCTGCGCGCCATGGATTTCACGTTCCTCTTCGATCCGACGCGCAAGCTCTTGTCCATCGGCTACCGCGTGACCGAGAACAGTCTGGATCCCAACTGCTACGACTTGCTTGCGTCGGAAGCCCGGCTGGCGAGCTTTATCGCCATCGCCAAGGGCGACGTGCCCTCATCGCACTGGTTTCACCTGGGCCGTGCCTTGACGCCCGTAGGAGACGGTTCGGCGCTGATTTCCTGGTCGGGCTCCATCTTCGAATACCTCATGCCGGCCTTGGTGATGCGTTTCCCGGCAGGCAGCTTGCTGAGCCGGACGTATGAGCTGATCGTTCGTCGGCAGATTCAATACGGTGGAGAGCGCGGCGTGCCCTGGGGCGTCTCGGAGTCGGCCTATAACGCGCGCGATCTCGACCTGACGTATCAGTACTCCAGCTTTGGTGTGCCGGGTCTGGGTCTCAAGCGCGGCCTCAGTGACGATGTCGTCGTCGCACCCTACGCCGCTGCACTCGCGGCCATGATCGATCCCGCGGCGGCGACGCAAGACTTTGGGGGACTCACCGAGGCCGGCGGCAGGGGAACATACGGGTTCTATGAGGCGCTGGATTACACCGCCACACGGGTTCCTGAAGGGAAGAGCGTCGCCATCGTGCGGGCCTACATGTCGCATCATCAGGGCATGTCGTTGGTCGCGATCGCGAATGTCCTGAACGATGGGCTGATGAGGAGCCGTTTCCACGCCGAACCGATCGTCCGGGCCACCGAACTCCTGCTCCAGGAGCGTACGCCTCGCGACGTGCCGGTGGCGCGACCACGCGCGGAGGAAGTCTCTGCAGCGGCGCAGATCCGTGACCTCATTCCGCCGGTGTTGCGGCGATTCACCTCTCCGCATGAGGCGACCCCGCGGACACATCTGCTGTCCAATGGCCGGTATGCCGTCATGCTGACCGTGGCAGGTTCGGGGTATAGCCGGTGGAGGGATATTGCGGTCACGCGCTGGCGCGAGGATGCGACGCGGGACTGCTGGGGCTCCTATATTTTTCTGCGCGACACGCGGACCGGGGACGTCTGGTCGGCCGGCTATCAGCCCAGCGGCGTCGAGGCCGACGAATATGAGGTGTCCTTTTCCGAAGAACGGGCCGAGATTATCCGGCGGGATGGCAACTGGACCACGACGCTTGAGGTCGTGGTGTCGTCCGAGGATGATGCTGAAGTGCGGCGCATCTCCGTGACCAATGTGGGGATACGGACGCGCGATCTGCAAGTCACCTCCTACGCCGAGCTGTCCCTGGCTCCGCAGGCCGCCGATGTGGCCCATCCGGCCTTTGCAAATCTGTTTGTTCAAACAGAATTCGTACCGGAAATCGGTGCGCTGCTCGCCACGCGCCGCGCGCGATCGGATGAGGAAGCGACGGTGTGGGCTGCCCAGGTGGTCGTGGTCGAAGGCGAAACCGTGGGCGAACTGCAATATGAAACGGATCGCGCCCGGTTTCTCGGACGCGGGCACCATGTCCGTACTGCTGCCTCGATGATCGATGGACGCCCGCTCTCGAATACCGTCGGGTCCGTACTCGATCCGGTGATGAGCTTGCGCCGCACGGTGCGCGTGCTCCCTGGCGGGACCGTGCACATCGTGTTTTCGACCATTGTCGGCCCTGCCCGCGATCAGGTGCTCGAGTTAGCCGACAAGTACAGGGACCCGAGAGTGTTTGAGCGTACTCTGTCGCTGACCTGGACGCAGGCGCAAGTTCAACTGCATCACCTCGGTATCGGGACCGACGAAGCGCACCTGTTCCAGCGACTGGCCAATGCGGTGCTGTACTCCGATGCGTCGCTGCGGCCGTCTTCCGAGACACTCGGCCACAGCACGCTGGAACGTGCGGCACTGTGGGCGCATGGCATCTCGGGCGATCTGCCCATCGTGTTGGTCCGCATCGACAAGGCGGAGGATGTCGACATCGTCCGGCAATTGCTGCGGGCGCATGAATACTGGCGGATGCGGCAATTATCGGCCGATGTGATCATCATGAATGAGAAGGCATCGTCGTATGAGCAGGGGCTGCAAGGCTCGCTGGAAGCGCTGGTGCGAGGCAGTCAGTTGCGCCTCTGTCCGGATACCGGCGGGGCGCGCGGTAGTATTTATCTCCTGCGGACCGATCTGCTCTCCGCACAAGAGCGGATGCTGTTGCAGCAGGCCGCCCGGGTCGTCCTGCTGAGCTGGCGGGGTACGCTGACGGAGCAAGTCACTCGATTACAGCGGAGGCATAGTGCAGCGCCGCCGAACCTGTCATCACGGCGCGTGGGCACACGTCTGGATGTCCCGTTGCCTGAACGGGAACTCGAATTCTTTAACGGCCTGGGCGGCTTCGCAGAGGATGGCCGCGAATATGTCACGATCCTTGGCGAAGGGCTTCGAACACCTCAGCCCTGGATCAACGTCATTGCGAATCCGTCGTTCGGGTTTCTCGTGTCGGAATCTGGTTCCGGGTTCACCTGGTCGCTCAACAGCCACGAGAATCAGTTGACTCCCTGGTCGAACGATCCGGTGACCGATCCATCCGGAGAGGTGCTCTATATTCGCGATGACAACTCAGAGGAGGTCTGGAGTCCCACGGCACTGCCGATTCGCGATGACCCGGCACCCTATGTCGCCTGTCACGGACAGGGATATAGCCGCTTCCATCATGGGTCGCACGGCATCCTGGTCGAACTGCTGCAATTTGTGCCGCCCGAAGACTCGATCAAGATCTCTCGACTCACGCTGCAGAATGCGTCCGGCCGCTCGCGTCGGCTTTCGGTCACGGCCTATGCCGAGTGGGTTCTGGGGAGTTCCCGCAGTGACTCTGCGCCGTACATCATCACGGAGGTCGATCCGGAGACCGGTGCGCTTTTTGCGCGGAATGCGTGGGGCGGCGAATTCGGAGGGCGTATCGCCTTTGTCGATCTTGCCGGGAAACAGACGTCGTGGACCGGTGATCGCACAGAATTCCTGGGTCGCAATGGGATCCCCGAACGTCCTCAGGCGCTGGAACGGGAAGGTGATTTATCGGGAAAGGTGGGTGCCGGTCTCGATCCCTGTGGCGCGCTGCGTCTCTCGATTGCACTGGAACCGGACGAACGTGCGGAGGTTGTCTGGTTTCTTGGCCAGACAGAGGGGAGGGAGCAGGCGCGTCTGTTGCTCAACCGCTATCGCGCCGTGGACGTTGACTCGCTCTTGCACGAGGTTACTCGCCGGTGGGATGACGTGCTGAGCGCCGTTCAGGTTCGCACGCCAGAGCGGGCTATGGATGTATTGTTGAATCGCTGGGTGCTTTATCAGACGCTGGTTTGCCGGGTCTGGGCGCGCGCGGCTTTCTATCAGCTGAGTGGGGCCTATGGTTTTCGCGACCAGCTTCAAGATGTCATGGCCCTGAGCGTGGCGGCACGCGATGTCACGCGCGAGCATCTGCTGCGGGCGGCAGCACGGCAGTTTGTCGAAGGCGACGTGCAACACTGGTGGCATCCTCCATCGGGACGCGGTGTACGGACCCGTATTTCCGACGACCTGCTCTGGTTGCCGTACGCGGTCATCCAGTTCCTTGAAGTCACCGGCGACATGACGGTGCTGGATGAAATGGTGCCCTTTCTGGAAGGCGCGCCGTTAGTAGAAGGGCAACATGAGTCGTACTTCGAGCCGCGGGTGTCCGAGACACGCGCCACCCTCTTTGAACATTGTGCGCGCGCGTTGGACCGGAGCCTTGTCGTCGGCAGTCACGGCCTTCCGCTCATGGGGACCGGAGACTGGAATGACGGGATGAACCGTGTCGGCCAGCAAGGCAGGGGTGAAAGCGTCTGGCTCGGCTGGTTTCTGCATACGGTGCTCTGGGAGTTCGCCAAGGTGGCAGCCCGGCGCGGTGAGCATGTGCGTGCAGAAACGTGGAGGCTCCACGTGAGTTCCTTGAAGGCCGCGCTCGAGCGGGATGGGTGGGATGGAGAATGGTACCGCCGCGCGTACTTTGACGATGGCACACCACTCGGCTCAGCCGCAGACCAGGAATGTCGTATCGACTCGGTCGCGCAGACGTGGGGGGTGATCAGCGGGGCAGCAGACCCGGGCCGTGGCGCACGTGCCATGGCGGCGGTGGAACAGCATCTTGTGAACCGGCGAGACGGGCTGATTCTCCTCTTGACGCCACCGTTCGACCGGATGCCGAGTGATCCCGGCTATATCAAAGGCTATGTCCCGGGTATTCGTGAAAACGGCGGTCAATACACCCACGCGGCCGTCTGGACAGTGCTGGCGTTCGTGGCACTGGGTGATGGGAACAAGGCCGGCGAATTGTTCCGCATGTTGAATCCTGTTCATCGCATCTCCTCGCGATCGAACGTCCAGCGCTACAAAGTCGAGCCCTATGTCGTAGCAGGCGACGTCTACGCCGAGCCTCCGCATGTCGGTCGCGGGGGATGGACCTGGTACAGCGGTTCGGCGGGCTGGCTCTATAGGGCCGGTGTGGAATGGATGCTTGGCTTCCGCTTGCGGGGCGCCACGCTCTGCATCGATCCTTGTATTCCGCGCCACTGGCTGGCGTACTCCATTCGTTTCCGGTATCACTCGGCTGTCTATGACATTGCGGTAGAAAATCCGCGCAACGTGAGCCGCGGCGTGACGCTGACTGAACTGGATGGCAAACCGCTGACAGGCCGCGACACTATCCCCCTCGTCGACGACGGTGACGAGCACCACATTCGCATCGTGCTGGGTTGACGTGTGTGGGAGGGATAGAGATCACAATTCCTTGCTAATGATGAGCCGTTTTTGACTGTCACCGGTTTCCTGATCTTCACACCAGTGCGGCTTCTTGCCCCCAGGTCAGATACGGATGATCTGTGCGCTTTGCCACAGTCCCTTCCAGGTCTTGACTGCACACAAGATTAGATAGAATCGAACCGTGGTTCAATACATGATCCGCATGGATGAGAGCGACGAGTGACGGCGCAGAGGTTTCGTGAGGCGTTGTTTGCGCAAATGTCCACAAGATAGCACCAGGGGCTAGCAAAGGAAAACTCAGGGGTAGCCGCGGTAAACGGAAGCGGCGAAACGGTCCTAGCTCTCGCAGAGTTGGCTGCTGGGCCCAAGAATGCTCTGCCTGATCGACTCAACATACCCATTGATCATCCCGCATTCGTCTACATTGAATGGGGTGGTAATGAGAGCGGGAGAGAGGAGGGTTTCCGCAGCGTACAAAAACGTTAGGACCTCGGGTCGAATGGTCTGCATAGGAGACCGCCTTTCAGGGGTCAATTGAGAGCGCCATCTGCTCGCAAGCGTGCTGCAGATGAACGGACTCGTCAGTCAGCCGAGAGGACTGTCCACGCCGTTTTCTTTCCGAGATGAATGCATGGGCCTTTCTCTGACAAGGGGAACACAAGCCGGCAGACGGGGACATCGCGCGATGGCTCTCACAGCGCGCGCATCTTGGAGTGGTAAAGAGCATCGCCCGTAGATAGGGTCTTAACATACAATGTTGCCTTTCTGAACCGTGATAAAAGGACCATGCTTCATGAACGCGGGTCAGCGCATGCGGGCTAAGTTTACAGAGATGTGACCCATGCGACTGTCTCATTTTGCTCACTTTTCTAGCTCGTGAGGTCGGCTGGAGCAGGGGGTATGAGCTCGATGAGATATACCCGGCTCTCGGCCACTCCAGCCTTTATGATTGAGCAATTGTGATCAGCTTCCATCCCGCCAGTGGATTAGCCTCAACTAGTGGTTCAGTGGATTCCCGTCTTCATCATGTTCCGCCGGGCATTCCCACAAGGAGAGAGATCCATGAAAAACATACTTCGGCTGTTCGTGCTTGCCGCAGTCATGAGTGTCGGGTGGCTCAATTGGACCCATGCGTCCGAGGATATGGTTGCAGCCGGCTCTCAGACATTCAAAGGGGACGTGCTCAAGATCGAAGGAGAGTACTATGTCCTGAAGGACCCCACCGGCATGGAAGTGCGCTTGCATGTGGACCAGACATCGCAGCTCGACAGCGACCTGAAGGCCGGGGATAAGATCGAAGCGCAGGTGACCGACAAAGGCCATGCGCAGTCCATCAAACGCGATCACCAGTAAGAAACGTTTCTGAAGTCAGGGGGCGAGTACCGGTATAGCAGCTACCGATCTGAATCGTGGTTCGCAAGGATAAATCATAGGTCCCCATGTTCGTCATCGGTCATCCGAAAACGACCAGCTCCAGCATGACACCGGAACCCGGAGGTGCTGCGGTTAAGGCCATTGAATTCGATGTATTCGGGAAACGGATCTTGGCCCTAAGAAACAATAGCGCCTGGGAGCTGTTCGAGACCGGAAACGAAGGACGAAGCCGACGCTATGGCGGGACAATTGTGCCGCCTGACCTATCGGAAAACGAGTTGCTCACGTTTCTCGACGACTTCTTTCATGCATACGCCACTCCCAGACATGCACATGTTCGGCGAGTCCGGTAAATCACCGTTGGGCTGATGGAAGATGATCGGTCTGTGCAAGGCGCGAGATGCAGGCGCTTCAGATCGATGATCGCTGAACTTGTGATGTTTCTTCCCGTTCACTAGGTTATTACTGGCCCAGACCTTTCACTCCACCGCCGGGGCCGAGTGAACAACCCCAATGCTGCCACGCCACAGATCACGAGCAACAGCACCAGGCTGGCAATGAGAAAAACCCAGGCTTTTACTTCGGGCGCTACCATGCTTCATCGTAGCGTGTACCACTCATGGGTGAACTGGGGATACCTCCAATTGCATCTGCTGAATCCCCTAGGTTCCTAGGTCAAAGTCATGCCCACCAATTTTCTATGATAGTCACTTCGACGAAATAGATGTGATGCCGTTGGGCTACCGCGATGAAGATCGTCGACTGCAAGTCGGAGAAGATGCGGAAGCGCTACAACGGCATAGAGGAGAAGGACCTACTAGCCGCAGGTCCCGGTTGAGCAACACTTACCTGCAACCTAACACGGTATTAACACCTGCGAATCTAGCAGGCTGTTGAAAAACCATTTTGAACCTGCTCGGTAGGGAAGATAGAACTGGCCGCGGTGCCTATTGAGGTACCCGCAGGGTGTTCAAAAAGACCGTCCAGCGAGGCCGCAGTGAGGTTCACGACGTGCAGAATAATGCACGTCAAGTTTGTGAACGGGCGCGAGTCGGTGAGCGCCCAGTGTCTTGGAGCCCTTGTGCACGCCGGCGAGACGGTTGAGCCGGCCAGACAGGCTCGTCTCCTGGACGTAGGTCGCCCGAATCGCCTCAAGCTCGCACGGCGTCGTCGCCCAGCTGACGAGCGAGCCGAGCTGGCGGGTCTTTTTCACCTAGGCATATGTCTCCAAGTAGTACTGTCGAGAGAACAACCTGCGGTCGCGTGAAAACAAAGGGGTCGGGAGTCTTTTTACATCGGCGGAAATGGCTTGTCAATGTTCCACGCACAGTGATCGACATACTGCAATAGAGCTGCGAGGGGTAAAGCTTTCTGGCGAAAGGCGTCTATCCGCTGGCGTCGATAACGGTAGAACGCTGAAGGCCGACGGGCCAGACGAAGCGGGATAAAAAGTGACCTACTGGAGGCGCTTATCCGCTCGCCTCAAATCACGATACAGCACAGAATAGGCTCGCGGTCGGGTCAAGCAGGGTGTGGAGCTGGCGAGAGGAATCGAACCTCCAACCTGCGGTTTACAAAGACCAGAAGAATCTAAATCCGCAGATAACGAAAACTCGCAGCAGCGGCCTGAAACCCAAGACGGTAGCCATTCCTAGCCGATTCTGATAATTTCACTGCGTTGCGCTGGCTGTGACGTGCCCGAGGTATGGCGGGCACACCGATCAAGCCCCCCGGGGGGTACCCTTGCGCCAAGTGGGCGGGGGTGTCCGGTTCGGGTACCGGTACCGACCCTTAGGGATGAATCAAAAGAGAAGAGAGAAGGGTAGGTGTGTTCGACGAGGCCGAGGAGATCTACATTCCAGCCAATCCGGGATGAGCAGCTGGCTTTCCTTCTTTCCTCTTGAACACCCAGGCGACTCCGATTCCACTTATTCCTACCACGATATGCAAAATATTGTCGAAAACGCTGTAGCCATGCAGAGAACCGTTAATTTGTGGGCGAAGCTCAGCCAGGGCTATCTGGACCCGATCAGCCCGCCAAGGTTAGGAATTACTGTTTTACTCGTACAACGTTTGTCGGAATCGATGGTTTTGGCCTTGATGTGCTCAGGAGGCCTCCTCAGATCCCAAGCAATCCCGACCCATGAACACACGGTCAGGATGTAATACGAAAGGTCCACTTCCCACCAAAACCATCCTTGATTGACGGCCGACTGATAATAGTGGTGATTGTTGTGCCAGCCCTCTCCACAACACAGTACCGCCAGAACGAAACTGTTCTTGCTTCCATCGTTGGATGCGTAACGGACTCGGCCGAACATGTGGGTCAGCGAGTTGATAAAGAAGGTGCAATGATAGAGGACTATCGTGGGAATGAAGAACCCCCATATCAGTCCGGGAAATCCCCACAACGCATACATCAACACCGCGTACAACGTGGGCGGAATGAGATAATACCGATCGAGGAGGGCTATTTCGGGATACCGAGCAAAGTCTTTCACCTGATCGAAATCAGTTCGTTGCGAGCCTTTGGTCAGAATCCATCCTACATGGGAAAACCAGAATCCTGTCTGTATGGGCGAGTGAGCGTCTTTTTTCCTATCTGAATGTTTGTGATGGTGCCGATGATGTGCTGCCCACCATAGGACGCCCTTTTGTGCAGACGTCATAGCGAGAAATGCCAAGCCAAATTGCAGCACTCTACTAGTTTTAAATGCACGATGGGCGAAATAGCGATGATAGCCTGCTGTGACGGCGAACATTCTCAGGTAATAGCTGGCAACGGCGAGTATTACCCATTCCCATCTCATTCCTGTCTGCACGACAAACAGCCCCATCGCGTGGATGCCAACAAATACGAGGACACCCCTGTAGTGGGAAATATTCTCTCTAATCCCAGATGCCTGCGTGTCTGACCAGGCTTTTGGCACGTTGCTTACTGGCTGGTTCCATCTCACTCGTCTTCCCCTTCCAATTAAATGTCCGGCCATTCAAAAGCAATATTACCTTGGAAGCCTCTCGCCAAGCCGGTCACAATTGCTCACTTTAAACCATAGGATTCAGGGCGCATACATTAGCGTCGTGCGATGAGAAGTCTCCCAGGCGAATGTCCCACAGCACGTCACGCCGTTCTGTGATTACTCGAAGGTGCCCGCTGATGCCGCCATGTTTTTCCCTTCACAACGGTGGTTATCGTCGGTGCACGACAAGCGGGCAGTACTTAGTTGCTCGGTGAGTTGCACTGGCTGTGAGGTGCCGGAGGCATAGCGGGCACACTTACGGGTACACCAGCCAAACGCCTACGCGGGGGGGGGTACCCTTGGGGCGACTTGTCCGCTGGGGCTCAGCGCGGGTACCGGTACTGAGTGTTAGGGTTTCGGCAAAGGCGAAGCGGGGGGAGGCTTGATCCTGTTTGCTGCGTCTCATCATTGATCCAAGTTAGTTTTGCTCGAAAAAGTATTTGAAGCTGATGTTCGGATAAATGGCTCGGATGTCGTCTTGTCCCGCGACGGTGAACATGACGCCAATGGCACCGACCAGTTTAGCACCCGACTCATAACGTGAAAAGGTGTATTCGAGGCCCGGCTGAATTCCGACGAGCCAGAAGGTGGACGGGATAGTGGCACGACCTTCACCTCGAGTGCGGATGTTGCAGTTCGGAACATGTTACGCGCTGGAGTGCCTGAGAAAATAGCCACGGCGATCAGTCGGCACAAGACGCGTTTGGTATTCGATCGGTACAACATTGTGAACGAGGCGGACCTACAAGCAGCCACTCAGCGCCTCAGCATGTACTTTGAACGAGAATGGTGCACACTTGCGGGCACACTCGCAGAATTGACTGACGTGCGACCTGAACAGAAGGAGAGTGAACTAGTTGGAATTACTGAAGGAGAGGTGGAGCTGGCGAGAGGAATCGAACCTCCAACCTGCGGTTTACAATCAATCCTGACCCTCCTTCTGTACCTGATTCGACAACACCAAAACCAACAGAAACACCTGATCCGCCATTGGGTTAGGTAATGCTGCTAAATTGCGTGGTGTGGCAGGCAAAATCGGTAAGAAGAGCGTGTACGGTCACAAAAAAGGTTACACTGCGCGCCTCGCTTGAGCGGAGCACGTCAGTTATTTCGGTCGAGATCGAACCCGGATTCTGGAGCGATCCACGATGACGAGAGAACCGGTGAGTTCATCCGCAGGGACTTCACTGAAGAGTCGTTCGAGAGCTTGCTGGGTTTCTTCCATCGTGGTCGGCCACACCCGTAGGCGTACGATACCATGATGGTCTTTCGCGGAAAACGACCGTCCGTCCGCGAAGTCCTCATCAAAGGAAATAATGATGGCGGCGTTTCTCTGAGCCCATGCGAAAACCTCTTCATCTGTCTTTCCAGAAAGGTCCACATCGCTTGTGTGATACACGGTCCAGGATGATTTTAGTCGAGTGAGCCACGAGGCAACAGACTTGGGAATATTTTGGTCTAACAGGACGGTGAGGCGATCAGGCACGCGGAATGACTTTCTCTTCGTCGATCACCCTGCTGGCGTATTCAAGCGCGGCAGTCACGTCTTGGTGAGTCAATTCAGGATAGGCATCGAGGATCTTTGGCACGGTATAGCCGTCGGCTACCATGCCCAAAATGTTCTTCACCATGATTCGAGTGCCTCGAATCGTAGGCTTCCCGCTACAGATTCTTGGATCGACAACGATGCGATCATCCATGGGGGCCAGTTCCTCACTAACCGGTTGGTCAGCCTAAGGCTAGGAGGTTCCGCGTGTCGTGTCAAGGTAATCAGATGAGTCCAGATAGCGGGCGAGGGGCGGGGGCGAACGATGCGCGGGCTGGCGAGAGCCACCCACGCACGGCGGCCGCGTCAGCGGCGACGCCTGTCAGTAATCATGTCAAATTGACCCGTGTCATCCTGTGAAATGGACCCCTCTCCTACAACCAGGAGAGGACACACATGGAGCTAGCAGAAACGGTGACGACCCCAGTACCTTCTTCGCGGGAGACGACTCCAACGGAGGAGGATGGGATGCTGCGAGAAGACGGTGTGCGAGAGGTGCTGGCGCGACTGCGACGCGGCGAGCGCATCAAAGCCATTGCGCGGGATCTCGGCGTGGCCCGCAATACCGTGAAGCGGTGGCAACGGCTGGGGGGCTGGCGCCCGCGGCCGCCGGGCCACCGCCCCTGTCAGATCGATCCGTATCGGCGATTCGTGGAACGCCGCGGCCCCGAAGTGAATTGGAACGGCCGTGTGCTCCATCGGGAACTGCAGGCGGGAGGATTCGCGGGGACCTATCAACAAGTGCAACGGGCGATTCAACCGCTCCGCGCCGATCGAGCATGGGCGACCGTGGCGACGGTGCGGTTTGAGACGAACCCGGGCCAGCAAGCCCAAGTGGATTTTGGCCAAACCCGCCTCTGGATTGGCGATCGGCTGGAAGGCATCCACATCTTTGTGTTTACCCTCGGGTACTCCCCGCCGACTGTGGGCGTCGGCCTATCCGCATGAACGGCTCAGTGCGCTGCTCGATGGGCATGAGCGGGCATTCCAGTGTTCAGCGACAATTAGAATTGGGGGGTAACGACAACTAGAACTGCGGGTGCTGATCCTTGTCACCGCCTGGTCTATAAGCTCTTCAGTCTATGAAGGGAGGGCGAATGGTCACGGACCGGCAAGTGAGGAGACTG
The DNA here is from genome assembly GCA_963795615.1 of uncultured Nitrospiraceae bacterium. Lineage (GTDB taxonomy): Bacteria > Nitrospirota > Nitrospiria > Nitrospirales > Nitrospiraceae > DASSBQ01. Next base: position 387,256 of record CAWCIJ010000004.1, read on the forward strand.
ATGATGGAACTCGGCACAGGCACCCCACTCTCAGCCGCAGCCATGCGGTCTGGGATGAGTGAGAACACGGCCCGGCGGTATCGGACGGGTCCGCTCCCCAGTCAGCGGAAAAAGCCCCGGCAGTATCGGACGCGCCTCGATCCTTTTGCGGCCTTGTGGCCGGAGATTGAGGCCCTGTTGATCGCCGCCCCCACTCTTGAGGCGACGACGATCTTCGAGACCCTGCGGGGCCGGCCCGAGGTCCGATTGGCTGACGGCCAACTGCGCACCTTGCAGCGCCGGATCCGGCGCTGGCGAGCCACCCACGGGCCCGACCGGGAGGTGATGTTTCCGCAGCACCATCGCCCGGGCGAGTACGCCCAGAGCGATTTCACCCACATGGGCTCGCTAGGCATCACTCTCAACGGGCAGCCCTTCGATCACCTCTTCTATCACTTCGTCCTCCCGTACTCGAACTGGGAGACGGGCATGCTCTGTGTCTCCGAAAGTTTCGAGGCCCTGATCGCCGGGTTTCAAGCGGCGGTCTGGGAACTGGGACGGGTTCCGGCCATCCACCGGACGGACAATTTGTCGGCGGCCACCCATGATCTGCGCGAGGGGGGCCGGACCTTCACCGAGCGGTATCGGTAAGGGCTGGATCACTATGGAGTGCGGCCCGACGCGAACACGCCCGGCCGCGGTCATGAAAATGGCGATGTGGAACAAGCCCATCACCGGTTCAAGCGGGCGATCGAGCAGGCGCTCCTGCTCCGGGGACAGCGCGACTTCGAGAGCCAGGCCCACTATACGCAGTTTCTACGGGCGATCCTCGCCGGGCGGAATCGAGGGCGTCAGGCGACGCTCCAGGAAGAACTCCCGCACATGCGGCCACTGCCGTCCACTCGCCTCGAGGATTTCCGCGTGCTCCGGGTGGTGGTCAATCGCTTCTCGATGATTCGGGTCGGCCACAACGTCTATTCCGTCGCCTCGCGGCTGATTGGGGAGACCGTCGAGGTGCGGATCTATCCCGAACGACTCGAGGTACGGTATGCCGGAGAAGAGGTGGCCACCATCGACCGGCTGCGGGGGCGTGGGCAGGCCGCCATTGACTATCGGCATCTGATCGGGTCCTTGGTGCGCAAGCCCGGCGCGTTCGCTCGGTATCGCTATCAAGCCAGGTTGTTTCCAACCATGACCTTTCGCCGGGCCTATGATGCGCTCACGGTTCGCCATGGCAGCCGGGCGGACATCGAGTACGTGCGGCTGCTCCAGTTGGCCGCCCGCACGAGTGAGTGCGCGGTGGAGGCCGTGCTGGGGCGGCTGCTCGACGGCGGCACACGCTGGGATGCGACGCAGGTCACAGCCCTTGTGCAGCCCGACGTGATGGCCGTGTCGTCGTGTGCGCTCACGCCTCCCGATCTCTCCGTCTATGACGCCTGTCTCGAGGCGGTGGGAGGTGGCGCATGACGACCTCAGCCATGACGCTACCGGTCTTGCTGCGCGCGCTCGCCTGCCCACCTTCGCCCGCGAGTATGCCGTCGTGGCAGCACAGGCCACGCGCGAAGGGCTGTCGCATGAGGCCTATTTGCAGACGCTGGCCACGCAAGAAGCCAGTGACCGCGCGGCCCGTCGGGTGGAACGCCTGATCGTGGAGTCCAAATTGCCACGAGGCAAAAGTCTGGCCACGTTCGACCTCGCACGACTGCCACCCAAAGTCCGGACCGCCGTGGCCACGCTCCGAGAGGGCGCGTTCCTGGAGCAGGCCACCAATGTGCTCGTGTTCGGCAATCCTGGGACGGGCAAGACCCATCTCGTCTGTGGACTCGGACTGGGACTCGTCCGGCAACGACGCCCCGTGCTCGTTGCCCCGACCTTCCAACTCGTCCAGCGCTTGCTCGCGGCCAAACGCGATCTCCGCCTCGCGGCCGAACTTAAACGGTTCGACCGCTTTGACGCGCTCATCCTCGATGACCTCGGTGGGCGGTAGGGAGAGAGCGATAGAAGGTAGCAGATTGAACGCGAAAAGGACGAACCGACGCGCGGGCATGGGAGACTTGAATGATGAACATGAGTGGAATTTGAGGGATGCGTGAGGGAACGGACAGCATTATACGCGGTGTCAGAGGTGCGTCAAGGAGCAGACAGTACAACGCGATACGATCTGATGAAACGGGCAAACTCATTTGGAAGGGGAAGATCCCTCACGACTTCAGGTGGACGGCAGTCCGCAATATGCTCCGAGCCGGCGTACCAGAGAAAATTACAATAGCAATCAGTGGACATAAGACGCGTTTGGTCTTCGACCGCTACAACATTGTGAACGAGGCGGACCTACAAGCAGCCGCTCAGCGCCTCAGCATGTACTTTGAACGAGAATGGTGCACACTTGCGGGCACACTCGCAGAATTGACTGATGTGAGGCATGAACAGAAGGAGAGTGAACTAATTGGAATTACTGAAGGAGAGGTGGAGCTGGCGAGAGGAATCGAACCTCCAACCTGCGGTTTACAAATCAGTGGAAAGGGGTTACTCAAGTCCTTGACGACTTGGGCAATCCCCACTCCAGCCGCAGGGACAGAGGGGAAGGCGTTTGGTTTCCTTGTTTCACTTCACCCCTTTATCCGTCCCCTTGTCGTCCCCGCTAACACCTTTATAACACCTGGAGCTGACCCCCGGCCCCAGGTTTGTTGTGGCCTTGTCCCCACCACAGCGAGGGACTAACAACTGGAGAGAACGCCAAGATAAAAGCAGCGTGAATTTTTCGCAAAACAAAAAAGCAAGTTTATTGTGGCGCGTGCCGTGTCGTGTTTCGACGATGATCGTTGCACACGCGAAACAAGAAGAGCATAAATACAGGAAGCCTCCCTTCCTTATAGGCGCACCGGACTGGGAGCCGTGGTCACACGAGGAATGATGCAGCGATGACAGAACCAACTCCTCAGACCGGCAGGACTGCCAGACCCACTCATCTGACGCCGCTCGAGGATCTGTTCGACCAACACCTCAGCATCCGCTCCGTCGCATTGACGGGGCTATTTGTCATTGCCGTTCTCTATACCCTCCATCTCGGTCGAGTGATCTTCCTGCCCATTACATTGGCGATTTTGTTGACCGTCTTGCTGGCGCCCCTCGTGCGCACGATGAAACGGTTCAAGATTCCCGAACCCATCGGAGCCGCTTTGCTCCTGTCCGCGATCATCACCGTATTCGGATTCGGTGTCGCACGACTGGCCGAGCCGGCGGCTGATTGGGCCGCACGACTGCCCGATGCGTTCCTCGAGGCTGAGTACAAACTCCGGGTCTTGAAGAAGCCGATGCAGGAGGTCACCAAAGCAACGGATCTCATTTCCAAAGCCGTCAACCTCGACGGACCCAAGAAGGTACAACAGGTTGAGGTCAAGGGTGACGCCTGGCCGGTCAAACTCTTCAACGTCACGGGAGAACTTGTCGCCGGCTTCGCAACGACCCTAATCCTTTTGTACTTTCTGCTTTCGTCCGGTGATCTCTTCTTACAGAAACTCGTAAAAGCATTGCCTCGATTGCAGGACAAGAAGCGCGCGGTGGAGATCGTTCGGCAGACTGAAGGCCATCTCTTCACCTATCTGTTCACCGTCACCTGTATCAATCTGGGCCTTGGCACGGCAGTCGGTATCGCAATGTATCTGCTGGACATGCCGAATCCGCTATTGTGGGGCGTCATGGCCGGGCTCCTGACATTCATTCCCTACCTAGGCCACGTCCTCGGCATTGCTGTGGTGGTCCTTGCGGCCGCTCTGACGTTTGACGATCTCGGGCGAATGTTCTTGGCAGGCGCCATCTATTGGGCGTTGGCAATTATCGAAGGATCTTTTGTGTCCCCCATGATCCTGGGACAGCGTCTCGCGATTAATCCCGTCGTCCTCATCATCGGCCTCATGTTGTGTGGATGGATCTGGGGAATCGGCGGCGCTGTGCTCGCGGTGCCACTGCTGGTTGCGTTCAAGATTTTCTGCGAACACATTGAACCACTGCAACCGTTGGGTGAGTTTCTCGGGAGGTAGGTGCGGCGTGTGACTAAAGGGCGCTGACTGCCGGACGCCTCTGAATGCCGCCCGAAGGGCCTTCAAGAGTACAAGCAACGTCCGTCAGCCCTCGCCCCTTCGTCTACTTCCCGCAGGCAATCTTCATCGATTCAATATCGTTGGCCATGTCGAGTTTGCCGAGATTCTGCACCCGTTGACCCGGCAGAAGCGCCAACTCCGTTCCCTTGAAATCCTTGTCCTCATAGGCGCGTACAGTTGCATTGGATCCCACAATGACGCTTTCGATATCATTGGCCCAATCCTTGCCGCCAATGTTCTTTAACGAGGCATAGTCCTTCGGGCCTTGAAGGACGACATGGGGATCGTCGGCATCAAAATTGTCATCTTCGAAGATCTCAATGAAGCAGTTCTTGTCTACTGCCTGCATTTCCATATCTGCCGCATATGCCGGCGTAAAGCTGAGAGCAACCGCGAACACCAGCGTTACCATACACATTTTCCACATGAGCATTATCATCCTCCTTCTGTGTGGTGATCAAAGATCAAACATTATCGCCAAATACCATCGGCAGATCCGCTATCTCAAAATTCCAAAGAACCAGAGTACCACCAGTAGACTGACCGGCACTCCCAGAATCCACAGAATGAATCCTTTTCCCATGGTTCCCATAATTTCCTCCTTGACTGAGAAGGACTGTGTTTATCTTATTGAGTCAACGATGCGGCCATCAGTTCCTGATTCAACCGGTTGACCATCTTGAGGTGGGCGGACCGGTCTTCATTCAGCCCGGAGCCGAACAAGTCTGAATGTTTTCTCTGAAGTAGCTGCGCGAATTCCCCTTGTCTTCCGTCCGGAATCTGATACAGATTCGCCAATGAACTCACGTACTGACCACCGCCGGCTGCAGATTCCTGACGGAGGTTCTCATACGCCACACCGGCAAAGAGATTGATCTTCTGACCATTCACGACTAAGCCGTCGGCCGAAAACAGGTCCTCCGGACTTGTACTCGAGAAGAATTTACCGGTCGTATCCATGGTCGCCTTTGTCGTATTGCAGGCCGATAAGCTCAGACCCAACACGATCAACACAATGCTATGAACCATTAATGAAATAGATCTCTTCATCATGCCTCCTCCTTGCACGGGGCGGACATCCAAGGTCCACGTCTCCGGCATTTTCCGCAAATCCAGTTTTGATCTCTCATGCATTGCGCTCTGCAACTCTGTGTGAGAGACAGAAGCAAAGAGCGGGCCGATCCTGCCGAGTTGGTTTTCGTAGGTCCCCCAGTCTAAATCTCTACGCGTTCAATCGAGGGAATACAGGGACTTATCGAGCCGGTTCGAAGCTGCTTCAGGAGGTCATGTTAGGTGGAATCGGAAAAGACACTTTGTCCTAAGAGAGGACAGGATGGGTAAATTCAATTGCACCCTCTTCTGGCCACCGATCAGTTGCGTTCCGGACATTTACCCTACGGCGTAGTGGCGGAGGGCTATATGAATAGGCCACCGTCCAAGCTGACCCAGGTCATCACCTCGGAAATTTTGAATGAATTTTCTTCGAACGGGGTGTTCCGCCGTATCAGTTCCTACGATCCCGATCCCAATTTCGTGCTGACCGGGCGTATTGAACAGTTCTACGAACATGATCGGCGCAAGATATGGACGTACGTGCCCTATTATTCCGAAGAACTCGCCGGGCTTTTCCGGCTGAATACCTATCTCAGCACTGGTGAGGTTCAAGTGACGATGATATTACTAAAACCTTCTGGCGGACGGGTCGGAACCTAAGCAGGACATGTGAAGTTTGACGAAGATTTTACCCCCAATGACGAGATCCGTCCCGGCGATCGACTGAACCGGGCGTTCGGTGAGGTTTTGCCGCAAATTCATGAACAGATGTTAGCTGACGTTACGCTCCCGAAAGCTCGGAGACCCGCCTCGATCACTCAGTATGGCCCATCCGACGGCAATCGCTAGTGTGGTGTCCGAAAAATAACTGGTGATTTGATTGTTTTCTTTCCACTGCGAGGCTGTGTACAGCCTGGCGTGATCTGTTCGAGGGTCTGGCGGCAGCGCGCGAGTTTGGCCTGGATAGACTCGACGGTGGCAGTCCAGACGAAGGGGTTGGGGTGTTCGTTCCACGCTTCGAGGAACTGGTTCATAGCAGCCTCAAGATCTGCGACGCTCGCAAACGAGCCACGACGCACGGCTTTGGCAGTGAGTGCGCCGAACCAACGTTTCACCAAGTTGAGCCAGCTGGAGCTGGTGGGGACACAGTGCGAGACAAAGCGGGGGTGGCACTTCAGCCATGCCTGCACGGTGGGGTGCTTGTGAGTCCCGTAGTTGTCCATCACCAGGTGCAGGGCGATCTCACCGGGAAATTCCACATCCAAGCGGCGCAGGAATTTCAGAAACTCCTGGTGACGATGCCGGCTATAGCACTGGCCGATGACCGTGCCCTGCAGGACTTCCAGGGCGGCGAACAAACAGGTGGTGCCATTGCGCTTGTAGGGGTCTCGTGCCCAGCGCCCTTCTTCATGGAGCAGTCCAGGCTAAGAGGTGCAGGTCCATAGAAGCCTAAGGATCTGGGTCTTCTCGTCCACGAACCACAGCACCAAGGCTTGATGGGAGTGATTGGGACGAACCAACGGTGCATCTACGTCGAGTCAGCTGAAGATAAAAGAGGATTCAGTCTTAGGTAACGAGGTGGTTGCGCTTAAGTTATAGGTTGAAAGTATGGGTCATCGTGAGACGCGTAGCCGCCCAACTTCAACTTCAAAGGCAGTCCATACTTCGGGTTCGTCCAGAAACCTATTAAACTGTTTATCAAGTGGAACATTAAAGTCAGATGCGCTCCCCGGTTCAGTAAGGGCTTTCAAAGGACACCGCATATTGGGAGCTTATCCGGCGTTAAATGTAAATTTTAATGAAACGCTTTTCAGAACATCGTGAGAGAGATTGCTAATTCGCGCAATTGCTTGCGGTGCTAAGACTTCCCCAGGTGGTCGCGCGATCGAAAGTGCTGCACCTGAACCTGCGATGGAGAAAGATGGCTTAGTTGGACGTTGCCTGCGCCACTCTCGCCGCCAGGGTTTGTGCCTACCACTCTCCCTATATGTGTGCGGACACTTGATTAAAGGCCTACAGAAGAGGTAAGTGGCAAGACCGGACCGCCCCCTCAGTTGGGGGACGAAGGAGGCAGCGGTTTAGGAAACCGTTTACGCAGCTGCGGTTAGTGACTACGACTGGGGACATTCCTAGGTTCATGCAGCCCATGGGCTTCCCTAGACTGCGTCATGACTAGCCGTCAGTAAGCACTGATATGCTGTTCCTTCCTTGAGGAGGACTCGGACGAAGCGTCAAGAACAATTGAACGATGTTCAAAATTGATCTTGGTTTAGTCATGCGCTGAAAGCCAGTAGGCGCTATCGCAGCTTGCGACCACGCCCCCATCGCCGACAACCCCTCTGAGGCCTGGGCCTCATCGAGAATACAACAACCGCTCAGCGCCACAGTGGGGCGCAACCCGGCGTCTGGGGATACTGATGAACGGTTCTGCGGTTCGTTCAAGATGTACCGCCCCGACGGCAGTTTTATGCCCACGAGCAATGTCCCATGGGCGATGTGCTGAGTGGCAAAGTCCCGGGAATTCATGACGGGGAAGTGCATATCGAGCGGCCCGATGGCTCGTGGGTGATCGTCATCGTGAATATTGCTACGCTGACAGACGACCGAGGAGACATCACGGGAGCGATCAATTGCTTCTACGATATCACCCAGCGCAAGCAGGTCGAGCAGACGCTGCGGGCGTCCGAGAAGCGCTACCGGGATCTGTACGAGTCGATTGATGAAGGATTTTGCGTCATTCAGTTGGTATTGGCTGCGCAGAATACGGCGGTATGACTATATCTTTCTCGAAGTCAATCCGTCATTTGAAAAGCAAACCGGACTTGCTCACGCCTGTGGCAAGAGCATGCGGCCATCTGCCTGGCAGCTCGAAGAACATTGGTTTGAAATGTTCGGCGAGATCGCCTTGACGGGCAAATCGAGGTGATTCGAATATCCCGCCGCCGAGTTCCATCGCTGGTATGAAGGCTATGCCTACCGTCTTGGCAAGACTCATGAACGAAAAGTCGGTATTCTGTTCAACGATATTACGGAACGCAAACGGGCGGAAGAACAGCTGTGTCAATTAAATGTGGGCTTGGTAGAGAGTGTTGCTTGAACGATGGAGGTCTTGACAGACTCCGTAGAGCGGCTGCGAGCCACGCCGCGGCACAGAACGTCACGGAACAGCGTGAACGTCAGCGTCTGGCGGGGGACCTCCATGACAATCTCCCACAACCCCTAGCCTGGGCCGGACAAACTCGGCCAGGCGAAACAGCAACCGCTCACGCCACCGAGCGCAACCGTCTTGGGATGTCGATGAGTCACCGGCAAGGCCTTGACCTACACGCGGACTTGATCTCGCAACTCAGTCCACCGTGTTATCCGAGTTCGGCCGCCGATGGCACTGCAATGGCTGACGGAGCAAATGCAGCGGCACAATCTCACAGTCTCGTTGCAGGTTAAGACGAAGATTCAGACGTTACCAGAGGATCAAGCGCTGCTGCTGTTTCAGTTGATCCGTGAGCTGCTTATCAATTGTGTAAAACATGCCCACACGCATGAGGCAGCCGTTACGCTCGAACAGGTTGACGGATCGTTGTACATTCAAATTTCCGACCGGGGGGTAGGTTTTGATCCTCTTGTGTACACGACCTAGAAAGAATATTCTCCGGCTGCCGGCTTTGGACTCTTGACTATACGCGAGCGCATGGTGTGGCTAGGCCGCCGTGGCGAGCACGATCTCGGCAGGCAACGCCACTGACGGCGGCGCCAGTGCTGTCACTGGGTCTCGTCGAATAGTCTTTCATCGCCAGTCACGGATTGATCAGGGAAGAGGCAATAGGCAGGTACACAACCGTCAGCAGGCGCCAACTATGAGGACGGGGCAGTCTCGTAATACTGTCGAACATTCTACAAGCGCAAACAGTTCCTCGATCCGTGTCCTACTGGTCGACGATCATGTCATGGTACGACAAGGCTTATGCAGCGTATTGAAGCAGTACAGCGACATCTAGGTAGTTAGGGAGGTAGCGAACGGGGAAGAAGCGTGCGCGCTCACCCACGCCTCCAGCCGTTCTCGGTCACCATCCGAAAGACTCACCACCGGGCTTCTTCTGGGCATGCGTCAGCATAACCGAATCCACATAATAACACCAGTTATTTGTTGGACACTACACTAGCAAGTTGCGGGTCATAAACTAGGGTTTTTCAGACTGTTTCAAGAAGCTTCTTCCAGTGATCATAAAAGAGGAGTGTTCTTTTTTCATTCAGAAGGAGAGCCTTCATGAAACAGCACCTTGGAACGCAAGCGAGATCAACTGTTCAGCCCCTGCTATGTGATCACCACTTTCATGTTGTCCACGTGGCGGGCCGGACCATTTCTGGCGTGCTGGTCTGCGAATCATGCGGCCAACGCATCGTGCATCGCAGGAAAAAGGAAATGACAGAACGGCGGCCAGAGTTCCCAGAAAGACAGATAGGCCAACTTGAACGGAAAGATATTCGGGCCACTGCGGTCAGATAAACTCGCCGCAAAGGGGGTTGAAGACCATGCGGATGATTTATGGGGTCCTCATCGGCCTCGTATTGTATGGCTGCGCGACCGACGAACATGGGCGGCTGATCAAGCAAGATGAAGTCACGTGGATACAGAAGGGGGTGACGACACGAAGCCAAGTCGTCGAGCAATTTGGATCCCCCCGGTTTGAAGGGCCGTTTCACTCGGCGACCACGTCAACGACCACGACGACAGCCACCGTTGAAGGAAAGGAACAAACTACAACCACCACCGTGCATGTGGATGAGTCCCCGACACAAACCAAGGCAATCTATGCCTACACGATGTTACAATCCACGACCCCCTTTTATGTAAAGGTTTACACATCCGAGTTCTGGCTGGTCTACGATGACCATGGAGTGGTTCAGGGGTATGGATTTGTGGGCGATGTACCAGCCAGCAGATCTTCCGCGAACTCCGTTGCACATCGGCCAACGTCCTGACCGATCGATGCCATTCCATCGAATTCGTCCGGATTTCCCCTCGTGCTGAACGTCGATCGTATCCCCGTCGTCGTCTGGGATTCCTGTCAATTATAGGAACCTGAAAAAACGGGAGTCTGTCCGACCCCCGGACAGAGACCATCCTTAAATGTGCGTGCGATACCTAATGCCTGAAGGCGTTGGAGCGGCGGTGGCCGAGGAATCAAATCACGTGAGGAAGAAACGTCATTCTTATCCTACGCCTTATCGATCGGCGTCAAAAATGGAAGATCGGTACTAAGCGCGCGAGAGCGCGCAGAATCCTACGCGTCAGCTAGCACCAAGGACGTGAGCTTCGCAATACAATCGTGTCGACCTTTGTCCGGTTTAATGGAGAGCTTCACATGTGTCACGTTGAATTCTGCCACGGTCCAATCCTCACACTCCCACGTCGTGGTATCGGGATTAAAAGTAAACTCCTGTCGTAGGAGCTCGCGATAGGTTTCCCCGCCGTCACTGGACACCGCGAGATGCACTTCTTGTGTGCGAGAGATCTCGCGTTCTTCCACCTCCATCGTCACACGCCGAATGGTCTGCATCTGGTGAAATGAAATGATAAGTATTTGTTCTCCAGTCTCTCCGGCAATCCATTGCGTGGCACCGGGCCCGCGGGTGTCATCGAACGCGTTCGCAATGGGGTAGCCTTCCGCTTCAGAACTGACGAGCACGGTTGCGGCGGATAAGATTGGAATTTCTCGCTCGGGATACGCTTGGGATGAGTCATGAAGCCAGGTGCGCATGAGTTCCTCCTCAGAACATGGACGTGAAGCTTGTACCATTCACACCTGGTCGAGAGGTTTAATCAAGAGGCCACGAAGGTCATCGCAGCGGACTTCACCCGCCGTGTGGACTCCATTCACGTTCTTTTCAAATAGTTAGGGAGGCAAGACATAGAGACCTAGCAAGCTCACGAGCTGGGCGATAAAGAGGAGGACATGACCACGCTCAAGGTCATACTCCTTGAAGATCTCATCGGCAATCATAAAGGCGGCTAAGAGACCTATGCTAGCGGTAAAGGCAACATTCAGCGCACCCCAGGCAAGCGCCCCCGCCATGGCAGAGGAGACGATGGCCCATCCAAAGAAGGTGAGGGTCAAGAGCTGCCAGAGGAGAACGCCGAGGAATAAGCCTCTGGGAATCCACGGAGGGGCATGATAGGTCGCTGTCGCGCGTGCGACGGCCTGAAAATTCTGCGAAGCGAACGTCCAGTCTTGCGGGACTATTCGCACGACCTTCAACCACTCACATAGATTGGTGAGAAACGCGAACAACAGCCAGAGCCCCCAAAAGGAGAGGAGGCCGAGTTTTAAGGGAAAGAGTGTCATCTCCATACGTCAAGCCTGAGCTGGAGTCGTCCTTTCTCTATTCTCCGAGCGCACAACCGCGATCAGGAAGAGTCTCAACTGGGGCTTTGCCCAGCTATCCTGGGTGCGCTGCCATGTTATCTATGAATCCTTGTTCATGAGGGCGTTCAAACAATTCCTTCGGACAAGGGAAGAGGACCATCGGAGTTCAACTAGCTAACGCGGCTGTGGAGATGCATAAAAAGGACCACGGGAAGGAAGAGAACTCTTCGAGGAATTCAAGGAGTCCCAGGGGCACTCATCACGACGGCCGCCTCGTCGTCAAGAAAAAACCCCCGACGGTCCTGTTCCGATCCCGCTCACCCAACAGTCTCCCCAGTTGACTGGCGGTAGCGTGAACACGCAAGGAGCTAGGACCGTTCGTGCAATTACTATCCGGCCCGCATTGAGGTGAACACATGAAGAGGGAACGATACGCAGGATGGATTATCTTAATGGCCCTTGTGGCCATGGGGTGTTGGGCGAATGTGAAGAGTGCCGATGTGGCACGTGCCGAAAAGCGCACGACAGAAAGATCCGATAAGAGTCCCTCACAACAAAAGATGGATCCAGCGTTGGCCGATACCAAGAAAAAGGGGGCAGACGACGTGGTCGATTTCTCCTATGACATCTTCGGAGCTCCACCCGCCCAGGACGCCCATAAAATGGGGCAGGAGGTCATGGAAAAGGACATCGCCGACAAGCCGAAGGTAATGGCAACACACAAGGCCTTGCTCGCCGATCGGTATGAACTCGATTGTAAAACCCAATCCGGAGTAGTCATGAGCCGCGGAAAGGCGCAGCCCATCGGTCCAACGGTCCGACTGAAGGATGGCATGACGTGGGAAAAACTCGGGCAGATGAATGCGGACGACATTCGGGGCAAGAAGGCCTTTCCAAGCGGCTTCATGCGCCTGCCGCACGTGAAACATGCTGTGGGGGGCCAGGTCTTTCCCCAGGTGCAGATTGAAGAGTTTCCCCGCCTCGAACGGTTCGACGTCGACTTCGACTTGCCGGATTGCATTTTACCGGAATTTCCGCCAGCGATTTTTCTGACAACGCATCCCGAGTTGGGCGATGTGTCCCAAGGTGAGGTATTGAACGCCGATAACTTTGACCGGTTGTTTCGAGGACTCGTCACACCGGTGCAACTGGATGGACTGCGGATGCTGGTCATGCAATTGCCACAGGAGGAATTCAACCAGACGCCTGACAGGAAATCACCAAAGCCGAGTCTGGGCGTGGCCTGTATGGACTGCCATGTGAATTTTCACACCACCGGACAATTCCATCTCAATCCGGATACCCGCCCCCAGTTGGACCGGCTGCGTCTCGATACCGTGAGCTTACGGGGGGTCTTCAACCAACAGATCCATGGATCCAAGCGCAGTCTTCGATCCGTTGAGGACTTTACCGAGTTCGAGCAGCGCACCGCCTATTTCAACGGCGACCACATTCGCGCGGCGAAAAAGGGGATGTTCCCCATTGATCGAATGCTCGTGCCGCATATGGCCCAAATGCAGAACATGATCGACTTCCCGCCGGCACCGAAGCTCGACCCGATGACGGGGCGGCTGAATCGCAACAAGGCTTCAAAGCAGGAAATCGCCGGCGAAGACCTGTTCTTTGGGAAGGCAAAATGCGCCGCCTGTCATCAGCCGCCTGCCTACACCGACCACATGATGCACGACTTGCAGCTCGAGCGGTTTGGGGCCGAGGGCGATGGCCCGATCAAAACGTTTGTCTTACGGGGAATCAAAGATTCCCCGCCCTACTTCCACGATGGTCGGTTACCGACACTTGAAGATACGGTGGAATTTTTCAACGTGGTCGGGGGGCTCCAACTGTCCAAGGAAGAAAAGGCCAACCTTGTCGCCTTTGTGCGTGCCCTATAGCTGACGGGGCCGGAATACATGCAGAGACGAGAGAATGATTGTTCTGAAGGCGTAATCAAATAACTGGAGCGTAGCGGAGAGATTGCTGTCGCCCACAATATTACACAATGGAGAGCAGACCATGGGAACACGAACTGAGAACGCCGTCGTAGAAATGCTGAAACAGGATCATGAGAAGGTCAAGGGACTCTTCGAGGAGTTCAAAGAGACGGAGGGAAGGGAGAAAACCGAGATCGCCAAAACCGTGATTCAGGAACTCGAGGTCCATGCGGATCTGGAGGAGCGTCTCGTCTATCCTGCCATCCGGGAAGAAATCGATGCGGATGACAAGATGAACGAAGCCATAGAGGAGCATCATCTCGTGCACGTGCTGATCGCTGAATTGAAAAAACTCAAGCCGAGCGACGAACGATTCGAAGCGAAGTTCACCGTCCTGGGGGAATTAGTGAAGCACCACATTGAGGAGGAAGAGGGCGAGATGCTTCCCCAAGCGGAGAAAAGCAACATCGATTGGGAGGACTTAGAATCCCGCGTCATGAAGCGGAAAGAACTGTTGATGGCCAAGGACACGTCAACGTCACGAAAGCGACGGTGACCTCGTTGACTCTGTGTCACGCCATTAA
>CAWCIJ010000005.1:0-25328 GCA_963795615.1 uncultured Nitrospiraceae bacterium
ATGACTTGAGACTCCTGGCTCTGCCATGTACGACCTTCATGTCCATCGCTCGCGTGACCATACTGATCGAAGGCTATAGATCAGATCGAGAAAGTCCGCTTGTGTCATCATGGAACGAAACGGCTGTGGTGAGCCGTAGCAATGCCAGGTTGGTCGGGCAAACAGTGAGTGGCTGCGGACAATAAAAAAAGTAGCTATCCGCAGCCTCCCAGCCTACCAGACATCCGCTTTGAATTCTATCGGGTAAAGGCTCCAGAGATCTTACCAAATCGACCTTCCAGGAAAACCTGAGGCCCTTCCTTTTTGTCAGTTCACATCCAAACCTGGCCAGCCGTTGCTTTGAAGCTGCGTGGCTTGCACGGCGGCCGATGGCACGGCATGAGAAATCTGAATTTCGTAACGGGGAAAATACACGTATATTCGCTGAGAAGTATCTTGACAGTTATTCAACAAAGCTCCTAGATTGCATCTCCCCAGGCAAACCTCGACGGGGTGGCATGCTGAGCGAGATAGCAATCATGTCCTGCTTCTTCAGGCGCGTTTCCATTGGCGGAGCATATTCTTCTAAAAGAGAGGGCGGTCGTCACGGATCTTGCGCAAGCAATCGGGATCGGTTCGCCTCAGCGCTCACACTCATCTTCACTGCTTATCTGCGCGCGCTACGTACGATCACCGCAGCTTCCAACGTTGCCCCTTTTCGTGCTTCGATTTCTTCTTTGTCTCATCCTTATGGCGACAAGCTCTTCAGGAGGTCGAACATGACTTCTCCGGACGACTACAGAGGCCGGGCCATAACCGGCAGGTGCCATAAAGTATTCTGTCGTCTGTTCATGTCGGTCTGCAGTGTCCTGTGGGTGGGAGGCGCTTGGAGTCAAATGGCTCGTGACGGAAGCCTGGGTCAAACGCCGGGCGCGCTTTCGGGTCCACACTACACGATCGACGTGCAAAACTCGGCGGAACAGATTCGGGGAAATAATCTGTTTCACAGCTTCAGCGAGTTTAATGTGAATACCGGACAGACGGCCACGTTCACCGGTCCGAACAGCATCGCCAATATCATCAATCGTGTCACGGGTCAGAACCTGTCAAACATTGACGGAGCAATCAATTCCAGAGCCGCCATGCCCAACGCCAATCTGTTTTTGATGAATCCCAATGGTCTAGTGGTCGGTCCCAATGCGAGTTTCAACATCGGCGGCTCGATTCATCTCACGACGGCCGATTATGTCCGCATGGGTGATGGCGCCCAATTCTTTGCGAACCTGGCCAAGCAAAGCACCCTCTCCAGCGCGCCGGTGACGGCGTTTGGGTTTTTAGGTGAGCGTGCCGCAGGACCTATCACCGCCGAAGCCGGCAGTCCCGTTGTCGTGGGCGAAGGGAAGTCGGTGTCTCTCGTGGGCGGTGACATCGCCATCAGCGGGCGCACTATGAGCGCGCCCGGCGGGCAGATCACTGTGGCGAGCGTCACAGGCGTCGGGGAACAGACTATCAGCGGGGCGCCGGCCGGGCTTCTCCCGCCGCTGCCGCAATCTGCCGGTAGCTCCAGTCAGGGCACCATCCAATTCACGTCGGGCGCTATGCTGCAGACGAGTTCGAGTACAGGGACGGCCGGCTCTATTATCATCAAGGGCGGCAAATTGGTCATGGAGAATGCCGCACTTGAGGCGAATTCGGCAGGCGCCACACCACCTTCATTGGCATCGGCCACGGCTGACTACGGACACATCTCCATACAAGCAGACGAAGTGGCTTTGAGTAATGGAACGAGCCATCACGGCCTCCACGACTAGTGGAACAAGAGCAGGTGATATCACGATGGAGGCCCGAACACTCCGCAGCAACGCCGATATAGCTGGAGTCCCAGTCAACGGCGCGGCGCCGGTCACCATTGCCAGCAGCAGTACCGGGCAAGGAGGGGCCGGAACGATCTCCATTGCGGGACCTGCAGGCAAGGCCGTAGACCACGTTTCGTTGAGCAATACAGAGATCGTAGCCAACGTAACAGATGTCGCCATTCCTACCATTGCCCCATCTCTCATAGGAGAGCACGTGGAGACCGCAGCCCTAAGTACTTTCGCCCCGGGCCTCCGGCAACGATCAATATTGCAGCGAAGCAGGTCACACTCGCCAATGGGACGATTATTCGAGCGGATACAACTGGAGGTGCGGATGCGGGAGCAATCAATTTGAGCGCTGATAGGTTGGAGACGCGAGCGGGCCCTGATGGACGCGTTCTTATTTCTAGTACCAGCAACTGTGGCGAAGGGTGTCTGGGTGGACAGGCCGGGGACATCACGATCCAGGGAATTCAAGATGCCGATCATGCCGTCATGCGAACAATACGATTTGTTCTAACGCCAGAGTTGAGACCCACCGAAAATCTACGTCTTTCATCTTGCACGAAATATGGACCTTCAAGGGACGGATATCTACTCAAATGCCTTAGGGAATGCACCCGGTGGAAAGGTTCTCGTACGCGCTCAAGAGCAGGTTTCCCTCACGGATTCAAACATTTCAGTGGAGACGCAAGATTTCAATATTGACGGCGTTAAACCCAACGGCGAACCTGCGCGATATCAGGGCTTTAGCGAAATCGACATCATTGCTTCGGATATCGTCATGAAGGACAGCTCCATAAAAGCCGACGCCCTCGTTTCGGACATCGGTTCATGTCCGTTATGCCAATGGCGGACCGAGCGCTGGAGAAATTTGGATGCGGGTCGGGAATTCCTTTACAGCCGAGAATTCGTCCATTACCAACACCAGCCGCGGACAGGGCCCAGGCCGGCATCACGAAAATTATTAAGGACAATTATTTTTCGGAAGGCGCTCATTTGGGACAGCCGGTATCCCGATATGCCAACCGAGACGGTAAGACTCACGAACTCCGAGGTCACTGTCGAAGCCCAGCACGAAGGCCTACCAGGCTATCTTAGAATCAGGGCCGAGGACATCATCCTTGACCACTCGATCGTAAATTCCCAAGTCAACAATGTGACAAATGAACTGGATTCAAAAGGGCAATTGCTGGATGTCGAAGGGGCAGGCGAGGAGGGATTCGTATTGACGGATGGTAGGAGCGTCCAGGGGATTCTTCTCCTGTCAGCCAAAAATTTGGATATCACGGGGGGTGGGATCATTGCCCCCACTCAGGGTAACCGCATCGCAAACCGAATTGAGTTGTACACCGATGAATTAGCCACCAGGCCGGGGACCAGACCGGGAGGAACGATTGCCGAGCCACGCATACTGAATGAGACAGATCCTACCCGAGTCGTCATATCCAGCAGCAGTACAGGAAGAGGAGGTGCAGGTTTGATCAGTATTGCGGGACAAAGACCTCCCCTCCTGGAGAGGTGATCGGACCGCCATCACCACAATCCACTTGACCGGAACAGATGTGTTGACCGACACCAGAAATGTTGGCCGTGGTGGCAAGATCGAACTTCGGTCAAGCGGACCCATCGAGCTGGAGAACGCTTCTATTTTTGCCAGATCGGGGACGAGTGATGGTGGAACCGTTGACGTCTTATCGTCAGGACCGATCGATATGAATGGAAGTCGTCTGGGCACTTCCTCTACCGGTGGACTAGGAGGTTCGATCACTGTCAGAGGATCCAACATCGATCTCAATAACGGCTCGGCCATCGCTGCCGAATCCCACGGGGTGAAAAATGCGGGCAAGATCGAGTTGATTTCTGAGAATGATATAGCTCTCACGAATTCCGCTGTCTCCACGGAAGCGCTCAAG
The DNA here is from genome assembly GCA_963795615.1 of uncultured Nitrospiraceae bacterium. GTDB lineage: Bacteria > Nitrospirota > Nitrospiria > Nitrospirales > Nitrospiraceae > DASSBQ01. Next base: position 3,752 of record CAWCIJ010000005.1, read on the forward strand.
GCGTCAGGTGGCGATATCAAATTGACGGCTCCAAACTCAGTGACATTGCGAGACAGTATCCTCACCGCGTCCGTGGCAGGGGGCAATGAAACCACAGGAGGCAAGATCGACATCGATCCTCAATATGTCATCATTCAGAACAGTCAGATTCTGGCGAAAGCGGCGGATGGGAACGGCGGACGAATTGTGATCGCAGCGTCGCAAGCCGTATTGATCGACCCCAGTAGCAGGCTTGATGCCACAAGCTCCCAGGGTATTAGTGGACAGGTTCTCATCCAGTCGCCTATTAAGCAGCTGTCAGGGGCCATTGCCCCCTTGCCCCAGGCATTTGCAGTCGCGGCGAATCTGTACGGTCAGCGCTGTGCCGCACAGAAGGGAGGACAATTCAGTAGTTTTGTCCAAGGCGCGCGGGACGGTGTGCCCCCACAGCCCGGCGACCTGATCGCAAGCCCGCTGATGTTGGAAGCCGAGGGAACAGCCCCATTTGCGGGTTTCCAGCCACCAATTTGCCGGCGGTCCGTCTCGGACTTCCGCAATTGGAACAGATTGCCTGGGTCAAATTTACTTCGTCTGCTGGGTGCCGATCATAGTTTCACGCCGCGTGAGCGATGGATCGGCTAGCGATGAGGGCGTCGTCTGTCTGCATGCAAGAGCGATACCCAGGTTTGAGATCGGGCGTCACGAACGCCGGAAGGTTACGAGGTTAGGCGAGGTGACGGTGAAGTCGCCTCAAGCGCTGGGGATTCCACGGCGCGAAGAATAATAATGAAGTGCGCGACGCGACGGAGAAGGAGCGTCATTCTTGTACACGGCTCTAGACGGTAGCACCCAATGTCTATAAAGCTGGAGGGCTTTTTCAACATCCTCCTGTCCGGCGTCCTATTCGTAAATAGTCTGCCAATAGAGAATGGGTATGCGCAGGTCGGCTTGCCGCCCATAATCGATCCTTCAGGCCGCTCGGGCTTGCCTCCCCCGGTGCAGCAAGAAAAACCCTTGCAGCCGGAGCAATCTCCAACGGAAATTCTCCCTCCGGTCCGATCGCTTCCCGGCGAACCTCAAGAAAAAGGACCTATTCTTCGAGTCTTCGCAAAGAGAATTCAGGTCGTCGGGAGCACGGTATTCTCGCCGCAGGAAATAGACCAGCTCGTCGCGCCATACGAAAACCGCGCGGTGACCACCGAGGATCTGGAGGAATTGCGACGGCAGATTACGCTGGCTTATATCGACAAAGGGTACCCAATTCCGGGGCGGTACATTCCCGATCAGGCAGTCGCTGACGGATCGATCACCATGCAGGTGATTGAAGGCCGGCTGAGCGATATACGCATTCAGGGGACGAAATGGTTTCGACCATCTTATTTTCGCGATCGCATCGAACTGACAGCCGGGCCTCCCTTCAACATGAATCCGCTTCGCGATCGATTACAGGTATTGTTGCAGGATGATCGTGTGGAGCGCTTGAACGCGGAATTGAAGCCTGGCGCAGTTCCAGGAGAAGCCATATTACATGTGGCGGTTCAGGAGGCCAATCCGTTTCGGGCATTCGTCGAGTACAACAATTATCTCAACCCCACGGTGGGCGAAAACCAGCTGCGAGGAACTATCGCTCACCGCAATCTTACCGGTCATGGTGATGTGTTGAGTGTAAGCTTCGGGGGATCCGCTCAGGCTTCGCCATTCGAGGTGGGAGTGTTTCCAAATCTCGATGCGTCGTACGCGATTCCACTCAATAGATATGACACCACATTTTTTGCAGGATATCGCCTTTTTAATTTCAATGTCGTCGAAGATCCGTTTCCGCCACTCGACATTCAGAGTGACACGCAGATCTTTACTCTCTCGCTTCGCCAGCCGGTATACCGGAGGCTTAATGATGAAGTGGCGATTGCGATCGTCGGAGAATACGAGCAAAATGCTAACACATTACTTGGAGTCCCATTTGATTTCGTGAATGGAATGCAGAACGGCTTCGGGAATGTTGCGGCCCTTCGTTTCATTCAGGAATGGACTCAATCGCACGCTACTATCGGTGTTCTCAGTCCGCTCCCGCTTCTCGACAGGCCTTGATGTGCTCGGCGCCACCGTGAATACAGCCCCCGGTTCGGCCGACGGTCAGTTTGTTTCATGGCTTGGACAGGCGGAATGGTTGAAGCGCTTTGAATCGACCAATATCGAACTCTTGAATTTTATGAATATTCAATTGGCCAATGACCGGCTGTTTCCCTTAGAACAGATGGCGATCGGTGGACGGTATAGTGTCCGTGGGTATCGAGAGGTGACGCTGCTTCGAGACAATGGTTTCGTCTATCAATTGGAAACTCGCTTCCCTGTCTGGAGCTCCAATGAAGGGTTCCCCTATGTGCAGTTCTGTCCTTTTGCCGATGTGGGACAGTCCTGGTCCGCCAAGGGCCAATCCGGATCACCACAGACCCTGGCCAGTGTGGGGGCCGGGCTGCGGTTCAACATTGCCACGATGGCGAATCTCAATGTCTATTGGGGGCACCGTCTAGTCACCGACAATGTCTCAAATCCCCACAACAGCATGCAAGATGAAGGCGTGCACATACAGTTCGTGCTCAACCTCATGTAGCGGTAGCAGGTGAAGGCTGAGTAGACGTAAACGCGCAGAAAGAAATATGTGATGATCTGGTGATTTGCTGATCTGATGACCTCCTCACATTCAACAATCAGCAGATCAATAAATTCATAAATCGCTTTCACAAGATACGCTTCAGCGAACGAGGAACGCAACGTTTTTCAGCTGGCGGACGATTTCAACATCCTGTTAGAGCCAGTTGTTAATCAAGAGAAAGGGAGCCCACAGGCTCGGGTGAGAATGGTTGGGATTCTTCAGGAGGGCGAGTTGGGCTTGTTGCAAAGCGACCGCTTTAGAGGTGGTTGGGTTCTGTAGATTTCGATAAAATTCCGCTATCAGAACGGCGGTCGCCTCATCTTCGATAAACCATAAGGTAGCCAAGGCACTTTTTGCACCCGCTTTGATCGCCATGCCGGCCAATCCTAAGGCCGCTCGATCGTCTCCTGCCGCGGTCTCACATGCACTGAGCGTCAACAATTCCAGAGGGGCGCTTCGGAAGTCGAACAGACCGACAAGGGCGCTGAGGCGGTCCATTGTGATTCGGTCGTCAAAGGTCAGAATAAAACTCTTCGTTCCGTCGCTGTCCACCCTTCCGTGCGACGCGATGTGAATAATGTTGAACGGCTGTTCCTTGAGGCCTCTTTCAACCTGTATGGCTCGAAACTCGCCGTTCACCAACTGCTTCCCGCCATAAATAGACTGCACAGCGCTGAGTTCTTTGGCGACATAGGGTAATGGAGGAAACCCCTGTACTCCCTCGGTCAGCCCCACCGAAAACATCTGGACCCGTTTGCGATTGAGTGGTCTGGAATCCGTCAGAGTCAGACCCGGGGTCGTCGCGAGGGCATAGCGCTCGATTAAGAACTGCGTGCCATCGTGCAATGGCGCCATGGGAATTGTACGCAGTGGTCCGTCCGGCACGAAGACGAGTGTGGTGATGCGGCCTGCTGCCAGGTCGGCTTCCATGGGCCGGATCAACCAGTCATAGAACTTCTGGGCGTGAAGAAGATAGGCGTTGCTGGTCCGTCTTTCGAGGGCGAGCCTGAACGAACGTATTTCTTCGGTCAGGCGGCCGCTGGATAATCGGTACGATGAATTGCTTCAGCCCTGTGGGCAAACTCACGAGCAATTCGAGGCGATCCGGCAAAATGATGGGATAGATGATGGCCGTGGTGTGAGATTCTTGGGCGACCTCCGTGCTTCGGGATCGGGCGGTGGCGACACATTCGTCTCTAAAATAATCTTGTAGTTCGGCAGCCTTATACAGTTCCACCGTGTCCTGTGCCTGTGCAAGGAGATGCTGGCGTGTCGCCCGATCGGGCGCCGAGGATGCACGTTGTAATAATAAATCCGACAGCTCAAAAAACAGATCGCCCGTCGTCTCGCGAAACGAGAATTGACGATTCCGGCTCCCGACGAGGAATTCAGACCGGATTGGTTGCAGTGTCTCGATCGCACGTTGATACGCAAGAATGGCTTCATCGATGCGGCCTTTTGAACGTAGCAGACGAGCGGTTTGCCAATGCCAACGGTAGAGCGATTCCGGAGAACGGACTTTTTGAGCGGCGAGAAGCGCTCTTCTGGTCAGATCGAGAGCTTCATCAGGCCGATTGAGCACCTCATACACATGACCCAAGTGACCCCAGCCATAAGATTCGCTTCGCGAATCCCCGATTCTGGTCGCAATCTGGATCGCGTTCCAATACGATCCTGCCGCCAGCCTGAGTATCGGTTGGTCTAGTTCAGCCTGCTTGTCCGTGAATGGTGTTGGAATTCGGTCATCCGGAGGAGTTTCCTTCGAGACCGGTTCATCAGATGGAGAAACGCCCTCGGGTTGGATTTCAGCGCCGCGCGACCTTTGGGCAAAAAGGAGCGGCCTTTGGACCTCATGCTTCGCCGACGTCTCACTCACGCGAGGTCGCAACATTTCTTCGTACGCGTCACCGAGGGTAATCCATGCGTTGGCTTTGTCGTGTGAATCCGGTGCGGATAGGATTTCCTGTGCGGCGAGATCCAGCTTTGCCTTTGCGTCAGGAAGTGACCCTGCCTGAATAGTGGCCCGGGCAGAGTTGATTAGTGCGATGGTCGCTAAAGCCTGTTGATTCGAAGCTTTCGCTAAAGTCGAAGATTCCGTATACGCCGCAACAGCAGAAGAGAATCTCTTTTCTGCAGCCAAGATGTTGCCCTGGTCATTGAGAATCGTTGCCGTAAGAGCAGGGTAATTGAGATCCCTGGCTATCGCGAGTCCTTCATCGGTTGTTCGCAACGCTTGCTCATTGTCGCCAAGTACGAAAAGGATGGTGCCGAGTCGTCCCTTTATGGTTCCTGTAAGCAGCCGGTCTCCAATTTGATCAGCTAGTTTGCCTGAAGCAGTTAGGATAGCTCCCGCTTCTTTATAATGCCCTGTTTGATAGAGGGCTTGCGACAAACTGCCTTGGGCTTTGATTTGTTCTCGTGCCTTGCCATCCATTTCGTAACGGCGTCCCGCCTCAGTCCAATATTGCAATGCTTGCGTAAAGGCTCCTTGCTGATAGGATAATTGGCCTTGTTCCATGAGTGTGTCTGCCGAGATAGTTTCTTCGGCGAGAGCGTTGGGACTCCACGTGTGATTCAGAAGAAGGATCCACAACGACCACAATAGAAAAAGGATAGCCATGCGGCCTGCACTACAAGATCCAAATCGCCGAAACAAACTACCGTGAATACAGGGTGGCTTAGGCATACAAGCCATGACGGAACCTCCTCTCTTCCATGGAGTTCCGACGACAACGCCATGCTGTTCCTCATCGTAGGATGACATATGAACATCACTACATGGGTGGGGGACGAAATTGTATCGAGAAGCTATGATTACTGCAATGGGCATTGCCTAATAACCTATAGAGTATGACAAATACGTGCATTTTGGTTACAGACACCTCCGTGCTTCCCCCTCGACTACTGGGGGAGAGGTAGTCTGCTCCACCAATCTCGATGAGCAACGGGGGCCTTGCCTGACAGCAGGGAGAAGCTACGTGACAGTCGTTGCCTCGCTATCTTCAGATGGCGGGTTTGATACGCCTGAGACAAAACGCAGAGACATCACATTGGACAAGCGAACGACCGTCCCTCCTGAAAGAGAAGCCTCCTCGCCTTTGGTGAGCGGCCTCCCATTTACCTCGGTGTGTTGAGTCGAACAGATCGGATGCGAAGTCCTTCCGGGGCGCGCCTGACTTCAAAATGCCATCGACTAATCTGCTGCGCTAACGACGAATTTTTGTGAGTGAGTACAATGTCATTCGCCTTTGTGCCGTTCAATTCGCGCAGTCTGCCGAACGTAATGATGGCCTGAAGCGGCAGTTCTATTCGCTCTCCTGTCTCCTCTATAACGACCGTACTAGGAAATCGCCCGGGGTCTTCCCACACGAAGGTAAACACGTCGATGGGGTCGTTTACCCCCGTAATTGTTTCGGGAGGGAGGGGACGGCATCGGAGTCGTTGCTGGACAGTCAATTCGAGGAGGCATGTTTGGTGAGGCGGATTTCGCCAGGCCGCGCAGTCGTGGCGAGCTTAGCGCAAAGGTTCACCGGATCTCCGGTGACGATGACATCATCGGTTAAGACCGGACCCCAATGAATGCCTATTCTTGTGGTGAGCTGATGCTCCTGGGGGATATGAAGGTTATCAAGGAGCCGCAGGGACTGAAACCGGATCAGCGTCTCAACGGCGGCTTGTACGTGCAAGAAACAGAGGAACACACCGTCGCCGGCTGTATCGACGATGCGTCCGCCTGAATCCTCTAGGCTCTTCAAGATGAGGTCGACATGTCGCTGTTGGAGTCGGCGCCCAGCTTCATTTCCGAATCGGGAAAAATAGGCGGTCGAGCCTGTCACGTCACTAAACGCGAGCGCGTGAGTCTTTTCAAATCGCCTGGCGAGAAAAGCAGACAGTTGGTTTTGAAGTCGAATGATCTCCGTCAAACTGAGGGATTCGAAATCAAGTGCCATAGGCTGTTCAATCGCAGCTTTGCCGCGTGTCCGACGTCACAAAAACCGTACGACCACAGCAGTAGAATTATCTTTTCCCCCCAGAGCATTGGCTTCCGCAATCAACACCTCGCAAGCATTGTCCGGGGAATGCAAGGCGGACCGCAGGAGTGCCGCAATCTGCTCATTGGCAAGCATTTTGGTAATCCCATCCGTACAGAGAAGTAACACATCACCGGATTGAACCGGTTCCGAAGAGATGTCCGGTTCCATTTGACCCTCTATCCCTAACGCACGAAGTAAAATGTGGCGCTGCGGGTGTGATGCTGCTTCGTCAGGTCCGATTTGGCCTCTTGCCAGGAGATCTTCGACGAGCGTGTGGTCGTGCGTCAGCACGCGAAGCTCACCATCTCGAAGTAAATAGGCCCGACTGTCTCCGACATGTGCAATTGCAATGTGTAACGGAGAGAGACACGTGACGACGATCGCGACAATGGTAGTCCCCAAACCGTCCAATTCAGGCTGTGTGCGTGCTGCGGCATGTATCGCGAGATCGGCATCCCGAATTGCGGAGAGTAAGTGTGCGGAGACGTCTGCTGAGGTGAGTTTGGATACCACCGGCAAACCAGTATGGCTATAAGATTGAAAATGGTCATGTATGGACTTGACCGCGACCCTGCTGGCAACATCTCCTCCTGCGCGTCCTCCCATCCCATCGGCGACGAGCCATAGACCTAATGTATCGTCTACGACAAATGCGTCCTGATTCGACGAACGTACTAAGCCCGTATCAGTTTTGCCTGCGCTGCACCAAGTCCGGGTGAAATTGTTTTTCATTGAGGGCATCGCCGTGTCAGTGATCTCAACCATTGCACTGTCCGAGTGACCATCGATTCGAGATAGTGTGTGAGGTTATTCAACAGGGTGGCGAACGCGCAGGCCAGGAAACCGATGGTAGTCGCGATCGGCGGTAATCCATTCGCTCCCGCTCTCTATGGCGAGGGCCGCCAGAAATGTATCCGGTACAAGATTGCCTCTGATACCGGCGATTGTGCAGAGGCGGCAGAAGATGTCCCAATGGCGTGGACCTGGATTGATGACTGTGCAATTGGGTTGTTCACGTAGTTCCTGAATGAAAGCTAGCGCCTTATCAATGCTGCTGGGAGGGTTGAAGACTTTGGGGTGGGTCACAACTCGGAGGAAGCCACTCAGCGCGAGATCGGCCAGACCGTAGGGGTGGTCAGCGTTGACCAGGTTCTCAAGCCACCTGAGATACTGACGATGGTGTGGTGAATCCTGACGATGAGCGTAGACCAGTACGTTGACGTCAAGAAGAACCATTGGGCTGTTCCATAAAGCCGAGGAGAGCAGCGGAGTCGTCAAGGTCGACCCCTGGACGTACCCCTTGTCCTGAAACCATGGTAAGCTTCACGGGTTTGCGCGGCTGCTTGACCGTCCGACGTGATAGAACCTGTCGAAGGGCATCCTCGATCACGGCAGTCAGTGACTTGCCGGTGTCATGAGCATATCTTTTGGCGGATTTGAAAAGCTGATCATCCAACCGGATAGTTGTACGCATATGTCAGAGCATACTGATCAAGCATCAATATGTCAAGACGGAGGAGGCGGGTTCGACTTCTGGCAAAGTTCGAAGGCTAACTTCTTGGCGTCATGCGCCAAACCCGGCCGGCCGCTGTTCAACACCAGCGCCTCCGGTATTCAGAGGTCTCTTCATGCCATCTAACAGACTTTGGCCGCTTTTGTTGCCTCTGCTGGTGCTTGGCGTTGCCACTCTTCCCACCGGGTGTGCCGACACACCGGACGAGATACCTTCGGCACCAGCCGACGCTGCTGTTGTCACCGGAGGCCCAAGCAAAACTCTCCCACTTGAACTGACTCAACAAGTACGCACGGCTGAACAAATTGGACGCTATATTTTTCTGGAAGATGTCATCGCGGCTAGAGCCAACGATCTCGTTCTAAAAGATCCCGCGCTCCGTGATGACACCCGGAAGCAGGGCTGGATTGTTGTTCAGGATAATCGCTGTGCCCTTGTCAGATTCGTGGGTCAGGATGGTGAGCAATACACAGGCCTTTACGACATCTGTTTCACACTGGATTCCATGAAGGGCCCGCAATGGGACAGCGAAGTAACGAGGCATGATCCACCGCTGGTCCTTCCTCTTCCTCAGCAGAACATGTTTCGGGCTCGACAGCTTGCCATTGCGTCGCTCCCCGAACGCTGCTCCGATCGATACCGTTTGGCGATGGTTCCAGGAAACCTGAACGATCAGAAACTATGGGCGGTGTACCTCATTCCTGCGAGTGGGAACCCAGAGGCGGTGATGGTGGGAGGGCATACAAGGATGGCCGTCTCGGAAGACGGACAGAAAATGGTGCGAACTACCAAACTCTCAGACTGCCTTCAGCTTCCTGCGCACAATGGCGACCCGCTGGCAATTAGCGAGTTCATGTCCGACACGCCCACCGAAATTCACGTGTATCTCAACAGAGTGCGGCAATCGCCAGTGTACGTCGGCACACGCACCGGGTTGTGGAAAGTTAACGATGGACAAATTTCCCTGATTGAAAAGCGACAGGATCACAGAGGAGCATCTGAGCACAAAGGGGGAGCGCGAGATACAGATGTCCCAAAGTGATTCATAGCACGGTGAGCTGCTTCGGCCTAATCCTACTGGTTAAGATACGATGCATATCCAAAACGGGCCGGCACTAGTCCCCAGAATTCTGACAGAGGATGGCCAGGAGGCATATTCTCAGAGCTATGTGCTGGCTAAGTATCGACAGAACCAAGGCATCACCGCCTATGTGTCAGATCCCGCTGCGGCCCAGACACATCCCAAGGTCACAGACAACCCGCTTTATGTCAAAGCGCTCCGGGCTTCAGGAAACAGCCAGACGGATCTCGTGATCAGCAATGCAGCCGCCCAAACGATTCACGGCGTAAAAGATCACTTTGAGTTTTTAGAGAAAGCCCAGGTTATTGTCATTATCGATAGGAGCGGTCCTTAAACGCAATGTGGTCACAGCCGGTGCAAGAGTATCGTAGGGAGGGAGGATCACGAGGTTCGGAGTAGTCATGAAAATCATCCCGTCACGTGCGTCCATTCCTCACGCGGTTATAGAAGCACTCTAGGGAACGAAGAAGCACAACATCATTGCCCCGGGTTTTGATATTCCTTCCTAAACTAGCTGCCTCAGTTTTCCCCATAAGACTTCTTGGATAAGATCTACAAACCAAGTGATGAATAGGGCGTATCGGAATAGATACGCAGATGTACGCGATCCGATACACAAACTCGGTTGCGAGGTCGCATGTGTTCTATTTTTCGGACTTGGGGAGTCCCATCGGCCCAGGGTCACAATGATGTTGCAACTGATGCCGAGACCCTCAAGCTGAGAGAAACAACTCATTGCTGAGATTCATAAATCCGTCGAGTCTGCTGCGGCAGCTGATGGAGTACGTAAATCTAACGGGAAAACGACACGGGCGTGGAAAAAATTAAATTCTGCCAAGTTTTTTATGTCATTTTCCATGAGACGTGGTATAAGCATCCACCTCCGACATGGAACGTCTCCAGATAGATACGTAGTAAAACGTATTGATTGCCCTGAGAGCTGCGAAGACCTCGCGTTCTGTGACGCAAGAAGACATGATCTCATGTCACCCCTCGTCATACCTCCCGCCTTTTCTCATCTTGCATTTCTCTGCCCGGCGCCGCTTCCGGAATAGGCGCCCGGTCTTCACCTGTACGAACAGCGAAAGGAGAGCTGCGTAGATGCCCGGCAATCGGATGATCGAACAAGGGACAGAGGAAGAGCATGACGAATCCTATCGTGCTTTGCCCCTCAGTGAGGGGCTGTCGGGACCGCTCAGAACCGGTGGTCGTTCGAACTTACTGACTCTTCTTTGTCTGCTCCTCGCGATGTTGCTGCAAGCCGGAATCGTATCGACTGTGGCTGGGCAGATCGGTGTCCCGCTTCCTCCGAGGCCGCCGCAATTGCCGGATGTTCCGCCGCCGCCGCGCCCCCCCGAGTTGGACGTGCCGCCTCCGCCGCCAAAGGCGCCCCCGGGAGAATCCATCACGGCCCCCAGGATCTTCGTGAAAGAGGTCCGGTTCACCGGAAACAGCGCCTTTACTACGGAGCAGCTTTCTGCAGTGACGGCTCCATATATGAATCGTGAGTTGACGGCCGAAGATCTGGAGGCGCTGCGCCTGGGGTTGACCTACTTTTATATCAATCGCGGATATGTGACCTCCGGAGCTCTCATTCCGGAACAGACTGTGACCGATGGTGTGCTGACCATGCAAATTGTCGAAGGGCAGCTCACGGAGATCAACGTGGAAGGAACGAACTGGTTCCGGCCGTCGTACTTTCAAAACCGGATCCGGCTGGCAGCGGGCCCTCCCTTGAACGTGAACGAACTGCAGCAGCGATTGCAGATTCTTCAGGGGGATCCCCGCATCAAGCGCATCAATGCGGAGCTTCGCCCCGGCCTCGGCAGGGGCGACAATACGCTGAATGTCAATATCACGGAAGCCAATCCGCTCAAAGCCTGGCTGGAGTTCAATAACTATCAGTCGCCTACGGTCGGTGCGGAGCAGGGATTTGTGACCGTCGCGCATCAAAATCTGCTGGGATTCGGAGATCAATTGAGCCTGCAGTACGGGCGGTCGGCAGGCGTGAATCCGATGCTGAATTTTCGATATGCCATTCCGGTGACAGCGCGGGATACGACCGTCTCGTTTCAGTACCGGCGATTCGATTTCACCGTTACGGAAGATCCATTTGAAGAACTGGACATCGAAAATAATGCGGAGATCTTCAGCCTGGCCGTCAGACACCCCGTCTATCGTACGCTGGAACAGGAATTCGCCCTGTCTTTTGGCCTGGACCACGAGCAGAACAAGAGTTTCTTAGGGGGCCAACCATTCGAATTCATTCAAGGGGCGCCGGATGGGCGTTTCCGCATCACGGCACTCCGCTTCGGACAGGAATATACGAAGCGCTCTTCCAACCAAGTCATCGCCGCTCTATCCCGGTTCTCGGTCGGCATCGGCGTATTGGACGCGACTACCAATGGCGATCCAACCTTACCGGACGCGAGATTCTTCTCGTGGTTGGGGCAAGCCCAATGGATCCGGCAACTTCCCTGGTGGAGGACGCAGCTTGTGACGCGGGGGGTCGTGCAACTCTCGAACGACCATTTATTCCCCTTGGAACAGATCGCAGTAGGAGGACGGTACAGCGTTCGAGGGTATCGGGAGTTTACGCTGATCCGCGACAACGCGGCCATGGCTTCAATTGAAGCTCGCGTCCCGGTCTATACCAATAAAGCGGGAATAGACACGTTGTTCATCGCCCCGTTCTTTGACGTTGGACACGGCTGGGAGACGACGGTCGCAACACCGGATACACCGCCGGCGACCCTGGCCAGTGTCGGTGTCGGCGCGATCTGGAACTTCTGGAGGGGCAGTCATTTCGAGATCTACTGGGGTTACCAATTGAAGGAATTCGATACAGGCCGCGGCAATCTACAGGATCTTGGCATACATTTGCAGTTGGTCGTCGAAGCGTTTTGATTGTGAGGCAACACGGAACTGGATCGCGGTTGCCCGGTCCATTCGGCCCTAGCTTGTTGAAGAGCCGATTGCAGAGGCGTCATGAAAGCCGCTCGACAGGGTAGGATCACGTGAGAAACCATACACCATGTTCAAGAATGGCCGTTTTTTCGTTCGTCGCTCGTGAAAACGTAGTTCGTCTCTCATTGAAGAATCGGCTATGGCGCCGGAGAGTGTTTTCAACATCCTGCTGAACTACTTTGCATGAGGTCGTGTCTTGCACAACTGTTCTAATTGGAGTAAGAGAGGCTCATTTGCGTGACTCTCTTATTAAGGAGAATCCCTATGATGCGCCGGTCTCGTTGGTCGCGATGTCTTGATCATGTGGCGATTGCGGGAGTGCTGCTGGTCTGCCTGTGGGTGTCATCAGCGCTTGCTCAGACCACGAATATCGTGCCGACACCGGAAGGGCTCGGGTCCGGCGGTCTGGGCACGGTGGCCAGACAGGCGGGAAACACGACGAACATTACAGGCGGGCTGCGGCCGGGACAGGGAGCCAATGTCTTTCACAGCTTCAATCAGTTCTCGGTCGGTCAGGGGCATACGGCGGCATTCGTCAATCCCGGCGGGGCGAGCCGGGTCATTAGTCGCGTGATCGGCGGTTCTCCCTCCGATATCAATGGCACCATCCAAGCGCTCGGCTGGAACTTGTATTTCATGAACCCGTCAGGAATCATCTTCGGCCCATCGGCCAACCTCAACGTCACGGGGTCGGCGTACTTCAGTACGGCACAACAACTTCGGCTGGGTGACGGACAAATTTTCTCGACCAGCCTGGTCGCGCTTGATGAGACCCTCTCGACGGCCGCGCCCGCCGCCTTCGGTTTTGTCGGGTCGAGCGCGCCCGCGCCGATCGTCATCTCAGGCTCAAATCTTACAGTAAGCAATACCTCGTTGCTGCTGGCCGGTGGCAGCGTCCAGATCAATGGCGGGAACATCTCTGCCGGACGTGCGGAAGTCGGCGCCGTCGGTTCGGGAGCTGAGGTCAACGTGGACCCAGGTGCGGGGAATGCCTTTGCTCCAAACACCCCGGCCGGAACATTGTCTGCGGCAGTCGGAACCGTAATTGAAGGGAGCTTTTCCGTGGGGGTGCATCCTTCTTCGATCATTGTGCCGGCCGGTGCGCAAGTGAATCAGACCACCGGTCCGTTCGGATTCGTCAATCGGATTGAGGTGGTGAGTGGACCCGGCGCGCCTCCGCCCGGTACGGGCCTCCCACCCGTTGTGTTTCCAACTGCGAACGCCAACACGCAGCCGCAGGTCTTGACGACCAATCCTGTCGATCTCGCCGCCTTCTTGAATCGTGCCGTCACGGTGATGCCAGAGCGAGCGCCCGCTGCGCCGCTGGCCATGTTGACCAGTCGTTGCGCCGGAACCAAAGCGGGTGAATTCAGCAGCTTCGTGCAAACGACCCGTGACGTGACGCCACCGCAACCGGGGAGCATGCTCGCCAGTCCTTTTATTTGGGAACAGGGGATGAGAGCATCGACCACGTCGAGTAGTACAGACTCCTCGTCCGAGCTATTGTCCCGCCGCATCGGCGGCGCAGCCATGCTGGCGATTCGTCCTGAGGCCATGCTCTTGGAGGAATGTGGATCCTGAAAGGACGAGCGTCATGCCCGGGCAACGACGAACAGACCGGTCCTCTGGAGGAGGCGATGTCATGATACCTCGGACACATGTTCAACTCTGCCCTTTAGAACCATTCCTGAAGTGTATCGTCGTGACCGCCGTTCTGACGGCCGGTGGGGTGGGAGCGTGGCAGCCGGCTGAGTCCGTTGCGGGGGACGACAAGATGGAGCAACAGGCAGTCTCCGCCTCGGCGGACGAGGAGATGGACCGAGGCAGGACGCGCTTCAAGCAAGGAGCCTTTGCGCAGGCTGCCGTCCACTGGTCCGCAGCAGCCACGCGTTATGAACAGGAAGGGAAAACCAAGGAGCAGTGCCAGGCGTTAATCAATCTGGCATACGCGCTGCAGCAGGAAGGTCAGATAAAGCAGGCCGTGACGACGTTGCAGGGGGCGCTCAATCTGTCGGAGCACGCGGGAAACCGGACGCTCACTGCCTCGATTTTCGGTCGCCTCGGCAACGCGGCGTATGCATTGGGCAAGGGGGATCAAGCCGTCGATCATCTGAGGAAAGGACTCCACCTAGCCCGTGCAGAGAAAAACACCACGCTGGTGGCCGTGCTGTTGAACGATTTGGGAAACGTTCTGTCGTCACGCGATCAGTTTACCGAGGCCATCGACGTCTATGCAGAAAGTAAGAGCCTTGCCCGACAAACCAATCAGCCGACGTTGGGCGTGACGGCACAAACCAATATGGCCATGGCATTCCTGGAAGATCAGCAGTTCGCGGAGGCAGAAAAGCAGCTCGACATTAGCTATTCGGAAATTCAAAGTCTCGATGACTCCTATGCGAAGGCCTATGGTTTGCTCAATATTGGACTCGCCTACGATGATCTTCGCTCGGCGCTGTCTTCACCCCGGATGATGGCTCAAGAAGCAGAGCGGCAATTTGCAGGCAACACTCGCGGCATTGGGGTCGGTGCGGGCAAGTCACCTGCTTCGCCGGAAGCAAAAGAGTTGCCCTCCTATACTCCGTCCGATAAGAGCCTTCTGCGTTTAAGCTCGGATTCCTTCGTTGCGGCTGCGCAAGTTGCCACTCGGCTTGGAGATCCGCGGGCGCTGTCCTATGCCTGGGGATACCTTGGAACACTTTTGGAAAAAGAGGGCCGCTATGGAGAAGCACTGAACTTTACGCGCCAGGCTGCATTTGCCGCTCAGAAAGGCAATGTTCCGGAATCTCTCTACCGATGGCAGTGGCAGACGGCCCGCCTGCTAAAGGCGTCCGGCAAGGAAGATGATGCCATTGCAGCGTATCGCCGGGCTGTGTCTATTTTGAAACCAATCAGGTACGAATATTCTGTCGGCTACCAAGGGAGGCACCACTCGTTTCATGATTCAGTTGCCCCTTTGTTTACAGAGCTGGAAGATACGCTCTTGCGCCGGGCTGCTGTGGCGAAAAGTCCTGAGGAGACACAACAGCTTCTTATCCAGGTGCGAGATACAGTGGAGACCTCGCGGACCGCTGAGTTACAGGATTACTTCCGCGACGATTGCGTTGGAGCGGCGCGAGCCAGACGAGGCGGATCCGTCGCCATTCCTCGGAATACTGCGGTCCTCTACCCCATCATGCTCCCCGACCGCTTGGAGCTCTTGTTAATCATAGGAGGTCAGCTGAAGCGTTTCAGCGTTCCGGTGACGGCCGAAAAATTGACACAGGAAGTTCGGACATTCAGGCGGACAATCCAAGACCGAGGTTCCCGGAACTATCTCCCATCGGCTCAGACCTTGTACCGGTGGTTGATGGCCCCGTTGCAACAGGATTTCCTTGCGACAGGCGTGACGACGGTGGTAATCGTACCGGATGGACCATTACGGACTATCCCGATGGCCGCACTCCATGACGGACGCCAATTTGTCGTGAACCAGTATGCGATTGCCGTGACGCCGAGCATGGAATTGACCGATCCCCGTCCTCTCGATCGAGGCAAGCTCAATCTGCTTACGATGGGACTGACCGAATCCGTTCAGGGATTCCCCGCTCTGCCCAACGTTGCCGCGGAGGTTGAAAATCTCCGAAGCATGTATGGTGGAACACATCTCATCGATAATCAGTTTTTGGTCCTTTCCATGGAACGGGAAATGAAGAACAAAGAAGTGGGGATCGTGCATATCGCCTCTCATGGCGTGGTAGAGAACGATGTTAGCAACTCATTCCTTCTCGCATACGACGACAAGGTCACAATGGACCGTTTGTCTCAGCTTGTCGGTTTGCTTCAATCCCGTCAAAATCCACTCGAACTGCTTACGCTCAGCGCCTGCGAAACCGCCGTGGGAGACGATCGGGCCGCTCTTGGTCTGGCCGGGGTTGCGGTGAAAGCCGGCGCACGCAGCGCCTTGGCCAGTCTCTGGTTCATTGACGATAAGGCCACCTCCGATCTCGTGGCGGAATTCTATCGCCAACTCCAAGACCCAAATGTGACGAAAGCCGTATCGCTTCAGCGGGCACAACAAAAGATCATGAGCGAACCGGCCCATCAACACCCCAGCTACTGGGCGCCGTTTCTACTGATCAACAACTGGATGTAAAGCGAAAGTACTGCAGCTCAGAACAGCGAGTTTGTGTCATGGAATGGTCACTGGTTCTGGTTTCTGAACGGTCTATCGTATCTTTGTTCGTCCTACTGGCGTGTGCTCTTCTATGTACCGGTCAGACAGCTTGGAGCGAGACCTCCCCATTGAGCGGGTCCCAAATCTCTCAAGAGACTGTCGAGGGCTCCGCTTGCTACACCTACGGGGACAGCGAGACGCCGGCACAGGCGAAGCGGGCCGCCATCAGCTTGGCACAGGAGCAGGCGGTGCGAAATCATCGTGTATTTGTTCAATCCGCTACCAAGGTAAAGAATTTTCAGCTAGAAGATGACGTGGTGCAAACTGCCAGCGCGGCTATACTCGAAGGTGTCCGGGTGGAAAAAAAGAAGAAAAGCGGAGGCAAGAAATCTGTGTCACCATCACCGCTTCGATGAGTCCCGTTTCTATGGAGGATATGATCCGTCAGCGGGTCAACGCGAAAGAGATCTCACAGGCTGCAGTGTCTGTGGTTCCGCAGGCATCTGCTTCAGGCGCCAAGGTGTGGACGAACAAATCAGATGGCCACTACGTCGAAGGTGACCGGCTTATCATCTATGTACAGTCGGATCGTGACGCCTATCTGAAACTGGATTATTTCCAGGCGGATGGAACCGTCGTCCATATGGTTCCCAACCAATTTCGTGGTCAGGGAATGGTGAAGGCGGGACGGGTGTACGCCTTCGGCGATGAATCCTCTCCGGAGCAGTTCAACGTTCAGGGTCCTTTTGGAGCGGAAACGATCAAGGCCATCTTCAGCACCAGACCTTTTGAAACGGCGCTCACTGGCGGGAGTTTGGTAGGAGACAGTCGCGAGTACCTACAAGCGTTAGCGGGCTCACGCGGACTTAAAGTTGAGGGCACGTCTCATTCCGTGTCTTTGAACACCGTGAGCCAGACGGTGGAGGAATATAAGAAGGAACGTAAGGTGCGCTTGTCCGATTCACCACGATAGGCGATGAAGCCCACGCGCTAAAGCCTTTTGCCCGTCATGATCTCATAGGCTTCGTCGATAGTACCCACTTCCCGGACGACCACATTCGGCTCAACCCCAATTCCTACAAGCTTCACTCGTGGGGTGTACATCTGACCTCGCGGAACCAACAGGACGCGATACCCTTCCCGACCGGCTGCCTTGACCTTTTCTCTAATGTTCCTCACTTGGCCGATCCGTCCAGTGGATTCCAGCGTGCCGATGAGGGCGATTCCGTCGATCAGGCGGTCTCCCCTCAGAACGGCGAGAAAACCTATCGCGAGTGCAGCCTCGGCACTGGGCCCCTCCGTACTGATGGACGCCGAGGACATGGTGAAGAGTGAAAGCGTTCCGGTTGGTTGCTGGCCCGGCGTCAAACGCGTGAGTGCGTAATCGAAAGCTCCTGCCAGCGGACTCAATCCCGAAGCGCGAACTGGAACCTGACTTTTTCCCCACCGCAACAACAAGGGATCAGGCACCTCGTCTTGATCCCAACGCATCTCAATAATATTGAACCCATGGCTATTGTCAGTTCTATTTGCGGCTGAAATAGGAATGTGTACTACCCGGCTGGCTAGAGCATCGCTACTTACGATAGTCCCCATGAGAACCGCTGTGAGAGTGTAAAATACGATTCTGTGCGACGTCATGTGTTTTCCTCCGAAGCAACGGACATACATGAAGTCTAGATGAGGGTCGGCTTTTTGACAAATTGGGGTGGGCAGACATCTCGAACGCAGAACTTGCTCGTACAAATGCCGTTGAGAGGCAAGATCCTCCACTGTCTTCTTCGCTGACCGGGTATGTCATCGGGCAGAAAGAGTACAGCCTGTATCAGGCGTCTGTTCCTCGTCGTGGGCTCCGTGCTACTCTCCAGGGGACCTCGTCCCCTCTCAGCTGGAGTCGCGCAGCCCATGAACGACAGTTTACGTGGCAGCGTGGTGATCACCGGTGCCTCCACGGGGATCGGCGCCGCTTGCGCGCTCCATCTGGATCAGCTTGGGTTTCAGGTATTTGCCGGCGTTCGGACTGAGCACGATGGAAGAGCGCTGCAGTCTCACGCGTCCGCTCGTCTCATTCCGATCATGCTGGATGTGACACAGGAAGATTCCATTCTTGCAGCGCGCGATGCGGTTGCCGCGAGGGTGGCGTCGGCGGGCCTGTCCGGTTTGGTCAACAACGCCGGCTTTGCATTGGCTGGTCCCCTGGAGTTGCTGTCGATGTCGGATCTCCGGAAACAATTGGAAGTCAATGTCATTGGACAAGTGGCCGTCAGTCAGGCGTTTCTTCCATTGCTGCGGCAAGCACGGGGTCGTATCGTAAACATGGGCTCGATTGCCGGCCGGGCTGCCACGCCTTTTCTTGGGGCCTACTGTAGTTCAAAGTTTGCGTTGGAATCCCTGAGTGACGCATTACGATGCGAAGTCCGGCCATGGGGAGTGTCCGTCTCTCTGGTGGAGCCGGGGGCGGTGCAATCGGAGATTTGGGAACGGTCGAGGACCCACGCTGAAGCGACCTTATCCCAGACGCGCCCGGAGCAGTTGGCCCTGTACAGGATTCAGTTGGAGAAGCTACGTGATCTGACGGTCAAGGTACAGCGACGAGCGATTCCAGCCATAGCCGTTGCCAAGGTCGTCGCGCAAGCTCTGACGGCCACACGCCCGAAGACTCGCTATCTGGTGGGATACGATGCCAAATTCAGAGCGTTCTTGAAATTCTGGTTGTCGGATAGAATGCAGGATGCAGTGCTCGAATGGTTCCTCGGTCTTCCCAGGCAGCTCTAGCGTGACTCGGGGAGAGCGCACGTCTCGGGCAATCGGTTGCGAAGCAACCGGGGGACGTGGGGGGTGAGAAGATTGCGCGGGCGGGTGGGTGAGAATGGAAAGCGTGAAGCGCACAAAACATCCGATAATCTGTTGATTTGTCGATCTGATGGAACTTCTGACATTCAACAAATGAACAGTTCAACAAATCATAAATTTCTTCATGAACGAGCGACGCTTCACGAGTGACGGAAAGTGGAGATAGGATGACATCCACACGAACGCATAGGTGTCTCGATGCCTAGAGCCGACTTCGTCGTGTCAGCAGGTGGCATCGTATTGCGCGAGCATGACGTGCTGCTGATCAGAGTGAGCGATGTGAAGGGACGTGCGGTCTGGACATTTCCGAAGGGCAGACTCAATGACGGGGAGACGAGTCCCGATGCTGCGGTTCGTGAGGTGGAGGAAGAAACCGGATGGCGCTGCCGGATTGACGGAGAGTTAGCCAGTTCCGATTATTGGTTTCAGCGCGAAGGGCGACGCATCAGGAAAACGGTTCGGTGGTTCAGAATGAGGCCCATACAAGAAATCGGTGTTCCTGACGGTGAGGTCGATGAGGTTCTCTGGCTGGCGGTAGCGGATGCGGTGGAACGGCTCACCTATTCGTCGGACAGGGACTTGCTGCAAAGCGCCTTGCATCAGCGCTCCTCCGGCGCGGCCTAATCATGTCACACGATGAGCGGCCGTTAAGCGGTCGGTCGCGATGTCAGCCCTTCCACAATTCCAATCCTCTCTGACCAAAGAAATCACCTGCTCATCCGCCCTTCCCGTGCCAGCCGCGAGAAACGGCTGATCAGTGTTCCAATCCTGACACAGTGGCGCGTCCTTGTCTTGACATGGTGTAGACCCTTTACTAGACTCGCTCGACATGACAGTGCGCGGTCGTTGTCGGTCGTGCAGTCGTGAGCTGGACGGCCGCTCTGGGAATCGACAGGAGTGATGAATCCGGCCCACGCACTTCTTGGTCACAGCACGTGAAGGTGTGCGTGATCGTCCGAATGAGGATTGCTCGTGTATAGTCTCGCACGTTTTTCCCTCCGCGAGATGACCGAATGTTCCGCGGCGTTAAGAGGAATCGGGCGGCACTCTTCCACCATGAGTGATGCCGCCGGTCGCGTCGTCCGGTATCTCTATAACCATCTCGGGGATCCGGAAACAGGCCGGCACGATTGTGTGCTCGTACGGTGCTTCAAGACGAGTGCCTACCGCACACTGGACGCTGAGACCCAGCAACTCGCATGCGAAAGGTTGGGTGGAACCGTGCCTGCTCCTGATACGAGGTGCTTTACGCTCATCGCCACGGCTGGGGATGAGCCAGGGTGAACGTCGTGGAAAATTCCCGCCGCTATCGTGCTCTCCCATTGGTGAGCCCGGCGTTCGTCAGCCAGTTTCCGATGTTTTCCCAACTCCTGCATCAGTTTGGTATTTCACTCGAAACCGCAGTCAGCCCTGAGCGCGATTTTCTGGTCGATATCGAAGAGACTTCGTACAATGTGTTCTATGTGCCGACGGCATCCGGGAGTCCGCACGTGCCGGTCCAAGCTGATTTTGTTGCGAAGTACGGAGTGCAGTCCGTGCTGTGTTTCGGAGGATTGTTGTCCTCAAAAGATCTCTTTGCCGTCATCTTGTTTTCGAGAATCCCGATCGACCGCGAGTCCGCCAATCTCTGTAAATCCCTCGCGCTCGGCGTGAAGCTTTCTCTTCTGCCATTTGTGGATGATGCCCTGCCATCTGCCGAAGCCGCGAACGCCGGCCGGTCCGCACGCAGCGAACCGGTGTCCCGTGACTCCAGTCACAGCGCGCTGATCGAGGTGAGCGGACAATTGCTGGATTTCTATGAGGATGCCGTACGGGCGCAAGCAGAGGGGATCAGCAACGCCCGGCAGGAAGTGCGCGACCGGGCCGCCGCGCTGGAACGGGCCGAGCAGGGGATGCGGGAGCAAACCCAGATCGTCAAACTGGATCTTGCACAGTATGGGTGACGGCGTCGTGGTCACAGATATCGACGGCAGGTTGGTTCTCTTCAATCCGGCGATGGAGAGGATCCTCGGATGTTCTCCGGTCGATGCTGTTCCGAGGACATGGCACGAACGATTCGGTCTCTTCCTGGGCGACGGCACAACCCCGTTTCGAGCATCCGACTGGCCGTTGACCCGCGCACTCCAAGGCGACAAGATCGACTGGGCTGAACTTTGTATTCGTCCTTCGCCGGATGAGCGTGGCCGGTGGGTCAGTGTCAATGCCCAGGCTCTCAAAGACGATCATGACCGAATACAGGGTGCAGTTGCCGTGTTCCACGACATTACATGGTTGAAGCGGGCGCAGGAGGCTTTGTATGAGTCGGAACATCGGTTCAGGAGTCTCGTGGAAGGGGCCCGCGATC
>CAWCIJ010000006.1:0-107255 GCA_963795615.1 uncultured Nitrospiraceae bacterium
TACAACATTGATGCCTGCGTCAACCATTCGTGTGAGAACATAGTCGCGATTCTCGCGGCTAATGGACCAGTTCAGATCGCGGTCATCGATAGGATATAAACCGTGTACAAACTCAAGTTTGGGTCGGGATTGCAGCCATAAAACTGGGGTTAGCGAGACGGCCACGCATCGAAGATCCCTCCACTTCAATCTGCTGTGCTAGGCCGGGTCTAACGGCGCGGTTCACCGGCCTAATACATGCATTTAACTAGTTAGTGGACCGACATCGCCGGGCCTCAAAAGGGTCTCCTCTTTCGAGTGTTTGAAGTAGCGCTTGGCAGTATGAGGAGAGCAGTGAAAATGTTATTTCTTCCTGGCCATATTGTCGCCGTCAATGTCGGCAACATTCGCCTTTGCTTTCCGTAAGTGCGATCAGTTCTTCGAATTCTTTTAACATGTCTTCAGTGCGTCGAATAATTCTCTTATCGCCCTCCTTGCTTTCTGGAGGTATCCCAAATTTCTTCCGTTGCTCCGGAGAGAGTTCAAAGGCTCTGACCTCTCCAGGTGGAGCAATGGCAAAACTCAGGAATTCTTGTGTAGGGAAGAGAAAGCTTACAGTTTCAGTTTTGTGGCTGTTCGTAAAGTCTTCCGCGCCAACCAGGAGGGCGTAGGTGCTTATGAAGTCAGGATCCAAGTATGGGTATAGAGATCCCCCCTTCGGCTTCAAATCACCGCTAGCGATAGCGAAAAAGTTCAACCTAGCGAGACTTGGGTGTTGAAGCTTGCTTTCCGAGAGCCAGCGGTTTGCTCAAAATCGCTCTTAATTGATTTCCTATCGCCTCATCGTAGGGAACCGATACCTCTGACCTAAAAGCTTTGCTTTCTCCTGGCGGGATATTGAAATAGGAAGCCTTGGGTGATCATTACGGATTGACTCATTCTCAGAAAGGCGGAAGGTTCTCATGTTGGAAGAAGAGTTTTTGAATTTATTGACCAAGAAATAATAGACGGTCTTAACGGGAACATTTCTGCGGCTATTGTTAGTTATAACTATTGAAACCGGAAATGTGATGATACCCTGAGCGGCAACACTGACTACATTTGAATCAAAGTGAATGGGTTCGGTCGCCTTTCCTCGTTCATCATTCTTGACTTCAACCCCAGGTGCCCTGTTTCCTCCTGATACCTAAACTTGACCTCAGAGTAGAAAGTGGCTCTACTCTTATTCTGAAATCAGTGGTCTCGTCTTCTTTGTATACCTCGTAACTATTGATAGAGAGGCACCACTGAACACTAATGCCAGAACAGCTATTACGTCGCTTCTTCCAATATTAAGTTTATTCATTACAGGCAAACGATTCCGCGCGAAGGATCAATCGTACAAAGGGCTTTGGATTTCTGAAGCATACGTGAAAGACCAGGCAAAAATCGATGCGTGTTTATAGGCCCGAGTTGGCGGATATAACAGCAGAAAGAAGCGGTCGTAAACGGACCTATAGGCAGATATTGGGAGACAGGGGACTCATTCCTTTTCTAAGCATAGCTCCCGCCTATCTTTAGTTGCTTGGCTTCCCCAACGGGAGAAGATCGTGCAGCCAACCTCCCAAAACGCGAACCTGGCAAATCATTATCTGAAGCCAACTTGCGGTACTGAGATTTTGGTGACAGTCAATGGATGCAGCCAGCTTTTACGATATCGTGCAGCCAGAAGAGCAGGTATGTGCTCCATACAACTATGAAAGTCATGGGGTAGGCGGTTTTCTCTTCAGCATCATGGCGGGGTATTCGTAGATGAACCGCAGTAGTGCCTCTGCAAATGTCACAAGGTCTTCAGCATCTTGCCGGTCATAATTGCGATTTCATGCGTTGCCCCATTGCCCTTTTTCCTGATGTGGTCTACCCAATCTTTTCCATCGGGCGGCACATAACCTTTGTTCGCAAGGTGGTCTACATACTCGGCAAACGAAGGTTTTTTCTGCCCCCTTGGAAACTGCGATATTCATCAAGAGTTTCCTGGAGCAGAGCACAGACCCAGTGAAGGAATTTACACTAATGCAATTCCGGGCTTCCTCGTACAGATTATGAATCTCTGATGGGATGTCTCAATGAGTTGCCGAATGAAACCCCAGGAATTTGCCGACAGTAAGGTCAAAGTATGAGGGCTTGTGGCAAGGTGGCATATGTAAATGTAGTACATGGGTTTTCCAGTCGCACTTCAGCCAGTCCCTGGTATCCATTTGAGTCGCTATATAAGTTCCGCAAGTACCACATTTATAGGCACGAGAAGTGATCCTGTGGACATTGGTTCCAGGATATTCTGATAGAGTTCATCCTTTATGTACCTTTCATATCTTTATGGCGAGACGTGTTCCATTGTACTGACCATCCCTTGAACGGCACCACCTTCGCCAACTTCACCGACCGCTGGCAGGCGGTATCCTGATCGATCCAAGCGTTCATGACGTAGAGGGCATCGAAGACTCGTTCGAAGACTGGCCCATCGCACACTATACGACCGCCAAGCAAGTACTCGCCCTCTACGGCCTCAATGACCGGCATGAAGCCGTCCATGTATTTCGTTGTGTGCTTGAGTGGCATTCAAGGACGAGTAGTTTTCTTTGTACAGCGCCAATTTACCAGGCACGAGAATATCCGATCTTCTTTGCGAATGACTTCCAAAAAAGAATTGACCATGCATAGCCCGCTCCAACTCCGCTTATATATGTTTTGAAAAAGTCATTTTCCTTTAAATCTGAGTAATCTTTTAGCGTAAATTCGGCATTGACTGGAAGAATCCACGCGCCGAGCAATAGCAATTATTAGTTAAGTTCCGCATGTCGCAACTTTCAAATTACCCTCCATTGGCGTCATAGGGACGGCAACCCCCAGGGATTCACTACTTGGACACCATCGCTGCTTCTTCCCACCGTCATACGCCCTCGCAAGACCCGCCTTGACCAACTCATGAGCAACCTCCTGGCCATCCGCCATGACACGCGCCGAGAATTCTGAAGTACTTATCCCGTCTAGGCTCAAGCAGTTCAATCTTCACAGCCTGAACCATCAGCTTCTGAGTCAATGCCTGTGCTTGTCTTGCTAGGGCTTTCTCTTCTTCACAGATACCCTTCATCTCTGGCGTATCGATGCCAACCAGCCTGACAGTGATGTGATCACCGAATAGGGCCGGAATGCCTTGAGGCAGTGAGACAGTGCAAGTGTCGCCATCATAGCAGCCATGAAAGACAGCGACCTCGAAGGGCTGGCCTTCGGTGTGTGCCTTTGGCATTGTCAGAGGGCGTATCTCAGGGGATCGATGAGAAGTACAGCCGAAGAGTACAGCGGACGTAAATGATAGCAACAGCAATGCGATCACTTCTTGAATTCCTCAGGGGCTTGTGTGGCATGCTTCCACAGGTTGTTATTTCATCAACCGAGGAAAGTTCAAACAAAAGCCTTAATATATTTGCTGTGGCGGTACATTTTGGATGATGAAAAAAGTCCTCCACAATCTGAGCGTTTTGCGCATGTTACGCATTCATCGAGAAATTCTGTTTTCCAATCGCTGATAGACCTTCTATAGTTTCCCATTACGTCGGGATTGATCGTACAAAGTTGATGGTTGTACACAGAGGTGGGGACGCCATAACTATTCAGCAGTGCCACCGCTTCGCTCAACACGTCTTTGTATCCATATGGATCAATCCAGAGAACCTCCAAATTTGGTCGCGTGAACCCTGTGATCTCTAACCCCATGAGTGCGACATGATCTACAAATAAAAGATTTCGTGCTATGAACTCACAGGTCCTCACGAGACGATCGATCGTCTGCTTGTGGATGACCACACGAATCTCTACCTTTTGTCCGACCTCTTTTAAATTCAATATCCCACGGATTGTGTCATCAAACGCTCCCTTGCTTTGCACCACATAGTCATGCCTGACAGGATCATCAGAATAGATGCGGAATGCCGATCAGCATGTTAGGATGTTTGACGTCAGCATACTGTTTAGCAAAATTGGCGTTCTTAAATGCTTTCCCATTTGAGAGGATATCTATTCCCGTTCTAGGAAGCGATCGACGTGTGTGATGCAACAAGTCAATGAACTTCTCTCCATAGAGCGTCGGTTCTCCGCCAGAGAATCCTAGCGGTTGGTATCGGTCGGCATCAGACTAATGAGATCAAACGCCTCTTGGAGCAACCATGAGTCGTCGATTTCTTGGGTGGTTGTGAGCACATCAAACAGTAATGGTCGCACTGTTCGGTCAGCAGAAGTGTATTGTGGGAGGAGTTCTTCCGGTAGAGACATCGAAACGAGCCAGAGACAGGATCTATTCTAACGATGTCTCCTTCATCGAGGTAATCATAGTCATCGGAGAGTTGGAGGACATCACTCTCGACACGTACCTTCATGAGTCGTGGGCGTCTTTTGATAAGACAGCTTTGTAACCCTTTACAGGTGTCGTGGTCAGATGCAGAAGTGCTCTGTTCTTTCTGAGGGCGAATGGCAGATTGGGGTTTTTGGTGATAGTCACCAAGTAGGGATCCTTCCCGCTTCCATTCAACACGCGCAACTTGCCCATTGAGCTTGAGCATTACCGAGTCGCCCATTTGGTAAAAAGCCGTTTCGTAAAGGGGTCGCTTTCCATGGCTTCAATGAGAAAGCGAAAGATCGCCATATGACGGGAGCAGAATTCAGACTCAGGTTTTCGTCCCAGATAGTCCCGGTAGACCTTATGATGGAAGACGGGATCTGCCCCACAGTACGGCTCGAAGGCGCAGTCATTACACATCGGCGCACTGTAGGCGAACGAAGCCTCTAGAGGCTCCAGTAAGTGGGGCGAAGTGAATATTTCCTCGTAACTATTGTCTGGGACTTTTCCTAACCGGAACGTTGGGTCTCCCATTTCTACCAGCATCCGACTTTCATCCGACGCATACACATAGCCATCATAGTTATAAGCTACGGCCCCGATTCCCATTCCTGAAGGACTGGTGAGATCGACGTAGCCAGCATCCTCACTGGTCAACATCTTCTTGAGGATAATGGCGGCATAGGTCTCCATGAAGTCGATCCCTTGCCGATTCAGGGCGATGATGTAATTGAGACCTTCTTTATAAAATGCGAGCCATCGTTCCGCATTATAGGCACGGTAGGTTTTCGTCTTGATGGCGAATCCATAGGGCGAGAGTGGTCGGAGAAAAATCTCCTTAAACCCTTGAGCAAATACTCATCGATAATCTCCTCCACACACCCCAAGCTGGCTTCGGTCGTGGTCATTAGGGCCGAGACTTGGTCTCTTCCGAGCATCTCCCGAACCATCTGGATGCCCTCAATTGTTTTTTCATAACTGTTGTTACCAGGCCTTGGCCGATTGGCATTGTGCAGTGCTGAGGGACCATCAAGAGATGTCGAGATGAGAATGGAATGCTCCCTGCAAAACTCAAGGATGGTGCGATCGACTAATGCCAGATTGGTGGCAATGACAAACGCTAAGTCTTTGCGCCTCTGCTGATTCCTCTTGTTAGCTTCCAGAACAATCCATTTAATGAGATCAAAATTAAGTAGAGGCTCCCCTCCTTGAAA
This sequence comes from uncultured Nitrospiraceae bacterium, assembly GCA_963795615.1. GTDB lineage: Bacteria > Nitrospirota > Nitrospiria > Nitrospirales > Nitrospiraceae > DASSBQ01. The sequence goes on from CAWCIJ010000006.1 coordinate 5,566, forward strand.
TTCGATTTTCAGATGTTTGGAGGGCGATCGAAAGCATAGGTCTAAGGAAGCACGAGCCGTCTCAATGGACATATCAAAGGTATGCTTGTCCTCTGATTGCCGCGAGACCTGACAATACGGACAGCTGTGTTCGCACCGTAAGGTCACCACGAAGATGTGGAGTCCGGTGAATTCGCTCAGACGGGCATATTTTGTTCTTAACTTCAGGGCCAATAATTCCGGAGCGAGAGAGGTCGTACCGTCAATGAGAAAATGGCGAGATCGCAGGTCGATATATGAGGGGTCTTCAGTCGAAAGCCTGTGCTGAAGGAACGTGTGGAGCGTTTTCTTTGTTATCTTGAGATATTCACCAACCAAATTAGTGACAACGTAGTGGTCATGATCTAAATCAGTGAAACGAAGGGGAAGCAACGTGTAGGCCGGTTGCGCGGCCTGGTAGAACTCAAGGGGCTGGAACTTGCTCATTGCCCACAATTCCAGTCTTGGAGAAGGCATGCGCAAAAATTAAGTCGCGGATTTGTCTCGTCTCCGCTCGGATTTGTTCTCGGAGATCCTGATCTAACACCTCTTTGTTAAAGTCCTCGGCAATTGATGTGGATCGAGCCGCATCTGTGGGCGGGGTAAAACTCAAGAGACACTGAATCTCATCACCTTCAAGACTAATCTGCGCAGCAAAGAGGTGGATGAATTTGTAGGCTGCCTTTTTTACAGCCAACAAACTGACCACTCGGTTGTCGAATTGAATCAACATAAATGGGTTGTCCTATGAACCCTTACGAGTCGCAAATGGCGATTGGTGAAAGTCTAATATCCGGATCTATGGGACCTATGCGACCCGTGGGAGCCATGGGAAGCATGCGAGCCATGACCAGCATATAGAATTCCGGACGATGACTTTTGCAGGAGGAGTGTATGGGCTTGCTGATTCAACTGATAGATCACCCGTTGCAGAACGGCATCCTTGGCTCTCTCCATCCGTGTTAGTTGATTCCTGTCGTGGTGACGATTCCTTGTAGGTACCTACATGAGCCTTTGCCTCGTCGCATACACCAGCAAGCAAAGCTGCAACTGCCGCTCCGACAGGAACGATAAATGTCTTGCTCATGAGGCTCCTTCGTTAAAAGTGTACGATCTGCGAGAGGTTCTTGGATGTAGGCTTACTAGGGCAGAAGCGAAACAGTAGGAAGGTAAGAGTGGACACAAACCACGCTTGATGCATGAATCCCCTTATATGCTTCTACGGCAGGCAATGTACCCCCAGCTACAGCAGGGAAGCAAGTGAGAAACGAGGAAAGGAGGACAGAAAATGGCCCATATTAAGAAGAATGGTTGCAATACAAATGAGGTTATCTGGAGATTAGTGCCAGGCACGAGTCCAGAGGAAAGCGAGCAACTGCCCCGCCGCACATCTGACATAATAGCCGGAATGACTTTGGTCAATGTGCCAATGCGGCGACTTGTAGGGAGTTTATCAGCTGGGAATAAGTCAGCACGGGACAGGAAGATAGGAAGATCATCCTATTTTTAGGGCATGTCGGTGAGGTAGCCGGACAGCGATGCTATGCCTGTCCATTTGCCGGTTGTACTGCCCTGCTGTGTACACCAGAATCGGTTGTCTTGATTTGAGTCAGCATAAATACGGGCTGGTTGACTGGAATTCCGCTGTGTCCGCCATTGCGGTGTCGTAACATAGTTGGTAAGTGGAAAAATATAGTAAACCGAAGTCCGCTACAACAGTATGAAGCGCACAAAACATGATTGTCTCAGCGCCCCCTGGCCCCAAGCCTGTAATGTTTACGTATTCCATAACAAATCTTTTGTTCTCAGGAACGGTGAGCTTGGCATAAGGTACTTCGCCAGGCGCTGGGCTTGGGAAGCTGAACTCATGGCCGATAGAAACGTGAAAGGCATATTTAGCAGGATCATATGGTTGAGCATCTGTCATAGATACGACCAACAAGCTTGATTGATAAATGGTGTAGTTCCTGCGAACATACGGCGGTTCATATAATCCAATAGCATCACCATTCGATCGGGTAGCATGGCCTGATGAGCTTTGAGAGTACTAAGCCGTGCTATGCTTGGAAACGTCGAACGAACCTTGCCTGAGTACTACTGCAACGTCAAGCGAGATTCTTAAGACGTATTGAATAACGCAATGGGAAATACCTGTATTTGCCCTTGCCGAGGACGGGGACACGGAACAGGTGGTTGGGGTCGGGATAGCAGGTGATTCTCTATGGTATGGTCCGTTTCGATTGGTTCTACGTGGAGACTGCTCGGTTCAAAGGCTCGATGACGGAAGCGTACTTCGGATTGGAATACGGGCTGTTCAAACATTTCGCGCTCGGTACCGCGTTTAACCGTCTCCAACTTCGACGTAGCCGCCAATTCAAAGAAAGGCGGCGGATTCAGCTTCGACAACGAGTGGAATACCATCTTTTTCTACGGCTTGCTGTACTTTTAACCGGGACGAGTCCGGGCTCACCGGTGCGGGCCGCGTCCGAGAGTTTCTTGGCTGGGTCAGGCGTTTCTGTCGGCCCGACGCGCTGGAGTGACAGGTCAAAAATATAAATCGCTGCTGACCGCGTTCGTTATCATCGCTTTCTTACCCACTGCATCGTTTCGCATACAGCCCACGTCCTTCCCCTCAGTAGAACTAGAAGTCCGGAAAGGGAGGGTACTTAGTGGGTCGTTTTCGTGCCGAGCTGTTCGCCAAGGTCGATCAACAGATGCAGCTTTCCTAAAAGCGAGCGGGCTTGCTGCGCGGTGAGATTGTTTGCATTTAAGAGATCGAGGATGCCCGGTAAGACTTGATCATCCCGTGTCCCTGCATCAAATAGGGCGGCGACTTAACCCATCAAGCGGCTCGATGGCTTCGAATCTACCGCTCTTCAACAGGTTGCGGCGGACATCAAACTGATCAAACGCCTCTACTACATCGACGGCCTGTAGGTTATTGAAATTTATTGAAGTCCATTGGTGTCGGCTGACTCGAACGCTGTACAGGTACTCATCGTGGATTTGGCCAGTCGCCCCATCAGGTCGTTGTGAGTATCCAGATAACATGACCGTCTGCATAGAAGCGAGAGCGGCAAAGGTTTCTCCTATGATACGGAAACCAATGCTGTGAATATGTCGCATATAGAGCTGCGCATGCTTCGTCTCTGACAGTTCTTTGATCGTGAATTTCCATCCACGGCCATTATATGTGGCGGTCTTCCACGGAAGATCTTCGATTTCTGGTAGATCTACATCAATAGCGACGGATTGATGATCCTTTGAGATTTCGATTGCAACAGTGGTTTCCCGTGGCCACTGAATCGACTGGAGCCGTTGTTCAAGAATACTATCATGGCTTCAGCATCGGAGACTAACTTGACCTGCACGAGGTCCCGCCGCCTTTGTTCTTTGGCCTCATGGGCCGCTTTCATTGTCTTCCACATCCGCATCCGGTCATGGTATTCCGAGACTAGGGCGTCGTTTTGTCTGGCTATACGGCGCTTCACCCCAGGGAAAAAGACGACCCCACAGACTCAGCTCTTTCATCATCGGAAACACGGGCGCATCTTCTCAGGAAAGATTCCGGCATGTACCTCGGATTGTCATGTGGAGATGGGGTGCCAAGGTGGAGCGATTCCAGACCCTCCATCTTCTCAGTGAATTCTTTGCAACCATTAACAAGCAGTTCTTTGATCGCCGCTCCTTGCTGATCTTTGACCCGGGCTTCCACATGAGAGGCCAGCGGGGTTCCTTCAGCATCTGAAAACCGCAACGTGCCGTCCTCGCTGACCGCGATATGGGCATCCATCAGGGAGTCGTCGGAAGTCGCTTGAGATCCGGTCTGACGAGGAGAGCGATTACTCTGGCTTTGGAAGGAAAAACCGCCAGGCAGGTCAAGATTGCGGCGGATGCTCCGTCGACCCAGATTGATGGAAGCACCACGGGGGCCGACGGTCCAACTGAACCCACTCCCGCTCATGTTGAGACGCAGCCCAGGAGCCAGCTTAAACCTCTTTCGAAGCGTAACCCCATAACTCTCTCAGGAAAGAAATAATAAAGTAGCTAATACCCACTCAGGGGCTAGTCTCTTCGGTTCCAAAACCTCCAGGAAGGCCGCGATAGCCAACATGTGTGATGCGGTCGGTTCGAGGAGTGGAAGTCAACTCTTCCTGGTCCGGATTTCAGCCATGCAGAGAATTACTCTTCAGATAGGAGTCTTTAACCATCTTCTCATCGGGTGTGTTCATAAACCCTTCGGTGACCTTAAAATACACTGTTGTGAACGGCTCACCTACTCAGGCAGTCTCGCTGCCTTGCGGTCCGCCTTATCCTATAGCCATTAAATACGGACCCTAGCCAAAACAGCATGAAGATAGCCACCACGTCGACTACAATTTTACTTGATCCAGTTGCGGGCTGATCGCTGATGTACCCATAGGTGAGTTCCGCAATAAATAGGGCAACAACCACCCAGCACATCGCGACAAGGTGTCGTCCAATACGACCCATATTTACTTCCTCCTTCTTCTTCCTTTGACAAGCTCCTTCGCCTTCGCTAGCCACGTGGGCGGTTCGTATACAATCGTCCACGTCCCACCTTCCGGACTCAATACTTCAATCTTACTAGGTCGCCTTCCATACTGTTCCTGAATCCGAGCATGGATGAGGGGAATCATCTCCCAGGAAAAGGACGATAGGGTTTCTATCTTGTGAGGAAGCAATTCGAAACCCGCCTGATGAGATAGACGGTTGCGGACATTTTGGCAGGCAGATGCTTAGGCGCATCGGCGAGAGCACTAAAGGTCGCTTTTTGAGAGGCCCAGGCATTGCCTGCACGATATCGGTCCAGTTCTTCCTTGAGAAAAAGGAGGGTCCGTCCTGCCTTCCGGTAGGGCTTCAAGCTTTTTTGCACCACGAGTCGATAGACGGAATAGGGGTGATAGTGAAGATATTCAGCGGCTTGCCGGATCGTGAACAGCCGGGTGCCGGTGTCGTGATCATAGAATGGCGAATCTGTTTTTAGCTTGCCCATAACTGTTAAGTTAAGTTAACATATGATCACTAGTCGCCTGGCTTCATATTAGCTCAGCTCGCAAGGAGTAGCTATGGGCGTCATTGTGCGACAGAGAAGGGATAAGCCGGGATGGTGGGCCTTCGTTCACCATCAAGGCAAACGAACGAAGCGCCATTTTCATACGGAAAAGGAGGCACGTCACTTCTCCGAATTGTTCTCTGCCAGGTTGAAGCTTTCTGAATTTAACGGGGAAGCGTCTCCACTCTCCGATCGAAATCGTCAGGTGCCTACCGTCGAGACCTATCTCACAGATTGGCTCCATACCTACGCCGAGGTGCACTGTAAAGCAACCACGGCGCATGGCTATCGTGTCATGATCGTGAGACATCTTTTACCGGTTTTTGGGGACGTCAAACTGGATGAAGTAAGCCGTGCTGATATCAAACGCCTCATCGCTGATCTCTCCGGCAAGGGGCTTAAGAAGCAAACCATCCATAACATCCTGACTCCGTTTAAGGAGGCTTACCATCACGCCATGGATGAAGGGATTGTTGCGAGTAACCCAGTAGCGCGAACAGGACGACTCACCCATTCCAGGGAGGACAGACGCCTTCATATGTCGCCACTCGACGCTGAGGAAGTGAAGGCTCTCCTCCAACATGCTCGCGAGAAAGTCCCCTCCCTCTACGCCATTCTCCTTTGTGCCGTACGGACCGGGCTGCGCCAAGGCGAACTGATTGGATTGCAATGGTCCGATATTGATTTCCGGAGTGGCTTTCTCGAAGTGCGCCGCGCCGTCGTCAAGCGCCAACTGACCAGCACGAAGAATCATAAGTTGCGTCGGGTGGATATGAGTCCGCAATTGATCGAGGCATTACGTCATATGCGAGAGATTCGGGAATTAGAGTCCATGTCAGGCAAGCCCGTGTCTGAATGGGTGTTCGTCACACCTTCCAACACGCGATGGGATGATAGCAACTTGCGTCATGCATTTATCAAATTGTTAAGAAGCGCTGGCATCCGGCGTGTGCGGTTCCATGACCTTCGTCATACCTATGTCTCGCTCATGGCTCAGCAGGGAAGTCCCCCTAAATACATTCAGGAGCAATGCGGCCATAGCTCGATTCAGGTGACGATGGACATCTATGCTCATTTATTTCCAAGCGGGAACAAGGAATGGAGTGCCAAGCTCGATGATGTTCAGACTGCCTATAGTCGCACCCCAGACGCACCCTGAAGGTTCAGGGGTTGGCAAGTGAATGCATAACCTATTGATTAATGGAGCCGGCGAGTGGAATCGAACCACCGACCTGCGGTTTACGAAACCGCTGCTCTGCCAACTGAGCTACGCCGGCTTTGAGATGGCAGGAGAACAAGACCTCTGAGGTGGCCATCTTACTCAGGCCGAGAAACGGCTGTCAATGATGCGGCCTGTCAGAGCGGGACAGGATTTCTGAAGATCGGATTGTGCTTGAGCTCGTCAAAGAGAATCTGGGCTTTCATTTCCTCTCCCTCTCCAGTCAGATGACAATTGTCTAGAAACCATTCATCCTTGAATTTGTCCTGGTCGGGGATGATGAACGGGATGCCATGTTCCCGTGCCACTCCTCTCATGACCTCATAGTTCTTCTGCAGTCCGAGCACGAGCGTGTCTTCAAATCCCTTAAACGCTGTCGCATTCTTTGTCAGGTTCTCCTTGCGGGCCTGCAGAAATCCGAACAAGACAACTTGCGCTCCTCCTTCCTTGCCGAGCGCGGCGAGGTAATCGACGTTGCGCCGGAACCCTTCCGGATCCGTGCGTTTCACCCGCTCGAATGCATCCTGAGGAGAGACCTCCCAGAACGGCTTGGTCGTGACCACAGTCTCAACGGGCTGCAGCCATCTCGCATACAGGTATTTTCCAATGTTGGATCTGGCGAGCAAGGTCTTTTCGCCGGCCCTCGGCTGGACGCCGTTGCCATGCCCGCGAAAATGCGTGTACTCGGGAGTATATCCTTCGAACATGAGAGGCAGCACGTCATTGCCACCTCCATGATAGACAATGAGATCCGGCCTCAGGAACCGGTGTCGAAACACATACCCTGCGAGCGCCTCCGCGCTTGTTCCGTAGTTGAGGCCGCCATTGATGACCTGCACCCGCTTTCTCGAGATCGCTTGCAGCTTCGTTTCGAGTCTTGCGACCCAGGTGTCTTTGGGATTCTTCACATAAGGCCACATGTACGTGGTCGAGCCGCCGAGACAGAGAATGCGGATCGTTTCTGCCGGCTTTTCAAGAGGAAATTCGTCACTTCGATACCCAAGGGAGTTGGTCTGCTGGTATCCGTCAGCCTGCATATTGGGAATGTTGTTATACAAAAGGTAGGGATGTGGCAGCAAAGCGGTTTGGGACTGGGATGCGGACATCATAGGAGACACGGGTTGCCGTATATATATCTCCACGGTTCGCTTGCCGTTGGCGTATGGAGCATGGTCATAGAGATACCCCATCGCCACCTCCAGCGCGGCCACTGAGATACCAATACTCACCACGCTGAGCGCCCCCCTAACAGGAGGTTTCGAAATCTCGACATCGTGCCTCTGTCCTTTCTCTCGTTGGTTCCTGCTTCATGTTTTACCGAGCACACCTGTCCTCCAACCCATCGGCGTGCGGACGCAGCCGCTTCCTGGCCCCGCGCGAAACATGATGATACCCGTCGAGTTGTGTGCACATGGAAGGCAAGTGTTCTATCGCTGTTTGCTGAGTGGTAATGCTCGCAGCGGGGACGTATGGCCGGCATCCGGCAGACAGACCGGCTCTTGAGCGTTGCCGAACTGGTGCTTCGCCACGGCCTCGACCTGTCGATGAACATAGGTGCAGAGTTCCCCGGACAGCACCGTCCCATTCTTATCCAGGTCCGCTGCCCCGCGGAGTCCCTTGAGGAGAAAATACGTAAACAGTCCATGCTGTCCCTGCTGGTAGGCATGGGCCTCTTGTAAGGAATTGTTCCCGATCATCCACATAAACCGGTCTTTCTGTTGCGCCAGTTCGTCTGCCTCCCACACCGGGGTGATCGCACGACCGGCTTCCGTCCCCGGAGTCGCTTCCAGCGACACATCCAAGAGCAGGATCGCCCGGGAAACCTGCGCCCTGGCCAGTGCCCGTTGCAGTCTGGCAAATGAGAACAACCTCGAGGATGCCGATCCGTCATACGGCACCAAGGAGACAGCCCCCGTGGAGGCATCGACAATCGCGCGCCCGGAAAAATACACCAGCACCACGGCACGCGGATCGACCTGCGTGGGCAACCACGTCTCAAATACATCGATCAGATCGTCCTTCAACACTTGGTCATCTTCCAACAGCTTGACCCGGGACGATGGGATGCCGACGTACGTCATGAAGTACTTCGCCATGACTTCGGCATCCCGCCCCGCAAACCGCGCCTCCGGCACATTCACATCCCGGAATTGTCCGACACCAATGGCAATCCCGATGCCTTGGGACTGTTTCAACCTGCCCGGCTGGTTGGCAATTTGATCGACATCTACGGACAAGACTTCGACGGCATCGACCGTCTCCGGTCGAATCGCGACGACGAATTTTTTACTGGGCGGGAGTTCCACCAGGGAGGAGGCGCGGAGGGAGCAGACGAGTTCCGCCGCTTCTATCTCAGAGACGCCACCCAATGTGCCGGCGATAGAGACCCGTTTGATCTCACCCGGGTCTATCGTCCCGACGAGCACCGGAGGCTTGAGGTTTTGGACCACGGCGGGATGACCGGTGAGATGCACTTCCACATCATCCGCGGCCGCGCCCCCCTCGTTCTTGATCTCAAACTCCACGACGAAATGCTCGTTCCGCTCCAACACCTGATTGCGGTTCTCATCGCGGATAATCGTGCGAAAAGATAGTTTGGTCGGTCCGGATTCGTGACGATCCGTGGATGGGGCTGACTGCGCCGGCAGCGCGACGACTGGTTCGATCCCGCTTGGGCTTGCAGGCGCGGGAGATGAGGACGTCACGGCTGGCTCAGAGGTCCGTGGACCAGACGGTTGACTGGTGACCCGTCGCCGACCCTTTGTCGATTGCGCCGCCTCACGTATCCTGCTCGAGTCGCCGAGTTGCTTGGCCATCCCCTCTACGACGAGATCAGCCGCCTGTTGGACGATTGCCTCGACCCCCTTCACTGCGCAGGAGTCTTTGGTGGTCCCGACGTCGTCACGTCCCTGGCTCTGGAGTTTCTTGCTATGGCGGATGGTTCCGTCGAGATCGCTATAGGAAAAATCCAATCCCAAGGTGACCGTTGCCGGATAGGTCCGGGTGGCTCTCCGCAGCACGAACAACTCCAGTTGCTTCAACCCCAGACCGACATCCACCACACCATCCACGGCGCCGGGCACGGCGGAGGCATCGACGACGGCATGCTGGAATACCAGCCCGAGTTTTCGTTTGAGCGTCTCCAGTAGAATGCCGTCAATTTTCACCTGAGCCGGTTGACCGCATGCATCTCTGTAATCCAGCACGGCGCCGGTGATGCTCGCATCCGGTCGGATCTGAACCGTAAGGGGAAGGTCATAGCGGAGCATGCTGTCTCGACTTCTGAACAGGTTGCATGCCGACAAGCCGATCACCAGGAAGGAGAGCAGGAGTATCAGGAACACGGGGCATGAATCGATCCCGCCGGCAGGCACAACTGACGCCCTTGGCAGTCCCCTACTGTCTCGCATCGTTCTGGTTCCCGGCATTGGAAATGTCTTGCTGGCTTTGACCCTGAATTGACAGGGTCCTTGGTCTTCGTTAAGGTCCACGATGTGATCGAGTCACCGCGCGCACCGGTCGTTCATCATACGCCACACCGGACATTCGCAGCATCTCTGGGCGACCTCATCCGTCTACGGAATCAGTCTGGCACATGGCTCCTCCTGTTGCCAAGCCTTTGGGCAATTGTCTTGGCAAATGGGGGACACCCTCCGTTGTCTCTGGTCGCTATTTTTGTCATCGGCTCTTTCGTCATGCGCAGTCTGGGAGTGATCCTCAACGATCTGGCCGACCGAGATTTCGATCGCCAGGTGGCTCGCACACGTATGCGACCGCTGGCTTCAGGAGCCCTCGGCCCTCGCGAGGCCGGTGCGATTGCCGCTGTACTCCTGTTGGCTGCAGCGGGTCTCGTGCTTTTCCTCAATCCTTTGGCAATCCTCCTGAGCCCCATTGCAGTGGTCCTTGCCGCTGCATACCCCTATGCCAAGCGCATCATCCCCATCCCTCAGGCAGTGTTGGGAATTGCTTTTGGCTGGGGAACGGTGATGGCGTGGGCCGCCTCTCGAAACACGGTGGAGGGACCGGCCTGGGCCTTGTTTGGCGCGACGATATGCTGGGTGATCGCCTACGATACCATTTATGCGCTGCAAGACCGCGACGACGATCGCCGCGTCGGAGTGAAGTCGGCCGCGGTCTTGTTCGGGTCATGCGCTTGGCTGGCCGTAGGAACATGTTTGGCGGCCATGCTGGGGTTGCTGAGCCTGGCAGGATACCTCTATACGGTGCGACCGCTCTACTATGGGATCCTTGCCGTGGTCGGACTATGCTTTGTCGTTCAGGTGCTGAGGCTGCAGAGACCGGTCCCTCCGGACGTTGCTTTTGCCCTCTTCAAGCAACACGTCTGGGCAGGAGCCATCATTCTCTTGGGGACCTGGGCCAGCGTCTGGTAATAGACGACTAGCCTTCAACTTTTTCGAGCGGCTTCTCTGGTTTTGGCGCACGGAGCGTGCGGAGATATATGCTGACCGCCTTGGCATCAGCATCGTTGAGACCGAGGCTCGGCATCCGCGTATCCGGCTTCATCGCTTGCGGATTTCTAAGCCACCGATACACCCAGGTCGGATTCAGTCTGAACCCGGCCCGATCGAGTGCGGGACCCACCTTGCCTCCCTCATCATTCACCTTGTGGCACCCGTTGCACCCATATTTGTTGAAGTACAACTGCTTTCCGACATCCGCCAATTTGCCGGCAACTTCCGGCTTCATCGTCAAGTCGGGACGCACAATATTGACGCCCTTTCCAGGGCGCGTCGTGAAATTGGCAAAGCCAGCCTGCGCTTGGTCCAATTCCTTTTTTGCCTGGACCATGACCTGCTGCTCTTTCGCATACAACGACTCGTCGACTTCGACACCCTTCTTATCCGCCTCATCGCTGGCCTTTTTTTCGGCCTCCTCGGCAATCTTCAGGGCCTCATTGTATTTCTGCTGAGCAGACTGCTGTGCATCCTGAAGCTCTTTTTTCCGGCCTTCGACATTGAATTCCAGTTTCTTGCCATGCAGGGCGCGCACCACTCCCACGATGCTCCAGATTTCCTCTTCCGAGAGCGTGTACTTGAACGTCGGCATGGTCGGAACCGCGAATTCGTCATCGCCAATCTTATCTCCGCCGGGGCTGGTATCTTTCATATCCCGCGAAATCGTATTGAAGATGTCCTCGTCCTTGAACGTGCCCATTTCTTCTTTGTTGGACAAGTCCTTCGGCTTTGGATCAGACATGGAAGACCAATTGAATCCTTCGTTCTGCCGACCATGCTCGCCGTGGCAGTGCATACAATAATGGGTATAGAGGCGTTGTCCTCTCGCGGATTGTTCACTCTGAAACATCGAACATCCCGAGCCGACCATTCCCCACACGCCAATCAGACCCGCAACCAGGCTGAGCGTTCGCAATCTTGTCGACGTCCTCATGCTCAGGACCCTTTCTTCTTTAAACGCTTCACGAGGACCAATTCGAATCCGACCGCCAGGACGATGGCCAGCAACGCGTAAACATAGGGGGAATAATCCGGTGGCGCTTCCGCACGGAAATACCACCATGATGACACGGCTTTTTCAGAGCCCTTTTCTTTGGGCTGACCACTGTCCAGTTTCTTCCCATCCCACAGCGCGAAGGCGATGCTGGTAAATTCACCGGGTTTGAACTGAGTGTCCTCCGTCGGATGCTCCGTCGTCAGCGGGCGGGAGAAGACCACCTTCCAGGCTCCGCCCTGAAAGACCCCCTTGGCTTTGACGTCCTGATGCGCCTGAGCTTTCAACGTCCCAAAGCCCATCGCACTCATATCGACGCCCTTCCCGTTCTTGTTCTTCCAATACCAGATGTTGACGGGGCCACCCTGAACCTGGGCCATAGGCTGCCCATGCGCAAAGTGAGCCTTCGTATCTCCGACCATGAATTCGAGAGCGGCGGCGTCTTCGGGATCCTCCGTCGGATCGGCAAACTCCAACAGAAAAGCGACCGTCGTCCCGTCGTGAAGTGCCTTGACCTTGACGCTTTTCGCCGTCGTCTCGGTAATTCGAACCGGCCAATGGACTTGCGGCGACATCGGAAACTCCGATGCAGGCGCTGTCGCCCAGGCGGCCGCCGCGGGATCATCCACCGGCAACGCACCCTTGACGAGCGAAGCCCGCACCGCCACGCTCTCCTGGCCGTGCGCAAGGTCCGTTCCGGCCACTAGGCACAGCCCCAAAAGCCCGCCCGCGCTTACCACCCATTTGCTTCCACGTCCTATAGCCATGCCATCCTCTTGACGCTCACTCGTGCGACCCGCGCCGGTTATTCTGATTCATCCCATGTCCGCGGTTTCTGTCCCGCGCCGTCATATTCACCCATGATGACCTTCCAGATATCTTCATCCGAAAGTTCCATCTCCCATCGCGGCATCGCAGATTTCCACGGCATGCCTTCAACCGGTAGGCCAACTCCCCCCTTCTTGATGCGCCAGAAAAGAAAGCTTTCTTGCAGCATCGCGATCGTCGTCGGGTCTTTAAAGTTAGCAGGCGGCGGGGTGAAACCTCCGGATGCAAATCCCTTCCCGTCAAAATTTCCGTGACAGGGGGCGCAGCGAGACGCATAGAGCCCCTTGCCGTACATGATATTGTCCGGCGTCTTCGGCACGGGATTGGACAGGCCGGTGTATTCACCGGGAGGAGCCGGATGGATCGTCCGGTTCTCAGCCGGAGGGGCATCGCTCACCGCCGTGCTGCCATATGTCTGCCATCCGACCAACAAAGGAAACAGGACCAAGACCAGATATCTCGCGCCTTGCATGGCGCCGGCATTCTCACCGGACAGGAAGCGGAAGATCGGGTCGAAAAACGCATCCTTCGATGCGCCGCTCAGCGTGGCAAATATCACGATACCCGTGACGACCAGAATCAGGTACAGGAATATAAGACTCGCCGGGAGCGGCGCAGAATGGGGAAGGTTCGGGACGATGAACTTGAGGAACAAATAAATCAAGACGGTCAACAGAATTGGCCTAACCAGTACGCCTCCCATACGTCCTCCTACCTTGTCAGGATGCTGAAAACGTCCGTCAGCTTTGTAAGGCACTGGGTGCTCACTGACTCGCACCCGTTCACAACCTTGACGCGCCTTATTCGGCGCGTCGTGAACCTCACAGGCTCAACGTACAGGCCCGGGAAAAGAGCCTGTCTCGGCAGGCTCGGGGCGGGCGGGTGAGATGATGACGCCTCGCCTCGAAGACACTGCCGGCTCACTGTCTCGCCGGCGTCCGCAAACGTTTCAAGACACTGGGCGCTCACAAAGACACTGCCGGCTCACCGACTCGCCGGCGCGCACGAACGTGGTGCTCTTTATCCATCGCACCGTGCGCCTCATGATTCTTCGCGTCGCGGACCTCGCTGCTGCCGCGCTGCACGGCCTTTTTGAGCATCCTGAAAATATTTCTCTGCTATGCCAAACGATCGAAACGTTTCTTCACAGGATCAAGGAGACCGCTCGCGCCTCCGCACGGAGAGAATCATCTACTGTGCCTGTGCAACGGCCAACGTTTCTGCGTCCGCTGCCTTCACCGGCGCTCCCGGTGCTACAATCTCGGACGGATTCACGGTGATCGGCTCTCCGCTCATCTGTTGCAAAAACGCGATGACCGACAGAACCTCGTTTTTGGAAAGCCCGATCGGGTTCTTATTGATGTACGGCATCCGAGCGGGGTATTCCTTCGGCAGCCCCTCGTGACGGAAATCGAGATACACATACGCCTGTGGATCGGTCAGACTTTCATACATGAACTCGCGGGACAGTTTCGCGCCGATTCCCTTGAGGTCCGGACAGCGGGCCGATTCGCTCGGGCCTATGGAATGACAGAGCGCACATTGTCCCTTGCTAAAGAAAATGGTCTGCCCGATCGCAGCCATGTCAGTCGGGGTCTTGATACTCGCAATATCGAACTTCTCCTCAACAGGCGGCAGCGACGCCATCTGCGGAACGGCCAGGGCGACCAGTGCAAACAATCCCAGGACGATGGCGACAAATCCCGTGACTCTGACGAACTGCGCTTTAATGAAAAGAAGAATGATGACGCCGGAGCCGACGATGCAAAGACCGATCAACTGCAACATTGCGACTTCACTCATAAGTACCCTCTCCTGTGAAGTTCTGAGTTCTGAGTTCTGAGTGCTGAGTGCTGAGTGAATGAGTGCTGAGGGTTACGCTTGATAGTCGATTACAGTTCACAAAATCCCTCACTCAGTTCATAACCACGAACTCGGACCTGATCATCCAGAACTCAGAACTCATAACTCAGCACTCATCATTCAGCTCGATGGCTTGTCATCGAGCTGATGTGATCCCCCCGCCATGGCAGGCACCGCGCCGTGAGGAAGGGGCGCTTTCGTCGCTGTGCCCCCGCCGGCCTTGGCCTTATCGCCCATGGTCGCGACCCAGAAGATAAACGCGACCAGCATGCAGAACAAAAAGGTATTCAGCGCCATGAAGGCGGCGGCATACCCCAATGCGGGAGAGAATGCATAGGGAGATGAGTCCCGCATGACGCCGTAAATATGCCAATGCACCCGCGATGAGGAACGGGCGTATCCCATCAGGGTCATCAAGAGAATCACCATGACCGCGTTCAAGACCAGCGCATATCCGGCTCGCGGGGGCATTTGGCCCCATACCATTTCCGTGGTTGTTCTGGCGCTCTTCAAGAGCAAGGCGGTCAACGGGGTAATCGTCAGCATGACGAATAACACGATCAGCACTTGCGACGTGGAAAAGTAGTTGATGCGGATGATGGCAGGGACAAAATACCCCCACACCCCCAATACGATGACGACGATGGCAGCCAGGCCGAGCACCCCACCCATCATCGCTCTGGCGACCTTGGCCCAGCCCGCCGTTTCCTGTTTTCCGGCACGCCAATACATGATGAAACTCATGAACGTCACGAGAATCATGAGATTGGCCACCGTCATCTTGGCCGACATGACGCCGAAGACGCCTAACAGGGGATGGTGCGTGCCGCCCATCTTCTGTGCTTCCTCCAGACTGGCGACGAGCGAGTGCGGGGTCATCCAGACACCGAGGCACAGGAGCAGAATGACCAACATCGCCATGATCGGCTTCCGATACTGCATCTCCGACCCAGGGATGCGGTGGGTAATACCGAGCCAGAAATAATAATTCGATCCGAGGAACAGGACACCGATCAGCATCGCCTGTAGAATGAAGAGCCACGAGAGAAATCCACCCATGAGCGTAATGCCCATCTGCTGGTTGTACTGGTAGATCTCGCGCATCAGCCAATATCCGGCAAACGGGAGCGGGAGGAGGCCGAACACGCCGATGAAATTGCCGACGTAGCCCATCCAGTCGTAGTGGTAACGTTCGTCCTGGTTTTTAGCCGATAGATATCGGATCCCGGCGTAGGCGCCACAGATGTAGCCGCCCAGGACCACGTTGGCGATCAACCGATGAATGTTCACCGGCCACCAGGTCGGATTCCAGGTTGCGGCCCATGCACGTTGTAAATCGGTGCCCTCGGAAATCACCACCGGGCTGGATTGAAACGTCGCCCAGGAGTTGGGAACGATCATGATGAAGAATGCGAAGACGTTGAGGAGAAATCCCAGGAGGATGTGAAAGCTCTTTCCCCCTCCCTCCGACATCGCATCCCAGCCATACCAATAGAGATACAGGGTCACGGTCTCCAGCAGGAATAACAGGCAGTACACAATGAACGACGGGAAGAAGATGTCCGTCAGGTAGTTCATCAACTTGGGATAGAAGCCGATGAGCAAGAAAAGAAGAATCCCGCCGAACAGCGCCGTGGTCGCGTAGGAGGAGGTGAGAAGTTTCGTGAATTCCTTCGCCAGCTTGTCGTAGCGTTTGTCACCGGATTTCCACCCGACAATTTCGCACAACCAGGCAAAAATCGGGACGCCGAGAACGAAGCCGGCCAGGAGAAGATGCAACTGGGCAATGATCCAGACGATGTTCCGGCTGCCGATTCCGGGGATATCCCGGTAATCCCGGGCGGAGGCACTGCCCGAATCCTCCGCCAGACCGAGGTCAGGAAGGCCGAGCAAATACATGAGGGAGGCCAGGCCTGCAACCCCGAGAGGGACCGCGATTTGACAGTATGTTGCTGTATGAGGGTCACGCTGGTGCGCCATGTTCGTCACCTCGTGAGTGCTCGGATTATGGTTTGGCTTTCTGCGGAGCAGGCTTGGCTTCAACATGCGGCTTCGTGTCTCCCTTTGACGCCGATTCCTTTACACCGACCTTTTCTTTCCCACCTTTGCCCTTGTTTTCTTCGGCCTGCTTCTCAAGAGAAGCAATTCTGACTTCAGAGTCCTTGAGGGTCTTTTCCGCTTTCCCAAGCGCCTTCTGTGGATCGAGGTGCGACTCAGCCTTCACTTCTTGAGGCTTGCAACACTCGTGAGGATGTGGCGTGGTAGAAGGCAGGAATGCCCAGAACAGAATGCCTAGGACGACCCCGGCCGCCGTAAACGCTCCGAGCATCAATACCTGATCCGACGGCACGCGCATCACGTCCCATTTGTAGACGAGTGCCTGATAGTCTTCGCCGGCGGGCCGACCCTGATTCGCGAGAGACCGGACGAATCGTCCCACCATCGAGA
Source organism: uncultured Nitrospiraceae bacterium (assembly GCA_963795615.1). GTDB lineage: Bacteria > Nitrospirota > Nitrospiria > Nitrospirales > Nitrospiraceae > DASSBQ01. The sequence goes on from CAWCIJ010000006.1 coordinate 22,488, forward strand.
AGCCGATACCCACTAGAAGCGCGAGCACGATCGTGGAAACACTGCCCCATAGGGTGAGGTCAAGGCTAATGCGCTCGGCCACCCCGAGAGGTTTCAGAAACTCCAAGTCAAGGAGGGATTGGGAAACAGAACGAGCGATATCGGTGGCCTGCCCTTCGACGAACCACAACAGGGGAATGTAGACAGCTCCGGCGAGGGCACATCGCACCCACAAGGACGACCCCAGCGAATCCGGCGGCTCCACACGGAGTCTCTCCAGAAACGTCGTACGCGCAACCAGCCCAAGTGCCCAGATATCCACGGGAATAGACAGAAGAAACAATATCGGCAGTCCGACACCTTCGCCCAGATGTACATCCATCCCCGCCGTGAGGACAAAATAGGCGAACACGCTGACGGGGCTCATCAGGAGCAGCAGAAAGACGATGCCTAGCATGGTTTCGAGATGGATGGTTCCCATCGCAATGAACAGGAGGGCGAACGCCATCTTGATGGGGAGCGCGGTCCAGGACGCAGCCCAGAGCACGCCAAGACCCAGCTTGAAGGGAGACATCGATTCTCGATCGACCACGATTACTCCACCGGGCTAGTCGCCCGAGCAAAACTAGTCAAGGAATTCACGGTTGATGATGGCCGACACCGTAAAGATCAGAATAATGGCCATCACGACAATCCATCCGATCAATGCAATCGGTCGCTTGAAAATATTCCGCTCCGGGCTGCGATCGATGAAGGGCAGCGCCGCCAGGAGCGCCATAAACGCACCGGGAATGGCGATCGCTCCGAGGAATTGTCCGAGCTCCCCGGCGAAGATCTTCAGCCGGAGCATCTGGAAGAGGAACAGAAAATACCACTCCGGTTCCGGATGGTAATCTCCGGGATCGGGAGTCGCCTCTTCCAAGAGGACGACGGGCTCCCAAAACGCCAGGGTACAGATACTCAAAAACACGACGGCCATGCCCACGATATCTTTCCAGACCTGCCGCGGAAAGAAATAGTCGGTCTTGATCTTCAACTCCTGCGTAGTGCCGCGGAACGGACCGGCAGGACCTGCCTTGCGGAACAGGAAAATATGAAGCCCGGCCAGGCCCATCAGCGCGGCCGGCAGAATCATCACATGGATCACAAAAAACCGGCTCAGCGTCATCTGCCCGGGAGTCGGTCCTCCCTTGAGGAACCGGGCCAGGAAATCACCCATGAGGGGTGTCTTATCCATGATCTCCACACCGACGGTCGTCGCCCAGTAGGCGCGCTGATCCCAGGGTAAGAGATATCCGGTAAAGCCGAAGCCCATGACGAGACCGAACAACGCCAATCCTACCAGCCAGACCATTTCACGGGGCTTTTTATACGCGCCCCATAAGAACACCTGCGACATATGCGCAAACACGGTCACGACCATGGCGGTGGAACCCCAGAAGTGGTAGCTCAATAAGAACCAGCCATAATCCACATCATGAATAATGTATTGGGTGCTCGCATACGCGTGGTCTGCCGTCGGAACGTAGTAAAACATCAAGAGGATACCCGTGACCGCTTGCATGATGAAGATGAACAAGAGGATCGAACCGAACACATAGGCCCAACGTGAGCCTCCTGGAACCGGCTCGTTGAGCATTTTCGCTTGAATCGTTTTCAGGCCGACGCGCTCGTCAACGAAGTCGAACACTTTTTCGATCGCGGACGGCGGTGTATTCGTGGGTTGCAGCGTTTCCATCATACGATCCGAACTTGCGCCTTGGTTCCAGCCTTGAACTCCATGTCGATGACGGTAATCTCACCGTTCGCGGTCACCTGGATAGGGAGCGTATCGAGCGGACGCGGCGCCGGTCCATCGAGAACCTTGCCGCTCGCGTCGTAAATACTCAGATGGCAGGGACATAGAAAAACCTGGCCGAGCACTTTGTGCGTTCGCCACTTGTACCCGCATCCCAGGTGGGGACACTTGCCGGAAAACGCGATGTAGGGGACGTTCTTTTTATTGGTCCATACATGCTTGCCGGTCACGTCGCGAAATTCCATGTCTTTCCCTTGATAGATCTTTTCGAGGACTGCCGGCGTCGCCTTCAGGATCCACACGTTCTTGTCGATGTCCTGCTCCGGCAGGTAGGCTTCTTTCAGCTTGCGCTTGAACTTATACTGCACGCCGACGTCTTCTTGCTTGATCTTGGCGACATTCCCGATCTTGAGCCATCCGTTATCGAACGGTTGGTACATGGGCTTCATCAGGTAGCGCAGCACAGGCCAAGCGAGGGGGACTGCGATAAGAAGGCCGATGGCTTGGGTAAAGGCGGCAAAGAAGGTTCGCCGTTTCACGTTCCTCTCAAGCTCGGGGAGGGGCACCAGAACTTCTCCAGGAGTCACATGAATCTTGTCGTCCAGTTTGGCGATTTCCACTTCGTGGGTCGTGACGTACTCGTCCCGCTTAAAGGCGGGCAGTCCGGCAAAATCGGAAGAAGTTGAGTGCAACGTGACGACATCGTCGGTCATGCTCTGGATCTGTGCCATCGGCACTTGCCGCTCGATCAGACCCATGCCGTCACCGCCCACCACGATGTGGCTGATCTCGAGGGAAATCGGATCCACAATGACCCGTTTGATTTCTCCGACCTCGCGATCCGCGCAGAGAACTTTTGACTTGAGCTTTGGCTGCATCGTTATTTCTTCTTGATGGGCTTCGGCGTATTCACCGAGGCATTCTTAAACGTGACCAACCACACAGAGAGGACCTCAACGTCTTTGTCTTCCATCAGGTCTTTATATTTGTCGGGCATCTTACCCTTCTCGAATTCCTTTTCAAATCCTTCGGCCATCCAACTCTTGGGGTCGAGGATCTTTTGCTTGATTTCTTCGGCGGTCAGCAAATTCCCGATGTTGTCAAGTTCAGGCCCGCGCTTCTTTCCGCCTTCGCCCTTCAACTTGTGGCAGTTGTAGCATTCCTGCAGTTGCCACTGCTCCTCCCCGAGCTTCATCACGTCCCCTGCGGCAACCACCCCGCCCGTGGCGGGAGGCGCGCCCTCTCCGCCGGCCTTCTGATCTGAAGCAGCTTGGCTGGCTCCCAGCGATTGGAGCCGAGCCGTCAATTCCTTCGCCTTCTCGTCAAGCGCTTTCGCACGCTCCATGAGCACATCAATTTTGCCTGCCTCGTAACGCTCCCGTTTCGGCTTCAGAATCTGATTGATCTTCCCGCGCTCATCCTCCGGATCATACTGCGGCCAGAGCGACGCTCCGGCAATAAAGACCACGCATAGGATGACGTAAAATACGATCAGCGCACCGATGGCCTTGGCCCCGGTCAGAGCCTTGAGAGAGGGCGCATCCAGAAGAATGAAGACCACGGTACCCAGCATGGCATAGGCAAAAAACATGGCCTGAAAGACGAACGGAAATCCCAGCACATTCGTCGTACCGAAGAGGATTGCCCCGACGATCACTCCGACGATTGATTTCTTAATGACATTTCCCATGCGCCCCCTCGTTCACCCTATAAGCGTGACTCGTCGCGTCTCCTATTTCGCTCCTGCCGGCACCGGACTGGCTTCGGGCGCATGGCCCTTCCCCTCCGATGCCCTGAGCGTGACGAGAATGGCAAAGCTGACAATCGCGTAAAACACCATGGTAATGGCCGTGATCCACCAAGCCGAATAGGCCAAAGTCGGCGTGAAAGATTCGGTCGTGAAATCCGGCAACAGATTGTACGTATGGTAGTACTTACGGAGCAGAGATCGGATCGACCCCATGAGGCCCATGGTCCAGATCATGCTGAACGCCAGAAAGACCAGCACGAACTGCGAAACGAAATCGATCTTGCCCCACACAATGGTTCCTTGCCTGATGGCCCGGTTATAAATGACGTAGTTCACCACCGTCACGAAGACCAGCGTGAAGGCGGCCGAGTTCTTGGCCGGCATCAACGCGAGCCAGTTCCATTCGGAAGGCAATTCCAGATCAGCGACCAGCTTGGCGCCGGTCGGCACGAACCCATGCGGCGTCATCCAGATCGCATTGCCCACGACAATCATCAGGAAACCGACCTTGATGACCGTGCGAGACGAGACCGTCATCGGGATGAAACGGCCGAGGAAGACGGGCGCGAACAGCAACGGCAGCAGGAACAGGAGCGAGCGCGGATCGGGAACGGGATAGTCCGTCATGACCTTCGTCATCACCGCCGGGAGGGCCACCATGACGATCGGCGCGAGAACGGTCATCCTCACACGCTCCACGCCTTCGATTCGCTTCATACTCAGCCAGATATAGTAATTGCTGGCGAGGAAGATAAGCCCGATCATGGCCCCCTGCATCTCGAAAAACATGGAGAGTTGATCGGCCATCATGTAAGGACAGATCGACGCATCGTAGTCACAGAGTTCATACGCGTAGAGATAGCCCATAAACGGGAGGAACAACAGCGCGCCGACGCCGATCAGATTCCCGACGAACCCCATCCAGTCGTAATAGGAACGCTCTTCCTCTTTCTTTGCACCCATATACATGTAGGCGGCGATGAGGCCGGCGACAAACCCGCCGAATGTGACGTTCCCGACCAGGCGGTGAAGATTCATGGGAACCCAACTGTAGTTGAAGATCTTGTCCCAGAGAGTCGCGGTCGCAAGGAACTCGGCCGGTGACACACCCTCCCCTTTAACCGGCGTGTTCATGAAGGAGGTCGGCCCGTCGATGACGAACAGGGTGATCGTTCCGATCAGATTCAGCAGCACTCCAAGCGCGATATGCCTGGCCTTCTTGTCCCCCTTCCACGCGTCCCATGTATAGAAATACATATACAGGACGATGGTCTCCCCTATGAACAGGAGGGGATAGATCACTGCAAAAATCAGGAAGAAATGATTGATCAACCAGCTGGTGAACTGCGGATATGTGGCCAGGAGCACGAAGATAAACAAGCCGCCCGTCAACGCCGTCATGCTATACAGAATAACGGTGACCTTGGTGACCTCTTTCGCAAGACGATCATAGCGCGGATCCTGCTTGCGGTAGCCCAACCATTCCGCAATCACCACGAAAATAGGGGCTCCGAGAATGAACCCGGCAAACAGAATATGAAGCTGGGCGACGATCCAGACTGCGGTTCGATTTCCCGTGTAAGGAAACTCCACAGGAGGCGCGTTCAACCCCTGTGCATAGGCCGCCCCTCCAAACACCCCCACAAGCGCGAACACAGCTAAGAGACTGCGCTGCCACATCTTCATGATTTCTCGTCGCCCCCCTCAGTCGGAAACCAGAACACGGTTACTTGCCGGACTTCCCCGCTGGCACGGCGAGAGCCGCCACAGCGGTTGGAGCCGCCGCTCGGCCACCAACTTCCGCAGCAGGCACCCAATCCTTCTTGGTGGGATCCCATCCCTTGCCTGTCAATCCAAACGTGCGCTCGAACGCCATCACCTTCCAGCGATCTTCATCCGGCAACTTGGTCTTCCAGGCCTTCATCTTGGTATTGGGCACACCCTCGGAAATGCGCCAGAACCAGACCGAGTCCGAGTACATCTTCATTCGTTCGCTGTTGCGGAAGTCGCGCGCACCGGCCTTGACCGGTTTGCCGTCTTTGCCATGGCAGCTCGCACAGTTCACGTCCGGATTCTTGGCGCCGATGTAGATTTCCCGTCCCTCATCAATGATCTTCTGATCCGTCCACCATCCGGCAGGCATATGTTTATCGGCGTATTCGGCAGGAGCCGGCGGCGGCGGAACGATCGGACCTTCTCCCCCCTCGCCACAACCTGCGACGGTCAACCCGAATCCAAGGACCGCGGCCATCAGAGCCAGATTCTTCTTCGCTAGACCCTTCATAAAAATTCTTCGCTCCTTTCTTCATGTCTTCATGCCGGACATAGACCATACTCCGGCACCACAACTCTGTACAATGGCAGAAAAAAACGCCTTTCCCGAGGCCCTCTTCTCCATAGCCTCAGCAAAAGCGTCAACTGTGACAATCTAATGAGGTCACGTCCGGTCATCCCCCGCCTGACACTCCAACCCCCGATCCGGCGAGGTCCAAGGCCCCACGGACCGTCCTCTATTTCTGCCGCTTACCCTGTCCCTTTCTTGCCCGCTGTGCGTCGCGCTTCCGCTTTTTGAATATTTTGAGACCAATGAAACCCCCTATTACGACCGCTGCACCAGCGAAACCGTACACGAGCCACAGAGGAGGACCTAAATCGCGTTCACACCCGCTTCCAAAATCAACCCGCAGGTGCCGCTCGGACTCCAGGTCCTTGGGATCAAATTGAACCTTGAACTCTTTTCGTTCGGGACCGGCCTCGACAAGCAGCGGGTCGCCGAGATTATCGTTGTGCAGATGAAGCGTAGCTTTATAGTAGCCATCGCTATCGGTTTTCACCGTCTGTCCGACAGTGATCCTCGTATCCTTGACGAGCACCTCAATCTGAGGACTCGCCTTGCCATCCTTATTACACACGAACCCTTCGACCGTGAAACGGTGATCGGCTTCATGTGTGGCAAACAGGTGTGAAGGAATAGACAGGAAACCGAACACGCCAAGTGTCGAGACGACCCACCAGGCGGTACCGCCACTGATACTCCTCCGCCCCCGCCTTCTCCACGGCTTGTCTGACGCCAGAGCTTTCGTCCTCGAGTGATCCGATTCTGTCTCAAGCAACAAAAAGCTCCACCCACCGCGGAGTGCCCAAGTTTAAGGCCGACCCTTCTAACATAGGCACCCCTGTTTGTCAACAATTCGACCTCCTCTGAGGCGGAGGATTTGCAGAAAAAGCATACGATATTGCGTTCGGATTCCCACGGAATTTTCTGCGAGGAATGCAGGACATCGGAGAGAAGTCGTGGGGTCGGAAGAATCAGAATGCAGACATCAACTGCCGACAGATCGCGTACACGAGATGAATGGAGGGGCTACAAATGGCCGCGCGCTTGCGCATCGGCGGTCACTCGATCGCGCTCGGCCAGGCGATCGGATTCTTTCTTGCTGACCCAAGTCTCCCAAGACTTTCCGGTTGCCGTATCTTCGCCCGTAAATGTGATTGACACGATGTCGGCGTAAGGGATCGTCCTCTGCCCGCCCGAAGCCGGAAACAGTTCCAGAGAGGATGACGGTCCGTTCACGGAACGATTGAAGAGATAGCCGGTGATCTGCCCCCCGGATATAAGTTGAAGCGTCACGTCGCCACGGTAGTCGAACGCGAGTTCAACCGCCTCGGCAAGTTCCTCAGCGGTGGAGGGTCGAAACACTCGTCCTTCAAGGGCCCCGACTTCGGGAATGTGATATTTGGCGTCAGTCATCTTTACTTCGTCGCTCGTGAAGCGTATCTCGTCCGTGAAGACATTTATGATTTGTTGATCTGTTCATTTTTTGAATGTCGGAAGTTCATCAGATCGCCAAATCAACAGATCATCAGATGTTCCTTCACACTTCACGCGTTTGGCAGCAGCGTAGACTTGACCGTCTGGGCAAACCCATTCCACGATCCGAACGTATCCTCCACCGCCGAAGCCTCGTACCCGCAATGCACCATGCAGTCGGCGCACTTCTCATTTCGGCCGGTACCGTAATTATCCCAGTTGGTTTCCTCCATCAATTCACGGAAGGTCTTCGTATACCCGTCCTGCAGGAGATAGCACGGGCGCTGCCAGCCGAACACGTTATAGGTGGGATTCCCCCAGGGTGTGCACTGGTAGTCCCGCTTGCCCATGAGAAATTCCAGGAAGAGCGGCGACTGATTGAAACGCCAGCCGCGCTTGCGGTCACTCAGGATCTTGGAGAACAACTCGCGGGTTCGGCTGCGCTTGAGGAAGTGCTGCTGGTCCGGGGCCTTCTGATAACTATAGCCGGGCGAAATCATCATGCCTTCCACGCCCAGCTTCATCATCTCGTCAAAAAACCCCCGAACTCGCTCCGGATTGGCATCGTCAAACAGAGTCGTGTTGGTCGTCACCCGATGTCCCCTGACCAATGCCGCCTTAATGGCTCTGACGGCGACGTCGTACACGCCGTCCCGACAGACTGCCCAATCATGCTCCTGTTTCAACCCGTCCATATGCACGGAGAAGGTCAAAAACTTCGACGGTTTATATTCGTCGAGCTTACGTTCGAGCAAGATCGCGTTGGTGCAGAGATACACGTATTTTTTTCGCTCGACCAAGCCACGGACCACTTCCGGCATCTCGGGATGGATCAGCGGCTCCCCGCCCGGAATGCTCACAATCGGCGCCCCGCATTCCTCGGCCGCTGTCCAGCACTGTTGCGGAGTCAGGCGCTTATCCAGGACGTGATCGGGATATTGGATCTTCCCACAACCGGCGCAGGCAAGATTGCAACGAAACAACGGTTCGATCATCAATACAAGTGGGTACCGTTTGATTCCTTTGAATTTCTGGGTCAGCACATACTTGCAGACCGTGTACATCTGGGAGACTGGTACAGCCATCCCTCTCTCCTTTTTCAGATTGGGAAATAGTCACAGGCCGATGGACTCAGCCTGGCGATCGGACTCAGACTAGGTATTTTAGCATTCGCTTTTCGACATCGTCAATTCTTCAAGGGGTCACGTCGATCGGGCTGTCACGCACTTGCGGGACTCCAGAATATAAGAACCCAGCAACGCCAGGCAAAATGCCGCGACCGCGGCCACCAGAATATTCAGCAGCAGGCGGGGCTTGCTGGGCTTGTCCGCCGGAACAGCCGGATCCAGGATCTGCACCGTCGGCGTATCGCGGGCCTCCGTAATCTTTGCCTGTTCAAATTGTGAGGTCAGCAATGCGTACAGCGTCTCTTGGACTTTCAACTCCCGTAACAGCCGACCGTACTGGAGTGCGAGGTCCGGAACGGTGATCATGGCCGGGTGCAGCCGATCCCCGGGAAGCATTCCCTTTCCTCCCTTACCCGACTCGAGCAACATCAGTTGTTTCGTGAGCTGCTCAATGCTGGATCGCACCCGGGACAGTTCCGGATTGTCCTGCGAAAGATACGATCTCAAGACCTCCAACTGCACTTCCTGTGCGGTAATCTGCCCTTGAATCATGGCAGCCGCTTCGATCATAGCCTTGGATTGCGCTTCGACCGCGACCGTCTTATTCTTGGTCTGAAAGTCACGCAATGCTTCCTCGCCTTTCACCAGGCCCACCTTCGTTTCCACCAGCCGCCGCTCGATGAAGGCTCGATTCTGACTCGCCTTACTCACCGTCACGGTATGGTTCAGTCGGTCGAGGTGGGCAACATAAAAGTTGGCAACCTCCGCCGCCAGTTCTGCATCTGTGGCTTCCACGGTCACCTTGATCACTTTTTCCTTCGACACTGCGACCCGAACACGATCCGCCAGCTCTTCACGGGTATCCTGCATGGTGCGTTCGCCGTAGACCGACATCAGATCGAACTTCTTGATCACTTCGTCGGACATCACGCGGGATTTCAGGATGGCCACGAAGATATCCGTGGGAGTCGTTTGAAGGCCGGGCAGGCCGATGCCGAGATTTTGGGCCACGCCGCCGGCTCCAGAGGCCGCCAGCAAAGCGGTTAAGGTGCCGCTTTCCTTCGATTCGAGCTGCGGCAGCAGCGACACGGTGGATTCGTACGACTTCGGCATCACCAGGCTGGCGGCCAGTGCAATCACTACGGATCCGAGCACGATGGACCCGATCAAGGTGCCCCGGTTCGCTATAACGGTCCACATGTCAGGGCCGACGAGATCATCGCCCCGAACAGTGGTGACTCTGTTGTCATGCAGGGGTGTCATCGGATGTCAGGGAATACTACGATCCATCTGGAGACGCCCGCATGGCTGGATGGCGATTACCGGCCTATGACAGCAATGCCCGCGACCGTCAACGCCACACTGCCGATGATACTGGCAACTGCTTGCCACAGGGGAAGCTGGGGAACTTTGGCTTCGATCTTCTGTGGCACCACGATGGTATCGCCCGAACTGATTTCACGAACTGCGAGATAGGCGGAATCGGTCGTGCCGTTCGCCCGCATCACGTACATTTCCCGCTTGTTCGCGTCCTCGGTCATCCCGCCCGCCTGTTTGATATAATCGTCCAGACCAAGATTCGGCCGGTAGACGACGGTACTGGGGGTTTTGACGGATCCGATGATGCTGACGGTCTGAGGAGGAGTCGGCATCGTGATCCGATCGCGTCCTTCGAGAATAATATCGTCCAGCGTGCCTTCAAGTTGCTCGACGGAGTTCATTCGAACCACGACCCGACCCAATTCCAGCCGTCCAGCAATCGCCTCAAGCTGTTGGAGCCGCAGGCCCAATACCTGTTGTTCAACCACCCCGGTATTCGACAAGGCGGACGCGCCGCTCAGACCGGCAGCCCCCGCCGCCACCTCGGCCGACTGCGCCGTCAACCGTTGCCGTTCGGAAGCGATATACCGCTCCAGCTCAGTCTGCTGGCGCAACTTCACCGATTCCCGAATCAATACGAGCCCCGGAGGGAACGCGTTGAGAGTGGCGCCTCCGGCCCGTTTCAACACCGAACTCAGGCGTTCGCCGGCTTCAATAGTGAAATAGCCGGGTCGCTTCATTTCGCCCTCCAGGAGGACAAGGCTGGGGGGACGTTGTTGACTCGCAACGACAATTTGGTCGAGACGCTGGAGGGGGTGATTGTCGGCCTCGCTCCCTTCCAGCAACGCTTTGGGACTGAATTGAATGACTTTGGTCTGGTAGGTCACGGGATCGGTTCTGACGATCTCCGCCCGGTCTGCATAGGCTTCGACCGTGAGTTGGTCGCTTCCCAAGATGTCTTTAACAGTCATCCCTGGCCTGTATTCATAGGGGCCAGGACTCTTCACCGCACCGACCAGGCTCACCACATTCACGATTTGGGTCGGCAGGATGCCGATCCGCACATAGTCGCCGTCCAAGAGCAGCGGATCGCCTCCCGCCACGCCTGGGCGATCCTTTTCACGGCCCTGCGATGCCAACGCCCCGATCAGATCGACATCCACCATGATACGTCCGCGGGACGGGTCGAGTCGAAACAGGTGACAACGCCGCCGGTCGGAGAGGGGGGTCAGCCCGCCTGACAATTCAAGCAATTCCGTAAGACGCGTCCCCGGCTTGATCTCATAGATGGCAGGTCGCTTGACGGAGCCGCTGATGGCCACGACGGCTCCGAGCGGTGGAACCAACACCACGTCACCGGACTGTAACCGGTGATCCTGCCGGCGATCGCCGCGAATCAAGAAGTCGTACAGATCCAAATCGGCGATGGCGAGCCCGTCTCGAAGAATCTTCACTTGCCGAAGTGATCCCCCACGCGACGGACCACAGGCCGAATACACGGCATTCGAGGCCGTAGCCAGCGCGCTGATTTCATAGGCGCCCGGACGCACGACCTCGCCGACGACATAGACCTTGATGGTCCGGATGCGCGCCATTGAAACATGCACCTCAAAACGTTTGAGCATGGTCCCGAGCCGTGCACGGATCGTGCGCTCCGCCTGCGAGAACGTGAGCCCGCCCAGGGGAATGGCCCCGATTTGGGGGAGGACGATCATGCCGTCGCGCTCCACCGGCACGATATAGCTGCGGTTCAGATTCTGATCCGGCACATTCCAGACATGAATGGCCAAAGAGTCCTGCGGACCCACCACATAATCCGGCCCGACCGGAACATCCTGAACCGGTGCAAAACTGTTGGCCTGTGCATCAAAGAAGTCGTATCCGAACTGCTTCAAGCGGCTTTTCACCCCGTGCAATACCGAGAACTCGGCAAAGGCCTCCTCCACGGTAAAATCGTGTTGGCGGAGGACTTCCGCGGTGAAGGGCTTTCGTTCGGGCAACGGCCGCTGCTGAACCACGGGACCTCCCTGTTGCTGTTGGTTCTGCGGCTGTCCCTGCTGATTCATCTGCGTGGATCCCGGCACTGAAGGCAGCTGCAGCAGGCCCTTCTTTTCACGCTCCACCTGCAACTGGTGTTCGATAGAGCGCTTTTCTTTGTCTGCTTGGATTGATTCCTGCCGGCGATCACGCCCTTCCTGTTCTTCCTTCATGCGTTGTTCGATGGAGGAAGGCAGAAGACTGCTCGGTTCAACCGGCCAGTAGTCATTCAAATTGGGAACCGCTCCCTTGGGGCTCAAATCAGGGGATATCGGGACCGGGCAGGGAGTCTGGGTGGGCACAATCGGCTGAAGCGCCGTTGGATTGGTCACAATGGCTTGCCCGGGGAAATTCTGCATGCTCTGTAGGTTTAAACTGCCGGGGCCGAATGGGTTGACGCCGGGCCCAGGATTCATCCCCTGTGACAGGCCTGGCTGAGATGAAGGATTAGGAAGACTTTGAGCCATGAGCGCAGGAGGGAACAGCGTCCCTCCGATGAGGAGCCAGATGAACACCTGGACCCACATGCCGACGAACACGCGACCGAATCCGCGTTGCGGAATTGTGCGAGACCCTTGCCACACGGCTGCCCTGGCCCTCTCTACTTTAGGAGACTCGGGTCTTGTAATCCATATCGCAAAGGGTGTCAAACGGCCGCCAAGCGGAACAGCCGGCGGCCTCCTCAGAACTGCAGGGCCATGGACGTCCAGAACAGATGGTTCTTCGCGGTCACGCCCGCGGCAAAGGTCTCGACAAAGGGCGCAATGTTTGTGATTTGTCCGGGATTTTCGATTCGCTGGTAGGTATACCCGAACGTGAAGTGAAGCCGGCTCGACCACCACCAGGTCAGATCGACCTCCGCCTCGCGTTTCGTTTCATGAACCGGTTGGCCGCGGTCACGCTGCTGGAAATTGAAGTTGGCGCCGAGCTGGATGGAATCGGTCAGGAATCGCGTGGAACGGACAAAGAAATCGATCCCATCTGTACCCATATGGTGCCCCAGCGGGAACCCTCGATACCGCATGCCGCCTGTATACGTTCCGTTGTTGTACCAGACACGGGTCAACTCGGGATGGCGTTGTCGGCTAAGATCCGTGTCGGCAAACTCAATGCGAAAATCGAGCGTATCGCCCTCAAAGACCTGAGGAATGTAAATGCCTCCCAGGACCGCCGCCCTGCTTGGAATCGGCAGTTCCGACCATTTGTCCTCGGTACCCAACTCGCCATACAGCTGCATGCCAGTGGGAAAAGGAACCAGAAAGGGAATCCTCGGTATCTTCGCCCGAAAATCCACCATCGCCTGTTCGTTTACTTCGCGCCCCGCCTCTTGATTGGCTTCGCTCACATAGGCATCGAGGATCGCGCTTGGAAACGATTGATCGCGACCCTCGCCGTTGTACTGGGTCAAACGGGTGAGTCCAATCTCCAGCCATCTCGACGGCAGCCAGCTCAGCCGGAGTCCAAACACCTTTGCGCGGGAAAAGTCCCGATCTTTTTCCAATTGAGCGAGAAAGCTGTTGATTTTCCATTCACCAAGATGCTTGAGAACCCATGGCAGTTGAAACGGCTGGTCACTGCCCAGCTTGATCATATCGAGGGGAAAGGCATGGTTTGTCAGCAGGAGAGAGCCGTGGTAACCAGGTCCCCACCATTGCGTCCCTCGGCCCGCTTCGAGCGCAATGTTGAAATAGCTCAGCTTGAGGCTGAACTCGCGCATGTAGAAATTTTGGCTGTTGTTGGTAGCGCCGATGCCCAGGGTGTGCCGATCACTGATGAATTTCGGTTGGACCATCAGCGCCGCCCAATCATTGACCTCGAGCCAGCCGCGCACATCCGTCTGGTTATTGACCCCGTTGGCGTAGTATTCCCCCCCGCGATTCTCACGGAATCGCACGGTCTGACCTCCCCCGACAAAGAAGGCGTTACCTTCGACCGTGACGATGGCACCGCCCCGCAGCCAGCCTGCCTTTTCCTCGGGAGCGCCGCGCATCACCCCCAAACGAATCAGCTCCGGCCGCAGTTCCTTCAGCAGCCGCGCAAGGACCGGTTCCGCGATGGCTTCGCGCCCATCGACCGGAATCTTATCGGCACGAATTCGTTCGACGGCCCTCGCCACGTACTTGGCTGCCTGCATCCGGCTGTAGGGTTTCTGTACCAGCATGGCCCGATCAATGAGGTCCAGCGCCCACAGTCGCTCGACGGCCTCATATGCCCAATGGTTGAGCGGAATGTCCGCCGAGGCCTGCGCAGCCGACACCGTGATGATCTGCATCAGACATCCCAGCCATGCCGAGACCGCCAACGCATGGATACCGGGCAATCTGCTCAAAAGCTTCTTCATGGGTCGGGAACGAATCCTGGCGGAACTGGCGATTCTCAATAGCTGAGCCGGTCAAGTCAACCGGCAGGATCGAATGAACTGACAGAAGAGGTCATACTAAAGGCAGTAGGAGAGAATGATCGCGTAACCTGTTGGGAGAACCATCACGTGAGGCGGGCCACGGCGAAGATGATTTTGAAATTCTTGACTGAGCGCCCTATTTCAACGGGGACGGGCGTGTCGTATGCCGCAATACCATCGTGCAGGATTGCAGGAACCGCTATCAACCGGCCCAAGAACAGCCGCTTCAGCCATTGCTTTCCTTTCATCGTGGATGGAATAAGACGGAACCTGACCGCCATGCGCTTCATCCATGACACCATGTGATCACCCATCGTGTGATTCGCCGCAGGAAATGCTCCATACAATCGGGGTGTAAACCCGTGATCCCGCAACACGCGATCGAGATCCGTCGCTCCGAAATACCAACAGCTGTGAGGGCTCGGGTTAAACTCCGCCCACTCCGGATTGACGCTGGACAACAGCAGCACGCCATCCCGGCTCAAGACCCGGCGGCACTCGCTCAGGAATTGTTCCGGCTGTGCAAAATAATAGAGCGCTTCATAACAGACAACGAGATCGAGACTTCCCCGGTCAAACGGGAGTGCATGCGCATCCATCCTCAACAAATCAAGTCGAGTCTTCGAAGACACTCGCGCGCGTTCAAGCAAACTTTTCGTATAGTCTCCGCCGACGACGAGGGTAGCGTGCTTCGCAAGATAGCCCAAGCCGACCCCTGGGCCACATGCGACTTCCAACACCCGTTTTCCTGCACAAAACTGCGCGGCAAACCGATACCGGCTATACACCATCGACAGCGCTTCCTGCGAAATCAAACCACCAACCTGTTCGGTCACCGCGCCGTAGTCGATGGATTTCATATGTGCCTGGAAAAGAAGCGCCGGATGGCCTCCACCGTGATCTTCACATGCTCAGCAGTCGTCTCGGCGCTCATGGGAAGGGAGAGTACTTCCCGGCACACCTTTTCCGTCTCCGGCAGATGCGGCGCACGGAGCCGCAACGCTTTATGCTCCCACATCGGTTTCGGCCAGTGGACCAGCGTCTCAACTCCTTGCTCTCTGAGGTAGTCTCTCAATGGGTCACGATGCGCCGTTCTAATCACATAATTTTGGTAGATGTCCCGGCCCTGCGTTTCGTCAAAGTGCGGGAGTCGCAGGTCGTCGATTCCGGTCAGTCCCTGGCGATACAGGCCGGCAGTATGCCGCCGGTGCGCAAGCCAATCCGGCAGGTGCTTGAGTTTGACGTCGAGCACCGCCGCTTGCACATTGTCGAGAAGCGCCGTGTGTCCGTGATAGTGATACTCGCCGCTGGCTCGGTCTTCTCCATTGTAGCGGAGCAAGATTGCCATTCGCGCGACACGTTCATCATTGGTGGTGATGGCGCCGCCATCCCCGAATCCACCCAGCACTTTGAAAGGATAAAAACTGAAGCACCCGGCCAGTCCAAAGCTGCCGGCACTTTTTCCTCCAAATGTCGCACCCAATGCTTGAGCTGCATCTTCGATCACGGCCAGGCGGTGACGGGTCGCCACCCGAGTGATGGCGTTCATGTCACAGACGCGTCCATTGAGGTGAACCGGAAGCAGCGCTTTGGTGCTGGGAGTGATGGCCCGCTCGATAGTCTCAGGATCCATGTTGCAATCGGAACCTACCTCAATCAGCACGGGAATTGCGCCACAATGAACGATCGCAGAGACGGTCGCGACAAAGGTGTGGGCAACTGTAATGACCTCATCTCCCGGTCCAACCCCTGCGCCCAGCAGCGAAAAATACAACGCATGGTATCCGCTGTTGACCCCGACCGCGTACCTGACGCCCACGAAATCCGCCAGATGGCGCTCAAAATCTTTCAGTTGGTGCCGATTGACCAGATCGCCGTTGGCCAGACAGGCGATGATCGCCTGATCGATCTCGGGCTTGAGTGCGGCATAGTGGGCTTGAGGGTCGACAAAAGGAACCTTGAAGCCCATCAGGAGTTCTGAAGCCTCGCTAGGTGAGGACTTTTTCGATTGCGACGACGATGTCTTCGGCATCCGGATAGTACGCTTGTTCCAGAGAAGAACTGGTCGGGGCGGGAGCATCAGGAAGGCAGACACGAAGGATCGGCGCCTTCAGCGCATGAAATACTTCGCCCGCGACAGCTGCCGCAATGTCCGCGGCAATCCCGCCGGTCGCCCACGCGGCATCCGCAATCACCAATCGGCCGGTTTTGCCGATTGAAGAAAAGATCAGCTCGCGATCCCATGGCTTGATGGACCGAAGATCTATGCACTCGACATCGACGCCACGCGACGCAAGGATCTCGGATGCCTTTACCGCTTCAGCGGCCATGTACGACGTGGCCACCAAGGTGACATCCTTTCCGGTGCGGCGCCGGGCGGCGCTGCCTATGGACACCTCGTACATCTCCTCCGGCACGTCATCCGTCAGCTCGTACAGCCAGCGATCATCGATATACAAAACGGGATTACCGTCCCTCACGGCAGCGATGAGCAGTCCTTTCGCATCATAGGGTGTGCTCGGCATGATCACTTTCAACCCCGGCACATGGGCGAATAACGCCTGCAACGCCTGCGAATGCTGCGCCCCCTGCTCGCCTCCACGGTTGATGACGGTTCGGATCACGACCGGAACATTCACCTGACCTCCAAACAGATAGGACCAGTTTGCGGCCTGGTTCACGATAGGATCCATCGCGAGGAGCATGAAATCCATCCGCGCATGGAAGACAATCGGCCGCATGCCGACGATCGCCGCACCTATCGCAGCCCCCGTCGTAGCATTTTCGGAGACAGGACAGTCGAAGACCCGCTCACGGCCGAACTCTCGGTCCAAATCCTGAAGGCTTTTCCCGGCATACCAGGGATTCCAGACGCCCTGTCCGCAGATAAAGACCCGCGGGTCCTCCCGCAGCAACTGGGCGTGAGCCTCTCGAATTGCTTGTGCGTAGGTCAGTTGGCGCATGAGCAAACCGCTATGTCCGTGGCGCGTAGATGTACCGCAAGACGTCGCTTGGGTGCGGTCGCGGGGAATCCCGCGCAAAGGCAACCGACGCCTCAACTTCCGCGCGAATCATCTGTTCCATACGATCGAGTTCCTCGGAAACCATTCCCTCGCGGATCAGACGCTCCCGCAAACGGCGTACCGGATCTTTCGGCAACCACTCGTCCAGTTCACGTCGCCGGTTTTCCCCGATCTCAAGATCCCAGGCTGCCCCGACGTGCCCACGCCATCGATACGTCCGACATTCCAGCAGAGTCGGCCCCTGTCCATCTCGCGCACGTGCGACGGCCGCGACCGCCGCGCCATAGACCGCCATGACATCATTGCCATCCAGCCGAATCCCCGGCATGCCGTAGAGATCCGCACTCTCTACGATATTGTCCTTCGGACGACGTTCGGAAAGAGCCATATGTGTGGAGTAAAAGTTGTTTTCGCAGACGAATACGACCGGTAATCGATACAACGCAGCAAGGTTCAGTGATTCATGAAAATGTCCTTCCTCGGTCGCACCGTCTCCGAAGAAAGTGGCCGCCACGTTGCCGTCCTGCCGAATCTTCGAGGCTAGACCGGCTCCCACCGCCAATGGAATCGTCGCTCCGACCAACGGCACGGTGCCATATATACCTTGGCCAGAAGCCGCAAGATGCATGGAACCGCCACGGCCCTCTGAACATCCCGTGCTCTTACCGAATATTTCAGCCATCATGGCATTGTGGTTTCCACCCTTCGCAAGGTAGTGCCCGTGAGAGCGATGCCCTCCCCAAATCGTGTCCTCCCGCGACAATGCCGCGCAGACTCCCGCTGCAATAGCCTCCTGCCCAATGTATAAATGACAAGGAGTAGTAACCTCCTTCGCTTCCACAAGCTCGGCGATACGTTCCTCTGTTATGCGAATGAGCGTCATGGTGCGATACAATCCCTTGAGCAGATCGATCGACCCTTCTAATTTTTCAGAATCTATCGCTCCGTGTGATGTCATCGCTTTATGTCTGTGTGAATTGGCGGGATCAAACCTTCTTGCGCCTTTAGCCGCCCCTCTCTGTACTGAGATCGCTCCGGCAGTCATGCCCGGCAAGCTTCCCCGCCTTGATCTTACTGAAGCCTATTGCGAGAAACCAGTACCCACCGGGTTTCCCTTTCAAGATTTGGCCGTCGTTGCATTAGCCGTCACACTCGTAGCCTGTAGGGAATTGCGAGACGGAATGAACACGCGGAACCGACAACCGGGGAGGAGGCTAAGACATCCGATAGAACCGTCTAATAGACGAGAGGACATACTGAAGTTGGTCGTCGCTTAGCTCTGGACTGATCGGCAAATACAGAAATTCTTTGGCAATGATTTCAGTGAAAGGAAGCGATATATGCGCCAAATTCAGCGCTTTGTGTTTGTGGACGGGAACGATCAAGGACAAAGGAGTCAATGGCTCGATCCCGCTATTCTTCAGGTAGGTCACAAGATCGTCCCGGCTCTCGGCCCGGATTGCATAATTCATATACACGTCGAAGTTTCTACTGTCTGAAAAATGCGGCAGTCTCAGCTGGCGCACATTCGCAAGGCCCTCACGATACACATCAGCGATCTGCCGCCTACGCTGGATCCATCCGGCGAAGTATTTTAGTTTGACGTTCAGAATAGCCGCCTGCAGGTTATCAAGCCGCGAATTGAAACCGAAATAAAGGACCTCTCCTGTCTGCTTGTTTTCTCCATAATCTCTCAATACTGCAATCTCACGGGCGATTTTTGGATCATTCGTCGTCACAATTCCACCATCGCCAAACGCTCCCAGCATTTTGAAAGGGTAGAGGCTGAAGCAGCCGGCAGTGCCGAACGATCCAACTTTTTTATGGTCGAACTCTGCCCCCAACGCTTGTGCTGCATCTTCCACGATGATCAGCTCATGTTTTTTCGTGATCTCCATGAGACGGCTCATATCGCACGAACGGCCGTTCAAATGTACGGGGACAATGGCACGAGTACGTGGGGTGATAGCCTCCTCCACTTTGGACATATCCATGGTGAAATCTGCTCCGACTTCCACGAGAACCGGGGTTGCTCCTGCGTGAACAATGGCAGATATCGTGGCCACGCAGGTATGTGAGACGGAAATCACCTCATTTCCATGCCCAATGCCTAAGGCCCTGAGTGTGAGATGCAATGCATCAGAGCCGCTGTTGACGCCTACGGCGTACTCAGTGCCGACAAAAGCCGCGAGATTGCTTTCGAACACGCGCAATTCGTCACGCAAGATCAAGTTGCCTCGCGTGAGGACGCTTGCGACCGTCTCCATGATTTCTTCCTGAAGGCTTTGGAAGTGAGCAGGGACATCTACAAAGGGAACTCTGTACGGCATGGCTGTTACTCGGCTAGAGTCGGCGATTGCCCATTGCGACTGCGGTCCCTTCCTATGATCTCGGGGAACCGCGGGTAGAACTGTGCGACTCTGTCTAAAGCGTGTCGAGATGATGGTGCCGATTGTCCTAAGAATAATCTTTACGTCCGTCACCAACGACTGTTCACGGATATATCGCAATTGTTCGCGTACCTTTTCATGCCGTATCTGTTCGACATAGGTTCTAATCGGATCTGTAGAACCGGCAAGAAGCTTCCCTTCGTCATGAAAACGCAAAGAACCGTAATCGGTCATACCGGGCCGCACAGAATGAATGGTACGCTTTTCGTCTTCGGCATAGTACTGGAAATAGAACGAGGCTTCCGGTCTGGGACCCACGAGGCTCATCTCTCCTTTCACCACGTTGATGAGCTGAGGCAATTCGTCGAGTTTATACTTTCTGAGAAAGCCACCCAGTCGAGTGATCCGGCTGTCGCCTTCCGGAGTGATCAGCGCACCGGCCTGCTCCGTATCCGAACACATGGTTCTGAATTTCAACATTTTGAACGGCTTCCCGAATCTGCCGAGTCGCTCGCCTCCATAAAAAACCGGGCCCTTGGAGTCCAATTTTATGAGGCTTCCCAGAACGACAAGGAATGGAGAGAGGATGAGCAGCCCCGAGAGCGATGCAATGAGATCGACGATCCTCCTGCCGGGATATCCGTGCCGCTTGATCCCAGCTCGCCTTCCTTGCCATGTAACGCCTGGGAACACGGCGAGAAACAATCCACAAAGTGCTCCCAACCCGTGAGCAACATGCCTTACGACGAACACGACTGGTAAAATGGCACTGTAGAGGAGGCGGTTTAACTGGTATGACAACCGGATAGAAACCATCAGGTTCACCGAACAGTACGTTCCTGCGATACCAGCGAACAACCATATGAATCGGGAATCACCGACGATGGCAATTCCCAAGGCAATGAGAGACACAACAAACGCAAACGGAACCCAATGTCGCCAGGAACTCGCATGCTTTCCAAATTTCAAGGCGTAGGTGGTCCACACTCCATCACTGAAGTTGTGATTCCAGAATGCTTTCAAATCGGCATCTGCGTAGTAGGCTACCTTTATATGAGGTACCAACAAGATCCTTCCTCCACTCTTCAGCAGTCTTCTATTTGAATCCATATCCGAACTTCCGGTCAGCCGTTCATCGAACGGTCCCAACTTCTCCAGGGTCTCTCTTCTCCAGCAACCGAAGGCGACTGCATCGGCCCAGCGGGGTTCACTCGATCCGATCTTGACGTAGGCATTCCCAGATGCAAACCAGTGGGCCAGGGCTACGGCGATCGACCGAGCCATGAGCGTCATACCTCTCGGCGTAATGGAACAGATCCCTCCTGTCATGTCGGCATCATAGGCGAACAAATGTCGGACACAGGCGGTTATGTAATCGCGCGGATAGGTGGAGTGCGCGTCGACTTTCATGATGATTTGCCCGGTTGATTGCCTCATGCCTATGTTCATAGCTGCAGGAATTGTGGCTTTGGGATTGTCCACCAGCCGGATAATAGAATGCTGTCTCGCATACTGAGCCACGATGTCTCGCGTGCGGTCATGGCTTGTCCCATCAACCACAATCACCTCAAGGCGATCTGCCGGATACTGGTTACCCAGTATTGAATCCAGGCACCGAGCAATAAATGCTTCTTCGTTCCGGCAAGGAATGATGATTGACACCGAAGGAGAATCTTCAGGGACCATGGATGTTTCTTCGGATTAGAGCGTCAGGATCAAGGAGCAATATTCTATCAGCGATGACTCTATAGGACACAGTTCAACGGAACATGCCATGTGCTCGTCCCCGCTGGGACACAGGACAATGCGAGACACCACTTCTCTGCTGCTTGTCATGGCCGGTACCGGGCGGCCGGCAACTTATGACGGCGGACAATCCGCCGGAGTATACACCGTTCAATTCCTTTCTTCTGCGGACGACATTTTCAATCCCTTAGTGTAGTGTCCCGAAACTTCGTCGATGAACTGGCACTTGGGCAGGCGACCGACGACTTCACCGGAGGCGCGGGAGTACCCACCGTCGACTTGCGGGGAAGGAAAGCGGGAACTGACCGAGTCTGCGACGGAATTCCCGAAGGACTTCCGCCCAGCAAGGCCCGGAGGGGTCGCGCCGGGAGGTCCGAAGGCGGATCGCTGCTCAAGTGCCGACTTATGTTTCGACCTTCGTGGGCACTACACTAGAAGCCCCTTGACGTACAATATCGCATTAATGTTACTAATTCATGAAGACGCTTCAGCACTGCTTGGACGCGAACCTATTTCGCAGTCTTCTTGTGGTCATTGCTCGATGAGACTGATTGAGCGGTGCATCCTTGGTCAAGGGTTGTCATGAGCCCACGGATAGTATGGCCGGATGGTAAATCATTTGCGTTCACTGTTTTTGACGATACGGATGATGCTTCTCTCCCCGACATTAAACTGGTCTATGACCTTCTTTCCGATCTTGGTTTTAAGACGACAAAAAGTGTCTGGCCGATAAAAGGGAATCAGGCGCCGCTCATAGGCGGAACGACCTGCGAAAATGCCGAATACCTAGATTGGGTGTTGCGACTGCAAGAAAGCGGTTTTGAGATCGGGCTCCACAACGTCACCTTCCATACTTCGTCTCGCGAGGAGACCATTCGAGGAATTGATCGCTTCAGGGAACTATTCGGACATGATCCATATACCCTGACGAACCATTCTGGATGCGATGAAGGCATCTATTGGGGTGATGCAAGGCTGACTGGTTGGAAACAGAAACTGTATAACCTTGTCCTCAGAAATCGTTATAGAGGCGTGTTTCAAGGCCATGTCGAATCAAGTCCTCTCTTCTGGGGCAATTTCTGTCAGGCTCGCATTGCCTATGTAAGAAACTTTGTGTTCGGCGACATCAATACACTCAAACTTTGTCCCTTTATGCCATACTACGACCCTGCTCGGCCCTATGTTCGAAGTTGGTTTGCATCGTCTGAAGGTCCCAACGTCGAGACTTTCAATAGGACCGTATCGGAGTCCTCTCAGGAACGTCTTGCCCAAGAAGGTGGTGCCTGTATCATGTACACGCATTTCGCAAGGCAGTTCGTCATCGACGGAAGAATAGATCCGCGGTTTAAAGCACTCATGAAACGGTTGAGTGGATTGAATGGGTGGTTTGTTCCTACCCACACTTTGCTGACCTTCTTACAACAGGGAGGGAAGCCGTATGTGATTACGGATGCTGAGCGTTCCCATCTGGAATGGCGATGGCTAAGACATAAATTCAGGGTTCAAGGATCCTCATGAATGAATTCGGACTCGCTCACTCTACAACGATCGATGTTTCGTTCTGACTGGACTGGCCATTCCCTCCAGCTATCGAATACAACAGAGCGGCTACCAGCACCATCACCAAAACACTTTTGAGCCCCGGTATTCCACTTCTTATTGCCAACGGGTAGGCAGCAATTGCGCCAGCAAGTATATACTGTCCTCTGATATGTCGAACTGCGTAGTTAAATAACCCCCAATAGATGAGGCCGAGTATCAATGCTCCCGCCACTACCGCAACGTAACCATAATTGACATAGCAATCAGTCATGAAGTTCATGCCCCATCCTGTCTGTTCCGGAAGACCAGCCACGGCCGCAAAATGTTCGTATGGTCCTTGTTCCGGCCTATCCCCGCCCAAGAATTTGGGGAGAAGGATCTGGCCAAGATACTTCAAAGAGCCTTCAGAATATGGCTCTATGGTGGTTGTCATCGCAACATATTGAGGGAAGACGGTGGAGGCCTCTCCATTATCGATCAGCTCTTGTATCCCTCCCAGCACAATCTCACCCATCCCCTTAGGCTCCTTCATTTCTCGGGTGACGCCAATCGTTGCAACAGGAACCAGAAATACCAGTGACAACCAAATGACTCTTGATTTGTTCAGGCGATAAAAACTGGCGAGCACCAAGGCACCTAATCCTCCTCCGATTAATGTCACCCGATCTCCCAAAGCCGACATCGATAGAAACAATAGACCACAGATCCCCCAGAGTACACACCAGTATAGGGCGGGCAGTCGTGATATTCGGATCGTAAGTCGCTCCCCAATTCCTATGCCCGCTACGGCAAGCAGACAGATACACATTGCAGCAGCGATGAGCATAACCTTGAAGAGTCCTGAATAAGCCCCTAATTCGTCTCCCGACTTGAATCCAATATACGACGATGTACCTTCACTCATAAATCGTTCGAGTGCACTGACCCAAGGAACTATACCCACCGCGAAACAAATGATCCCCGCTATGAGTACCGGCCAACCATCAATCGATAATTCGGTATCATTCTCGTTCCGGAGACCGTGACCGGGGTTTGGCAGAAGAAGCCATAGCAGTATAGATGCATTGGCAAACAGAAGACTGACGATCATGGCGTCGACATAAGCCCGGTCAAGCATGACAAAGTATGGAGCAGAGTCATACCAGTAGTTTTCTCGGCCATATCCCAAGACATCGTGAAAAAAGACGACGACGTAACCATGCAAGACATAGTTGTACAGCAACGAAATCAACAGCAACAATGATATGGCTCTGGTCCTCACCCATATACCTATGGTACATGCGATGAAGCAGGCGAGGAGGAGTACGGCTAATGCTTCCACCACGTGGTCAACTTCTTAACGCTTGAGAAACCACTCGGAATACATCATGCGCCGGGATCGTTCGGACGCATTCACAAGCATAGGGACATTTTCCATACAGTTCCGTGTCATAGCAGGGCATGCAAGCCAATGACTTGTGAGTCGTCACAACGGAATGGTTACTGCCCCAGGGTCTTGTCTGTCTTACATCCGTTGGCCCCGCTACCGTCACGACTGGAACTCCCACTGCCGCAGCAATATGACCGAGCCCGGCATCACCGTTGAGAAACACGTGACATTTTTCGATCAGTGCGCCGACGGTGCGCAGGTTTAACCGGTCTATCGAGACCACACGCGTATCGGATGTCTTAAACGCCGGCTGCACGTCTTGATCGTCTGGGCCAAAAAATAGAAGAATTCTTCCCGCCGGCAGGGCCGCCAGGAATTCCGTGATGATCTTTTTGCACAATTCGACAGGTACGCGTTTCTCTTTGCATTCGATTTCGGCGCTTCCCGGATGGATACCCAATACGATGCCTCCCGCCAATCGATTGACTGTCCATACTCTTTCCGCCTCATCCCGCGCAATCTCGTCCAAATGAAAATACGGCTCCAGTATCGGCACCTCCGGGTAAAGAAGCCTCAGAATGGCAAGGTTCTCCATCACCCTGTGCTTGCTGCGATCTACTTGACGCCAATGAGTATATCCCCATGATCTGGGTCCCACGCCATCCCCCGCGATGACTGCGATCTTAGTCAAGGCTCTGAGCAGGAGAGCGATCCTCGGAGATAGACGAGTCGCGATAATCGCCGCATCGAAGTGTCCTGCCCGAACATGAAGGAAGAATTGGAAAACCTCCCGGATCGAACCGGTATGAAGGGAGCAGATCCTGACCTCGTCGCAGAGATCAGAACCTCCAACTGTGGCGGCTGCGCTCGGCGAAGCCACGACAACAGTGATATGGAGTTCGGGCGATAGATGTCGCAAGGCCCGCAGCATCGGGGTCGTCATGATCATGTCGCCGATGCCCCACGTCTGGAAAACAATAAGTTTTTTCATGGAGCTCATGGGCGGTCGTTCCACCCTACTGCCGTGAGGAATGCCTTCAGTTCCTCCCGCACCAGGATTCGCGCCAGGCCGTAATAGCATGCCACGTACAACACCAGCTCCGCTACCAGACCGAGACCACCACGGAGCGGAACGACCACCAAAGCGGGAATCGCCACCATACCACAGAGGAGAGAGCGCACCATCATGCTCGCCAACTCAGTGACGACCGTTCCGCCCAGCCTTCCACTGATCACGACGGTTTGTATCCCCACCTGGACGACGAGAGCCACACTCATTGCCAGGCCGATACCGCCGATCCCTTGCCTCGGCGTCATGGTATACAGGAGTGCCGCCAGGACAACGGCTCCGGCCAGGGAAGCCATGAGCGGAGTTCTCATATCCGCGAGCGCATAACTCGTCCGGATCAGAACCGGCTCAAGAGCTGCAACCAGCAACGTCGCGGCAAGAAATACAAAGACCGTCGCGGTGGACGCAAGCGCCGCCGCGTCGAACACTCCCCTCACATAGAGAACACTTAAAAGTTCACGCGCGCGCAGCATCAGCATGATGCTCAGGGGAATAAACAGGAAAATGAGGAGTTTCCCGAGTGCGATCACAATGGCTCGTCCCTCGGCGCTTCGCTGATTGGACGACAGCATCGATAAGGTCGGGAAGATCCCTCGCGACACATTCATGGTGACGAGCGTGACGACGGCTACGGTCGTCGTCCTGGCGTAGTTGAGCGCCGCGACACTTCCTTCGCTCAACGTTGCGGCGAAATAGTTCGCAACAAGTCCCCCGATTTGTGAACAGACATAGTATCCCAGGATTGGAAGCGTCAACGGCAGGAGCCCTCTCATGTCATCCCCAGAGATATGCACGGTAGGTCGGCCGGGCACGACCTTCAGCAGGGTTCCGGCAAGGATCGCAAGACAGAGCAGACTACCGACCAGATTTCCGAGGACCAACGAATAAATTCCGAGCGGCAGCGCGTAGCCGACCAATATGACAATCGTGGCAAGGTTGAACGCGATATCACTGTATGCCGGAATTTTGAAATGATTCAGCGCATGGAACACCGCGGTCAGCACATACACGCCGTTTGAAACCAGGACATACAAGGACAGCCATCCCATGAGATCTGCGGCCAACCGCAGCGTGGCATCCGGGAGAGCGGGAGCGACGAGCTTCATGACGCTGAGGGGGGCGATCCACAGGGGGGCCAGAAGAATCACCGAGAAAATGACGGAGGACAGGCCGGCGGAACAGAGGAACTGAGCGGCACGCTGCGGTCCCTTCGACGCACGTATCCGGTGATAGCCAGGGACGATTGCGGTGGACAGCGTAAACCCGATCCCGCCGGCCACAAAAAGCGGGACAGAATACGCCACCGCAAACGCATCGACGGACCCGGTCGCTCCGAAGTAATTCGCGATCAGTATTTCCCTCCCAAACCCCAGCCCTTTGCTGATCGCAGCCGCCGCCACGAGAATGATGGACGCAGAAATCCAGCTTTGTCTCGATAACGTCCATCCACCCTTGACGGTCATGATGAAGCCACCGAAGCACGGCGCATTTCTAGAATCGTCACTGTGGTTCCGTCAAAGATCCGCATGTCGTGAACATTGACGTACACCTCACGTCCCTCTTATGATCGCCTCCCATTGTGTTGCAGACCGGACATCCCTCGTGGCACAAGCCCTTCCTGTATCCAGCATGGACGCTGTTCATACTTCTCTACACACTCGCCGCGTCAGCGGAGGCGACTGATCCCGTCCCATCCACTTTTCACGGCATCGATCTGCGCTTCGAAACGACCACCTTCCTCCTCAATCTTGAAAAGCAGGGTCTGGAAGACAATACGTTTACCAATGGCCTGGGACGGGATACGACCCTCATCGGCAGCCTCTTGAACGTGTATCTGCGGAAACGGCTCTCGTCTTCTCTGGATCTGGATGTCGGCGTTTTTGCCAATATGCCGTTCGGACACGACACTGAAATCTCGCAGGTCCGTCCCATTGTCCGCCTCAAGTATATGCCGGCGGAAGAGCTGACTGCATTGATCGGGACCCTCTCCATCCCGCACCGTGATTTCCACGATGCGGTCTTCGATAATGCCAACCGATTTGTGCGGCCGATCGAACAAGGCGCACAGATCTTTGTGGACACACAATATTATCGTCACGATCTCTTTATCAATTGGGAACAAGCGTTCGGCGGGTCGGCGACGAACCGGTACGATGTCGGCTACACGGGACAGCTGCGGGCCGGTCCGCTGCGGTTCAATGCTCAAGCCCATTGGGTACGAAACGGTCAGGCGCTGTTGAAACTCGACCGTGCCTTCAATACGTTGAACAATGTCGCCACGGCCGTGGGCCCGGAACTGGTGCTCGAACCGTCCACTTATTTTCCCGCCCTGACCTGGTGGAATCAGATCGGCATCCGCTTTACCTACCTCACGTCCTTCAATGAGCCGTTGGACAATAGCCCGCCCGTGCGCGGCCGTGGGTACGACACGACGTTCTGGCTCGATCTGGCCGGATGGCGTCCGTATGTCTCCTTCTGGAAGGGCAGGAACTTTCTGAGCCAGCAGGGCGATCCCGACTTCCGAGCGAGTAATTTTCCGGAATTCGGTCTGTCAAAATTCATCCTGCTCGGCGAAGTCGCCTCCATCGAATTCGGCATACAGGCGCGACGCATCCGGGCCTTTTTTACAGAAGACGGAATCACGTACCAAAACCGGGACACCTTCAAATGGGTAAACCAGGAATATCTGGTGTTCAATTGGAACTGGGACACGGGACGAAGACGGCGGCTACTCGAAGATCTGTTCGCAGTTCCGACGCCCCTCACCGAGAAACCGCCTCACCCTCGTCGATTCACTCCCAAGCTCGACACGCTGACCTATGTCTACAATATCGACTATGCCGGCCTCGACCAGATCAACGGGCACCCGGTTTCGAACAGCACCTTTGCCGGACAATATCTCGCGCCTGTCTTGCGCTATACCCCTCTGCCAGGACTCACCTTGGATGCCGGTGTCTTTGCCGGATTGCCGGTCGGAGACACGCAGCCATTTCACACGGTGCAACCGATCCTTTCCGCCGAATATGAGTTCTGGCCGGAAGTCGCCTTGATCGCCGGCACCATCAAACGCAACCATCCATTCGTGGACGCGCTCTTCGATGACGCCACTCTTTTCTCCCGTCCGATCGAGCAGGGATTCCAACTACTCGTGAACCGTCCTCACTATCAACAGGACCTCTTTATCAGCTGGAATCAACTGGAAACGTTCCAGAAACCTGAGCAGTTCGATGTCGGCTATGCGGGTAGGGCCGCATACGGCAATCTCGCTTTGAACGGGCAGGTCTACTGGGCGCATTCCGGCGGAGCACAATATTCAGAATCACGCACGTTCTTCGGTACCGGCATTCCCCGCGATCGTCCCACTTCCAACAATCTGATCGCCGCAGTGGGGCCGGAATTCACGTTCGAGCCGGCACGTTATTCGTCCGCCTTATCATGGTTTCGTGAGATCGATGTGATTGCCCTCTACCTCACCAGTGAGAATGAACCGACGCAGAGCGCCCAACCGAGCGTGCGAGGCAGGGGATATTTTCTCTCTGCCGGAATCGATCTGGCCGGCTGGCGACCGTATGTCAACCTGTGGCGCGGAGAGAACTTTGTTTCCGAAAGTGGGGATCCGGCTTATTTCGCAGGACACTTCACCGAATTCGGCCTGGTCAAAGATTTCCTGCTGTCTCACGGTTTCAGTTTCCGCATCGGCGGATTCGGACGCATTCTCTCGGACCGCCTGACGCATACGGAATACGCGCTCCTCAACTGGTCATGGGATGCATCGCCATGGCGGGGATTTTGTTTCCGTCCGACACTCTTACACCGACAAGAGACACAATGCATCGCACAGTAGCGCGTATTCGTTTCACTTCTCCCTTGCCAGTAGTCCCCAAGCCCGTTACAGTACGACCCTTGTGGTTCTTGGGTTTCGGAAGGCAGGAGGACGGCATGTTTCGAGCGCAGTTCGGGATCCTGGTGATCCTGTTGGTATTGTGCCTCCACTCGTTGGCGCACGCGGACAACTACGTGGCCATAGGAGGCGGCGTCAATGTGGCGGATCTGGACACGACCGACGCGGGAACGCTCCAGTTGAAGACCAATGGATTCTTTGGCTTCAAGATCGGGCACTACGTCAATGACCGCCAATACAACTGGCTCGGCTGGGAAGTAGACCTCTATCGAGCCGCCCCCAGCATTAAACAGCAAACCGTCCAAACCTCCAGTAATCCGACTGTGTCAGGGCAGATTCCCGGAGCCGATTTTTTAGTGCATTCGCTGGCGTTCAACGCCCTCGTCAGACTGACCGGGTACCAATACAAGGTGGAACCGTATACCGGTATTGGGATCGGTCTCAACGTCGGTAACATTTCCGAAGGAAACTTCCGCGCGGAGGCATCCTTTGCCCCGAGTTTTAACATCTTGGTCGGCACACGCTACTATGTGACCCCCAAGATCGCACCATTCATCGAATATAAATACAACTTTGCGCAGTTCACTTTTTCCCGAAGTGACCTCGTAGCCGACTATCGCGCCAACCTCTTCATGTTCGGCATTTCCTTCCACTTCGGCAGCTGAGAGGAACGGGAACCGGCGAGTGACGCATTGAAGCGGCTCCTGCTCATCATTACTCTTACCGCGCTTATACCGACCTTGACTCTGGCTGCACTTGAACTGGCTGCTCGTACCCTGTGGCCGAGCGATGAAAGCGCCGACAAATGCATCCGGCCTGACCCTGAAGTGATGTATGCGCACAGTCCGTCCTGCCACTATTCCTCACACTTACCTGAATCCGAACCCGTCGACTATCGTTATGATGAATGTGGATTGAGAACTGTCATTCCCTGCACGTTTGGAAATAGCCTTGTCTCGCGGATTGCCTTTGTCGGTGACTCGTTTACGGAGGCTATGGCTGTGTCTGCCGAAGATGGTTATGCTTGGCGAAGCAGGCAAGAGCTGCTGAATCAGGGTTTCCGGGTCGAGGTCATCAACCTGGGAGTCAGCGGCTATGATCTACTTCAATATCATGAGCGTTTAAAGACGGCCCTCGCCTTTAAGCCGCGACTTGTTGTCCTTGGCCTCCTACCCAACGACCTGTTTGATGACCCCAGCTTCAAGGGCCTGCAAAAACTACGTGACGGGCTGGCCACCTTGGGGCCGGCCAGGTTGATGGAAGAAAGAGAACGGGCATGGCGTTCCGGTAACTTTCTCGTGTTCGTGAGGTATCTGCTCTCTAAGAGCACTGCAGCCACGATGTTGCAGCATTATGTGTACGCTCACGACACGATCTATCTTGCTACTTATTTGGCCCGCGGAGTGACGGCTGATTATCTTCAACGAGAATTCTCTCCGGAATGGGAAGAGAAGGTAGCGGGAGCAAGTGACCTCATAGGACGAATGCACGAAGACGCCCACCGCGCCGGCGCGGAGTTTATTGTGCTGTTTATCCCTCAACGCATCCAGGCCGCGATGATATCCGTCGGCAATCTAGACCACCGTGTAGATCCGTCCGCACTTGCCAGACGCTTGCACGATTCACTTTCCCCGGCTATACGCTTTATAGATTTCCTTGAGGCGCTTCGTACTCACCCACATCCCTCAGCTCTCTACTTTCCGGTCGATGGTCACCTTACCAAGGAGGGCCACACGCTGCTGGCCAAAACATTGTCCAGCTATCTGATCAATTCAGGTCTCTTGAAAGAGCAATAGGCTCCCCTAGCGCTCACATTCGGAGAACATGTGCCCGCATCCTTAATGATCAAGATCTCCGCCCATTCAGAGTGAACATGAGTCGAGAATTGGATGCACTGAAGAACCAGATCGCGTCTACCACTATTCTCAAGAAGATCCTAAACGTCCTGGTTGGGCGACATCTCATGCCGATAGCGAATCAGCAAGCGCACGCAGCAGTTTTGCCCCATCTCCGTGCCATGCGCTGCCGTGCATGCACGCGAGTGTTGCCGGGTTTGTCAAGGCGAGCCGCTCCAGCATCACACGGGCGTTCTTCGTGTGTGAGAAGTAATCCATCCCATGCCGGAAAGCCTCGCTCGGCCCAAGAATATCCGACTCCGTGATGGGCGGGAGATCAGCGCCTCCCTGCGTGAACAGGTCGCCACAGAGCAAGGTAGAGGTTCGTTCTTCCGTCAGAAATCCACATTCCCATGCGTGCGGCAGATGCGGCGTGTCGAACCACCGCACACATAGGGGTCAGACCCCTTTGATTTGGCCCTTTGATTTGGCCCTCGCGGGCAATCACCTCAAGTAAAAATAACAAATCACTGGAGGTGTTTCCGCCGACGGAAGTTACGTTGAAACGATGAATAGGCGTCGGTTCAATCGAAGTGCG
Source organism: uncultured Nitrospiraceae bacterium (assembly GCA_963795615.1). Classification (GTDB taxonomy): domain Bacteria; phylum Nitrospirota; class Nitrospiria; order Nitrospirales; family Nitrospiraceae; genus DASSBQ01. Next base: position 54,184 of record CAWCIJ010000006.1, read on the forward strand.
GTGTGGAGGCGCCGAGCGGGTTCGAACCGCTGCATCGCAGTTTTGCAGACTGCTCCCTTAGCCACTTGGGTACGGCGCCCCGCGCGCATTATAAACAGGAGATTGCGCGTATCTCAACCGCTGTCCGTTGTCACAGAGTGTGAAACGAAAAGAGGCAGCGCTATCGCTGATTGGGAAGGACGTGAATCTCGCGCACTAACGTCGAGGATTGACTGGAGGTGGAATCAACTGCCGTCCACTCGGATTGTCCATTGGTCTGACCGCCGGCTGCGTGGGCATCTTGATCCGCACCTTCGGCTTCCTTTTCTTTGGCCAGAACTTCCACTTCGTGGATGAGCGTCTCCATCAACTCTTCCAGCGGTACCTTGCGGATCAGCTTGCCCTTTTTGAAGAGGATGCCCTTTCCCTCTCCGCCGGCAATGCCGATATCCGCTTCCTTGCCTTCGCCGATTCCGTTGACCACACATCCCAACACCGACACATTGAGCGGAGTCTTGATATGCCCGAGCTTTTTTTCGAGTTCGTTGGCCATGCGCACGACGTCGATTTCCACGCGCCCGCAAGTCGGGCAGGCGATGACATTGATGCCGCGATGCCGTAACTCGAGCGACTTTAGAATTTCAAAGCCGACCTTGACCTCTTCAACCGGGTCGGCCGCCAGCGACACACGCAACGTATCTCCGATGCCCTGCGAGAGAAGCCAGCCCAGACCGATCGCCGACTTCACGGCTCCCGTCATCGCCGTGCCGGCTTCCGTAATGCCGATATGCAAGGGATAATCCGCCTGGTGCGCGAACAACCAATAGGCGTCAACGGCATGATGGACGTCCGACGCTTTGAGCGACACCTTCAGATTCGTGAACCCTTCGTCTTCGAGTGCATGCACGGCGTTCAGTGCGGATTCCGACAGGGCTTCCGGGGAAGGCCACCCATATTTGTCGAGCAACGGGCGCTCGAGCGATCCGCCGTTGACTCCGACTCGCAACGGAATTTTGCGTTCGTTCACGGCCTTGATGACCTCTTGCACTTTCCACCAGGCGCCGATGTTGCCGGGGTTGATTCGCACGCAATCGACGACCTCGGCGGCTTTCAGCGCCAAGCGATGATCGAAGTGGATATCGGCGATCAAGGGGACGGTCATCTGCGATTTAATCTTCGGCAGCGCATCGGCGGCCTCCATATCCGGAACGGCCACCCGAATGATTTCGCATCCGAGCCGCTTCGAGCTGTTTGATTTGTTCGACCGTCGCCGTGACATCACGCGTATCCGTCGAACACATCGACTGCACAGAGACCGGCGCGCCGCCTCCGATCTGGGTATGGCCGACCTTGATCTGTCTCGTTCTTCTACGCGTGATATGCATGGGGTACTCTTAGCCTCAATCCGAAAATAGAAACGATCTGGTCACTCCATTTCGCGGGTCCTGTCGCGGCGAACAGCCCCACCGTGCTCACTCCACCCATCCCCCAGTGGGGCCCTTCCGTTCCGCGCGGTGGGGCTCCCCGTTCGCCACGCCACCCGCAGGATATCTCACTTTGGCGCTCGAAAATATTTTCGGATTGGGGCTAGTTGCGTCTCAATCAGTCTTTTCCACTCATAACTCAACACTCATCATTCAACACTCGCGCTTCGCGTTCAGCTCCCCTGCTCGTCACCGTGCAGATGTCCGCCGGTGAGCGACCCGACTCGATCCTCCGACATCCCCGCCTTGCCCATCAACTGCTTGATGCTCTCGTAGATGCCCTCGGCGGTGAGTCCATACCGCTCCCTCAGGAGATCCTGCGGTCCCTGTTCGATGAACCAGTCGGGAAGACCGATGAGCTTGGTGCGGAGGTGCGTGATGCCTTCGTCGGAGAGCGCTTCGAGCACCGCCGAACCGAAGCCGCCCATTTTCGCCCCTTCCTCCACCGTCACGAGATACCGGACGCGTTTCGCCACGTCCACGATCAGCTCCTTGTCCAGGGGCTTCACGAATCGTGCGTTGACGACGGCAGTCGAGATTCCCTCTTGCTCCAGGCGTTCGGCCGCCTTGTGGGCCTGCCATGTCGTGACACCGATGGAGATGATCGCGACGTCGCTGCCGTCACGCAACAACTCTCCCTTGCCGATCGGCAAGGCCGTCGGTTCAGGATCCATGGGCACTCCGAGACTGACGCCACGCGGATACCGGACCGACGCCGGCCCATCGCAACTCAAGCCGGTCTTCATCAAATGTTGCAGTTCATTCTCGTCCTTCGGGGCCATGACGATCATATTGGGGACATGCCGCAGAAACGCATAATCGAATGCGCCGTGGTGCGTGGTCCCATCCTCCGCCACGAGCCCGCCTCGGTCGATACACAACGTCACCGGGAGGTTCTGAGTCGCCACGTCGTGGACGATTTGATCGTAGGAGCGCTGCAGGAAGGTCGAATAGATGGCGCAGACCGGTCTCATACCCTGGGCCGCCAGCCCCGCCGCGAACGTAATCGCATGCTGTTCGGCTATCCCCACGTCATAGATCCGATCGGGAAAGACCTTCTCGAAGGCATTCAATCCCGTTCCTTCACACATGGCAGCGGTAATCGCCACGATGCGCTTGTCCTGCTTCGCCAATTTGACCAGGGTATCGACGGCGATTGCCGTGTAGCTCGGCCTCGGTGATTTCTTCGCAGGGACGCCGGTCTCCCGCACAAACGGCGGGCACGCGTGGAACCAGACCGGATTCTCGATGGCCGGTTCATAGCCCAGGCCTTTTTTCGTGATCACGTGCAGGAGTACGGGCCCTTTCATTCTCACCACGTTTTCAAGCGTGGGGAGTAGGTGCTCAAAATTGTGGCCGTCGATCGGTCCGACATACTGAAACCCGAGCTCCTCGAACAGCAATCCCGGGAGGATAGCGCCCTTGGCCAATTCCTCCGCTCGTCTAGCGATCTTCTCCATTTCCGGTCCGATGTGCGGGATTTTCCGTAGAAACTGCCCGGTTTCCTCGCGAACCCGGGCATAGAACTCACCCGTGAAAGTCCGGTTGAGATAGGCTGAGATGGCGCCGACGTTTTTCGAAATGGACATCTGGTTGTCGTTGAGGATCACCAGAAAATCCTTATTGGATCCACCGGCATGATGCAGGGCTTCAAGGGTCATTCCGGCAGTCATGGCCCCGTCGCCGACCACGCAAACGACCTTGTGCCTGTCGTTCATCTGCTCGCGCGCTGCCACCATGCCGAACGCTGCCGATACTCCGGTCCCCGCATGCCCGGCATTGAACGTATCGTAGGCGCTTTCTTCCCGTTTACAAAAGCCGCTCAACCCTCCGTACTGCCGCAGGGAGTGAAACTGCTCTCGGCGGCCCGTGAGGAGCTTGTGGGTATAGGCCTGGTTGCTCGTATCCCAGACAATGCGGTCTTTTGGTGTCTCCAGTAGATAGTGTAATGCCACCGTGAGCTCTACCACCCCTAGGTTGGACGCAAGGTGGCCACCCACGTTTGAGACCACCGAGATGATTTGGTCGCGAATCTCCTGGCAGAGCTGGGGAAATCGCTCCGGAGAGAGCCGCTTCAAATCAGCCGGGCTGTGTATGGTCTTCAACAACGACATAGGCAATCTCCTTGATCAGGTAAACCTGACGGTTCACTCAATGGGAAGTAGCGGTTCGGCGTAGGACGTGGCGTAGCAGCGATTGAAGCTTGCTCAAATCGATGACAGTTTCACATACGGTAGATTCTTTGTCAAGTATTACGTTGGCTTACAGGACCGCAGAGGTTTTGACCCGCTTCCGGTCAAATCTAATAAGGAAAGTCCAGGCCGGCAAAAACAGCCCCACCTTCGCGGCTGTACCCATAATCGACCCGCCCGACGACATTAGGCCGCACGATGCCTCGGAATCCCAGCCCCGGTGTCATGCGATAATCTTTAAAGCTCAAATCGTTGTAGGAGTTAAATACTTGGCCGGTATCGAGGAACGGTGCCACCTCAAAGTCGGCGGTGACCCCTGCAATCCTGGTACGTATTACATGAATGCGCTCCTCGACGCTGAATGCGACAAGATGCTTGTCGATATACCGATCGAGCCCGAATCCGCGCAGGTTGTTCTGGCCCCCCAATGACGATTGCTCGAAAAACGGTACTTCCGTCCCCAGCGTGGCCTGAAGGTCGGCACGGACCACTAGGATCGCCCGCTTGGATTCGCTCGGAAATAGTTTTTTCACCTCGATTTCATAGCGAGAATAGACGGGATGATCGCTGTTCCTGACATTCTGGTTCAATTCGGCATATGCGCTGATGGCGACGCCGTCGGTCGGCGTCACGAGACTATCCCGGGTGTCGTAATAGAAGGACGCCCGGTGACCGATGATGATGGATTCCCCTTGGACACCGGTGACGTCGGGAAATACCTCCCCGGTAAACGGAAGGTCGGTCGCTCCCCGCTGCATTGAAAACTGCCGCACCCGCTGTCCGACCGAGATCTGCGTCACCTCGTTGGCATGAACCCCGAATCTCCAGTTCGCACGGGCCTCTCGCGCCGTGTAGTTGGTCTCGTCTTCTCCTTGCGTGGTCTGGCCGATGCCGAAAAAGCGTGACGTGGCGTTCTTGAAGAACGTGGCGCCGATGTTCAGCGAATATCTGCCGTTGCTGAATGCCGGATCGGCGTAACTAAAAAGCAGCTTCCGCTCGATCCGTTCGGCCAACGACGCGATAAATCGCATCTCCCGCCCGCCCGGCTCATAGCGAAAGAGATTGAAGGCCCCCTTGGTGCCCACGATCGAATTCTGAATGAGCATGGGCGCCATGAGGTATTTGAGTTCACCGTCAGGATCGCTGATCAAGATCGGCACGATCAGCCCGACGTCGTTGCCGTCGTTCTTGGTGGTTGAGACCGACGGGATGGGGAATATCTGCGTATCCCCCCGCGCGTGGTCAAGTGGACAGAGCTCGACCAGGCAGGCGCACGCCACCAGCACACGGAAAACAAACACGTGTTTACGCTGCATAGCGCATACGAAACAACAAGGACCCGATGGGTTTATGGCGACTTGAGCTTATCGGATTTCTTGCGGAGCTGATCGACAAGCTCGGGATAGGAAGACGTGCGGAGGATTTTTGAGAACTGTCCCCGATAATTATTGACCAGACTGACGCCGTCTACCACCACATCGTACACACGCCAATCATTGCTCTTGTTCAACAGCCGATAGTCCATCGGTATTTCTGTCTTTCCCGAGAGCACCTTCGTTCGCACCTCCGCATATTCCTTTTCCGTTCGCTCGTTCAGATATTTCACGCCGTCACCGGAATAGGTTTCCACGCGGTCGGCGTAGGTATTGGTCAAGAGTGTGCGAAAGAGATCGACGAATTCCTGCTTGTCCTTATCGCTGAGCTGATTCCACGGTGCGCCCAAAGAGCGCCGGGACATTTCCAGGTAATCAAACCGGCCGCCGACCACCTTTTCCAACAGCTGCCGCCGTTCCTCCGAACGGGCCGGCTGCTTCAAGTCTTTGTCGCCCAGTACACGCAAGACTTCGTCGATCGTGGACTTTAGCGCATCAGTCGCCGTTGTCGTCGCCATAACCGGCTGAGCGAACCAGAGAGCGGCGAACAACACGACGTAGACACGGACCACCGCCGGTGTGTTGCAGCCACGCTCAAGTCTCCAGCACCCCAAACCATCCATTCTCCATCGTCGGTTCATCCGCCGCCCCCTTTCAGGCTAGTTGACCTTGCCGTGCACATACTGGCTGACCAGTTCCTCCAGATCAAGTCCTGATTCCGTATCGCGAATCTTGTCCCCTTCCTTGAGCGGATCACCGCCTCCGCCAAGCGATAAGGCCAGGTACTTATCGCCGATGATACCACGCGTCTTGATGGATGCGATGCTGTCCGTAAACAATTTCACCTGATCCTGAATCGCCAGGGTCACGATGGCCCGGTCGCTCTTGAGTCCGATTCCCTTGACGCGTCCGACTTCCACGCCGGCGATTTCGACCGACGCCCCGGGCTTCAGGCCGGAGGCCGAGGTAAATTCCGCTTCCACCTGGTAGTGATCGCCTCCGATGACCTCCAGCTTGCCCAGTTTGATGGATAAATATCCCAGACAGGCCAGACCGACTAGGACAAACGCGCCGACGACCAGTTCCAGCTTTGCCCGTTCCATGTCAGCTCCTCTCGCGGATGTGTGTCATCACGTTATCCAAACTGATGGTCCCGCCGGCCGTCACGAATTCCCGGATTTCCTCGTTCGTCGTCCGCACAAATTCCTCCGCCGGAGACATCTCCGCAATCTTACCGTTCAGCAGCATCGCCACCCAGTGGGAAATCCCGAAGACTTCGGGGATCTCGTGACTGACCATGACGGCGGTAAAGCCAAACTTCTTTTGTGTGGTCACGATGAGGTCGTGAATCGACTTGGCCAAGAGCGGATCCAAGCCGGTTGTCGGTTCATCGAACAGGATGATTTCCGGATCCATCACCAAGGCCCGCGCGAGCCCGGCGCGTTTTTTCATGCCGCCGCTTAACTCGGCGGGGAACTTGTGCCCCATCCCAACCAACCCGACCTGTTCCAGTTTTTCCTCTACGCGTCTGGTGACCTCCGGGCCTTTCAAGTTCAGCTTCTCCCGCAGCGGAAACGCCACGTTTTCGGCAACCGTGAATGAATCGAACAGCGCCGCGCTTTGAAACAGCATGGCGAATCGCTTACGCACCTCGTTGAGAGCCCGTCCTTTCAAGTGCGCGATTTCAGCGCCGTCAATCCACACTTCCCCCCGGTCGGGCTGCATCAAGCCGATCATGTGCTTGAGCAGGACGCTCTTCCCGCTGCCGCTCTGCCCGATTATAGTGGTCAGCTTCCCTGACGGAATGGTGAGATCCAGGCCCCGCAAGACCTGTTGGCCGCCCAGTGTTTTGTGGAGACCGACGAGTTTGATCACATTCGCTCCGTGAGGCGTCAGGGGTCAGGCGTGAGGAGATTCTGATCAATGTGGTTCATTCGCCTTACCTCCTGACGCTTCACGCCTTACGATCCTCAGAGAAGGACCGATGTCAGGAAATAGTCCCAGACGAGTATCATGACCGACGAGAGCACGACCGCTTCGGTGGTCGCCATCCCCAATCCTTCCGCACTGTGTTTGGTATAGAAACCTTTATAACAACAGATCCAGCTGATAATGAGCCCAAAGCTGATGGATTTCCAAATTCCCCCGTAGACGTCCTTCCACTCCACGGCCGACTCGATCGAACTCCAATAGGCGCCCTCGTTACCCCCGAGCAGATTCACGCCCACCAGATATCCGCCATAGATCCCCACGACATCGAAGAGCGCCACCAGCAGGGGCACGCCGATCAAGCTGGCCACCAGTTTTGGCGCGATCAAATATTGCAGAGGATTGATGGCCATCGTCTCGAGCGCATCGATTTGTTCGGTGATGCGCATGATCCCGATTTCGGCCGTCATCGCCGAACCTGCTCGCGCCGTCACCATCAGGGCAGCCAGCACGGGGCCCAGTTCGCGAATGATGCTCAAGGCGACGGCTGACCCCAGCACGGCTTCCGAACCGAATTTCCTCAACGTGTAGTAGCCCTGCAGGCTCAACACCATGCCGGTGAAGACGGCGGTCAGCACCACGACGAAGCTGGACTTGTAACCGATGAAGTGTACCTGCCGGATGATCTGGTACAGGCGAAGGGGAGGGCGCGTCAACCAGGCGAATGAAGACAGCATGAAAATCAACATGCGTCCCATGTCTTCGATGATCCCTAACGTGATCCGTCCGATTCTTGCGATCACATGCACAGCGTTCCCTCCAACTCACGCGAATGTGGCCAATGTCTCCGCGCTCAAGAATCTCTCGTAGAATTGCGTCAGGTGCATCCCCGCCCTGTGGCTCTGTCTCCGAAGTCGGGATAGTCCGATGACACTGGAAGGGTCGCGCAGACACGAGGCAACGCCGGATATCCACCCAGTGGGCCTGAGAAAGAGGTTGAAGTCAAGCGGGAGATCCTCGTCCCTCACATCCGACACCGTGCGGATGATCGCAAACGAGATCCCCGCTTCTTGCGCGGTCGCTGCCAGCGCGGCGCTTTCCATATCGAGCCCCAGTCCCTGGGTCATGCGAGCGATGCCACGCTTCTCCTCTCCGCGGCACACCACGCGTCCCATGGAGACAAAACGTCCTGCCGCAGCCGTAAGCTTCACGGCATCAGCTACGTTCATCGCGTGCGTCGCCAGACTGCTGGAACAGGGAAGCAGTCGGGTAGATTCCCCCATCGGATGTTCGATGACTTCCGTTCCTACCAGCACGTCCCCGACCCCGGCTGCATCCAGTGCGCACGCGAATCCACTCGAGACCATGCAGGACAAGGATTCAGCTTGTAGCAGGCTCCGGCTGATCGCAGCCGCTTTTCGCGGGCCGACCCCCGTCTGGATCAACCAACATGCCCTGTCCCCGATGGCGCCGACCCAGCAGCGGATTCCATTGACGGACCGTGCTGTGAAGGAGGGACCGGCTCGCCGGATGGCATTGAGTTCCCACCGGGTGGCGGCAAAAATCCCGATCGGTTTCACGGAGTCTCCGGGGAGGGAAATGAAGAACCGGGCTCGCGCAAGACGGGAGGCAGGTCACCTCGGCGACCGGTACCATCCTGACTCTTGCACTTGCTGCCGCAACTCGTCTGCTCTCGTTTTCCCGTGAGTTCTGAGGTTGCGGTACATCGCGAGGGCCCAGAGCGGGAAGTACTGGCAGTACCAATGGTATCGAAGATAAAAGACACGAGGAAAACCCGTGCCGGTATGACGGACTTCTTCCCAGGACCCGTCCCTAGTCTGATGACGCAGGAGATAATGAATGCCTCGCGCGAGACTGAAGGAGTCCGATACTCCTGCGGACATTAATGCCAGGAGAGCCCAAGCGGTCTGCGATGGGGAGCTCTCTCCCTTTCCGCTTTGGGTCAGATCTGCGTACGACAAACAGGACTCTCCCCATCCTCCGTCCGGATTTTGTTTGGATTCGAGCCAATGCACCGCCCGGCGAATGTAGGGGGCTGAGAGATCTTCACCGATGGCGCGTAGTCCGGCCAGCACCGACCACGTCCCGTAGATGTAGTTCACGCCCCAGCGGCCGTACCAGCTTCCATCCTCTTCCTGATCGTACTTCACAAACGCCAACGCGCGGGCCACCGCCGGATGCGTCTTGTCGTAGCCCAGACTCGCCAGCATTTCCAGACAGCGGCCTGCAAGGTCTGCCGTGCTCGGATCCAATAGCGCCCGATGGTCGGCAAAGGGAATGTAGTTGAACACGATCCGATTATTGTCCTTGTCGTAGGCGCCCCAGCCTCCATCGGAACCTTGCATCGCCATCACCCATCGGTATCCTCGATGAATCGCGGCTTGGAGCGAGGCCTGATCGGTCAGTCTTACTTTCGCCAGGGCCATCAGCACGACCGCCGAGTCGTCGACGTCCGGATACATTTCATTCTCAAACTGAAAATACCACCCGCCCGGCTCCGCAAGCGGGGACGAGACGATCCAGTCTGCCACCTTCTTGGTCTGTTTGGAGAGCAGCCAGGCGGCCGCCTTTTGCAAGGCGGGATGATCCTGCGGCATTCCGGCCTCGACGAGCGCATTCATGAGCAGGGACGTATCCCAAATCGGCGAGAAGCAGGGTTGCAAATGCATGGTCTCGGTTCGTTGTCCATGTTCATACATCGTGGCGTGGACTTCCAGCGCTTCCACTTCTTGCATCGCCTTCACCACCATCGGATCGTCGGCCTTATAGCCCAGGCAATGCATCGCCACAATCGAGTTGGCCATCGCAGGGTAAATTGCTCCGAGTCCTCCGGAGCCCTGCACCCGCTGAAGCATCCAATGGGCCGCTGCTTGGACCGCCCGCTCCCGCACCCAGGTCACGGGAGTCCGATCGTAAATCTTCAGCAGCGCGTCCAAATTGATAAAGAAGTTTCGCGGCGTGCACCAGGTCTTGTCTTTCTGGAATGGCGCCACTGTCCGGTAGTTGATCTCGGATTTGGGCACGAGATACAACTCATCGATCCCTTGCTCGTCCGGAATCCGGCAGATGGGGCGATGGGAAAAGACAATCAACAGCGGGATGAGCACTGCGCGCGACCAGTAGGAGATGGCATAGATGCTGAAATAGAATCGTTTCGGAAGCAGCATGATTTCCGGAGGCATGCTGGGGATGCCACGCCAGTCATATTGTCCGAAGAGCGCGAGAGCGATCTTGGTGAAGACATTGGCCGCCACGACGCCGCCCTTCGCCAGGATGCATTCCCGCGCCTTGATCATAAACGGTTCTCCAGCCGACACGCCCGCAAGCTTCAATGCGAAATAGGCTTTGACCGACGCGCTGATGTCGGGGGGGCCGCCATGGTAAATCGGCCATCCGCCCGCCGGGAGCTGAACTGACATCAAGTAGCTCACGGCTTTTCGTTCCCGCTCGGGATCCACGACATTCATGAATCGGCGTAACATCAGGTATTCGGAAGTCAGGGTGGTGTCGGCTTCGAGCTCGGCGACCCAATACCCTTCCGACACGTCCTGTTTGGAAAGGAACCACGCCTGACTCTTCCGAATGGCCTCGTCGATCGCCTCGTGCTGGCCACCCGGATGGGTGGACAGGCGCCGGGATGTCCCCTCGGCTTGCGGCAATGCCGTAGACTTCTCCGATACCAACCTCAACCGCAACACCGGCAGTCCGCTCGCCGCCATCAATCTGTTGGGTACAGATAGCAGGACACTATCGGACAGACGATTCATCAGCGATTTGATCAGACGCATGATACTGTTCCGTGGATCAAAAGGAACCGGAAGGGAAGGTATTCGAAACCGCTCCATCAATTTAGCAGATAACGTCCGAATGAAGCTGCGCTGCTGCTGACTCAGCTATCATCCAGGGCTTATAACAGAGCGGTGCAGGCAAGTCAAGCAAGCGGCCAGGTAAGCTCTTTAAACTACAGGAATTTTTGTCGAACTTCGCCGGTTACGCCGGTTGCAAATCCGCCAGCCTGACCGAAATAAGTTTGGAGATCCCCGGCTCCTCCATGGTCACCCCGAACAGTGAATCGGCCATGGCCATCGTTCGCTTGTTATGCGTGATGATCAGAAACTGAGCCCCTCGCGACAACTCGCGCAAGACGACGGTAAAGCGTTCGATGTTCTCCTCGTCGAGCGGCGCATCGATTTCATCGAGGATACAGAAGGGCGTGGGGCGAATGAGAAAACTTGCAAAGAGCAGCGCCATGGCAGTCAAGGTCTTCTCGCCGCCCGACAGCATGGTAATGTTCTTCAAGCGCTTGCCGGGAGGCTGCGCCACGATTTCCACCCCCGGCTCATGGCTCATCTCCTGATCGGTCCCTTCTTCCGGCACCTCTTCCACCAACTGCAGTTCTGCTCGCCCACCCGGAAAGAACTTGGTGAACACTTCTCCGAACTTCTGTTGCAACTCATTGAACGTCGAGACAAACATTTCTTTTGTCGTGCGGTTGATCCGCTGAATGATCTGTTTGAGCGACCCGATCGAATGGGAGAGATCTTGCTCCTGGGTCGTGAGAAATCGATATCGTTCATCCAGTTCTCTATGTTCCTCGATCGCAGCCAGGTTGATCGCTCCCATGCGGTCCAACCGTTCCCTCACCTTTTGCAATTGCGCGCGCAGACCTTCTGTTGCAAGCGCCTTCACCTCGTCTGCCTCCTCAGATAGCGTTTCTACTGTAGGATCGGAGACCGCGGGGTCCATGAGCATTGCGGCATCCATCTGGTAGGTCCCCATGAAGGTGCCCTCCAGCGTAGAGAGATGCGTTTTGATTTCTGCCCGGCGCACTTCGACCGCCAACCGGCCGTCACGGACGGAACTCATGACCTGCCGGATCCCGATGAGAGCCTGGTCCAGTTTCCGCACGACGTCCATCTCTTCAGCCTGCTGTTCCTGGGCGGATACCAGCTCGGCTTTGATCCGATGGACGGTCTCTCCGAATTCCAGGCAGAGCCCGTCCTGTCGCTCGCACTCCTGCCGGCTTTGCTGAATCGCGCTCATCAAGGTCGTCAATTGTTCTTCGAGCGCCATGATCCGGGTTTCTGCTTCGGCCTGTCGCTGGCGCAATCGCCCGACATCCGCCTTGCCATGCTCGCGTTGGGATCGCAAACCCTCCACGGCCAACCGCGCTTCGGTCACTTGCCGCTGCATGGCCGACATGTCCCGCTCGACCTCGCTGAGCCTGGTCCTGACGCGAACCAGCGTGGCTTCCTGGCCGCTCTTCTCGCCGATCCATTGCGTCAGTTGTGCTCGGCCGGAGAGAAGAGCCTGTTCCAGGCGTGCCTGCTCGTCCCGGCCGGCGGCGAGATCGTTCGCCAGCTTTTCGGCACGCTGTTGCAAGTCGCCTCGCTGCTGATCCATACCGGTGGTATCTTTGTGTAAGGACAATTCCAGCATCTCCGATTCGCGAAGAGCCTCAGCCGTCCGCTGATCATCCTCGCGCAACGTGGCCGCCCGCGCCACGCTTTGATCCCGGAGTTGCCGGCTTTGTTCCAGTGCGAGTTCCAATTCATTCCGCCGGCTTTCCAATTCAAGCACCTCTCGTCGCCGTTGGAGGAGGCCACCACTCACGCTCGCTCCGCCGCCGATAATGATCCCAGCCGCATCGATCGTCTCGCCCGACAGCGTGACGAATGTCGGCCCGAGCGGCGCCGGGAACGGATGGCGTTCCCAAAGAAGCCGGCCGACCTCCAAGCTTTCGACGATGACGACGCCGTCGAACAGGTGATTGAGGGCGGTATGGGCATGCCCTTGCCCGCGCACGAGATCCACGACTCTTCCGATCACGCCCGGTTCCTGTGCGATCGCCGCCCACCACTCTTGTGTCGTCACGGTTTGGTCCTGCTGCCACCGTAATTGTTGAGGGATAAACGCGCCTCGTCCTAGCTCTCTTCCTTTCAGAAATTCCACCGCGTGACAAGCCACCGCCGGATCGTCAACCAGCCATCCTCTCACCCGCTCCCCGAGGACCGCTTCTACGGCTCGATCCAGACCGGGGGGAATTTCCAGCCACTCGGCCAACGCGTCCCGCACTCCTTCGCAGGCACGCAACGCCGTGTGGTCTTCTTCCCCCTCGCGCCCGTATCCCATCTCCTCCCGTACGACACCCTGGAGGGCACCTAACCTGGACACGGTCGCGGCTAATTCTTCTGATTGCCGTGCTACTTGCTGGTCCAGATCGACAATCCGACTTGTGCTCTGTGCGAGCGCGAGCTGAACCTCTTTTTTCCGATCCGTGAGAGAGGTGATGCTCTGTTCCACATCCAGGCGTCGGCTCATCAACCTATCTTGTTGGTCGGACAGGAGTGCCAGCTGTCGCTCAAAAACCTCGTTCTCTCGCATGGCCCGCTCCTGTCGTGCGGCCACTTCCTCACCTCGCGCGCTCAATTGCGTGAGCGTCTGTTCGGTGTTGGCTACTAACACCGCCAGATTCAAGACATCCAACCGACCACGCTCTTCCTCGGCCAGCGCGGAGGCTCTGTGCGTGGCCAGGATCCGGGTCTGTTTTTCAAGACCTTCGTAGCCGGTTTCCTGTTCGACAATCTCCATCTCCAGTTGCGCCAGTCTCGCCTGCAACTGTTCCACCTCCACGTTCGCCTGCTGTCGTTCTTGCGTAAGACGCTCCAATTCCTGAGCGGCCTGCACCCGCTGCTGTTCATTGAGCTCGATCCGGCTGCGCTCGATCTGTGCTGCACTGAGCGCCTGTCCCTGCCGTTGCTCGGCCGAGCCTAACTCCTCCCGCACTCGCGAGATGGCATCACCCATGGTCGTGATGCGAAGACGCGAGGTTTCCTGTTCCGCACTCTGCCGCGCCTGTTCGGCGAAATACTCTGCTTCCTGTGCTTCGAGTACGTGCGCTTCCGATTCCACTGTTTCAAGCGCGGCACGAAACGACCGATAGTCCCGGCTGAGCAATTCGATCTCCAAGGTCCGCGCTTCCTGCTGCAGGGCCTGGAACGACCGTGCCTGGCGCGCTTGACGCTCGAGCGAATTGAGTTGCTTCCTGACCTCCGCAATGATGTCGCGGACGCGCAACAGGTTTTGCTGGGTGGACTCGAGTTTCCGAAGCGCCTCCGCCTTTTGCTTTTTGTACCGCACAATTCCGGCGGTTTCTTCGATCAACTCACGGCGGTCCTGTGGCGATGCATTCAGGATCTGGTCGAGACGGCCTTGCTCGATCACCGTATGGCCCTTCGTTCCCGCCCGTGTTTCCAGCAAGATGCTTCTGATGTCCTTGAGACGGCAGGCCGTCTTGTTGATCAGATATTCACTGTCACCGTTCCGGTACAACCGCCGCGTAATCATCAGTTCCTGATATTCGCTGAGTTGACTGGGCATCCCGGCCACCACGTCCAGGCGTAAATCGGCAAGGCCCCCGATGACCAGCGATATCTCCGACATGCCAAGGGGCTTGCGAAGTTCGGTGCCGTTGAAAATGATGTCTTCCATTCGCTCGCTGCGTAAGGTTTTCGTACTTTGCTCACCCAGCACCCAGAGGATACCGTCGACGACATTACTCTTGCCGCTTCCGTTGGGCCCGACAATGGCCGTGATGCCCTCCGGAAATTGGATTTTGGCTTCGGCAAACGACTTGAACCCAAGCATTTCCAATGACTTTAGATACAAGAGCCACCTCCAGGACGAGACGAGGTTGGGGGAGGACCGACGGCGGCAACTCTTAGCATAGAGGCTCTATAAATGCAAAGAAAAATACACCAGATTGGGGAGGGCGTAGGAGAGGACCCCTACATATTGAACTTCGAAGGACTGATTAGGACGCGGTGGCGATGCGCGAGGCCGGTTCGATGGTTACCAATTCTTTGGGTAGAAGAAACTCGACGTCTTCCTCGATCACCGTCAATTCTTCCACTTCTTCCGAAGGAGCGAGCGCTTTGAGATACACGACCACTTCGGTGACCAGCACTTCTGGAGCGGACGCCCCCGCTGCAATGCCGACCGCCTTGGCATTCTTGAGCCATGCCCGATTGATATCCGCGGCCGAATCAATCAGGAACGAGGGAATTCCGCATTGTTCGCCGAGCTCACGCAGCCGGTTGGAATTGGAACTGTTGGGTGACCCGATGACCAGGATGACATCGACCAGCTCGGAAAGCGCCTTCACGGCATTCTGCCGGTTCTGTGTGGCGTAACAGATGTCTTCCTGATGCGGACCCTTGATGTTCGGAAACCGCTGGTGCAGCGCCGCCACGATATCGCGGCACTCATCGACACTCAATGTCGTTTGCGTCACATATGACAGGTTCGGCGTACTGCCGACCTGCAGCTTCTCGACGTCCTCCACAGAAGAGACAAGATGAAACTTGTCCGGAATCTGGCCGAGGGTTCCGATCACTTCCGGATGCCCGGCATGCCCGATCAGAATCAGCTCGTAGCCCTGGGTATAGTCCCGGTTGACCTCATTGTGAACTTTGATGACAAGCGGACAGGTTGCATCGATCACGTGCAGCCGCCGGCTTTGCGCTTCTTCCCACACAGATTTGGCGACACCATGGGCGCTAAAAATAACCACGGATCCTTCGGGAACTTCGTTGAGTTCCTCCACGAACACGGCTCCCTTTTGGCGCAGGGAGTTGACCACATGCCGGCTGTGAACAATCTCGTGGCGGACATAGATCGGCGCGCCATACTTCTTGAGCGAGAGATCGACGATATCGATGGCGCGATCAACGCCGGCGCAAAACCCTCGTGGATTGGCCAAGTAAATTTTCATGGAGTTCACCATACGTGAGACCTCCCCTCCTCGTCAACATATTCGTCCGTTGCCCGGCCTCCGGACCATGGTTGAGGCGGCTCCCCTCACTATGTCACAATTGCCGGCATGACACGACTCGCGCATAGAAAAATCCTCATCGTGGAAGACGACGCCGATATTCTTCAACTCGTCAAGATGTACCTCGAGAAGGACGACTTCCGGACGCTCACCGCCACGACCGGAATACAAGCCCTCAAGCGCATCAAAGAGGAGCGTCCCGATTTGGTGATTCTTGATCTGATGCTGCCGGAGATGGACGGCCTTGAAGTGTGCAAGAAGATTCGTCTCCATCCGGACACTGCGATGTTGCCGGTTCTGATGTTGACCGCGAAGGCCGAGGAATCGGATACGGTGATCGGACTCGAGTTGGGGGCGGACGATTACGTGACCAAGCCCTTCAGCCCGAAAGCCCTGGTGGCCCGCGTGAAAGCACTGCTGCGCCGGATGGATCGCAGCGCCGGCGATTCGCAATCGAGCTATCAATACGGCTCGCTCCGGATGGATCTCTCGCGTCACGAAGTCAAGGTGCGGGATCGCGAGGTCCCTCTCACGGCCAAGGAATTCGGCCTGTTGGAACACTTGGTGCGGAACGTCGGGCGGGTCCTCACACGCGATGTTCTGCTGAATTCAGTGTGGGGCTACGATTACTACGGAACCACCAGGACCGTCGACGTGCATGTCCGGCGGCTCAAACAGAAGATTCCTCTTCTCAACGACGCGATCATCTCGGTAAAATCTCTCGGATATAAGCTGCGGGACTCCGACACATCAGTATGAACCTTTCCATCAGGTGGAAGGTCACCCTCGCGACCTTGGCTGCTGTCATCCTGGGCTTGGCAGTGGCGGGTTGGCTCACGATTCGTTCCGTCGAAGAATCGGAGCTCATCCGGGTGTCCGAGATGTTGGATGCCCGGGGGAGCCTCATTGCCCACTCCCTTCGTTCTCTCTTCGACCATTCCGGCATGACCGTCCCACAGCACTTGCTGCAGGCCACGGCGCAGGAACTCAGCCGTGCCGCCCGCATCAGAGTCACGGTCGTGCAGACGGACGGCACCGTGCTCGCCGACAGTTCGGTGACCTCCGCAGAACTGGCCCACCTGGATAATCATGCAACCCGTCCGGAGATTGCTCAGGCCTTGGTGTCCAGACGCGGGACCGACATCCGGGCCAGCCACACCACCGGGGAGCGGACCTTCTATCTGGCGCTCTCTCTTGCCGATCATCGTGACATGCCCACTCAGTATCCCGTCGTCCGTGTGGGGTTCCCCTTGACGGCCATGGAAGACCGCATTCGCACCATCCAGCGGGATCTCGCCGTGGCCTTCGGCATTGCATTCTTGGCGGCGGTCGCGCTCAGCATTGTCTTGAGCCGGAGCATTACCAAACCGCTGGCCGAGATGGCGTCGGTCGCCAAGCAACTGGCCGGGGGAACGACGGGCGTTCGCATTCATGCCGCATCAGAGGATGAAGTCGGATTTCTGGCCCGCACGCTCAATCACATGACCGACCAGCTGGAAGCCAAGATCAAGGAAGTGTCGGAAGATCGTGCGCAACTGCTGGCCATGTTGACCGCCATGATCGAGGGCATCATGGTGCTCGATTATCGCGGAGTCATTCTTCAAGTCAACCCTGCCCTTGAACGGATGTTCGCGTTGAATCGAACCGATTGTCGCGGCCGTCCTTACGGAGAAGTCATCCGTCATGAAGCACTCGGGAATCTCGTCTCCACTGTACTCAAGACCCGGTCGAACGAAGGCGGTGAAATCACGCTGTTCCCGAACGGTCGGTGCCTGCGCGTTGAAGCCTCCATGGCGGGAGGTCGACTGGAAAACGAGGCCTGCGTCGTCCTGGTCTTTCACGATATCACCGAGCTGCGAAGGCTGGAGAAGATCCGAAAGGACTTCGTGGCCAACGTGTCGCATGAATTGCGCACACCGCTGACCTCGATCAAGGGATACGTCGAGGCCCTGATTGACGGCGGGAAAGCTGACCCCGACACGGCCTCGCAGTTTCTCGACATTATTCTCAGGCAGAGCAACCGTTTGAACCTGCTTCTCGACGATCTGTTACAGCTGTCCCAGATCGAATCAGGGCAAGTCCTATTGAGACGCGACCCCGTCGATCTCCATGCCGTGCTCGAACGGACCGTGGCCTTCATCAGACCACTCGCGGACAAGAAGCACCATACGGTGAGCCTGACGTTTCCCGAAGCCTTCCCGCTGGTGATCGGCGACGAGGAGCGACTCGTCCAAGTGTTTATCAATCTGCTCGACAACGCCGTGAAGTATACGCCCGACGGAGGGACCATCTCGGTTGATCTACGCGTCGCTGACGACCCGTACGCAGAGAACGTGCAGGTCCTCGAAGTCAGAGTGTCGGACTCCGGTATCGGGATCCCGGATGCCGATCGCCCCCGCGTGTTCGAACGGTTTTATCGCGTCGACAAAGCACGGTCACGGGAACTGGGGGGAACCGGCCTGGGACTCGCCATCGTCAAACATATTGTGGAAGGACATGGAGGACGCGTGTGGGTGGAAGGACACCAGCCGAGAGGAAGCCGGTTCATCGTCAAGCTGCCGGTCACCAGCCCGACATTCGCGGAACGTCAGCCGACAGCGACCATGAGAGCATAAACTCCCGCCGCCAACAATCCAGCTCCGGGCAGGGTAAATATCCAGGCACTGACAATCTTCGCGGTGACGCCCCACCGCACCGCTGACAACCGCTGAGTTGCTCCCACGCCCATAATGGCCGAGGTGATGGTGTGGGTCGTGCTGACAGGAAGTCCGATATGCGCGGTCATGAGCAAGACCCCGGCGGCGCCGGTCTCAGCAGCGAAGCCGTGAACCGGTTCCAGTTTGACGATGCCCATTCCCAAGGTACGGACGATACGCCAGCCGCCGGCAATTGTCCCGAGACCCATTGCAGCGGCGCAACTGGCAATCACCCAGCCCGGCACTTCCGCCGTCTGCAAGTGGCCGGAGGATAGGAGTGCCAGTGTAATGATTCCCATGACCTTCTGAGCGTCATTGGCTCCATGGCTGAACGCCATGAAACTGGCGGAGATCAATTGCAACCGACTGAAGAGTCGGGTCGCGATGCTCCGCGGCACCCGGAAGAATGTCCAGCTGATCCCCACCATGAGCAGCAGCCCGGCTGCAAAACCGAACAGCGGGGACAGAATCATAGCTTCCAACACGGATCGCAGGCCACCTAATTTAATGGTCGCCCACCCGCCATGGGCGACGGCCGATCCCACGAGCCCCCCGATCAGCGCGTGCGAGGAGCTGCTCGGCAATCCCAGGATGAGCGTAAAGAGATTCCACAGGATCGCGCCGCTCAGCGACGCAGCGACGACCGCATGGGTGATGGCGTCGGAAAATACGATTCCTCCCCCCACCATTTTCGCCACTGCCGTTGAGAAAAACGCTCCGGCCACGTTCAACACACCCGCGAGTAACACAGCGGTCAGAGGACTCAGCACACGGGTCGAGACGACCGTGGCGATGGCATTGGCGCTATCATGCCATCCATTCGAAAAATCGAATAACAGCGCAAGGCAGATGGTCAGCACGAGCATGCTTTCAAATTCCGGCATGGAGAATTCTTATCGCGAGAGAGGTGTGGTAATCGGCAACGTGATTAGGATCAGACCTCGACTCTCCGCCCCTCAGTGGTGCTTCAGCGCAATGCGCTCCAGGATGTTTGCAACATCCTCGCACCGGTCGGTTCCGGCTTCGAAATTCTCGTAGATTTCTTTCCACTTAATCACGGACATCGGGTCGGTCTCTCTTTCGAACAGGAGCGAGATCGCATCCCGGGAGACCCGGTCCGCCTCGTTTTCCAAACTATTGACCCGCACACTGCACTCATTCACATCAGGATGCGGCTTGCCCAGCAAAGCGACCGTCGCGCCGACTTCGACCGCCGACTGATAGAGGATGTTGGACAATTTGACGGCGATATCGGTGGGAGCGGTGACTCTATAGAGCACAAACCGGTCGGCAATGTCCTCGACCATATCCAAGATATCGTCCAGAGCGCTTGCAAGATCGTGAATGTCTTCCCGATCGATCGGCGTAATAAAGGTCTGGTTCAGTTTTCGCGCGATGTCATGGGTAATGCCGTCTCCTATGTGTTCCACATCCTTGATCCGCTTGGCCTTCTCCGCAGGATCGCGAAAATCCTCCATCATTTCTTTGAGCAGACGGCTCCCTTCGATCATGTTGTGGGCCGCGTTCTTGAACATCTCAAAAAACGCTTCGTCGCGAGGAATCAACCCAAACATTGGTCGTGAGCCTTTGTGATCAAACATGACCGCATGACTATGCCTTCGAAAGATACCGTCACCATCGAATGAGTCCTGTCGCCCACGTCAACCCTCCGCCGAAGGCGCCGAGGAGCACGAGGTCGCCCGGCTTGACCGGCCGTTCGCGTACGGCATCATCCAGCGCGATAGGCAAGGATGCCGACGATGTGTTCCCGTATCGCTCGATGACGGAATGCATGAGTCCAGGGGGCATCTTCAGTCTCTGCCGCACGGCTTCCAATATCCGGCCATTCGCTTGATGAATCACCGCGTGACTGAGCTCTCCCATCGTCACGCCAAACTCTTTGAGCAGGTCCAGGATGGCTCGTTCCAACCGTCGGACCGCCAGACGAAACACCGCTCCTCCCCGCATCCGAAGAACATGGCGATTCGCCTGTATCGATTCCCTGGTGCTGGGCAGACGCGAGCCTCCTCCTTCGACTTTGATCAGATCGTGACCTACACCATCTGCATACAAGCGAACCCCCAGAATGCCTGATCCGTTGTCCTCAGCTTCCTCGTCGGCCCTGAGCAATGCGGCGCCGGCTCCGTCTCCAAACAGTACGACCGTTTCTTTGTCCGTTCGATCGAGAAACCGTGACTTCACTTCTCCGGCTGCGACCAGGCAGGTTCGAATCTGTCTGCTGCGAATCATCGCGTCGGCCATCGACAGACCGTAGAGAAATCCCGAACACGACGCGGCAATGTCGAACGCCATTGTAGATTTTCCTCCGAACGCCTTTTGGACATAGCAGGCTGTTGAGGGAAATACCGTGTCCGGGGAGGTTGTGGATACCACGATGGCGTCAACAGACGCCGGGGTCGTTCCAGCGGCATGACAAGCGCGCCGACAGGCTTCCACTGTCAGATCGGAGGTCGCTTCTTTCTCACCGACCCAATAGCGGGCACGGATCCCCGTCAGGTCGTACACCGCGTCACCGGTGAGACCTACGCGCTCGGCGATTTCCTCGTTGCTGATCCTGCGGCCCGTGATATAGGAGCCGGTTCCGATGACTCTGCTGCGGATCACACTGGACCTACGGTTGCTGCACCCTGGTTCGACCAACTCGGCGCTCGATTGCTGGCGGATTATAGGGCCGGTCGTTTGGAGGGTCAACCGCACTTGCCATTTTCATTGCATTTGAGTATTTCTTCTGCTAGAAAACCTAGGAGTTCGCCACAGGCCGCGTCGTTAAAGGGTTCATGCACAGGGGCTACTCGAGTCGTCTTACCCTTGTTCTCGTCATCTCCGCTACCACCCTGGCCTGGGGGTTCGGCGGCTGCTCCAGCACGCCCAAGGGCTCCTCAACGGATAAGAAAGTTCTGAGCAATTCCGACGAACAGATTTTTTTGGGGGACACGATCGAAAAAAACTATGACCCGAACGTCATCATGAAGCGAGGGGAAGCCTTTTACGAAAAGGAGGAGTTCCCCGAAGCCATCGTCGAATACCAACACTTTCTCGATCTTCACCGGTCCCACCTGCTGGCATCCTACGCTCAGTTCCGCATGGCCGAGAGCCATCTCCGAATCGCCAAGTCCATCGATCGCGATCCTGATCCGATTTATAAAGCGATCGGAGCGTTTGAGAAGCTGAGAAAGGACTTTCCCGGGAGCCGCTATGATGCGCAAGCCTTACAACGCCTCGATGAGTGCCATAGCTGGCTCGCTCAGACACATCTCTTCGTCGGGCAATTTTATTACCGGCGGGAGTCGTACCTCGCAGCCGCGCACCGATTTGATCAAATCATGAAGGACTATTCGGACAAACCGGTGGCTCCGGAAGCGCTGTACTATTTGGCTCTCAGTTATAAGGAAATGGGAGCGAACGACTGGGCCAGCGAAAAATTGATGCTGCTCGTAGAAAAGTATCCTGGGAGCGAGGTCGCGAAAGACGGAAAACGGTTGCTGGCCAAACTCCAACGTACTCCCTCGGGACCACCGGCACCAGTGGTGGCTCAATCGCAGGAACAGGCTCAAGCAATACCATCCGCGGGGAATTTACTCGCCGATAACACGACCCGATCGGCGCTCGCCCTCCCGTCCGCCGGACGGTCAGCAGCGGTCGAGGCGTCCCCTACCGCATCTCTCAGTCAACGATTCGTTTCTTGTCGACTCGGCGCCTGGTGCTAGGCCTGCCCCCTCCGGGACGGCATCTTTCCCGACTCTTCTTACACCATCTCAACCGCTTTTGCCGGCATGCCCGGCGCGTGGGCTCAAAACAAGCCGTCCTTAGTCGTGTACAGGCAACGCTTCGAGTAGAAGTCTGCGAACGGAATGCTTGACGAGGCCCTTGGCTTGCGCGAAGAATCCCTGGTAGGTGGTGTGGCCCTGTAACACACCGTAGTACAGTCGAATCACTTCCTGATAATTGTGCATGAGCCGGTGACAGAGTCGCGGAAAAGAGTAGACGATCCGCGCCATGCGGGATGCCACGCGGAACTCCGGGTAGATCTCCTGGCCGAGCGCATGGTCGTATTCGAACAGTGTTTGGTTTCGATTGTGAACTGTCCCCAGGATTGCCCGGGCCGCGAGCTGTCCTGATCGCACCGCATAGTAAATCCCCTCCCCAAAGAGGGGGTCCACCAAGTGGCCTGCATCGCCGACCAGTACGGCCTGTCCTTGCACCAGGGACGCGGATGCATGATTACGTCGGCCGGGGTACAGCGGCAAAGGGTGTCCGACCGGTCGAGGGATCGCTCGCTCGGCCAGGCCCTTCTGATCGTGCACGAAACGTTCAAACACCGTCTTAGGGCTGCTCGCCTTTCCCCGAAATTCTGCGACTCCTACTGAGAGCCGTTCCTGCTTTGGGAAAATCCAGGCATAGCCCTTTCGAGTCACCCCGATATCGATAAGGACGGTGTTACTGCTGGGATAGGGAGCCGCTTGTTCTATTTCCACCTCGCTTTCCAAAGTCGGCATGCGTTGAATCCGTCGTCGCGGAAACAGTTGCTGTGCCACCAGACTGTTGGCTCCATCGGCGCCGATGAGGAATTTTGCGTAATATCGACCTCGACCTGTCGACACCATGACTCCATCGGGACAGTGGGAAAACTGCACTCCTGCCTCTCCTTCATGTACCTCCGTCCCGACACGACGAGCTTTCTCGACGAGCGCCTGATCGAAACGGTCGCGCATAACCATGTAGGCAATCGGCGAACTGGATTCGATTAAGAACGATTCTTGTCCCCGGTAAGCGAACTGAACGCCGTAGACTGTATGCTCCACCACCGTCTTGAACTCGTGACCTATGATGGACTCGATCCTGGCCGACAGCCCCCCGCCACACACCTTATAGCGAGGGTGTCTCTGTTTATCGAGCGCCAGCACCGACAACCCGACCCGGCTGAGCTCATGGGCGGCCGCTGCTCCGGCCGGTCCCATTCCAACCACGACGACATCGTACTCCTTGCTGTCGGAGACGTTATTCATAAGGCATCGACGGAGATGCAGTGTGCGAAGCGAAGGATTCCGGGTCGGTGAGCACGTACACAGGAGGACAAAGGCAAGTTATTGACCGAGGTACCACCCGATCCCATAGCGCTCCAGGAAGCCGGTGATCATCGTCAGTGAATTGGCATAGATCATCACACCCACCACAATGAGCAACACCCCGCTCACGGTTGATACGCCCCACAGGTAGCCACGGAGTTCTTTGAAGTAGCCGAGGAATCGATCGACACCCAGTGCAGTCAGAAACAGCGGCAGACCCAGCCCCAGAGAGTAAAAACTCAGTAATACGACCCCGCTCAGCAAGGAATCGGTCGTGCTCGCGTAGAGAAGGATCGTGCCCAGGACCGGCCCTACGCAGGGAGTCCATCCTGCCGCAAAAGCGATGCCGATGAGGAAGGATCCCACATACCCTGCAGGACGATTCCGAAACTGATAGCGATGTTCGGTCTTCAGAAAATTGAGATTCAAGATTCCGAGGAGATATAGACCAAACACAATGACGACCAGTCCTCCAATGCGGCGGACATGCTCTTGATAGGTGATAAGCGCTTGGCCGATGAGGCTGGCCGAGGCTCCGAATGCCACGAAGACCGTCGAAAATCCCCCGATGAACAGGAGGGAGTTCACGATGATCGCCTTGCGAAACCGGCTGCGCTCCGAAATATCCGTCAGCTGTTCAACGGACAATCCCGTGATATAGGAAATGTAGGAGGGCACGAGCGGAAGCACGCAGGGCGACACGAACGACAGGAGACCTGCCGAAAAGGCAGCCAGGAGCGAGATGGATTGAATCGATTGGGTCATGGCTACGAGGACCCCATCAGCGACTGGATCAAACGACGACCTTCCGGAGTGTTCCAGTCGCGAGCGCCGAATATGCGATTGCGGATAACTCCTTGTCGATCGATCAGAAACGTCATGGGCAGGGTACGCGCCCCGTACCGCAGGCCGATCCGAAAATCAGCGTCATGGAGAATGGGAAACGTAAAACCGATTTCCTGCTGGAACGGCTTCGTGACCGCCATGCCTTGTGCATCGGTCGACACCGCCAGAATCTCAAAATCTCTGCGCCCGAACGACCGGTACAATTGTTCCATCGCCGGCATCTCGATCCGGCAGGGCCCGCACCAGGTAGCCCAAAAATTCAACAAGACCACCTTTCCCCGGTACTGGTCGAGCGAGACTTGAAAACCCTCCAAGTCCTTGAGGAGAAAATTGGGTGCTTCGTCGCCGATCTTGACGATCCCACCCTCGGCAACCAGAGCCGAAGACGATGGCGCCCGGTCAGGAAATGCACCCCCAGCGCGCGCATCACCAGCCACGATGATACAGCACCACGTGCCCAGCCCCAAGATGATCCAGCCGCGTCGCATCACGATATCTCACAGAGCAGGATCGGCGGGTTGCGAAGATTGAGCGGCAGCAGCTCCCTGCTTCATCAACTGCGTGAGGACCTGTAGATTATCAAGCCGGGTCCAATCCCTGGGACCGATCACCTTCTCCCTAAGCGTGCCTTCCCGATCAATAATATAGGTTTCAGGCACACCCATGAGCTTGTACCGTTTATCGGTTTGGCCCCACGAGTCGACAAGCACCGGGAACGTCAAATTCATGCCTTTGACAAACGGAGGGATTTCCTTCTTCGTGGTGACGCGATCGATGCTGACTGCCAGGATGACAAGGCCATCTTTCTCAAAATTCTTGTACAACACCTGCATCGACGGCATCTCCTCCCGGCAAGGCTTGCACCACGTCGCCCAAAAATTCAGAAATACGACTTTGCCCCGGTAGTCTGAGAGCCGGATCTCTTTCTCGTTCAGATCCGGCAATTGAAAGTCGGGCGCAGATTTGCCGACCGTCAGCGGTTCATACTTCGCACTCTGCAACCAGACCACCGCAAACATGAGGAATAAGATCGACGCGGCAACAAGCACGACGACCATGCGCGAGCCGCCTGCACTTGGCCGGGAAGAAGACGGGGTCATGACCGAGGGTTCCACCATGTGAAATTCGGGAAACGTCGCATCCCATCAGCCGGGTTGGCCGGAATGCGACTCCTCAGAACAGGTTAGGCGTATGCATGCAAACCGGACAGCAGAAAGTTGACACCCCAAAAACAAAAGATGACCATCAAGAAACCGAAAATGGCATAGATGGCTGCCCGCCTACCTTCCCATCCTCTGGTCATCCTCGCGTGAACGTAGGCCCCGTAGATCAGCCAGACAATGAGTGACCAGGTTTCTTTCGGATCCCAGCTCCAATATCCACCCCACGCATAATTGGCCCACATGGCTCCGAGAATAACCCCGAAGGCGAGCAGCGGAAATCCTATCATGATCGCCTTGTACCCCAATTCATCAATTGTTTCGAGATCAGGAAACGCGTCAAAGAATCGTGATCGGCTGCCTTTTTTCTCCGCGCGTTCCTTCAAGAGATACATCACCCCGAGGCCGCCCGCCATTGCAAAGGCCGCATAGCTGGTCAAGGTCACGGACACATGAATATAGATCCAGTAACTATTGAGGGCCGGCACCAGAGGCTCCGCTGTCTGATACCGATAGGGCAGCAGTGATGCGGCCCCCATCGCAATGAACCCAATGCCCACCACGAAGGCGCCGATCGCCTTGATGCCATAACGCAGTTCCAGGAGTACGTACCCCAAAATGATCGCCCACGATACGTACGACATCGCCTCGAACTGGTTCGACCAGGGGGCGAATGTGCCCGAATGCTCCATTCGTTCATACGCGCGTGTGGTCAGCGCCAACGTGTTCATGATCCACCCAAAGATGGTCACTAAGGTGGCGACCTGTCCTAACTGCGTAGCCCACGCACCGTCTCGATCATCAAACCCGCCCACCGGATGCCCCGCCGGGGCCAACTGCAGCGAGGGGCGCTTCGCAAAGAGGTATCCGACGTAGAGCACCAGGGCTGCCAGATACAGCCAAAAGGTCATATCGAAGAGAAATAGTGAGCGCGCCATACTTTCCTCCGTCGTCTATCCTTAGTCTCCTAGTCCGCCTGAAGTCCGGTTATTGTGCCGGAGTTCCGTGCAGGGGGTCAATTCTGCTTCGTCTCGATCTTTTCGGTGAGTTTCTTGAACTCCTTCTGAAAATCAATCTGACTCTTGTGGGTCGTGCCGCCCAAGTGGACCACGGCTCCATCTTGATGGGGGATAACTTTGGCCCATAACCGGCGATGGTAAATAAGAGAAGAGAGGGTCATTCCGACGACCAGCATGGTCGAACCGATCCACACTATCTTCACCCCCGGATTCTTTGCGATCTGAAGCCCCGTAAATTTCTTAGGCTGGTATCCGATCAATTCGTATTGATAGGAGGAATCTTTGACTTCAAATAAATCCGGATAGTGATAAAAGATCCAGGGGGTCGCCTGGATGGAACTTTTTTCATCGACCGCCAGACGAACGGCAGGATTGCTGTGTTCGGCCGATTTGGAAAAGACTTTCTTCTCATTGGAGTTGAACGCAAAGTCTGCCACGAAATCCGTCATAGTAATCTTGATCGGCAGACCTTCGACCGCCTTCTCCTTCTTCCATTCCAGATCGACTGTTTTCAGCACTTTGTCGGTGGTCTTTTCCTTGATATTGACGCGAGCGACTTCGATCTGATCCCAAGCATCGCCATAGCTGGACTGGTAAAACCAGATACCCTTGTACACTAAAGGATCATTCACCGTAATGGTTTTTGTGATCTTCGGTGCGCCCTCATCGACTACGGTGAGTGTACTGTTGTAGGATTTCACCGATCCGTTCTCATGGTAGTCAATCCAAAACTTATCGATCCGTAAATCAAAATTCCCTCTTGGAATATGGTAGGTCTGTCCTTCAAGACACACGCCGAACTCCTGAAAGCCATAAGAACTCCCCAATAGCCCTCCCAACACGATGACCGTGGCGCTGAGGTGGGCCACATGTGCCCCGACCCGCCCCATGACGCCTTTGGTTGCATAAATGGTCAGGTCGCCGGGATCATTTTTGACCAGTACGCGGTACCCTTTTTCTCCAAACAACCGGAGAATCCGCTCGCCTACCTGCTCAGTCGAAGACATCACCTTGAATTCGGTATGCTGCTTCATCCCTTTGATAAAAGACAGCGCAACACTCACCCGATCTTGACGCATGGAGCGCCAGACCGCGGGGAACCGTTTATAGAAGCACGTCAGAGAATTGACGCAGAGAAGCCCGAGGAGACTGGTAAACCACCACGTATGATAAACGTCAATAAAGCCGAGCCGAACAAACCAGCGATAGGCGTCTTCACCATACTCTTGAATGTATGTTTCCGGTCGCTCACCCTGTTGGATGACCGTACCAATCGTTGCGGTCATAGCAATCGCGATGAAGAGGAACATCGCGAGCTTGATGGACGCGAAAAATTCCACCACCTCCCGCGAGAACTCCTCCCACCCCAGACCGGAAGATCGTGATGTGTCGCGTTCGGAGAAGGCCTCGGGATTATTCATGGATTAATTCAGGTTCTCGTTAATCAAGCACTGCGAGGTTTATTATAACTAGGACAGCGCGCGGATTGTAAAACGGGTTGAGCTTCTCCTTAAGGGTCGATACCATGAGGTCGGATGGCCGAGGAGGAAGCGGCACTGATCGAGCGAACCACGCGAAACTTAAGCTATCTTACAAGTCGGTCCAAAGAGCTGTCAAGCAAGGCGTGGATGTCGATCCTGGGTCTTCAGTAAACTTCAGAGTGGTGGACAAATGAGGCTCACTACTATAAGATTCGCCCAGTTTTAGCAGCCTCTGTCGCATCCAGTCGCTGCCCTGATATGCATGGGGCTTCTTCCGGGCAATGGGCTACAACATCAATTTCCAGGGGGAGCAATGAGACATAACTACCTGTTTACGTCGGAGTCTGTCACGGAAGGACATCCTGACAAGATTGCCGATCAGATTTCCGATGGGATCCTGGATGCCATCATCGCACAAGACAAGTATTGCCGGGTGGCCTGCGAAACGATCCTCACGACCGGTATTGCATTCGTCGCCGGTGAAATCTCCACCAAGGCCTACGTCGAAATTCCAGACATTATCCGCGAGGTCATCCGGG
This sequence comes from uncultured Nitrospiraceae bacterium, assembly GCA_963795615.1. GTDB lineage: Bacteria > Nitrospirota > Nitrospiria > Nitrospirales > Nitrospiraceae > DASSBQ01. Next base: position 82,823 of record CAWCIJ010000006.1, read on the forward strand.
AAGTCGGCTATACGGACGCGTCGTGGGGCTTCGATTGCACAACCTGCTCGGTTCTCACCTCTATTCATCAGCAGTCCGGCGATATCGCCATGGGAGTGGATTCGGGAGGCGCAGGCGATCAGGGGCTCATGTTCGGATATGCGACGAATGAATCCAGCGAATTGATGCCTATGCCGCTCGTCCTTGCCCATCGACTCACGCGCCGCCTCGCGGAAGTGCGCAAGAAAAAAATTCTGCCGTGGGTCCGCCCGGACGGCAAGTCCCAAGTGACCGTTGAATACAAGAACGGCAAGCCGTTTCGCGTTGACACAGTCGTCGTTTCCACTCAGCACAGTCCCGAGGTGACCAACAAGCAGCTTGAAAAGGACATCATGGAGCACGTGATCAAACCGGTCATGCCCAAAAGCTTGTACGACCTCACCAGCGTCAAGCATCACATCAATCCTACCGGTCGTTTCGTTGTCGGGGGACCGATGGGTGATACCGGCCTAACGGGGAGAAAGATCATCGTCGACACCTACGGAGGTCACGGCAGCCACGGCGGTGGAGCGTTTTCCGGAAAGGATCCAACAAAAGTCGACCGATCGGCATCGTACATGGCTCGGTACATTGCCAAGAACCTCGTGGCCGCAGGTCTTGCCGACAAATGCGAAGTCCAACTTGCCTATGCCATTGGTGTGGCCGACCCTGTGTCGGTTTTGGTAGATACCAAGAATACGGAGAAGGTATCCGTCGATCTCCTCGACAAGCTCGTTCGTAAGCACTTCCCCATGACGCCAAGAGGCATCATCGACCATCTCAAGTTACGCAGACCGATCTTCAAGAAGACCGCATCATACGGACACTTCGGACGCAATGAACCGGAGTTTACCTGGGAAAAAACCGACAAGGTGAAGGCTTTGAGAAAAGACGCCGGGCTGTAGCCTACGTCACAGGATGAACAGGCCTTTGGGGGGGGCGGATTGACAGAATCCGCCCCCCTTTTCATGAGTACCGATTGCTCACAAGAGGAGGTTTTGTGGATTACGATGTGAAGGACATTCGATTGGCGGATCAAGGTAATCTAAAGATAGAGTGGGCAGAGGCAACCATGCCCGTATTGCGGCTGATCCGGAAACGCTTCGAGCGTGAACAGCCCTTCAGAGGTATCCGCATGACGGCCTGCCTGCATGTCACGACGGAAACAGCTAATCTCATGAAGACCCTGAAGGCCGGAGGCGCCGATGTCAGGCTATGCGCCTCCAACCCGCTCAGCACGCAGGACGACGTGGCTTCCGCCTTAGTCCAACACGAGCAAATCCCCGTTTTCGCCATCAAGGGCGAGGACAATGCCACCTACTATCGTCACATCGAGTCGGCAATCGCTCATAAGCCGCATGTGTCGATGGACGATGGCGCCGACGTGGTCTCGCATCTCCATTCCAAGCGAAAAGAATTATTGCGAAATGTCATCGGCGGTACGGAAGAAACCACAACCGGTGTGATTCGCCTCCGGAGCATGGCCCAAAAGAAGGTGCTGCGATTCCCCGTGATTTCAGTCAATGATGCCGATACAAAACATATGTTCGACAACCGCTACGGCACAGGACAAAGCACGATGGACGGCATCGTGCGAGCAACGAACCGACTGGTCTGCGGCTCAACCCTCGTCGTCGCCGGCTACGGATGGTGCGGGAGAGGAATTGCCATGCGCGCCCGCGGCATGGGGGCGGACGTGATCGTGACGGAGATCGATCCACTGAAGGGGCTGGAAGCCGTGATGGACGGCTTCCGTGTCATGCCGATGGAACTGGCCGCACCGGTCGGCGATTTCTTTGTCACCGTGACGGGCAATCTCAAGGTCATCCGCGGTGAGCATTTCGCCAATATGAAGGATGGCGCGATCGTGTGCAATTCCGGACATTTCAATGTGGAACTCGACATTCCAGCGTTGGAGAAACTCAGCACGAAGAAGCGCGTCGTTCGTCCCGGCGTAGAGCAGTACACGTTGAACAATCGACGTCGGGTCAGTCTATTGGGCGAAGGCCGCCTCGTAAATTTGGCGACGGCGGAAGGGCATCCCTCCAGCGTCATGGACATGAGCTTTGCCAACCAGGCCTTGGGAGCGGAATATCTAGTCAAGAATCACAAGAAACTCGAAAAGAAGGTGTATCCAGTACCACCGGCCATCGACAAAGAAATCGCACGTCTGAAACTGGCTGGAATGGGCGTCTCCATCGACAAGTTGACCAAGGAACAACATAAGTATCTGATGTCCTGGGAGATGGGAACATAGCGGTCCTCTAGACTGCGGGTATCGGTTTGGCGCGTGCTCGCCTTGCTGCTGTAACTTGCCGTGATGGGCTCCGGCTCCCCCCATCCCCCACATTAGAATGCGTGGGTCTCCGATCCATCGTTGCCTGATTCAACAGGCGACGATGGTCGGGCCTCGCACCTTCACGCGCTTCGCACAGCAGCGTCACTCGCCCGCAAGATTGCTCTCCCGCAGCCCAGACACCCGAGAGCCTCGGAAAAATGTGAAAAACAGGATGTGAGCTGAGTCGGGCTGATCGGCTTTTGCCAGAGCCTCGTTCGGTAGCCGTAATCGGCACATTCGCTTGGCTGCGGAACTCACCCCGTTCGGATCCGAATGCTCGAACGGGACTTCGAACAGTCCTCGCCCCACGCTCTAAGCGTGACGCTCCAGTCCCTCAACGGTCGAACCCAACTCGGCTCCCATGCACGCCAGCCGGCTTAGCACCTAGTTCGATGAAACAACCACGTAAGAGCATGGAGAACCACACGTGCCATGACAACATCAGAGACGTGTAAGACTTTCTGTCCTCTCTAGGAATGAGCCCCTATACTGACACTTCAGAAAAGGCTGAGTCTCCAATATTTACCTCCTAAGAGGAAGGTGGGTTGTGTCATCCGCGTCCCACGATTTTCCCATGAGTGAGGCTACTCCAAAGCAGATCGCGCTGGCCTTCATAGATTTCATCGTCAAGCCTCAGAACAGCAAGGACCCTTCAGATCAATCCGTAGCTTCTTTGTCGGAACACGATCGGCAAAGCATCAGGTACGAGACCATGCTATTGAACGGGTGGATCAACGAATACGCAACTTGGTATTCATTCCATAACAAGCCAGAATACAAAGCCATTCTTGAGGTTTACTATTCTTTGATAGAGACTTTCGCACAGAAAGACCCCAACTGGAGCACGTTTGATATTGAGCTAAGGATACGCATTCCAGTATACGCCCAAGCATTCGGAGATGGTTTGCAGAAGTCGCAACTAGAGGAGGTGGGTTGGGAATTTGCACGCTTCTGTGGCCATCCTGATGAAGTGCGGTTCCAAATGATAGGGGTGATCGAGTTTGCCGCCAATTATGCTGCTACTCAGAGATTTCTCAATAGCTTAAAGGTGATCTTATAGACAGACATAAGAAAAACCTTTTGGCTTCGATCGCCAGCGACCCGTTGAAGCTTAAACTCGAGGAAACTGTTGCCCGAGAATTCTTACGCGCCACCGGTAGCCACTATAAAATCTTGCGAGCTGGATTCCCACCTGAGCCAGACCAACTATGCATAGAGTCTGCAACCAGAAAATTGATAGGAATTGAGATTGTCTCTGTCTATTACGACCCAGAGCACGCAAAGTCTGTTTGGATGAACGCAAGGAAAAGAAGCGTCCTTCCATACTCGATAAGTCGCAGAGATTCGAGCGAGAATGTGCACATTCTAGCCGAATCGCTTCGGAGGATTCGGGATAAAGGCAAGAAACAATACTCCGTCAACGGCAGCCTTGTCCTCGTCGTGTTTACGTATCCACAGCGGTTTTATCTTTCAGCCGTTAAGAAAAGACTTTTTAGTTTTCGCATCCCTAGTCTCCATCCTTTCCATGAAATCTATCTCATGTCCCAGCATGGAGAAGTCTTCATGCTCTATCCAGAGCATCGTTGGATCGTCCGTTAGGAGCATCCTCGGAACGTTCCTAGCATAGAAACAAAGCCATACCATTCTTCCTCTCTAGTAGGACTGGTGTTCTATAGCTTGCGTCTGCCCTCCCTGCACCCCGCGGATGGAAGGGGCGCACGGTGCGAGGAATAACGAGCACCAAGCTTGTGCGCGCCAGCGAGACGGTGAGCTGGCAGGAACGAGCGCAGAGGGTTTGGCCATGGCGTCAACCTGTACTCAACCAGCGCACCTACAAGCGTGCGAAGGCATTCCAGCTGAAAGTCGTTATCTCCTAGGAGAGCGAGGCCCAATCGTTTCGTTGACTACCACATCATTTCTAGGCTTCGTCAGCTTATGCGCTGTGGCGGTGTGTGAGCATCATTGCGGTCTCGGCGTGCTGATGTGCGAACGGAGGAACGAGCGAGGTCCGACCGCCTATGCTTGCAAAGATATGCATCGGCGGATCGGAGGCCCCCCACATTCCGATGTGGGGGCTGGGGGGAACCGCAGCCGTCCCTCCGTGAGGTACAGCAGCTAGGCGGGAACGCATGCAAGCGCTACCCACCCGCCGCAGCGAAAATTCTCACCATTCGTCAGCCGCAGCTGATTTTCTTTCCCTTACGCTCTTTGAAAAGTGGATGGGAGGAGAACATGGCCCACATTGGCCAATCTCGTGAAGGGGTCATTGACAAGTTTTCTGAGTGGCGTATAGTTTCTGGCTATCCATATGGTATGGAGGGGGAGAACACTATGTCAGTCATGTGCTCCCTGGCGGTCTGTAAGGCGCAGCAAGGCATGTGCGGGCACGAAAAGGCGATGCTCAGCGTCGCCCTGCTCGCGGCCGTCGGTCTTGGCGCCTACTTCTTGATCGGCTGAAGCGGGAGAGACGAGTCAGCTTTCATCCTGATAGACCCGCTCCGGGCCGCAGTGGAAGTGTGTGCTATCTCAGCGCAATCTCGATCACTTCAATCCTTCACAGCTCTAAAATAGGGAGTGAATTCCGTCCATCATCCATCTTCTGTTATATTTCCTGTCCGTCCTAAGTTCTTCTCACAAGACCAGCCATGACTACCAGCCATCGATGCGATCCAAAACTCGCGCAAATACTCATTCTTGACGAATTGTTCGATCTCTCGCTTTATAAGGCATTACGGGAGATCTCCCACGATACGCAAACACAACAGACGCTGGACGAATTGATCCGCGTCGAAACCGGCCATTTGGAATTCTGGCAAAAGTTTTTTGATTTAAGAGTCGCCAGGCTCAACCTGAGTAGACGGTTCAAGCTCGCGTTCATGGTCTTTGTATGCCGCATATTCGGATCGATCGCAGTTCATCTGACACTCGAGGCCATCGAGGTCTACGGTGTGCGAAAGTATCTGGCGCTGTGGAAGAGCTATCGTGGCGCGCCCCTGGGCGAAGCCTTACAAAATATCCTGATGGATGAAATTAAACATGAAGATGTGCTGGTCACCAATCTGACCGACCATAGAATCAATGCCGAGCAGATCCGCAACATCTTTCTAGGATTGAACGACGGGCTGGTGGAAATCCTCGGGGCAGTAAGCGGCTTCTTCGGCGCATTCAGCAATCCTGCCACCGTCTTGACGGCCGCTTCGACGACGGCTGTGGCCGGCGCACTGTCGATGGGGGCTGGTGCATTTCTTGCCCTCAATTCAGAACGAGAGGTAAAGGCGACCACCGCGTTGAAGAAGCACTTTATCGGCGAGGTAACCAGCGAAACCGACATCCCGGAACAGCCCATCCGTGCAGCCTTGGTTGTAGGAGCGAGCTATTTTTTCGGAGCCCTGGTGCCGGTCGTACCGGTTGTCTTTGGTGCACAGGACGTCGGATTCTCAATTCTGACGGCAGGGATCGTGATCGTGCTGGTTTCCATGATCCTGGCATTCTTATCCGGCATGAGCGTGCTGCGTCGGATTGCCCTCAATCTCGCAATTGTTTCCGTCGCGGTCATCACGACATACCTGATTGGTCTGTTGGCTAAGACCGTTTGGGGGATTTCAGTCTAAGCCACGGTTTTCATTTCCTATGGCTTACATTCACATCGGTCTTTCGGGCTATTCCTACAAACCATGGCAGGGACCGGAACGCTTTTATCCCTTGGAACTCAAGCAATCCAATTTTCTTGAATATTACGCGACGCGATATGACACGGTGGAATTGGACGGTCTCTGGTATCGACTCCCCACCCTACCGGCAGTGGAGAGATGGATCGAGCAGACACCGGATCACTTTGTCTTCTCGCCCAAGGCCCATCGCGAGATCACTCACTTCAAACGGCTGCGTCCCGAGGCAATCCCCTTCCTACAGACAATGGTAGAACGCCTGGCTCCATTGGCCGGTGTCAAGAAGCTTGGACCGATCCTTCTTCAGTTGCCGCCCAATCTCAAGCGGAACGATGACCGATTAGCAGAGTTTTTGTCTTCTCTCTCCCGCTCTCATCGCTGGGCGTTGGAATTCCGGCACGACAGCTGGCAGGATCCGGCAGTGGAAGAACTGTTGCGTCGCGCTCGCGTCGCCTGGGCGGCGGTTGAGACGGATGATCACCATGCGGAGCATAGAGACACGGCTGATTTCGTCTATGCCCGTCTCAGGCGCAGTCAGTACCAGGACAAAGATCTGGAAAAATGGGGCGAATTTCTAATGGAGGCTAGAAAGAATGGAAAAGATTGCTACGTGTATTGCAAACATGAGGATGAGGGATCACCCTGGGTCTGGGCGGACCGCCTGCTGAAAATGACTGGAACAATCCCCTTAGCGGGTGGAGATCATCGGTAACTCTCGCAACCCTTCCGCTTCTTGTTGAATCCGCGCACGTTCGGCCCTCGAGGCCTCCAGCACATTATGCAACACCTCATCCGTAAGCTGCGTGAGCTGCGCCGCGGCATCTTTCATCTCGGCATGTTCGACTGCACGGGACAGCACCTCGGCCTTGGTGGCACCTTTCTTCTTTCCCAGAAAGGGCTTGGTGATGAGGTACACGACGTCGCGCACCGGCATGTACCGTAGAAACCGGCGGAGCAAGCGATAGGTTTGGATGGGGTAATGGGTGAGCTTGTAGAGAAACAGTCGCTTGAGGCCCTCCTGACGAACCTCGTTGATGATTTCACCAGGTAGACAGGTGGGATCGATTTCCGAACACTTGAAATATTTGTACCAGTCCGTCGCATCATTCACGAGGCCGCGCTTGAGGTATTCCTGCCAGAGCGGCGTGCCGCGATAGACACAGAGCCGATTGAATCCGAATGTGTCGAGAGGGAGCTTCGAGGCGAAGTCGAATGTCGCCTGCATGTCCTCGACGGTTTCATCGGGATTGCCGACCGTAAAAAATCCGTGAACGATCTCAATACCGGCTTTTTTCGCGTTCCTGACAGCCGTCCTGACTTCATCCAACGTTTGTTCTTTTTTAAGCCTGTCGAGAATTTTTTGGCTGCCGCTTTCGATACCGAACATCACCGTCCGGCAATGGGCCTTCGCCATCGCGGGAAAGAGATGCTGTGCGACTGAGTCTACCCGACCCTCGATTCCCCATTGAATAGAGAGCCCTGCGTCCGTCACTCCTTTGCAGATTGCGTCGATACGCTTTGGCTGCAGGAGAAAGTGATCGTCCACGAAATACACGGACCCATAACCATGCGCTTCGAGGTATGTGAGTTCGTTGACCACATGCTGCGCGCTCCTGGCTCGCCATTTCCCCTCGTTGAAGATCGGGATATCGCAGAACACGCAGGGCCAGGGACACCCGCGCGACGTTTGCATGGTGGTGAATCGTTCCATCGAGAGGACCGCCGGGACATCAAGCGGCATGGATTCGACGAAATCGAGCGGAAGACTTTCCCGATCGGGAAAAGGCCATTGATCGAGATGCCGTTCCATGGGGCGATTTTCGTTCTGAACGACCTTCCCGTCCTTCATCCAAGTCAGGCCGGCGACTCCTTCCGGATCATCAAGATGTCCAAGGAGATCCAATAAGAGTTGTTCGCCATCCCCCCGGCAGACGAAATCGACTTCCGGACACTGCAATTTGACGAGTTGAGCGTTCAAACTCGCAAACACGCCCCCAAATGCAAGCCTGACCTTTGTATCGGCTGCACGGATCTGTCTAGCCAGTATCTTGGCATAGGGATAGCTCGTGGTGCTCAAAAAGCTTAAACCAATGAGTACAGGCTGCTGTTTTTTGATCGCCTCGATAATCACTTCATTAGGTGTTTCTGGATTGGCTTGATCGAACATCACGCACTCGTGCCCGGCCTGTTTCAGGACCGCCGAGAGCGACATGATTCCGATGGGAGGAAACCCCATCACTCGAATACACCCATTTTTCGCACGGGTCTTGGCTGGAAGTGCGTAGAACTGAGGATCGCGAACGTGGATTAAGAAGACCAGCATAAGAAGCTCTCCTAGGCTGGACAGCGACTGGACCAGACAATCCTGGTGAAGTCTACCCTATAGGAGCAGAGGAGCCGTAGTTGGATGTGTAGCAACAGCCTAACACGTCATAGAGAGCATAGATAGGGAAAAGTAGAGAGGGACCGTTCGGCGGCGACAACCGGTCCTCGTCGAATACCAGAGATCAGCGTCCCAGCGCGAGCTTGACGGCATTTCCGATTTCTGCCGGATTCTTCACGACGCGAACCCCGGCGGACTCGAGCGCCTTCATCTTTTCGTTAGCCGTCCCCTTCCCACCGCTGATAATGGCACCGGCATGGCCCATTCGACGCCCCGGAGGTGCGGTAATGCCGGCGATAAAACTGATGACCGGTTTCTTGATATTGTGAGCGATGAACTCCGCCGCTAGTTCTTCCGCATCACCGCCGATCTCACCGATCATGACAATGGCTTGGGTTTCCTGATCGCGCTCGAACAACGGCAGCACATCGACAAAGCTCGTACCATTCACGGGATCACCTCCGATGCCGATACAGGTCGTTTGGCCAAGACCGAGTGTCGACAACTGGTGAACCGCTTCATACGTCAGAGTGCCACTGCGTGAAATCACTCCAACGACGCCTCGCTTGTGGATGAACCCGGGCATGATCCCGATTTTGCATTCATCCACGGTGATGATGCCGGGGCAGTTCGGTCCGATCAATCGAACATTGCGGCCGCGCAACGCCCGCTTCGCACGAACCATATCGTTCACCGGAATACCCTCGGTAATACACACAATCAACGCAATGCCGGCATCCGCCGCTTCAAGAATGGCGTCGGCCGCGAATGGCGGCGGCACGAAAATCAATGAGGTGTCGCACTGGGTCTTCTGCACCGCTTCGAGCACGGTGTTGAATACCGGAATGCCCTCAACTTCCTGCCCGGCCTTTCCAGGCGTCACGCCCGCCACGACCTGCGTGCCGTAGGCCTTGCATTGTGTCGCGTGGAACGAGCCCTCTTTGCCGGTTATCCCCTGTACCACCACCCGCGTGTTTTTATTAACTAAAATACTCATGTCTGCCCGCCTTTTGATTAAAGAGGTTCCATCCTAAGGACGGAAATATGTGCTTCCCAATCTTTTTCACGATTGCCAGATACTACAAGAAGCAACTCTCCACAGAATGTGGCTCTACAGTCGTATACGAGTCGTTGGATCTTTTGATTAAGCCGCCCGACATTGTCTTCAAACTGTCTGTCAGCAACATAAGTAATCAACACTTTTAGTTTACTGACATCATTGCAAAGCTTGTAGATCTCGCCATCGATCTTCCCGTCACACCGGTTTTCATGCTCGATATAAACAAGACTTGCATTATCCTTGACCCACCTTTGATCGCTGCGGCCACCGCCAGCCACGCCCCCCTCTTCAGTTACTTCACAACCAAAGTCCTCTCCAATTCTTCGAAGAAGACCCATCATCGCTGGGGTCCATATTCCATCTTGATCGCACGCTCCTGTCCGATCCAGTTCTCGATAGCTTTATCATCGTAGTAATAATCGTAAAACCTCTTATACCACTGCTTCGACTTCATACATGTTCACTCGAGATGGTCGGAAATGTCGTCGCGACTTACGCGGAGGTTCGGATCACTGCAGTGCTTACCCTCACCCTTCCCTCTCCCATGGGGCGAGGGTTCACAGATTCTCTCGCGGGTGGCGCCGATCTGGGCGCCCGTCCGCCCGCAGCGAAAGGGCCCCACTGGGGGATGGGTGGAGCGAGGACGGATGGGCTGTTCGGCGACAGGACCCGCTCCCACAATGCGTCATGCGCCCTTGGCTCTGCTTCTTCTCTCTTGTCATTGCAACAATCTTCTGTGCTGCCTCCCACAGATCGTCCGCAACATCCAACTTCAATCCCGATTCCGTGAGCAGCTTGCGGCCTTCTTCCGCGTTCGTTCCCTGCAGCCGAACCACGAGCGGAACTCTTGATCTTCACTTCTTTGGCCGCTTCGATCACGCCGTGGGCGATCCGCTCGCAGCGCACGATCCCTCCGAAAATATTGATGAAGATTCCTTTGACGTTCTTATCCTTGAGGAGAATCCGGAAGCCGGCTGCCACCGTTTCTTTCGTCGCTCCGCCGCCGACATCCAGAAAGTTTGCGGGCTCGCTTCCTGCCAGCTTGATCACGTCCATGGTGGCCATCGCCAACCCCGCTCCGTTGACCATGCAGCCGATGTTGCCGTCGAGTTTCACATAGTTCAGATTATTCTTGCCCGCCTCGATTTCCAGCGGCTCCTCTTCATTCAGGTCACGCATGTTCTGAACATCGGCATGTTTGAACAATGCGTTGTCGTCGAACGATACCTTTCCGTCCAGCGCGATCAAGGTCTTTTCCTTGGTGATCACAAGCGGGTTGATCTCCACCATGGCGCAATTTTTTTCGATAAAGAGCCGATACAAATTCCCCAACATCTGAACGAAAGGGTTGATCACAGCAGGTTCGATGTGCTGAAGACCCAATCCAAAGGCGATGTTACGTCCATTATGTCCTTGGAAGCCGACTGCCGGATCGATCGACTCTTTGATGAGCTTTTCTGGGGATGTGGCGGCCACTTCCTCGATTTCCATGCCGCCTTCTGTGCTCGCAATGAAGATGACCCAACCGGTTTCCCGGTCTACGAGCACACTGAGGTACAATTCCTTGGCGATGTTCGCCCCTTCCTCAATAAGAAGGCGACGCACCTTTCTTCCTTTGGGCCCGGTCTGATGTGTCACCAGAACCTTCCCTAATAGTTCTCGGGCCATCTCCGGTACTTCAGCCTGCTGTTTGGTGAGCTTCACCCCGCCGGCCTTTCCACGTCCGCCGGCATGGATCTGAGCTTTCACCACATAGACCGGCACCTGGAGCTTCGCTGCCCATTGCTCAGCGGCCTGTGGAGTTTTGACCTCCTTGCCCCGCAGCACCGGAACACCGAATTCCGCGAACAATTGCTTTGCCTGAAATTCATGAACGTTCATCGTTGATTCCTTATGAAATGAGCTTCAATTCTGATTTTGCCTTTCACGGATGCTCAAACGGGCAGCCAACGAGGCGCACGGCGTGACGAATAAGGAGCGCCAAGTTTGTTCGCACCGCTGAGATGGTGAAGCGGCCGGGTCCATAATTTCGTTGAACGAGGTTGGGGGCCTGTTTCAGCATCCGGCTATTCCTTCCTCGCATAGGCCGGCAACACCATCGGCGAGACCACACCAGAAGACACGCCGTGACGTTTCGCCTCCGAGCGGAATCGGACCAAATGATCGAGGGTCAGATTGCCTTGATTCATTGACCGCGCGCGATGGGCGGCGGTGGTGCCGGAGCGCTTGCCGAACACCATCAAGTCCAACAGAGAATTACCCATCAGTCGATTGCGGCCGTGCAGCCCGCCGGAAGCCTCGCCTGCAACGAACAAATGCCTTACGTCCGATTCGCCGTTGACGTCTATTTTCACGCCACCATTTTGATAGTGCAGCGTAGGATAAACCAGGACCGGGTCCTTCGATATATCTATTCCAAACCGTTCGTATTGCAGCACCATAGCGGGGAAATGCTTGTCCAAGGTACCGGGACCCTGCTCTGCCTCGAGCAGCGGGGTGTCCAACCACACTCCGACGCGGCCGGCCATTGTCCGAATACCACGCCCTTCTTCACATTCACGAATAATCGAGGAGGACACCACATCGCGAGTGTCGAGCTCATTCACAAACCGCTCGCCTCTGGCGTTGACAAGATGCCCGCCTTCGGACCGGATCCCCTCGGTGACTAGCGCGCCGATCAATTGTTCCGGATAGACGGCACCGGACGGGTGATATTGGAACGTATCGATGTGCATCAATCTGGCGCCCATCCGATACGCCATTGCGAGGCCATCGCCTGTCGCACCGTAGTGGTTGCTGGTCGGAAATCCTTGAATGTGGAGCCGCCCGATTCCACCTGTCGCCAAAATGACGACCTTCGCCGCCACGACGACGAATCGATGATTATCCAGATCCTTGAACACGGCACCGCTACAGACCCCGTTGTCGCTCAGCAATTCCACGGCAGCACAAAATTCAAGCAGCTGAATTTGTTGGTTCAACACCTCATCCTTCAGCACCCGCATGATTTCAAGACCGGTATAATCCGAACAGGTCACGAGACGAGGCTTCGTGCTGCCGCCACCTTTTTTCACATGAAGATTGCCGTCGGCATCACGATCGAACAGTACGCCAAGACTCAGCAACCACTTGGCAATCGCAGGACCTTCCTCGACCATGGTCTTCAGAAGCTGGTGGTCATTTTTCATATGACCACCCTTCAGCGTGTCAAGAAAATGAGTCACCGGAGAATCTTCGTCGGCGACGGCAATCTGCATACCACCCTGCGCCATGACCGTATTGGAATCACCAAGACGAAGCTTGGTCGCCAGCACCACACTGGCTCCCTGGGCATGGGCGTGCAGAGCCGCGGCACAGCCGGCGCCGCCCCCGCCCACCACCAGCACATCCGTCGTGTAATCCGGCTTGAGGTCCAAGTCAGGAGGAACCGGACTCTCGCCCTCCAATAACGCTGCAAGCTCACGGACGGTCATCTCACCGGTATTTGGCCCAAACTTGATCGGGCGATATGCGCTTTCGCGGAAATCGGGATGGTATTTTTTAATCAGCTCATCGCGTTCAGCAGGAGAATACTTGGGAATCGTCTGCTTGCGCCGAACATCCCGTGTCTGGTGCACAATCTCTTGAAGTCTGTGAATGTCCATTACTTCAGCTCAGCGCAAGCTTTCGTCAACTCGGCGGCATTCATGGTCAGTACTCGATTCCATTCATCGGTGTACTTTCCACTTTCAATCTCGCCGATGCGTTTATCCAAACGCGCCGGTTTTTCTGCGAAATGGGCCCCCTGGGCACGGCTGACATAGAGCGCGACGAGATTCGGCGCGATGTCCGCGATGCAGACAGGCGTGCACATTCCACACATGACGCAATCCATAAACATCTCTGACACGCCTTTGAAATCGCCGAATACGGCTTTCCAGACACCTTCGCGCACGTCAATCTTCTGCGGGCAGGCCTCAGTGCAGGCATTACAATTCCTGCACAGCGGCGCCTCCGGGTAGAGGGTGAAGAGATCCTGTTTCGGATCCTGCAACGTGGCCATATCATAGGTCGCCTTACGTGCAGGAAACGGCGGCATCATGGAATAGGACATGCCGTCTTGCACGGCCATCTGACAGGCCAAACACGTCTTCACTTTTGGATCGTCCTTGGTCCGGTAGTACGTGGCGCAGGCTCCACAGAAGCCGCCAAGACACCCCGCTCCCCGCACCACCTCTTGGCCTGTGTACCACAGCGCTTTTATTAAAGTGATACCTTCCGGCACATCAAACTTCTTGCCGGCGATCTCGACTGTCACCATCCGCGGCTTCAGCACCTCGGGCTGGTCAATGACATTGGTATCTTCTTGTGCCATTCTCTTCTTCGTGGGGTGTGAAGAGTGAGGCGTAAGGGGCTGAAGAACATCCCCTCACGCCTGACGCCTAACCCCTTACGCCTGTTACCGACTAGGCAATCGCGTCCACGATGGCATTCAATGTCGCGCTTGGACGCATCGCTTTCGACGCCTTGGCATCGTCGGGATGATAATACCCGCCGACATCGACCGGCTTCCCCTGAGCACCGAGCAATTCGGTCGAGATCTTGGCTTCATTGTCCGCCATGTCCTTGGCGATCTTGGTAAAGCGTGCCGCCAGGCTCTTATCCTGCGTCTGTTGGGCCAACGCTTGAGCCCAATACAAGGCCAGGTAGAAATGGCTCCCGCGATTATCGATCTCGCCGACTTTACGGGCTGGAGACTTGTTGCTCTCCAGGAACTTCGCATTGGCCTGATCGAGTGTGTCGGCCAGAATTCTTGCCGCTTGATTGTTCGCGACCTTGGCAAGATGTTCCAATGAGGCGGCCAGCGCAAGGAATTCACCGAGCGAATCCCACCGCAGATAGCCTTCCTCTTGGAACTGTTGCACGTGCTTGGGCGCGGAGCCTCCGGCGCCGGTTTCGAACAACCCGCCCCCATTCAGCAAGGGCACGATCGAGAGCATCTTGGCACTGGTCCCGATTTCGAGAATCGGGAACAGGTCCGTCAGATAGTCGCGCAACACGTTCCCCGTCACGGAGATCGTGTCCTTCCCTTCTTTAATCCGCTCCAATGAGAGGCGCGTCGCATCGGCCGGAGTCATGATCCGGATATCGAGCCCCTTCGTATCGTGATCTTTCAAGTAGCGTTCGATCTTCGTGATCAATTGCGCATCGTGCGCTCTGGTCTTGTCCAACCAGAAAATCGCCGGAGATCCGGTAGCTTTCGCACGATTCACCGCCAGCTTGACCCAGTCCCGAATCGGCGCGTCTTTCACCTGACACATCCGCCAGATATCGCCTTCTTCAACCTGGTGCTCCAGGAGCGTCTTTCCCGAGGCGTCCACCACGCGGATCGTCCCATTGCCCGGCGCCTTGAAAGTCTTGTCGTGCGAACCGTATTCCTCGGCCGCTTGCGCCATGAGACCCACATTGGGCACGCTGCCCATCGTCTTCGGGTCAAACGCACCGTGCTTCTTACAGAACTCGACCACCTCGTGATAGACCGGCGCGTAGCTGGCATCGGGGATCACGCACTTGGTGTCTGCCAGCTTCCCGTCAGGACCCCACATCTTGCCGCTGTCGCGAATGACCGGGGGCATAGAAGCGTCGATGATGATGTCGCTGGGCACATGCAGGTTGGTGATCCCCTTGTCGGAATTCACCATCGCCATGGGAGGCCGCTTCTGGTAGACAGCCTGGACGTCGGCTTCGATCGCTTTGCGCTGATCATCTGGCAAGCTTTTGATTTTGACATACAAGTCGCCGATGCCGTTGTCGGGATCCACGCCCAGCTTCTTCAGCGTCTCGCCGTGCTTCTCGAACACGTCTTTGTAGTACACCGTCACGGCATGACCGAAGATCTTGGGATCCGAGATTTTCATCATCGTGGCCTTCATGTGGATCGAGAACAGCACGCCTTTTTTCTTGGCATCTTCGATCTGCTCCTCAATGAACTGGCGGAGGGCCCGCTTGCTCATGAACGTGGCATCGATGACTTCCCCGGCCTGCAGCGCCACTTTCGGCTTGAGCACGGTCGTCTTGCCGTCCTTGCCGATGAACTCGATCCGGGCATCGGTCGCCGCAGTCATCGTCATGGACTTTTCGTTGGACCGGAAGTCCCCGCCCTTCATATGGGAGACGTGCGTCTTGGAGTCCGAACTCCAGGCTCCCATCTTATGCGGATGCTTCCTGGTATGGGCCTTCACCGAAAGCGGCGCGCGACGATCGGAGTTGCCTTCGCGCAGCACCGGATTGACAGCACTGCCTTTGACTTTGTCGTAGCGAGCCTTGATGTCCTTCTCTTTATCGTCCTTAGGATTTTCCGGATACTCTGGAAGCTTGTAGCCCTGGCTCTGCAATTCTTTGATGGCCCCTTGTATCTGGGGAAGCGAGGCACTGATGTTCGGAAGCTTGATGATATTCGCCTCCGGCGTCTTGGCCATCTCGCCCAATTCAGACAGCGCATCCGCCTGCTTCTGCTGCGGCGTCAGGCATTCGGGAAACACCGCGAGAATGCGCCCGGCCAATGAAATATCCCGCAACTCCACCGACACACCGGCTGCCTTGCTGAAGGCGTTGATGATCGGCAGGAACGAATACGTCGCCAACATCGGGGCTTCGTCGGTCTTCGTATAAATGATCTTGGAAGCTTTCGTGCTCATGGTTCCCCCTCTTATCCCTATTTGTTAGTTCAGCGCATTCAACGCCGAACCAGCCTTGAACCACGCGATCTGTTGCTCCGTGATGCTGTGGTTCGCCTGCATGGTGAGCGACTTTCCATCCGCCTTGTGGATGGTCACCTGCACCGGCTTGCCCGGACCCAAAGTACTCAGCCCGGTCACACTGATGCGGTCCTGCTGCTCGATCTTCTCGTAATCCTTCGGGTCAGCGAAGGTCAACGCCAAGATCCCCTGCTTCTTCAAATTGGTCTCGTGAATACGTGCAAAACTCTTCGTGATGACGACCTTCACATTTAGAAAGCGCGGGGACATCGCCGCGTGCTCGCGACTGCTTCCCTCGCCGTAGTTTTCATCGCCCACTACGACCGACCCCATACCCTTCGCCTTGTAGCGGCGAGCAATCTGGGCCATCGTCAGGCCTGATTCTCCTGTCAGCACATCTGTGCCCTTGCCCGGCTCTGATGAGAATGCGTTGTTCGCTCCAAGAAACATGTTGTCACTGATTTTGTCGAGGTGACCACGGAACTTGAGCCACGGACCGGCAGGAGAGATATGGTCGGTCGTCGTCTTTCCTTTAGTCTTAATCAGCAGCGGCAACTTCTCGAAATCCTTGCCGTCCCATCGCGGGAACGGCTGCAACAGCTGCAAACGCTCACTCGTTGGAGGAACAACCACCGTCAGGTTGTCGCCGTTTTCTGCCGGCGCGATATACCCTTCTTCGCCCTTGGCGAATCCTTCGGCGGGTAACTCTTCACCTTGAGGCGGATCGAGCTTGAATTCCTTGCCATCTGCCGCTTTCAGCGTTTGGTGAACGGGATCGAACCCCAGGTTACCCGTCAAGGCATACGCGGTGACCACTTCCGGGCTCGCGAGGAACGATAGCGTTTCATTGATTCCATCGTTTCGACCCGGAAAGTTCCGATTGAATGAACTCACGATAGAATCGGCTTTGCCCTTGACCGCATCAGCTCGCTTCCATTGCCCGATACAAGGCCCGCATGCATTGGCAAGAACCGTAGCACCCATCTGTTCAAAGGTTTCCATGAAGCCGTCTCGTTTCATCGTGTGGTAGATCCGTTCCGATCCTGGAGAAACGAGAAATGCGGTCTTGGCTTTCAGGCCGGCCTTCAATCCCTGTCGGGCAATATGCGCCGATCGGCTGATATCTTCGTATGAAGAATTGGTGCAGCTCCCGATCAATGCGGCTTTGAGTTCGACCGGATACCCCTTTTCTTTCGCTTCGGCGGCGATCTTCGATATCGGCCTGGCCAAATCCGGCGTGTGAGGTCCGACCACATACGGCTCTAATTTGGAAAGGTCTATCTCGACGACCTGATCGAAATGCTTCTCGGGAGATTGCAACACGTCCGGATCTGCAACCAAGAGGTCCTTATTGGCAAGAGCGAGATTCGCGAGATCCGCACGATCGGTCAGATTGAGATAGGCGACCATTTTCTGATCGAATGGAAATACCGACGTCGTCGCCCCCAATTCAGCACCCATGTTCGTGATGGTGCCTTTACCTGTTGCACTGATCGTGTCCGCTCCGGGGCCAAAATATTCAACGATCTTATTCGTTCCCCCCTTCACGGTCAGGAGACCACAGAGATAGAGAATGACGTCTTTCGGCGAGGCCCATCCGGACAACTTGCCGGTCAGTCGAACCCCGATCAATTTTGGATGCAGCACTTCCCAAGGCAGCCCCGCCATCACTTCTCCGGCATCTGCACCGCCCACCCCGATCGCAAGCATGCCGAGTCCGCCCCCATTGGGGGTATGCGAATCGGTACCGATGATCAATCCTCCAGGAAAAGCGTAGTTCTCTAATACGACCTGATGGATGATGCCGGACCCTGGCTTCCAAAATCCGATGCCGTACTTCTTCGCCGCAGAAGCCAAGAAATTGTAGACCTCTTTATTTTCATCTACAGCCCGCATGAGATCCTTTTGGGACCCCACCTCGGCGCGGATCAAATGATCACAATGAATCGTGCTGGGAACCGAAACCTGCTTCTTTCCCGCCTGCATGAATTGCAGCATGGCCATCTGCGCGGTTGCATCCTGCATCGCCACGCGGTCAGGACGGAGAAACAACATGGCCTTGCCACGCTCCCAGACCTGCGTGTCAAAGTTGTCGGCATGAGAAACCAGAACTTTCTCAGCCAACGTCAATCCGCGCCCGAATTTCTTCCTGGCCTTGGCGATCACGTCCGGCATTTTGGCATACAGTTGTTTGGCTATTTGAAGCGACATGGCAAGCCCTCTTTTAAGGTGTGGACGCAGACATGGATGGGTTCGTTATTTGAGCGGTGGAACTTCTCGGCGTTTCGGCGCCGCGTAGTTGACGAGAAAATCAAAGAGCCTAATCAATCGGCTCTCCTGACGCTTCTGATCGACCCAGTGGCCGATCAAGCCGATGGTACGGGCCAGGATGAAGAACCCGTTCAGGCTCTCCACCGGAAATCCAAGATCGACCAGAACGGCCGCCATGGTTCCGTCCACATTCAGGATCAAGTTATCTTTCTTCACAGCCGTGACCTTTTCGACGCCGAGTGCGAAATCGAGGTGCGGCGTCTTGATGCCGAGACCTTTGACATATCCCACGAGTTCCTTGACTCGTTTATCGGGATTGCGGAGACTCTTGACTCGGTGGCCGATGCCGGGAACTGGCCCGACGTTCTTCTTCATATAATTCAAGAACTCATCGACGCCCATCTTGTGATCGACCGCATGTTTGAAGTACCGACCGGCATCAGTCACCGCTCCACCGAAGCGCGGGCCGATCATGATCAACCCGGCCGCGACCGCTTGAGACATCCCGATGCCTGCACAGGCCGCAAGGATGGTCCCAAAGGCTCCGCTCACGCAAGGACCATGGTCCGCGGAAAGCATGATGATCCGCTTGATAATTTCAGCCTCCTGCTTCGAGATCAACCGCTTATCCCAGAGCAAGCCGACAATGTGTGGTATTTCATACCCTTTGTTAATGAGCTCGGAGGCAGGGTAGCCGTCATACAGCGGTTCGTCGCCCCGGTCGTCGCTGATCGTCGTTCGGATGAGCGGTACTACCGTGACTTCCTGGGACTTCATCGCCTCCTCGACCGATTTCGGCAACTTTGGAAGCTCCTCAGGATTGATGTCGGTGACCGGTACGATCTGACCTTTCTTGACAAAATCCTCGTACGCTTCCTTGATTGCCGGGCCGAGCGCCCCGAATGTAGACGGCACGATTGCGCCGGCCTTCTTGAGCGCATCAGCCTTCGCCCGAGCCGATCCTTCTCCCTTCATGCCTTCCTTGGCACCCGCATGCCCAAATTTCATACCCTTCGGAAGACTTTCCTGACAGAATCCTGACACCACGCCGAGGAGTCTGATCCGTCGCTTTTTGGCGCCGTACCACTCGGCCGCACGCTCCTCAAGATCTCCACCCATCTCTCCAACCATGATGACAGCCTTTGTTTGGGGATCTTGCTCGAACTTTTCCAAATAGGAAACATAATCGGTCCCGGGATATGCATCTCCGCCGATACCGATTGCCGTGGTGATACCGTCAGCAAATTGAGAACAGATCCATATGATCTCGTTGGAGAGACCGCCTGATTTGGTGATCACACCGAAGGAGCCTTCTCGATAGAGCTTTGAGAGAACTAGATTGTCGAACGCGCCACCGATCACTCCCAAACGACAGGAACCGGCGGAGATAATACCGATGGACGACGGGCCATTGAATATCTTGCCGAGTTTAACGGCTTGGCGTGCAAGAATCTTGGCATCTTTTTCAGGAACCCCTTCGGTAATCATGGAGACCAATTGAACTTTGGGATCGTTCAACGCCTCGAGACCACCCGCCATGGCCCGATCAGCCCCGATATACACCAGACTCGTGTTGATCTGAGGATGGTTCTTGGTGGCCTCGGCGACTGTTCTGTACACTGGAATAGCCAAAAGCCCGCTGCCGAAAGGTATTTCGTTCGTTTTCCCGGTATCCGGCGGATACACAAACGCCTCGACAGACAATGGACGTTTGATGAGATAACAAAATTCGGCCATGCGGCGGGCGGCGTTCACTCCGGCTGCCCCACCCTGAATGACTATGCGGGTGTCTTTGTTGACCAGGATGCTCATCGGGATCTCCCCTGTGTGAGTAAGTTCGTATCGTCGAGTCGGTAGGTTACTTGGTCGATTGGAGCGCCTTATCGACGATATCCGTCAGTGGTGTATATCGATCAAATACATTGATATCGAAACCTTCCTCACTGAGCGCTCGCATCGCGTCGAGTCCTTCCTTCTCTCGTGGCCCTCCACGACGGACCCAGATTTTGACACCTGTGAGCTTCCCATCGGATTTGGCCTTGCGAAATCCGTTGATGATGCCACCGAACGTTTTCTTCACATCGGTAAAATTGGCGATCGCACCGCCGACGATGATGTTCTTGATCCCTGGCAACGAACAGACCTTTTCCGTCAAGACTTCCACGGCCCAATCAGGAGGATCCCCCGAATATTCAGCGTAGTTGGCCAGTTTTCCCTCTCGTGCAACCACGGCATCAGAATAATACACACTGGCTCCGCCGCCGGCCGGAAGCATCGCCGTATCTCCACCGGGAATTTCGATGAATTTCACGGACCCCTTGATCTTTGAATCCACCGCCATGACTTCAAGTTCGTGCTTTGAATAGGCACGCCCAAACTCCGCAGCGAACGGAAAACTCCAATCCGGATGTCTGAACTTGGCATCTCCGTCAAGCAACGTGACTGCATCCAATGCCACCAACTCTCCGTCGCTTTGGCGCGTCACGACCGGGTTGACCTCCAGATACTGCGCATCTTCATTGTCAAAACAGGCAAACATTTTTGCAGCGAAATCCGCCATTTTCTTGATCAGCGCCCCGGTGAAACCGGCATCCTTGGCAAGGTGCTCCAGCGCGTCGACCGACGGAGCCTGTCCGACTTCGAGGGATAGTCGCTTCACACGATCCCAATTGGACTCCACTTCTATCCCACCGCAGTTGGCCACGAGGACGTCCGCCCCATCACGAGTGGACTTCACCGCGCAGTAGTATTCGTCTTTATGTGCGATCATCTCGGAGACAATAACCTGTGACACCGTAATGCTTCCGATTTGACGCCCGATCATTTCCTTGGTGGCCGCTTCGGCGCCCTTGAGATTCAGATCCACCTTGACAAGTCCTAACTTGAAGCGTGAGCCTAACGCCTCATGAGCCTTCACGACAAGCTTCGACCGGTTCAGCCAGTCGTTGGCCTGTCCGAGCTTGGTCAATTCTTCCGTGGAGGCGACAACGACATAATTGGGAACGTTGATGCCCCACTTTTTCATCAACCCCATCCCGGGGCCTTCCAGAACTTTTGCCATGGCTCACCACTCCTTTGAGATTCGTCAGGTGAAGAAAGGACTGCTACAGTAGCGAATTCTTGGAATCAGCTCAATCCTCCAAAGGGCCCACGATGCGAGCACAGAAGTCCTACAGCCGAGGAGGCTACTTTGAATTTTGGCTAAAGCATTGAAATCTATTGCAACCGGGGGGAAGAGTCTACGAAACACAGGACGAAGAAGTCAAGAGACTGTTTTTGGGCGGCGGCCGCTCTTTGGCTGGCATCTAGGGCAAATAAAGGAACTACGTTCTTCCATCACCCGACGAACCGTTGCACCACATTCGTTCGGACAGGGTGCGCCTGCCTTTCCGTATACGCGGTGGAATAATCTATAGGTACCTAGTGTTCCATCAGGAGCAAAATAGTCCCGGACGCTGGAGCCTCCGAACTCAACTGCTTCAAGGAGGACATCCCGGATGACGTCGTACAATCGATTGATCGCATCAGGCTTCACCCTGGAGGCAACTTGGCTCGGATGGAGGCCGGCCCGGAACAGTATTTCATTCGCATAGATGTTACCGATACCGGCAATTTTCTGTTGATGCATAAGCAGAGCTTTGAGTCGTCCTCTGCATGAGGCCATCAGTTTTCCGAACTCCTGGCGAGTCATCGTCAGGGGTTCATAACCGAATCGCCGTCTGAGGTAGCGCTCCAGACCGGATGCATCCAGAAGATACAGACGCCCGAACCGCCGGGGATTCCAATAGCGTAGCTCCGGCTCGCGGCTCTCTGTCAGATGCATCACGAAGTGTGTATGCTGAGGAGATCGTGCAGGCGCCGAATGAAAAAGAAGGAGTCCGGTCATTCCTAGTTCCGCCACCAAGAATCGGGTTTCTCCTCCTCTTGAAAATGAAAGAACTACGGATTTGCCATGGCGTTGAACCGCATCGATTCTACTCGCCTGATACCAGGGGAGGGTCTGATATCCTTCACGGACAATATCGGACCGTCCAACCCAGCATTCGCGAACCACAGCGCCCACCGTACCTGTTCGGAGCTGAGCCGCCGCAACTTCGGCTTCGGGTAGTTCCGGCATAGTCAAAATCTAAGGATAAGTCCGATCCCTTTTCAAGTGGGCCCTGATCCGATGTGGGATCAAGATATGTATAAGGCCGTTATTAGGACACGACGAAGGATCAGAAGGCAACTGGGCACCAACCGCTGGAAAAATGGTGACTCGGATTAATGGTGACTCGGATTATCGAGGAAGGGGGTCAGGTTGCTGATGTGAACGCGGTCATGAAGGGATACCAGGACCTAAACTACGATTGGGCGGATTTGGTTTTGGACGCGTCAATAGCGTCTGACGAAAGGTTCGCGCGAACGAGACGAATCGCTCTCACCGCTTCAATGGCCTCCGCCAATGTTGGAAGTGGCACCCCCCCTGGTCGTCTGGTCAGCACGAGCTTCACGGCTTCCTCGTAGCTCAACCCGTCGACGCAACACAGGTATGCAATGACCACCGACACCGACCGTCCCATACCGGCGCGACAACACACCATGATGCGGTGCTTACCAATATGCGTCTCGATCCAATCCACCGCCTGAGACAGGGCGGAGGGATCTGGCGGGCCGAACTCCTTTAGCGGGATCTTCGCATAGACAATCGGGGATGGTGCAGCCACTTCCTGTTCTTCAGCGACCATCAAAAGGCCGCCAACTTGAGGTGGAAGGTGGTTGGCATCATCGATATTTCCAACAATGAGCCGCTTGGTCACCATATGCATGGTATGGCTAGTATAGGATCGAGGGCCCCATGGTCAAGGAAATCATTCAATGAATCTTCCTCATTGCGGCTACGGTTGATTGGCCGCTATACTTCAGCATATGAACGTGTCATTGTGAACATTGACTGGAATGGGAAACGAAGCATGAGCCGGATCAGCCTTGAGGACGCAGAAAAACGGTTGCAGACCGTCAATTGTGCCGTCTGTAAAACCAACATCTTCGCCATTGATCGGCGCTTTGTTCAAGCCGATGGGGAATGTCGTGGGATCTGCCTGAAATGTCGCTATAATTTCCCGATTTACACGGACATGGACTTTTACAGGCGCACACAACCGGACATCCCGTATCGCTTAAGGGAAATACCGTGCCCTACCTGCAAGCAAAGAGGGGTTGAGCTGGACTTCCGGATTACAATGTCGGTCCGGGAAGCAATCTACTTTGTGACCTGCAAGGCATGCCAAGCCCAGTTTCCAGAACCATCTTCTTTAGAAGCCTTCGAATAGCTCCCCATTTTGTCCGGACCGTAGTGTATACTCTGGTCATGAGCGACAAACCCAAACAACCTGAGCCCGAATCGTCGTCGCCCGAACCGGCGCCGAAGGTCCGGAAGGAAATCCCGCTCATCTCAGTTCCAGACGATCGCGACATGATTGCGGAAGAGATGGAAGAGCTGTTCGACGAAGACCGGGTCAGCCACCAGCACGGAAGTTCCGAGCCAGAAGCAGATTAGTTCTGCGCCCTATCTAACTAACCGCGGGCCCTCAGTTTTTCTCCGATTATGTAGCAGCACTGACCGCTCAGGCGGCTCTCGACCCGCAACGGGTCCATCCCAGGAAGAGAGCGGGTCCTCTGCGAGCAGCCGTTACCCCCCTCCCCCGAATGAAAGGCGGAGGTCGTGTGGCATGCCCACTCGCTCCCACGCCTCTCGCGGCACCCTTTCCACGGCGCTCCGAATTGGAAGCCTTCCGATATTCCCGTCGCCATGGTCTGGCGACCATGGTGCGGTGGTCGGTACCGGCTTTCCTTCTTCGGACGCCGGCGGGGATCCCACCGCTCCCGGCGGACGGTCGCTCAGGCCACGCCACACCTCCCAACCTGAACGCGCACCCCAAAAAAGAAATCAGGTGACAGGTCGCTACAAACCTGTCG